>CACZYC010000016.1 GCA_902785365.1 uncultured Ruminococcus sp. | reverse complement strand
GTGCTTTATCGAATTTGCTTTATACCAAAACAATATGGGTATCCCCGCTTTTGCTTACGGCTGTTGCTGTAATGATGATTAAGGAAAACAGATAAATTCCAGTTTGCAGGGATGTGTCGGTAGACAAATTCGGTCATAGCAAAATTTTGGACAAATTCGGTCATAGCACTGACATCAATGGTGTTGTCTCGAGACATATTGAGTGTGTGGTTCTTCTTTCAAGAAAAGCATAAGAATATACTGAAAGAGCGGTTGATTTTAGTCAGTTGAAATGATAGAATCTATATATTATCGAAAATGAAAGCTTAAAAACAATAATGGAGTGATAAAATGAGTACATTTAAGAATTTGGAGGAAGCGAGAGAGTATTTTAAAAAGGACAAGTTCGCTACAAACAGCGGTATTGTTATAGACGAGCTCGGAGATGACAGCTGTGTTTGCAGTATGGAGATAAACGAAAACCATATTAACGCAATCGGCGGTGTAATGGGCGGAGCAATTTTTACCGTAGCCGACTTGGCTTTTTCCGCTGTAATAAACAATATACATCTCCCCTCTGTCGCCATCCAAACAAGCGTAAACTTTATCAACGGAGTTAAGGGCAAAAAGCTGTTCGCGAGCGCCAAATGCGTTAAAGACGGCAGAACCACTACAATCTGCAATGTAGATGTTACGGACGACACGGGCAGGCTTATTGCGCAATTCTTCGGAACAGGATACAAACTGTAATGATCAAGGTTGTTTTCATAGATATTGACAACACTCTTCTCAGCTTTGACGAATATGTAAAGCTCAGCATGCGCGAGGGTTTTGACAAATTCGGTCTCAGAGAATATGAAAATTGGATGTTTGGAGTGTTCCTCGGTATAAACTCAAAGCTCTGGCGGCAGATTGAAAATAAGGAAATCACCTTTGAGCAACTGGGGCAAATCAGATGGAATATGGTTTTTGAAAAGCTAGACATTGACTTTGACGGTGTAGAGTTTGAAAGGTATTTCAGAGATTGCCTTCGTGAAAGCGCCATTCCGGTAGACGGAGCGTATGAAATGCTTGATTATCTCAGAGACAGATACATACTATGCGCCGCCAGCAACGGACCTTCAAATCAACAAATCAACAGACTGAGGCTGGGCAGAATGCTCGATTATTTTACGGCAGTGTATGTATCCGAGGATTTAGAAGCTTCAAAACCGAGTGAGTTGTTTTTTAAACGCGCATTTGATGACTTGGAAAACAAAACAGGTGAAAGAATAAAGTCTGAAGAAACTTTGATAATCGGCGACTCACTCACCGCGGATATGATAGGCGGAACGGACTTCGGAATGAAAACCTGCTGGTATAACAGACATAAGGCTCAACTGCCTAAAAAGGTTAAATTGGACTTTGCAGTTGAAAGATTGGAAGATGTTAAAAATATATTGTAAATAATTAAGCGCTCACCAAACGGTGAGCGCTTTTATTCTGATAAAGAATATTATTCTTTTTCTTCAGCTTCCTCTGCTTTTTCTGCGGGAGCTTCTTCTTTTGCTTCCTCAGCTTTTTCTTCAGCTGCGGGAGCTTCTTCTGCCGCGGGAGCAGGCTCTTCAGCCTTTTCCTCAACTGCGGAAGCTTCCTCTACGGGAGTTTCTGTGGAAGCTACAACTTCGTCTTCGGTAGAAGCGACAACTTCTTCCTCAGCCTCAGCTTTTTCGTCCTCGGCGGGAGTTTCCTCTACGGGAAGCAGAGCGCGGATTGAAAGGCTAACACGCTTTTTGTCGAAGTCGATAGCAATAATCTTAGCTTTAACTGTTTCGCCGATTTTGAGAACATCCTCGGGTTTCTCGATGCGCTTGTTGGCGATCTGAGAAATATGGATAAGTCCGTCGATACCGGGGATAACATTGGCGAACGCGCCGAATGTTGTAAGACCTACGATAGTTGCGTCAACAACAGTGTCTACCGGGAAGTCACGGCGGAGAATCTCCCACGGATTAGCGTCGGGATCCTTGTAGCCGAGAGAAATCTTCTTTGTTTCCTCGTTGATGTCCTTAACATATACATCAACCTTATCACCTACGCTGACAACCTCAGCGGGGTTCTTGATATGTGTCCAGCTAAGTTCGGAGATATGTATCATACCGAAAACGCCGCCCAAGTCTACGAAAGCGCCGTAGCTTGTGAGAGACTTAACTGTACCTGTATAATGCTTGCCAACCTCGCAGGTTTCCCAGAACTCTGCTCTCTGAGCCGCTCTCTTCTCGCGTAATAACGCGCGGATTGAACCTACGATTCTTCTCATTCTGCCCCTCTGGGAAGCTTCGAGAAGCTTAAACTGTACTTCTTTGCCTACTAAATCTTCAAGGTTTTCGTCGCGGGAATCAGTCGCCTGAGAAGCGGGAATAAATACACGGTTATCCTTGTAGATAAGAATAACACCGCCCTTGACAACGCTTGCAACCTTACCTGTGAGAACTGTGTTGCTCTCGGCGAGCTCCTTGAGCTCGTCCCAGCTCTTCTGAGCGTCAACTCTGCGCTTGGAGAGCATAATTGTGCCCTCAGCGTCATTGGTCTTCATAATAAGAAGCTCAATTTCGTCACCAACCTTGACAACGTCCTCAGGCTTAACCGAAGGATCATTGCTAAGTTCATCAGCAGGAATATAGCCTGACTGTTTTCTGCCAACGTCAACGATAACTTCGTTGGGAGCAATACTTACTACTACGCCTTTTACCCTCTCATTAGTATTTAAATTTTTGAGGGATTCCTCAAGCATCTCCTCAAAAGATTCATTTTCAACTGTTTCGCTGGATTTAACTTCTTCACTCATTGTATCCAGTACCTCCTTTATTATCCTCGCGGGCGTTGAAGCACCCGCGGTTACACCTATTGAACGTGAAATACTAACGAGACCTTTGTCAAGCTCCGAAGCTGTCTCGATTAAAACGGTGTTCCCGCACTTCGCCTTACAGATGTCGTAAAGCTTGGCTGTGTTAGAGCTGTGTCTGTCACCTATTACAATCATAAGATCAGAGCTTGAGGAAATTTCTTCGGCTTCCTCCTGTCGTTCTGATGTAGCCTTACATATTGTATCAAAAATTTTTGCGTTTGTATAGACCTTTTTTACGGTTTTTAAACATTTTTTCCATTCTTTTTTTGAAAAAGTGGTCTGAGCGACTACGTAAACCTCATCATTATTCTTTATTGGAATTATTTTTATAAGTTCATTGAGTTCATCATCGTTATTGAAGGTGTAACACTCCCCCTCACAATGACCGATAATCCCCTGAATCTCGGGATGATTCTTGTTTCCCGCTATTAAAACAGGGGTTTTCGACTCACCCGCCTTTTTTACAATCTTGTGGATTTTCTTTACAAACGGACAGGTAGCGTCAACGCACTCAAGTCCGAGTTCGCTGATTTTATCATAGACATTCTGGGCTACGCCGTGGGAACGGATAACGATGGTGGAGCCTTCGGGGCAATCCTCTACCCTGTCGACCGCCTTGCAGCCTTTCGCCTCAAGCTCGGAAACCATCTCCATATTATGAATAATCGGGCCGAGAGTACAAACGCTCCCGCCCCTGTCTATTAAGTCATATACAATATCCACCGCGCGCTTTACGCCGAAGCAAAAGCCCGCGGTTTTGGCTACACGAATATTATTTTGCATAGTCCTTTAAATCCTGCTCTCTCATTTCTTTGATTTTTCCCATAACCGTTGTACCTGCGTTTTTGAGAGCGCGGCGGTCAATATCCTCACCGATAAGTCCGAGCTCCTCGGCGGTGATTGGTTCTGAAAAATGGATTATCCTACGGGCAAATGTAGTATTTTTTGTTCTGGTGATACAAACAGGAACTACGGGAACATTTGTCTGCTGAGCTATTACGGCAAAACCGCTGCGCGGGCGCATAAGCTCGCCCGTCTTGCTCCTGCCGCCCTCAATAAAGATGGTCATAAGATTACCCTCGCGGATAATATCCTCACCGTTCTTCAACGCCTTGACGTCGCCTGTTCCTCTTTTCACAGGGAAAGCTCCGAGATTTCTTATAAGCCAGGCGAAGAATCTGTTCTTGAAAAGCTCATCTTTAGCCATAAAATTAATTCTGCGTTTCTGGCTCAGACCGAGCAGAACAGGGTCGGAATAGGAAAGATGGTTGCAGGCTATAATATAGCCTTTGTTATCATCAGGTATAGCATCTCTGTTGATAACCTTATAGCGGTAAATTATCTTGAATATCGGTCTGCAAATCGCTCTGCCGACAATGTATAGTGCCTTAGACTGCCCCATTTGTTTTCTCCTTGATGATGTTAATGATAAGCTCTATACTGCCTTCGAGGTCAACCTCGGTTGTGTCCGCGAGAACAGCGTCATCAGCCTGTTTTAAGGGAGCGATTTCACGGTGGGAATCGTTATAATCGCGTGTGATAACATCCTGAAGGATATCCTCATACTTTACGTCCATTCCTTTTTCGATAAGCTCGTCGTAACGGCGCTTCGCCCTCGCCTCTGGAGACGCTGTGAGGAAGATTTTAACCTCCGCGTCGGGTAGAATAACCGTACCGATATCGCGGCCGTCCATAATAACGTTGTTAGTCTTGGCGATGTCGCGCTGTAAGTCAAGCAGAAAAGCTCTTACAGACGGAACAGCAGAAATTGCGGAAGCCATCATAGAAGCCTCGGGTGTGCGAATCAGCCCCGAAACATCCTCTTTGTTGAGCAGAACAACCTGCTCTCCCTTATCGTTAAAAGTAAGCTCAACGGTTATTTGAGAAAGAAGCTTATCAACCTCTTTGCCCTCTTTGGGCTCAACGCCCGCGCGTGTAGCCGCTAAACCGACTGTACGGTAAAGAGCTCCCGTATCGATATAAATAAACCCCAGCCTTTTTGCGGCTGCTTTTGAAATTGTGCTTTTGCCTGCTCCCGCAGGTCCGTCAATTGCGATTGCGATAGACATAGTGTTTTCTCCTTTCAGTCGAAAAAGTGGTCAGTTATCAGTGATCAGTGATCAGTTTTGGGCGGGCTTTGCCCGCACCCGATTTATAATTATTAATTGAGAATTGAATTTTCTCCCGCGAGTTTGCCTGTTGCCCAGGCAATTGTTAGGTTGAATCCGCCTGTGTACGCGTCTACATCAATAATCTCACCGGCGAAGTACAAGCCTTTTATCAGCTTACTCTCCATGGTTTTGGGGTTTATTTCACTGACTTTGACTCCGCCCGAGGTAATTATAGCCTCGTCTATGGGACGCGGTCCTGATATCAGAACAGTAAAGTCTTTTAATATCCTTACCAATTCTGCCCGTTCTTCCTTAGTAACAGAGTTACATTTTTTGTCCTGCGGAATATTCCATCGTTCAAGCACAACGGAAATCATTTTCTTGGGCAACAGCGCCGAAAGCGAATTTGAGACCGCTTTGTTGATGTTTTCTCTGAAATCACGGAGTATTCGCTTATCAAGATGTTCTCTGTCGAGCGCGGGCTTTAAATCTATATGCGCCGTATAGCCTGAAGTATAATCACGCATATTGCAGCTCGCGGACAGAATCATAGGACCCGACAAACCAAAATGAGTAAAAAGCATTTCGCCGAAATCGGTATAAACGGTTATGCCCTTGTTATCAGAAATTTTAAGCCCGACATTTTTAAGCGACAAGCCTTGCATTTTTTTGCAGGATTTATCGGGGCTCTCCAAAGGAACAAGCGAGGGTTTCGGCGGAATAACAGTGTGGCCGAGTTTTTCGGCAAATCTGAATCCGTCGCCCGTAGAACCTGTCCGCGGATAACTAAGCCCGCCTGTCGCCAGAATCACGCTGTCAGAGTCATATACAATTCCGTCTGCTCTGACAGATTTCACAGCGTTATTTTCAATAATAATATCCTCAACCTCGGCGGTTTTTATTCGCGCGCCGTTGTCCAAAGCGAAGCGGCGCATTGTATCCACAACATCCATAGCTTTGTCGGACACGGGGAACACACGATTACCACGTTCAACCTTGGTTTTAAGACCGAGGTTCTCAAAAAAATCTATGATATCAAACGGCGGAAAACCGCTAATCGCGCTGTACAGGAATTTGTTGTTCACGGGCACGTTTTGCATAAAAGTTTCAATATCACAGGCGTTAGTGAGGTTACACCTGCCCTTACCCGAAATAAGAATCTTCCTGCCAACGCGCTGCATCTTCTCGAAAACGACAACCTCCGCACCGTACATTGAGGCAAATCCCGCAGCCATAAGTCCCGCGGCTCCGCCTCCGATTACAGCTGTTTTACTCATTATTATGTTTATACTCTATTCTGCTTGAGGACTTTTCGTAAAC
Source organism: uncultured Ruminococcus sp. (assembly GCA_902785365.1). GTDB lineage: Bacteria > Bacillota > Clostridia > Oscillospirales > Acutalibacteraceae > Ruminococcoides. The sequence continues at coordinate 38,728 of CACZYC010000016.1, read as the reverse complement.
GCCTTGATGGTTCCATACGAGCTCAAGCTCCTTGAAAGTGTCGGTTACTTCGTCCTTTTTCTCGATTACAGTCGCAACGATCAGTGCGTTGACAAGGCTCAAAGGAGCAACCAGAGAGTCTACAACCGAAGCCATATCACTGCGGGCTATAAGAACCTCATCAGCCGCCTGAACAAGCGGACTTACCATAGAGTCGGTAATAGCGATAACATTGGCGCCTCTCTCGCGCGCGAGTGTCATTGAGTCCACCGCCATTGTGCTGTAACGAGGGAAAGAAATACCAATCATTACATCATCCTTGTTGATGCGGAAAAGCTGCTCATAGGTATGAGTTTTGGAAGTATTTGTAATAACACGTACATTATCAAAAATAAGCCCGAAATAATACCCGAGGAACTCAGCCAGAGAAGCCGTGGAACGCACGCCGAAGATGTAAATTCTGCGCGCCTTGACAATAGACTTAACCGCGCTCTCAAAATCCTCGCGTGAAATCTCGTCGAGAGTGCGTCGGATTTTGTCAATATCCTGGTTCATAATAGCGTCAAGAACATCGTTGTCACCTATACGGGTGGTAGTAACGTCAATACGCTGAACGGAGGTAAGCTTGTCCCTTATCATCTCCTGCATAGCTTTCTGGAGTTTGGGATAACCCGAATAACCGAGCTGAGTCGCGAAACGCACAACGGTGCTTTCGGATACGCCTACCTTTTTGCCGAGTTTTGACGCTGTCATAAACGCGGCGCTGTCGTAATGTTCTTCTATAAAATCAGCGATTCGCTTTTGCCCTTTGGAAAACGAATCCTTGTTCATTTCTATCCTTGAAAGTAAATGCTCTACCATAATAATACCTTCTTTAAAGTAAATTCATCTACGTTATCATATAATCTCAAAATCATCAATTCATTTTAGCACTTAAACTTGCAAAATTCAACTGTTTTTGTGGGAATTTGGAATAATTTTTGCAAGTTTAGGGATTTTCACTATCAGATTCTTGCATTATATGGGTTAATATGGTAAAATTGCAGGTGGAAAAGACGGTGAAAATATGATTGCAGTAATTGACTACGGCGGCGGCAACATTCAAAGTGTTTACAAGGCGCTGAAATTTATAGGCTGCGAGTGCAAAATCACTTGCGATAAAAACGAAATAATAAATGCTGACGGAGCTATTCTTCCCGGTCAGGGTTCGTTCGGAGACTGTGTTGAGTCTATGAGAAAAAACGGAATTGACGAAGCTGTAAATCAGTTTATTAACAGCGGAAAACCTTTCCTCGGAATTTGTGTTGGTTTGCAGCTGCTTTTTGAAAACAGCGAGGAGACCCCGGAGACCGCGGGACTTGGAATTTTCAAGGGCAAAATCAAAAAAATTCCCAACGGCGAAGGATTGAAAATTCCGCATATGGGCTGGAACAGCATTAGAATACTAAATAATGAAGGTATCTTCAGTGGAATCGAGGACAATTCATATGTGTATTTTGTCCACTCCTACTACCTGGACGCTGAGGATAAAAACATTGTCAGCGCTCAGACTGAGTACGGCGTAAAGATTGACGCCGCAGTGTGTCGGGGTAATGTGACTGCTACTCAGTTCCATCCCGAAAAGAGCGGAGACACGGGGCTTAAAATGCTCAGAAACTTCGCGAATATGTGTGAGGTAAAATAAATGTACGCAAAAAGAATTATCCCTTGCCTTGATGTAAAAAACGGCAGGGTTGTAAAAGGTATGAGCTTCGTCAACCTTGTAGACGCGGGCGACCCTGTGGAGTGCGCGATTCAATATGACAAAGAGGGCGCGGACGAGCTTGTATTCCTTGACATAACAGCGTCAAGCGACGCGAGAAATATCGTAACTGATATGGTCAAGCGCGTAGCCGACTGTATTTTTATTCCGTTCACCGTCGGCGGCGGAATCAGAAGCGTTGACGACTTCAACGAAATACTCAGAGCGGGTGCCGACAAGGTCAGCGTAAACAGCGCGGCTATCAAACGCCCGGAGCTAATAAAGGAAGCGTCGCAAAAATTCGGCAGTCAATGTGTGGTTGCCGCTATTGACGCGAAGAGAAACGGAGATAGCTGGGAAGTCTATCTCAACGGCGGCAGAGTTCCCACAGGGCTGGACGCAATTGAGTGGGCTGTGGAATGTGAAAAACTCGGCGCGGGCGAAATCCTGCTCACGAGTATGGATGAGGACGGTCAGAAAAACGGTTATGATCTCGAACTGACAAAAGCTGTTTCGGAAAGGGTAAACATTCCCGTTATCGCGAGCGGCGGCGCGGGAGCGCTTGAACACTTTTATGACGCGCTTACCGAGGGCAAGGCTGACGCCGTACTGGCGGCAAGCCTGTTCCACTTCGGCGAGATACCTATTCCCGAATTAAAAAAATACCTCAAAGGTAAAGGAATAAGTGTAAGATAAGCGGTTAGTATTACAAAAAACGGCTCGGAATTCCGAGCCGTTTTCATTTTCAACTATTTGTTTTCAACTTTCCGCTTTCAAAGATTTTTTCACTTGTCTCTATGATGTGATCAACATATTCACGACCGCATTTTTCTTTAATGAGTTCCATTGTCGGTGTATATTCGTCGGGATTGCCGCGCGTTAATGAATGGCAGTCGGTTCCGACGATATCAATATAACCGCGCTTGATATACTTGAGCAATCGACGCTTCTGGGCAAAGCCATTAAAAGCTCCGACATTGGTCTGGATTATAACGTCCTCGTCGAGCAAATCCTCAACCAATCCCTCGTCAATCATAAGATGATGATAACGCTCGATATGGGTAAGCACAGGCTTTAAGCCATAGTTGCCCTTGAGACGGTAGATATAATCCATAGTATGGTCGGTGAAACGGCTGTCAAAAGGAAACTCCACAAGGATATAGTTAGAGTTGCCGTAAGTGATACCCGACAAATCTTTGTTATTAAACAGGTAACGTGTGACATAAACCTCCGCTCCGATACAGACCTCGATATCATCGGGGAGCTCGGGCAAAAGCTTTTTCATCGACTCAAGTCTGCGCGCCTTAAACTGAGCTATACTCTCCTCATTGGTGTAAAAATGAGGAGTAAAGCACAGCTTGTTTACGTTCTGGGCGCGAAGTTTGTCTATAATTTGTAAGGTCATTTCGACGCTTTTGGAGCCATCGTCCATCTCGGGGAGAAGATGGGAATGCATATCGTAATAAGTCATAAGCAATCAGGGGCAAAATTAAAAAAAGTTGATAATTAAATGAATTCACAGACTTTGTCGCCCATCTCGGTTGTGGACACTTTTATTGTATCATCCGAGAGGATATCCGGTGTGCGATACTTCTTGAGAGCCTCGTTTACGGCGTTCTCGATAGCGTCGGCAGCCTCTCCCTCGTCAAGCGAATAACGCAGCATCATAGCGACGGAAAGGATTGTAGCCAGCGGGTTTGAAATGCCCTGTCCCGCGATATCGGGAGCTGAGCCGTGAATAGGCTCATAGAGTCCGAACTTACCCTCGGCGAGCGAAGCAGAAGCGAGCATACCGATTGAACCCGCAATCATTGAAGCCTCGTCTGAGAGGATATCGCCGAAAATGTTGGAAGTGACGATAACATCAAACTGGCGGGGATTTCGGACAAGCTGCATAGCGCAGTTGTCAACATAAAGGTGATTAAGCTCTACCTCGGGATAATCCTCGGCAACTTTTATAACCGTCTCTCTCCATAGGCGCGAGCTTTCAAGAACATTAGCCTTATCTACGCTTGTTACTCTCTTGTCGCGCTTCATAGCCATTTCAAAAGCTACTCTTGCGATACGCTCAATTTCGGGAACAGAATACATCTCGGTATCCCATGCGGCGGGAGCGCCGTCCTCTGTGGTAGTTCTGCCGCGTTTTCCGAAATAGATTCCGCCTGTTAGCTCACGGACAATAAGGATATCGAGCTGTCCGCCGATAATCTCGTCTTTAATCGGAGAATCACCCTGAAGCGGTTCAAAAATAACCGAGGGACGAAGATTAGCGAAAAGACCGAGCGCTCCTCTGATTCCGAGGAGTCCCGCCTCGGGGCGCTTATTTCCGGGAAGGTTATCCCACTTGGGGCCGCCTACCGCGCCGAGAAGCACGCTGTCGGACGCTTTACATTTATCTATAGTTTCCTGAGGAAGTGGCTCGCCTGTGGCGTCGATAGCGCAGCCGCCCATAAGAGCCTCATCATACTCAACTGAAAAACCGAATTTATCAGCGGTTTTGTCGAGGACTTTGACAGCTTCGTCGACGATTTCGGGGCCGATTCCGTCACCCTTGAGTAAAGTTATTTTATAGTTCTTCATATTCTGTTCTCCTTAATGTTTTTTCTAAATAAATTATTGCACAAATACGCGGCAAAGATTGTAAATAATACTACAATCTTCAGGTATTATCTTCAGGCATAACGGGTATTTTCCGATACACTTCCATCACCCTGTCACGCTGCCACAGCATAGGATTAACGCGCGCCGAATAACCAAAACCGTTATCCATTACCCATTCAAATGGTTTTGCTCGCGGAATTCCGTAGACGGAAAGCAAGGTCATTATCACGCCGCCGTGAGTTATGACAACGGCTTCCGTGTTTCCTGTTTTCATCATACCCTCAATGATTTGCTCAAACACCACGCAGACGCGCTGAGTAAACTCTGTCGGGCTCTCTCCGTTCGGCGGTTTAACGCCGTTCTCGCCCGCAAGCCACTTCTGAAAAAGGCTGTCGTCCTTTAAATCCTCGGCTGACTTGTTCTCCCAAGCTCCGAAATCACACTCGGCAAGCTGGTCAATAACCAATGGTTTTATATCGGGGTAAATAATCCCCGCTGTTTCAACACAACGCTTTAACGGGCTTGTAAATACAACCTGAGTGCCGGGGTAAATATACTTGCTGTCATAGGACGCGAGATTTTGTTTGCCCTCTTCGCTCAACGGAACATCGGTTGTGCCAATGTACTTTCCTTTGAGTGTGTCGGCTATGTCGCCGTGTCGGATAAAATGAATTACATAACTTTGCATAATCTACCTGCTTTACAAACTGTAATTTATATATTATACTTATAGTAATAACTATGAGGTGGTTAATATGACAAAAGAATTCGGAAGAATGATATCAAATCTCAGAAAGAAAAAGGGACTGAGCCAGAAAGACGCCGCCGCGGAGCTTGGAATATCTCAGTCGCTGCTTTCTCATTATGAAAAAGGCATCCGAGAGTGCGGGCTGGAATTCCTGGTAAAAATAGCGGAATACTATGATGTGAGCACCGATTACCTGCTCGGAAGAGCTCCCCTGGCTGTGGAGGACAATGTTTCCGCGGATGAAAGCGAGGATGTGAAAATCGTTAAGAGCAACACATTTTGCATGTTGAACCGAAGAGTTATCAACAACTCGGCTTCCGTAACATACAGTATTCTTTCAGATATCAATAACAAAAAACTGCAAAAAAACGTCAGCGACTATCTCAGTATAGCGCATTATAATATGTTCAGGAATCTTTATTCTTTAAAAGAAAATAATCTTAATGATATTTTTAAAGTGAGTTCGCAGAGCTACGAAACACTTTGCGACGCGGGGATGAGAATCCTGGAAACCAGAATAAAGACAGCCGCCGCGAATATTGAAGGCCCGAAGCTTTCTTTTGACATATTGGCTGATAAATACCCCGAATCCATTTCCTCACTGAATGAAATGATTAAAAATGCCGAAAAAGCGATTAATCAAAACATTAAAATGTGATGATAATTCCAACCTTTATAAAGCAACCGCCGCGAAAGCGGCGGCTTATTCTTTATTGTGGTTTTGTTGAAGGAGCTGTCGGAGTTGTCGGCTCCTCACCTTTACTCACGATAATCGTTACAGTAGAACCATACTCAAGCTTATCGCCCGGTTTGTTGTCCTTGTAGCCGATTACATCGTCCTTGTCCACCTTTTTGCTGTACTGATACTCGGCGTTTACAACAAAGCTGTTTTTAGCGAGCGCTTTGGCTACGCTGTTGACGCTCTTTTTCTCAACTTTAGGAAGCTTACGCATCTGGGAGCCTTTGCTGACTTTGACCGAGATTGAATAATCGCCGGAAGCCGTAAGCGGAGACCCGGCCTTTGGCGACTGGTCTATTATAACGCCTTCTTCGTATTCGTCACTGAAGCTCTCAACAGTATCAAGATAAATTGAAAGTTCCTCGTTCTCTTCGGCATCAGTCTTTGCCTCTTTCAAACTCTTTCCGACATAATTAGGAATAGTTTCGCCTGTCCACTTTTCTGTGGCGGCAGAGGTTTCGATTTCGTTCTGATGATGGAACAAATCCTTGAAGGGGTTTTGAATAACCAGAAATACACCCGCAACGCCTAAAATAATGACCGTGATTATCGCGGTAAGAATGATGGGCATCTTGTGCGACAAATTACCGTTGCCGTTGAGATTGGATTTATTGACGTTCATATTTGCTGTTCGGGAGATTTCTTCCTGGATAGCCTGAGCTGTATGTGACACAGATAGCTGTGAACGCAAATCATCAAAGTCGGTTATACGGTTCTCACGCTTAACCTGTAAGCCATTAGCGATAGCGGTTACAACGTGAGGCGGAAGCCTCTTGACTGTACTTGTGCTCATCAGTAAGCGTGAATCCTTGAAACGATCCTTCGCGCTGGCGGGAAGATTACCCGTGAGGGCGTAGAACAATGTCGCGGAGATACCGTAGATTTCCGTGATACTGTCCAGCGGGAAATTATTCTCGTACTGCTCGGGAGCCGCGCAGCCTGAGAAAAGCTGGGATTTAAGCGGAGTACCGCGCTTGCGTTCGTTCGCTGTGGCAAGACCCGCTATTTTTATTTTTCCGTAAGCTGTAACGTACATATTCTTGGGAGATATCGCGTAATGTCCCAATCCGCGGCGATGAAGCGCCTCTAACGCGGAAATAACAGGCATAAACAACGGACGGGCTATATCCCATTCGAGATGTCCGTTGCTGCGCTCTACATACTCCCTGAAAGGAATGAGGTCCTGATTCTCCTCAATAACATACGCTGTATTATTCTCCTGAAAAATATTATGGATTCTGATCAGCGCGGAGAAATCCTTGAGTTCAGCAATTGTACGGAAATAAGAAATATAATCCGTCATAAGTTTGCGGAACACGTCCTCGTTTTCATATTTGACCGTAAGGTTAAGTTCGCCGTTATCACGTTCGAAAAGTCCCATAGGAAGAAACTCGCAGACGATTACAACATCACCTGTCTGTTTATCAAACGAAATATAACGCGAGCTTTCGCCGTTAGTCTCAATCACTGAACCGACTATATAACGTCCGTGAAGAAGAGTGTTATATGGTAAAAACGGAGAGTTCTGCTCCGTAGAATTATCAAATTTACATCTGGGGCAAATGACATTGTCGCCGATTTCCCGCATACAGCCCATACACAAAGACATTCGGTTACCTCCTGATTGTACACAAAATTACTTATTATAAGTATATCATAACGGATTATACAATTGCAATAAACGCAGTGGTATTTTATGTTACAGTTTTGTTATTGATTATTTTCTTTATTGGAAATAAAAACAATAACTTTTCCCTGTTTTACCGCGATTATAACATTATCACTTCTAAATACATTTGACTTACCCAACGAGGAATTATAAGCGAGAGTCAAATCCCGCGCGGGATACTCAACGTCGCCCATATAAGACACCGCAGCGTTTTCACAGCCGAAGGGAAATACGGAAAACTCGTGTCCGCTTAAATTATTGAAGCTGTAAACGCCCTCTCCAAAAACTCTGATATCCCCATCCGTGTCCGACATAACGGCGCAAATCCCTTTTGCCTCAAGGAAACTCAACACACAATAATTGGAGAATGTATGCGAGGGGCTTCCGCCTGTCGCTCCCAACAGTCTGACTTCTCTAAAGCCGCGTTTTGCGGCAACCTCGGCGCAATGCATTGAGTCGGTGTCATCCTTGCGGGTTTTTAGTTTGATGATTTCAACGCCGTCGGGGACATCGCCGCTGAACGAGTCGAAATCTCCTACAAATAAATTCGGAGTAAGTCCCGCTTTTTTCAGAAGCGCCATACCGCCGTCCGCCGCGATTATATAATCATCGGGAGTTATAACTTGCCTGACGAACCGCGAATCGGCGTTTGGAGAGGCGCAGACAATTATACACTTTTTCAGTTCTTTTTCTGCCATTCTTTTATATCCTTAACTTCGTTATACATTGCGACATAGCTGTCGTGACGGGATTTGGAAATCTTACCTTCTTCAACTGCCTGTAATACCGCGCAGCCCTTTTCACAGGTATGGGAACAGGAAGTGAACCGACACTCGGTCAGATAATCCTTGAACTCGGGAAAACAGAATTTGATGTTGTCCTTGTCAATCATATTGTAGCGTTCAAGGTCAACCGTTGAGAACCCCGGGGTATCGGCGACATACCCGCCGTCTGTCTTGAAAAGCTCAACTGTTCGGGTAGTGTGTCTGCCTCTGCCGAGTTTTTCGCTTATCTCACCCGTTTGAAGCTCCAGGTTCGGATATAATGTATTGAGTAGCGTAGATTTACCGACTCCGCTGTTGCCTGTGAAAGCAGAGATTTTTCCGCTGAGATACGCTTTTATATCTTCGGCGCTGTCAGGCTCTGCCGAGGAATATGAAAAAACTTTTATTCCCGCGGTTTTGTATATTGAAAGCAAATCTCCCGCCGACTTCAAGTCTGACTTTGAAATAACTACAACGGGTTCGATATCGTTATCCACAGCCGCCGCGGTCATTTTGTCAATCACCAAAGCGTTTGGAGCAGGCTCGGTTGTAGAGACAACTATAACCAGAATATCTATGTTGGAAAGAGGCGGGCGCTTGAGCGTGTTCTTTCGCGGGAATATTTCCTCAATGGAGCAATAACCGTCGGACGGGACGGTGATACGCACCTTGTCCCCTACTTTCGGGGAATTATTCTTTTTGCGGAAGATACCTCTTGCTTTGCACTCGTATACACCATTGGCGGCTTCTACATAATAGAAGCCGCCTGTGCTTTTTAAAATAATTCCTTTTAACTCAACCATCAGTTGTCACCCTCAGTTGCAGCCGCTTCGGTAGGCGACGGGGTCGTCGTGGGAGTTTGCGTCTCTGGCGGTTTGGTCGCCGCTGTGGTGGTTTCGGGCTCGGTTGGTACAAAGTCATATGATTCGGTTGTGTAACTCACAGTGGAATAATCTATTGAATATTTCCTGTAATTTTGTCCGTCAAGCATTATCAATACAGTGGACTTTCCGCTGCCTGTAAACGACATAGCGTAGCTTGTATTGTACTTTGGATTGATTTTCTTGGTGTATTTTGAATCGATAACGCCGTCAATCGAAACAGTCATCTTAATCTCATAATCGACGTTCTTCGGCATATCAATTGTAATGTTTACGGTGGATTGACTGCCTTTACCCGAGCTTACAATAAGGTTAACGATAGTGCCCTTATCAACATTACTGTACTGCAAGGGTGACTGCCCGATAACTGTTCCCTCGGGGGCGTGGCTTTCGTCATCATATGTGTATTTGCACTCGAGCTTACACTCGGAAAGCTTTGACTGAGCGTCGTATAACGACTTGTCGGTCACTTCGGGTACGGCGATTTTTTCTTCCTTGGAGCCGCGGACAATATAGACATAAACTGTTGAGCCTACTGTCGCGTGCACACCCGCGGGCGGGAATGTATCTACAACAGCGTTAGTCGCGCCGAGGTTGTCGTATACATCGATAAACTTGGGAGTAAGGCTCTTTTCCTCAATAAGCTCGGCAGCCTCTTTCTTGCTGAGATTCTTGCAGAAAGGAACGCTTGCCTCAACGTCTTTACTGTTTACGGTCAGCTCAATTGTAGCCCCTGTCTTTACGAGCTTTGACCCTGCCTCGGGGCTTTGCTTTACAATTTCGCCTGTCTTTTTCTTACTGTCGAATTTGGGACTGCTCTTAATCTCAAATTTAAAATTGTTCGGATTTTTCTCGTTAGCTTCAACAATTGTCATACCAACGAAATTATCTATGGGAACATTGGTGCTCTGGTTGGAGGCGCAACCCCTTATAAGCGCTGCGGAAAGGAAAACCACAATCATAATCGCCGCGACAATCAGAGCGGTTTTGACAGCGTAGAATGAGCTTTTGTGCTCCTTCTTTTCCTCTATTTCCTCTGCCTCATCTTTGGCGTCATCCTTCGGTTTAGGTTCGGGCTTATGAGATTTTTTTACATACTTGGTCGGGTCGGAATCGACAAAATATTTGTAATCAAAATGAACATTCGGATTAAGTCTGAATCGCTCCAAATCGCCGAGCATATCAAGCGCGTTCTGGTAACGCTGCGCGGGATTCTTCTGCATAGCGTGCATGGTAATCTGCTCAAGTCCCAAAGGTATACCCGGGTTAATCTCCCGAGGCATTTTAGGAGTTGACTGGAGATGCATCAACGCTACCGTAACAGCGCTGTCAGCGTCAAAGGGCAGCTTGCCGGTAATCATCTCGTAAAGCATTACGCCAACAGAATAGATGTCAGTTCTTCCGTCGGTTTTGCTGCCTCTCGCCTGCTCGGGAGCTATATAGTGAACAGAACCAATAGCCTGTTCGGTCATTGTCTTTGTCTGAGTATCTGTCAGACGGGCAATACCAAAGTCTGTGACTTTAATTGTACCGTCCTGCAGAAGCATAATGTTATGGGGTTTGATATCACGGTGAACAACGCCTTTGTTGTGAGCGTGTTGGAGAGCCTTGAGGATCTGAGTAGTGAGGTGCAGAGCCTCGCGCCAGTCAAGAACCCCCTGCTGTCCGATATACTCCTTGAGAGTGATACCGTCGATATATTCCATTACAATATACTGAATCATATCGCCGAAGCTTACGTCGTAAACCTTGACAATGTTCGGGTGAGAGAGCATAGCGATTGCTTTACTCTCGTTTTTAAAACGCCTTATAAACTCGTCGTTGTTAAGAAACTCGTCCTTGAGAATCTTAACCGCGACTTCACGTTCGTCAATCGTATCGGTACAGCGATAAACATACGCCATACCTCCTACACCAATGAGCTCGTGGATTTCATAACGTCCGTCAAGCTTCTTGCCGCTGTATTTATCCATAAACTCACCCCCTAATAAATGACTGCTACGGTAATATTATCCGTGCCGCCGCCTTCTTTGGCTTTTTCGACCAATACGTCTGTCAGACCTTCGCCTCTGTTTTCGTGGCAAAGCTTAACCATATCGCCTGTTGTAACACAGTTTGAAAAGCCGTCGGTACAAACTAAAAGTACATCACCATATATAAAATTTGTTTCGATATAATCAAGATGAACATCGGATTTAATACCCAAAGCACGGGTGATAAAATTCTTGTTCGGGTGTGTCTGAGCCTGGTCAGCTGTGATTTCGCCCCTGCGAACCATCTCCTGTACAACGGAATGGTCCTCTGTGAGCTGTTTTATCTTGCCGCCGCGAATAGCGTAGGTTCGACTGTCTCCGACGTGAACAACATGGACAGTTGTATCCTTGATCAATACAAACTCGCAGGTTGTGCCCATTCCCGTGAGCTCGACATCCTTTTGAGCCATATCGTAAATTGCCTTGTTTGCCTGAGAAACAATCTCTGTCATCAATGTGGCAAGCTCAGGTTTTGACAATTCGTCGGAATACATCTTCTGAATTTCCTGGCTGATGTATTCCACCGCGGAGGCGGAAGCGATATTGCCGCCGTTAGCTCCTCCCATACCGTCACACACAACAGCCCACACGCAGCTTGGGGAAATAACTCCGAAACGGCAGTCGTCCTGGTTTTGGGTTCTGACTAAGCCTATATCACTTTTACTGAAAATTTCCAAAGTTATTAACCTCCTTCTAAATCAAATTAATCTATCGTTAATTAAGAGTATTACGTCTGAGTTGTCCGCAGGACGCGTTTATGTCGCTTCCGAGAGTTCGCCTTATTGTAGCGGTTATACCATGCTTTGAGAGAATCTCGACAAACGCATTGCGGCGTTCCGCTCCGCTCTTTTTATATCCTGTACCCTCGACCGTGTTTACGGGTATCAGGTTTACGTGGCAATTCATACCTTTCAAGAGATTCGCGAGCTTTAAAGCGCATTCCTCGCTATCGTTTTCGCCGTCAATCAAAGCGTATTCAAAACTTACGCGTCTGCCCGTGATGTCAAAGTAATCACGGCACGCCTTGATAAGCAGTTCTACGGGGTACCGATTATTTATCGGCATTGTTCTGCTTCGTGTTGCATTGTCGGGCGCGTGAAGCGACACCGAAAGCGTCAAAGCGAATTTGTATTCGGCAAGCTCGTAAATCCTCGGAACAATTCCACAGGTTGAGAGCGTGATGTGTCTCATACCGATGTTGAGCCCGTCCTCACAACTGACGAGCTTCAAAAAACGAATCACGTTATCGAAGTTATCCAAAGGCTCGCCCATACCCATAAGCACTATGTTGGAAATTCGGATGTTCAAATCCTTTTGAGCGGATTCGATCTGAGCTAAAATTTCGGAAGCTGTAAGACTTCGTGAAAAACCGCTTTTACCTGTCGCGCAAAAAGTGCAGCCCATCTTGCAGCCGACCTGTGTCGACACACAAATTGAGTAGCCGTGATGATAGCTCATCACTACGCTTTCGATATATTCTCCGTCATTCAGACAGAATAAGTATTTTACTGTTTTATCATAGCGTGATACAAGCTTTTTTTCAATATTTGCAACAGAAATGTAACAACTTCCCGATAAAAATTCTATAATATTCTTGGGAATATTACGCATTTGAGAAAACGACGTTACACCTTTGTTTAGCCAATCGGAAATTTGCTTTGCTCTGAATTTGGGGAATCCGTTGTCTGTTATGAAGTTTTCGAGTTCAAAAAAGTAGAGAGATTTAATGTCAATCATAGAATTAGTGATTAGTGTTTAGTAAAGGGCGGGACACCCGCGTTTGATTTATACAATCCTCAGTCATCCGCGCTGAAAGCCCTTTTAGTCAAAGGAGCCTATTATAGTTTTTCACGTTTGAATTTGGCTATGAAAAAGCCGTCGGTTTTACCATTCGGAAAGAGCGTGAGAACATTGTCGGGTTCATCAATAACACTCTTTATACCAAGATTAAGCTTGTCCGGTGTAAAGTCGGAATTTTCTTTTAAAAACCGATTTACATTAGCGATATTCTCCGCGGGATTGAGCGTACAGGTTGAATAAACCAAAGTTCCGCCGTAAGCGGTGAATTTCGCGGAATTCAAAAGTATACGATACTGAAGCTCGCACAGCTCATCACTGAGCAAATTTTTCTTGTAACGGATTTCGGGTTTACGACTGAGTACGCCGAGCCCCGAACACGGGACATCGCACAGAACTTTGTCGGCAGTCGGAAGTTCGCGGGTATCTTTTTCCGCGTCGCGGATATCGGTGTTGATGATATCAATGCCCAAACGCTTCGCGGTGGAATTAATCAGGCTGAGCTTATGCTCATAGATATCAAAGGAATAAATCTTTCCGCGGTTTTCCATATACTGAGCCGATGCAAAGGACTTGCCGCCGGGCGCTGAGCAAACATCAATCATTATATCATTTGGTTGTGGATTCAGCGCCTTAACACAAAGCTGTGACGCTATATCCTGAATGTAAAACTCACCGTATTTAAAGGCATTGAGCACTTCAACGGAACCTGTGTTTTTAAGCACCAAGGCGTTTTCACACAACCAGCTTTTCTCAGCTGTTACGCCGTCGGATTCGAGTTCTTTAATCAGCTTCTCACAGGTTGTTTTAAGTGTGTTCACACGAGCGGAAAGCTGAGGTCTGCCCGAGAGATTTTCGAGAATACCGACAGTTGCATTTTCACCGTAAGCGCTCAACCACAAAGAAACCAAATCCCGCGGGCAGGAGTATTTTACACTGTAATAATACTCTCTGTCCTTGTTTATGTCGGGTAAGGAATACTTTTCATCCGCGCGTGTAACAGAACGTAAAACTCCGTTTATAAATCCTGAGGACTTCATAAGCTTATTCTTCTTAGCAAGTTTAACGCTTTCGTTTACAGCCGCGCTGTCGGGGACTTTATCCATAAAGACAAGCTGCAGAATACCAAGTCTGAGAATTATCTTTGTTTTAAGTTCAATTTTCCTTAAAGGAATTTTAGAGTACTGCTTTATTATATAATCCAGTGTTATCTGCCTTTCAAGAACTCCGTAAACGAGAGCCGAAAGAAAGGAAGAATCGGTTTTATTTAGTTTATTTTCTTTTATAGAATTATTTAAGGCGAGCGTGGAATAAGCTCCTTCGCTTTCGATACTCACCAGAATTTTTAAAGCTAAGTTTCTGATATTCATATTTTACTATAAAAAAATATCTCCGACTTTGAGAGGGTGCCCCAGCAGGAAGGATTTTGAATCCATACGTTTTTTACCGCTGAGCTGCAGCTCTTTTATAACAAGAGAACCCTCGCCGCACGCTACTGTCAGCGGATCGGTTGAGATTATCTCACCTGCTTCTCCGCTTTTATCGCACAACAGAGTGGAGTGGATTTTGACATCCTTACCGTTCAAGGTTGAAACAGCGACAGGCCACGTCTGAAGCCCGCGAACCTGGTTGTGGATTTCAGTATTCTTTTTGTTCCAGTCAATCGGACAGAGTTCCTTTGTTATTTTTGTTGTATAGGTCGCCTCAAGCTCATCCTGTTTTTTCGGAGTTATGCTATCGAGCTTTGAGAGAGTTTCGATAAGCAAATCAGCGCCCATAAGAGCGAGCCTGTCAAAGAGCTCTGCGGATGTTTCGTTTTCGCCGATTTCGGTCTCTTTTGTCAGGAGTATATCTCCCGTGTCAAGCCCCTCTCCCATATACATTGTCGTGACGCCAGTAACCTTGTCGCCGTTAAGCACAGCCTGCTGAATAGGCGCGGCTCCACGGTATTTCGGGAGGAGTGAGCCGTGTACGTTAATACAGCCGAACCGAGGAATATCGAGTATATTTTTCGGGAGTATTTTGCCGTAAGCAACTACGACAATCACGTCGGGATTCATTCCTTTTATTTCTTTATAAGAATTATCATCTCTTAAAGTTTTGGGCTGACAAACCTTTACTCCGTACTTTTCGGCGCATACTTTTACGTCGGGAGGAGTCATAATCTGTTTGCGTCCCACGGGTTTGTCTGGCTGAGTAAAAGCAGCAAGAACGTTATGCTTACTCTTGCACAAACACTCAAGAGTGGGGACAGCAAAATCAGGGGTGCCCATAAATACTATGTTCATTCTTCCTCACCGGTCTTTGTATAACACTCAGCGGAAATATCAAGTTCGCCCTCGCTGAGTTTCTCGAGTTCATTCGGCGTAAGCATACGGTCTACAACCTCGTTGTAGAGTACCCCGTTGAGGTGGTCGAGTTCGTGACAGAAGGCTCTCGCCAAGAGAGCGTCGCCGCTGACTGTAAACTCCTTGCCGTTTCTGTCCTGAGCCTTAACTTCAACGTGGTAAGGACGGGTCGCTATACCCCATTTACCGGGTAAGCTCAGACAGCCCTCAAGACCTTTCTGCTCGCCTTTTGTCGCGATGATTTCGGGATTGATTAGCTCAAAAGGTTCTTTTTCGGGGTCAACGTGAATTACCACAACACGTCTGAGCACACCGACCTGAGGCGCGGCTAATCCAACCCCGCCCGAATCGAGCAGAGTTTCAATCATATCATCTATAAGAAGCGCCAGACGGTCGTCGAATTTCTCGACCGTACGGCATTTTTTATTCAGTACGCTGTCTCCTTCGACAACAATTTCTCTTAATGCCATTTTAACCTCCTTAGAATGAAAGCGCGTTCATATCAACATACGCTGTTACTTTTTTATTTTCTTTATCAGAATTAAATTCTGTTAGTATCCTATTCAAAAGCGCGCGGAAACGCTTGTCGTTGCGGCACTTTATTATCAGTTTATAACGGTATTTATTACTCACCTTGGCTATTGACGCCGCGGAAGGACCTAAAAGCCTGAGCGGCAACTCGGGGTAGCTCTCCCTCGCCGTCCTGATAAAACTATCGGTAAAGCGGGCAGATGCTTTAATCGCCGCGGTATGGCTTTCGGAAACAAAGCCCACCATACATATATCGGCAAACGGCGGATACAGCATAGCCTTGCGCAACACAATTTCGCTTTCATAAAAGCGCTCGTAATCCTGCGCCGCAGCCATAGTAATTACGTTGTTTTCGGGGGTGTTGGTCTGAATGACCGCCACACCTTTATCGTCGCCACGTCCGCTTCTGCCTACAACCTGAGTTAAAAGCGAGAACGCTCTCTCATAGCTGCGGTAATCATCCGCGTAGAGCATGGAGTCGGGGTTAAGCACGCCGACAAGCGTGACGTTGGGAAAATTAAGTCCTTTAGCCACCATCTGAGTACCTATGAGAATATCATAGTCACCGTCGGCGAACGCTCCCAGAAGTCTTTCGTGGGAGGATTTTCTCATTGTTGAGTCGGCGTCAAGCCGCAATACTCTGGCGTCGGGTAAATATTCCGCAAGCTGGCTCTCAATCCTCTGCGTGCCTGTTCCGCCGAAACGCAGAGACTTGTTGTGACAAGTGGGACATTCGCTGAAATACGGCACGGAATACCCGCAGTAATGGCACATCAGCTTGTTGTTGGCGCTGTGGTATCTCAGTGAAATAGAACAGTTGGGACAGGTGACTGTCTCGCGGCATTTTGAACACATTACAAAGGTATTGTGTCCCCTGCGGTTGAGCAGAAGAATTGACTGCTTGCCTGTTTCCAAATTATACTCCAGGGCGGATAAAAGTTCGTGGGAAAAGCCTGTGGAGTTACCGTTTAACAGCTCCTCGTTCATATCAGCCACAACAACTTTAGGCAAAATCGCGTTGCCGTAGCGTTCGGTCAGCTTGTTTAACGAATAGCGTCCTGTCTTTGCGTGGTAAAAGCTCTCGATATCGGGCGTCGCCGAGGAAAGCAAAAGCAGAGCGTTATGCTCGTTCACTCTAAATTTAGCGACTTCTCTGGCGTGATAACGCGGTGAGCTTTCGGATTTGTAGGTATGCTCCTGCTCCTCGTCTATTATTATCAGTCCAAGCTTTTTAAAAGGAGCGAAAACCGCGCTTCGTGTGCCGACTGCAATTTTCGCCTTTCCTCTGAGCACACGCTTGTACTCGTCCAGCCTTTCTCCCAGAGAAAGTCCGCTGTGAAATACAGCGACGTCATCACCGAATTTTGATTTGAAAACACTGAGAAACTGCGGAGTCAGAGCGATTTCGGGCACCATTACTATAATGCCCTTATCGTCCTCGATTACACTCTCGATAAGCTTGAGGAAGACCGAGGTCTTGCCCGAACCTGTAATGCCGTAAAGCAGGCTGACGGCGGGTTTATCCTTGTTGTATTCTTCAAGCAGATTTTTATAAGCTGTATTTTGCTCGTCGGAAAGTATAATCTCTGTATTTTCTTTAGGAGAATTATTTCTCTCTGTACGGAAAACCTCATCCTCGTAATAATAGGCGAGGTTTTTCTTGACCAGATTATCAATTACGGAAATTGTAACACCCGTGTAGTAGCAGATTTCCTTAACAGAAGCCGTGCCCGCGAGCTGTAAAATCTCCAGTACGGAGTTTTGCTTGGGGCTGAGCTTGACATCCGAAAAATCCGCGTCCTCGTTGAGCGCCACCATTTTAAGAACAGCGTCGCCGACCTTGCGGAAAGCTTCGTCGCTCTTTCTGAGGTACCCGCGTTCACAAAGGCTGTCAAACACAGAACCGTCAAGCCCGAAGGTCTGAGTTAATGACTCGAGTTTTACGGGCTTTTTCTGAGCGAGCAGATAGTTATAAACGCTCTGCAAATCAAGCTCCAGTTCTTCTGTATCTATCCCCTTTACGGCAGTGTAGGTCGTTGAAATGTTGTAGCTTATTCCCGCGGGGAGCATTGTTTTTATCGCGTCATAATAAGTACAAAAGTAACGCTCCGTCATAAATGAGGCAAGCTTCAGCATCTCATCGGTCATTACGGGAGTTTTGTCTAGCACGGAAATGACGGACTTCAGTTTTTCCTCCTCACCCTGCTTTGTATAAAAAACTATTCCCTGACGCTTACGGTTTCCGCTGCCGAATGGTACAAGAACACGCTTGCCGACGCAAACTTCATCGGCAAGAGCGCTGTCCACACGATAATCAAAGATTCTATCAAACGAGCGGGTAGTGTTCTCTACCGCGATTCCCGCGATAAAATCAGTCATTATATTCCGGCTCGTAAATGCTTATTTTATGGTCCTTGATTTCTTCGATAGCCTCAAGTACCGCCTTGTCGTCGCGAACCTCGCCCTGGTCCTCATAATCCTTTGTAATCTGACGCGCGCGTTTTGCTACGCCGATTACAAGAGCGTAAGGACTTGCTTTTCTGTCGAATAAATCGTCTACGTTTACTTTTTTCATTTTGATTAACTCCTTTTTATTTGTTATGTATTATTGATAATATTTCCTGTGCGGCGCGGTCAACTTCATCGTTGAGCACCGTATGTTTGTAATATTGTTGATACTTTCTTTCATCCTCGACAGCTGAGAGGCGTTTTCGGATTGTTTCCTCGTCCTCTGTACCGCGTTCTCTGAGGCGGCGTTCGAGCTCCTCAAAAGACGGCGGCGCGATAAATATGCTGACACAGTCGGGACGCTTCTTCATCACCTGCATACCGCCCTGAACCTCGATCTCAAGAAAAACGTTGTAGCCCTTTTCGAGCATTTCATCCACAGCTTTTTCGGGAGTGCCGTAGTAGTTGTCGCAATAGCTGGCGTACTCAAGAAATCCGTCCTGTTTTATAAGGTTCTCAAACTCGTCTTTGTTTACAAAAAAATACTCAACGCCGTTTGTCTCACCGGCGCGGGGCTTGCGGGTTGTGCAGGATACAGAAAGCTTAACACTGTTGTCCAGCTCTTTGAGCCGCTTCATAATAGTGCCTTTGCCGACGCCCGAGTAGCCTGTATATACTACCAGTTTTCCTCTGCTCATATCAGCCCTCCTCACTGCGGTTTCCGATAGCTTCGGGCGATAACGCCGAAAGGACAACGTGGTCGCTCTCGGTGACTATAACCGCCTTGCACTTTCGTCCGCATGTAGCGTCAACGGCAAGCCCCTTTGTCTTGGCTTCCTGTACAATTCGTTTAACGGGGGCGGCTTCGGGAGAAACCACGGCTACTATTTTGCTTGAGGAAACCATATTACCGTAACCTATGTTTATAAGTTTCATATCTAAATCTCCGTATAATAAATCAGGTGCGAGCAGAACCCGTCCTCAGTTGACCGCTGAATCATTCTATATTCTGAATCTGCTCTCGGATTTTTTCAATCTCGTTCTTGATCTTAACAACCTTTTGGGCAATCTCGGCGTCCTTGACTTTGGAGCCGATTGTGTTAGCCTCGCGGTTCATCTCCTGGATCAAAAAGTCAATACTTCTGCCGACCGGTTCGTCGGAATTCAGGTAAGTATTAAGCTGTTCAAAGTGACTCCTCAGACGAACGGTCTCCTCATCCACGGCGATTTTATCGGCGTAGATGGCAACTTCGGTGATAACCCTCTGCTCGTCATATTCCGTTGAACCCAGAAGCTCCTCTATCTTTTCTTTAAGACGAGCTTTGTATTCCTCGAGAGTCTGCGGTGAACGCTCCTCAATCTCGGAAACCAGCGTCATTATTGTCTCGGCTCTGGAGAGCACGTCGGCTTTAAGCCTTTCGCCCTCGGCTTTACGCATACTCAAAAAGCTTTCCAAAGCAGAGTCAACCGCGACAATAACGTCGGCGTAAACCTTTTCCTCATCCTCAGGGGCTTTGTGCACACTGAGTACGTCGGGATAACGCGCGAGGTCGTTCACTGTTACTTTATTACGAACGGAATATTTATCGCTTAATTCTTTAAAAGCATTAATATACCCCTGCGCGAGATTGTGATTAACCTGAACTTCGGTAGGCGTATCCTCGGGCTCGGTAAGAGAAACAAACATATCAATCTTGCCTCGAGCAATCTTGGAGGTTATGTAGGACTTGAGCTTTTCCTCAAGAAAACCGTAACCACGGGTAATACGAAGATTGAACTCTGTGTAGCGGTGGTTTACGCTCTTGATTTCAAGAGTGATGTTTCTGCCGTTTACCTCTCCCTCAAATCTTCCGAAGCCTGTCATTGAGTTTACCAAGTATATCATTCCTTTCTTTAGTTATTCTCTGTATATTATAATAGCACTAATAATGTATATAGACAATAGTTTTGTAACTATTTTGTAACCATTTAATTCAGGTTGCAAAACACGACTTGATGTGATATAATTTATAAGTCAAAAAATTGAAAAGGGATGATATTATGTCAGGACATAATAAATGGAGTACAATCAAGCAGAAAAAGGGCAAAAATGACGCGGCTCGCGCCAAGATTTTTACTAAAATCGGCAGAGAGCTCATAGTTGCTGTTAAGGAAGGCGGCAGCGCCGACCCCAACGTAAACTCTAAGCTTCGCGATGTTATAGCGAAAGCTAAAGCGTCAAACGTTCCCAACGACAACATTGACCGCATTATCAAGAAGGCCGCGGGCGACTCAAGCTCGGCTAACTATGAGGCGGTTACATACGAAGGATACGGCCCCAACGGTATCGCCGTTATTGTTGAGGCGCTTACCGACAACCGCAACCGAACAGCGGGTGAAGTAAGACATTACTTTGACAAGTTCGGCGGCAATATGGGTACACAGGGCTGTGTAACATTTATGTTTGAGAAGAAGGGCGTGCTCGTAATTGAGCGTGAGGAGCTCGAGGCTGACGAAGACAAGGTTATGGAGGACGCTCTTGAAGCGGGCGCTTCCGACTTTGAGGCTGACGATGATGTGTTCACAATCTACACCGAACCCGCGGACTTCTCGGCAGTACGCGATGATATAGCCGAAAAGGGTTATGAGTTCGCTTCTGCGGAAGTTGAGATGGTTCCCAACACGTACACCAAGCTCGACGATGAGGACGCTAAGACAAATATGCAGAAAATGCTTGATATGTTTGAGGATAACGACGATATCCAGAACGTATGGCATAACTGGGAAATGGAATGATAAAAAGGCTGTCTTTGGACAGCCTTTTTTCAGTGGTCAGTAAATGTCGGGAACAAAAGCTCGCTTATTTTCAAGAGCTATTTATATTCATATAAAACTTTTTGCAGGGGATACCGAGACGGTATCCCCTGCAATTTAACTATTATTTCAAATCTTCATATATGTAGTGCTGGATATCGGACTTGAGTTTATCGAAGTCGTTGAGTTCAATTATCCACGCGCCCCCTGTACCTGTGCCCGATTGCCATTCGCCTTCCTGAGGCACGCAGCGTTCCTTGAACTTGAATGTAAAGAACTTGGGACTGCGCTCAGCATACCATTCGAAATCAGAAAGTTTCAAATCGGTTTTAACCTTACCATCAAGCGTTTTCAAAGTCGCGAGAACCTTAACGGGAGTATAGGTCTTGTAGGTATCAACAAGCGCCTGAATAACCTTTCTCTGACGACCGGTACGCATAAAGTCGTCTCCGCTGAATCCGCCGCCGCCGCGGTCACGGCAAAGCCAGAGAGCCTGCTGACCGTTGAGGTGAGTAACTCCGCCCGCGGTGCTGATGGTACCGACAGAACCGGCCTGTCCGTTCTTGTTAATCTGCCAGTTGACATAGCCTGCCTCGTCGGATGTTATATCAACATCAATGCCGCCGAGAGTGTTTATAACGTCCTTAAATGTGGTGAAGTCAACCACAACGCAGTTATCTATCTTGATATCGAAAGTATTCTGGATAGTTTTTTTGGTAAGGTCAGCGCCGCCGAAAACGTAGGCGGAGTTGAGCTTGTTCGTGCCCTGTCCGGGGATTTCAAACCAGTTGTCACGCATAAAGGAGGTCTGCTTTATTGTGCCCGTGTTCTTGTCGATGGAAATGAGCATCATACAGTCGGAACGTCCCGCGCCGTCGTTGCTGTCTACGCCGAGGAACAGAACATTCTTGACGTTGGAGTTTGTATATAAACCGTTCTCCTTGTGGGTAACGCCTTTTTTGAACTTGACGTTTTTGTCGTCTATCTTTTTGAAAAGCCAGCCTTTTTTGCTGTCAAATTTATAAACAGCCGCCGCGGTACCTGAGTACTCCTTATCATTAACCGTGAATATAACTTTGCTGTCGCCCTTCTTGAGGTCGTCTTTGTTTTCCTTATACTCAGCTTTCTTAAAAGTCTTTTTAACTCTTTTGAGAGCGTCGTTCTTATCAGCGCCCTTGAGAGCTGTGAAAGTCAAGTCTTTTGACTCAAGCTCTGAGGATTTGTACACGAGCTTGGAGCCTTTCTTTTCATAAGACACTTTATAATCAGCGGGTTCGATTCCGTAAATATCCGATTCGCGCGTTATTGTTACCTGCGCTGTATATTTTTCGGGATGTTCCTTGTCGGGAGTTGCTTTGTCGGAGGTCTTTTCAAAATCTTTGACTGTAAAGTCAAAAGTCTTTTTCCCTACGGCAACATTAGTGATTGACTTATCAGCTTCCATATCGGACTTGATACGGTTATCGTTCGGTAAATTAGCGGGATTATTGAACACAAAAATAAACAGTATAACAGCGACCGCTATACAAACAGCCAAAACTGAACCGCATATAATAAAAATTAGTTTTTTGTTGACAGGTTTTTTTCCTGCCGCAGTATTATGTTTCAGTTTGTTTGCCATACTAGCCCTCCAAAGTTACTTGATAAAAATAATATAACACATATTTCGACATAAATCTACACTATTTATACACTATAACAAATTTGTAATATAGACGATAAAACAAAAAAGCGTTCCGAAATCGGAACGCTTTAACTTGTATTTTAATTTCAGGCAATTTCTTCAAGTGAGCATGAGCAATCGGAAAGGCCGTGCTTAACTCTGTCCTCAACCTCAGCGCGTTTAGCGTTGTTGAAACGGTCGAGTGTACCTACGAGATAACCTGTGATTCTTCTGATTCTCTCAAAAGGAACCATATCGTAAGTGTAGTTAACGTCAACGTACTCACCGTCCACCGTAAACTCAAATGTCTTAAACTCCTTGTCGGGGTTAGCCTCTTTAATCTGTGTAACGTATGTGTCGATTTCCTTCTGTGATAATGTGCCGCCAATTACTTTAATTTCCATAGTGTACCTCCCTTTCAAAATTTCTAAATCGGAATTAAAATCATCGATTTTACATTATAAATCATATACCCTACCCCACTATTTCGTGGAGTGTTATTATTCTAGCACAAGATATTGTGTTTTTCAAGTAACAGTTTATTGTTTTTATATACAAAAGTGTAGTAGAATTATTGTGTAATGTTACTAAAAAGTTACGTTTTATTTCTTCATTAGAATTATTATAACAAAATTAAGCCAAATACTTGTTTTTAGATACAATATATAGTATAATCAATGAGCAACACATACGCGGGCGTGGTGGAATTGGCAGACACGCAAGATTTAGGTTCTTGTGCCATTCGGTGTGCAGGTTCAAGTCCTGTCGCCCGCACCAAAAGGAAAAGGCTCCTTTCGGAGCCTTTTGGTTTTATAATGTTTCTACATCAAGAATATACGAAAAACCTGTAATTTCGAAAATCTCGTTAACGGTTTCGTTAACATTGATTATCTTCATCTTTCCTTTATTCATCATAAGCTTTTGTGTTCCGAGAAGAATTCTGAGTCCCGCGGAGGAAATGTACGCGAGGTCTTTAAAATCAAATACCAGCTCAGATACCTGTTCTGTTTCGTTTTTGATTGCGGCTTCAAACTCGGAAGCTGTTGTGGAATCTATCCTTCCCTCAACAGCTATTGTGATTTTGTCATTGTCCTTAATAGTGTTAATGTTCATTGTTACTCCTTAACTCAATACTTTTTTGTGTAATGACATAGGGTGTCCGCCCTATGACGACACGGCGGCATTCGTCAACAGTTTTTTGCATCTTGCCTGCCATCTTCTTTATATTATTAAACACGAAATCGTCGTCCGTCTCAATTACAATAACGAACTTATCCTCGTGAACCTGGACTTCTTTTATCGCCTCGTGCTTACCGAACTCAATAATATCCTTCTGGTCGGTCAGCGAATCAAGGTCGTAAAGAAAACTCAGATTACGTCCCGCCGCTACGTCAATTTCGTCGGCAAGCCGTATGAGCGCCGAAAGGTAAGGGAAACAGATTGTGTTCCCGCTTTGAACCTTTAAAGCAATCGGATATTCACTTTCATCAGCCAAATCTGTTTTTCGGTGACCTCGGGAAATCTGAATTATGGCTCTGAGATGTTCTTCTGACGGAATATCGAACAACGGGGCGTACTTTTTCAAAAACAGTCCCGAAAACTCATTGTGAAAATCACGAATAACGTCTGAATACTTTTCTCGGCTGTGAGTTTCAAAATAATCTCCGAAATCAATCTTTTGGGAAAAATCATGGTAATCCTTTTCGCTTATACCCATACCCGTATCATGAAAATAACATCCCATAAGGAGAGCGTATATCTCATCAGCGTTCAGGTTTTCAATCCCCGTTCCTATTATTCTGTTGCAAAAGTCTATTACGTTTAATGAATGAAGTTCCGTATGGTCGGTAAATGTCGGGAAAACCAAAAGATAATTTGACAGAATATGCTGAAGTCCGAATACCGACTCGGTAAATCTATCATGAAGCTCGGGGCTTAATTCGCGAAGTCTGCGCTCCAAAGCATAATCATATCCATTGGCAGTTACCATAAAACCCCCCTTTCATTCGGTTAACATCTTTCACATCAGTAACTTACTGTATTTATCGTAACATATTACAAGCAATTATGCAATGTTTTATTGATATTTTTTTAATATAATTTAGCTTTTCGGACAAAAGAAAAGGCATCCCTCGGATGCCTTTTAAAACTTTATATCCTTATTTGAATATGGGTTTTTGTTGGGTTTGCTGTCGTTTGCGCCTGTGGAATTACCTCCCCACCTCGCAAATACAATCACAAGATATCTGATTACTCCCGCCAGCAGCCATAAAGCAAGCGTCAGCCAGAACCAGAATATAGGAAGTCCAAACACAAAGTGAGATATGAGCGTCGCCCACATAGGTATTGAGCACAACCATGAACTCAAACTAAAAAACAGAAATACAAACAGTCCCATAATTGCCTCTTTCATAAAGTCTGATAATCTTAACCGTTGTAGTAAAGCACACCCGGTTCGGGAGCTTCGCCTGTTTTAGCGGTAATAAGCTCAGTAAAAGTCACAAGCTGATATCCGTCCTTAATCAGACGGGGCACAATAAGTTTAAGCGCGTCGGCTGAGGAATCGTAAATCTCGTGCATAAGCACAATGTCACCATCGGAAACAGAGTTCACAACGCTTTTATAAATCGCTGACGGGTCACGGCTGGACCAGTCCTGAGTGTCAATGTTCCAAAGGCAAATCGGCATATCCTCGTTTGCGCATTCCTTTTCGATGAGCTTGGTGGAGAGACCCCCCGGCGGTCTGAAAGCTGTGGGATATTGCCCTGTGATTTCCATAATGGTGTCGGAACACTTTCTGATATCTTCTACTTTTACTTTTTTCTCGTATTTTTTATGATCCCAGCTATGGTTGCCGAGTTCCATACCCATTTCGGCTTTGCGCCTTACGTTATCGGGGTGTTCAGCAGCTCTGTTGCCTATCATAAAGAATGTAGCTTTGGCGTTATTCTTTTCAAGTATATCCAGTATTCTGTCGCTCGACTTACCGTTACCGGGACCGTCGTCAAAGGTCAGCGCTATCATAGGTTTGTTGGGGTCAATCACACGCTTTTCTCTGAACGCGGTAAAAGCGGATTCACTCCAAACACCATAGTCTTTTTTCTCGTTTTTATATGTAACGGTGCGAACACGCACATCATACACAACACCGGGTTTAAGATTGGTTATAGTCGCTTGGGGGTTGGATGATTTTTTAATTTTCAGAGTATTTTCCTCAGGGTACTCGGAATCGGCTAAACTCTTAAATTGAACAACATACGAAACCGCCGCGGGATTCTTGTTCCATTTGATTTTAATAGTACCCTTGCGGTCGTTGTCAGCTTCTTTTACATTTGGTTTTTCGGCAACGGTATACACGGTGATTTCCCCGCTTTTCGCCTTCTCCGAATTGCCTTTGACCTCCGCTACATAAAAGCGGTACTCAGACGCTTGTTTAAGCTTTTTTACAGTATAGGTGTTTTTCTTCAGGTGTTCAGCTTTCGAATAATCGCCGTCAGCGGCTTTCCAATAAACGTTGTAGCTGTCAGCGCCGTCCTTGATATCCCATTTAAGAGAAATTGTTTTGTCGGTACGTTTTGTCGCTGTTAAATTTTTCACAGAATCAAAGCCGTTTTTATAAACGACAAATCCAACCGCTCCTATAATAGCCAAAGCTAAAATCACAATAGCTATTACAAAAACGACTTTCCTTTTTCTTCGTCTTTGGGAAAACCTGTCGTACCTGTAAACCTTATTACCCTTATACATTTATCTATTTACCTCTAATTCTATTCAGATTATTTTATCCGAGATTATTATATTAACAGAAAAATCAAAATTTGTCACTATTATTATAAAGAATTTTTTAATTACTATAATTTGTCAGTTTTCTACCGACATCGGAACACCCAAAAGCGTTATATTGCCGTAGATTTTGTATGGTATAACGGTTATTTTTTCCCCGTTGTATGAGTCAAGAGTACATTCGCCAGCCTCAACATTACCAAAATATTCCTCTCCGAGATAAACCTGACAACCGCTCGCCGCGGATGCGGAATTCCAACTCAGTTTTTTTACTTCATCTGTTGTGTCCAGAGTCAGATTATCAATTGTCATATCTTCGTATAGCTTGCGGTAACTTTTTTCTCCGTCGCCCTTAAAACGATAGAAAGGCACACCGGCGTCTGCGCGGTTATTGGAATGAATACTTGCCGTTATATTATCATAAACAACTCTTACCGCTGCTTTGGACGCCGGACAGTTTAGACTGTTACCCGTGATATTCAATGTTTTCGCGTTACTCTTGTCAGATGATGATGCGCCGTTATAATAAACGCACTCGTCGGCGGAATCTATATTATTGTCGATAATATCCGTGCTGTAATTGTTTTTGTTAATACAGACTCCGTACAGATTGCTGTTGATATTGTTATTTTTTAAGCAAACCGAGTTTGTCGATTTAAGATACACAGCGCTTTTATTGGTTGAAAAACTGTTATCATAAGCGTTCATATTATCGCACGAGGACGCGTACAACCCCGAATCCGTGGCGAAAACTGTATTTGAGTTCATTTCAAGACCGTTACAGGAATCTAAAGTGTAAACGCCGTACAAAACGTCTTTAAGAGTGTTTTTAGAAATCTGCGTCAGAGTTGCCGCATTTAAGATAACAGCTGAGTCAGCGCAGTTACCGACAGTGTTATTTATAATTTTCGTCATTTCAGCCTTTTTGATATATACTCCGGCGTAGGCGAAATTATCAATGATGTTATCGGAAATATTCAGCAATGAGTTCATCGTATTTGCGGAGCTCTCATAGGCATATATACCCTTAGCCGAGTTGACAGAACCGTTTTTGATAGTATTCGATGAAATATCAATGTTTTCGCAACCTCTGAGTTCAACCCCGCACAAGGTGTTTTTAGAGCTCTTTTTCATATCTATTATATTATTTTTGACAACAGAATTAACACCGTAATTCAACTGAACGGCAGTACTCATATTGCCTGAGATTTTATTAGGCATAGCTGTGCCGTTGGAATCGACGCCTATATTGACGCCGTAAATTCTGTAAATCCCCGCTTTTGTCCCTGTTTCTTTGTCTTTAGACGGATAGTAATCACCCAAAGCTCTTATAGCGCAAGGCTTTGACGACAAATTATTGGACTTTCTGATTTGGATTTGGTTGTCATAAATATAGGTTTTTGAATTTGATACAGCTTTTTCGCTGTCTGTATAACTCAGCTTATCCAGATTATAGAAATTCAGAGAAGCGCCATTTATCATACTCCTCATATCAACGCCCGTACCGACGTTTGTCATCTCGTTGCTGTATATTTTTGAGTTTGTCCAATAAACGGCATATACCGCTATACCTGCTATATTGGTCATTTTGTTGTTTCTCACGGTAATATTATTGTACGTCTTTCCTGTTACACCGTGATGGCTGCCGACCGCTCGGAATTTATTCTTAAACGTGTTTTCGTGGATACTAATATTCTTACAGGGTGTTTTGTCATATGACGGGAAATACGGCATAGCCGACGCGGTAGCGACGTCAATCTGTACAGACTCTCGTCCGCCGTTATTCGCCACTGTATTTACCGATTTAGTATTATAGAAATTGTTGCCCGAAAACTCGGAATCCTTTACGCCCGCGATTTCAATATCGTGACAATTATAGTTGTTCTTGAAACCGGCTTTTGTTACCTTTATATTATTACAGTGAGCAAATCTGAAGGTTGAATGCATCTTTGAGGTGTCAGAACTGCCCGCGTATTTGAACGCGATAAGCTGTTCCCACTCGCCGCCTTTTATAGTAATATTTTTAGCGGAGTTATATCCGTAACCAGCTGTTTTGAGCTTGTCGAACCCGTTTCGGAGAAGATTTCCGTAATAACGAAAATACGAACCCGTAGCAACGAGTGTTGTGTTGCTGTAGACTTTTATGGTTCTGTCCACCTTATAATGTCCTTTTGAGATAGTTACGGTAGCACGCTTTGAATCGGTCGCTTTTTTTCGCGCGGTCTCAAGCGCGGCGTTTAAAGCGGCGGAAAAATTCTTTTTATAACTTGAGGCTTTAAAAGTCTTTTTGTACGAACCGCAGACTACCTTCACGGAACCCTTTGAATTGGTATAGGTAACCGCCGCTGAGACGGAAATCAGTCCCAACGAAAGCATAGTAAGTATTATCAGTAAAAACGGTATGAGTTTTATCAAATACTTTTTCATAAAAACTTCCTATTTATTAATACACATCATAGCGCACATAGTTCCACGCTGTCCGTTCGTGGCTCTGTGCGACCACAGAAGTTCGCTGTTGCACCTTGTACAAAGGTCGCTGACAGTGATATTCTGAGGTCTTACTCCCGATTTTATAAGAATCTGACGATTGGCTTCGAGTAAGTCAATCATAAATTTATTATTCTCCTTTGGAAATATAAACCCGGTGTTATCCAAATCAGTCAGGTTATAAAACTCGTCGGCGCAAGCTTTGTCCACCTCATAACAGCATTTTGAAATTGCGGGACCGATGGCGCAGACTAAGTCTGAGGGATTTGTGCCGAATTCATCCGACATTTTTTTGACAACCTCTTCCCCTATTCTGCCGACAGTTCCGCGCCAACCCGCGTGAGCCAAAGCAATTGCTTTTCTATTGGTGTCGACAAAAAACAAAGGCGTACAGTCGGCGTAATAAGTTACAAGCGTAACGCCCGATTCGTTAGTTGTTAAAGCGTCAACGCTCTCCATATCACGGGGCTTTGTGATACCGATACCGACATTTTCTTTCCCTACCTTTCGGACATAAGTGTGGTGGTCCTGAGCCGAGGCTGTGAGGGAATTGAAATCAAATCCCGCGCTTTCGCACAGGCGGCGGTAATTTTCGGTAACGCTGTCGGGATTATCACCGCGGTTAAAAGCCAGATTCATTGAGGAAAAAATACCCTCGCTGACCCCTCCGAGTCTTGTGGAGAAAGCGTGATTGATAAAGTTTATTTCCTTTAAAGAATTATATGTCAAGTATGGCGCTGAATTCAGTTTATTCAGCGTCATTGTTTTACTGTTAAATCTCATTCTATCACCAATTTATCAGTATAAACTATTATTTGCAATCTTGCAAGTTATATTAAAGTCTGTTATAATTAATTCACAATATTCCTAACAGGAGAGAATGACAATGAAAAACAAGTTATTCGGAGAACATATACAGCCCAACTGCAATTATTGTGACAACTTCAACCGTAATGACAATAATTTAGGCTGCATAAAGAACAAACAAATAAAAAACGGTAAATGCAGGAAATTCGCGTATAACCCGATTTTGAGAATGCCGAAATCAGAAGCGAAAATGATGCAATTTAAAAAAGAAGATTTTGAGATATAAAAAGCGGTGTCACAAATGTGACACCGCTTTTCTTAATAGTATTTGGCAACTCTCTGTAATCGTGAAAGAGCGTTTTGAATATGTCTTGTAACAGTGGAAGGGTTCAAATCCAACTCGCGGGCAATGCTTTTCATACTTCTTCCTTTAAGGAAATGCTCGCAAAGGCAATAGCGCTGCTTTGGAGTCAGCTCATTTTTGATGGCTTTTTTCATAATTTTTTTCATGTTTATACGTTGCAAGGCGTTACTGTTTTTGGATTCAAAGTTCTTGTATGAAATCATATCGGCGTTCTCGTTTGTTAAAAAAACTTTTTTATGCTGCATCTCTGTTCTCCTTGTTTTCCTTTGCCTGAATCTTTTTCGCGCGTTTCTCCAAAAGCTTAGCTGTATTCAATAAATCATAATAGATATAACGATAAGAAGCTATTTTGGAGTTAAGTTTTTCAAGATTCTCTTTTTTACTGCTTTTGAGCTTAGCTTCATATTTTCTCAGTATTTTCAATATTTTTTTCGCGTCCTGAAAGTATTCCTTTGACATTGTGAAATAATCCATATTCTCCTTCTTTCATTTTTCCTTTATCCTTTCATTTCACAAGTTTATTCGGGGCGGCAATAACCTTGTAATACTATTATAGCAGAACATTTGTTTTATTTCAAGAAAAAATAGAATATTTGTTCGATTTTTGTTCAGAGTACCATTGTCTGGACTTTGATGATCAACAACAAAAAAACGCCCCTAAAAAGGGGCGCGTATTATAAAACTATTAAGCAATCAATCTTCCAGTTCGGGCGGGTTGGTGAGGAAGGTGCGTTTTTTCATAGTTAATCCGTCAAACTTGAGACGCATTGAGATTCTGCCTGTAAAAATCTTTCTGCATTTGGGACAGCGGAATCTCGCGACAAAGTTTTTATTCTTCACCTTGAAGTGCGTGAGCTGTTCTGCTCTGATATTGCACTCGTCACAGATAAAGTAGAGCTGGCTCTTGTCGATAAGCGGATTGTTAATGTCTGTAATCTGCTTATTTTTAAAGGTAATCCGTCGGTAAAACTCATCGTCGGCGGTAGTTACAAAGCCCTCGAACTTCTCCTTGTCAAATGTTCTTTTAAGGCACTCAAGGCTCAGCATAGCGTCGGTTGAGGCGCGGTGAAGCTCCTCCTCGTCCTTCTTTATTCCAAGGATTTCAGCGCAGTTCATAAGTCCGAGCTGAGAAGCGGGGTCGTGCAAATCGAGCTTATACTCGCAATATTCCTGGAGATTACAGTATTCTTCGAGAAATTTTATCTCGCTGTCGCCTGTGTAATAGCTGAAATTGTCCATAAGTGTGAGGATATCAGATGTACCCCATGTGAGAATCGGGCAGCCCTTTGAAAACTCTCCGAATTTTTCGGAAGCCTCAATAAAACTGATACCCTTGCTGAACAACTCATCGTTTGTGATATGAGTAAGCGCGGCAATATGAGAGCTCAGCTTCTTCCCTATTTCGGGCTTCACAAGAATTGAAAACTCTCCGAGAATGTTGAAATCCTCGTCCACTTTTACGGCTCCGAACTCAATTATTTCATTTACATAATGGTGAACCTTTTTACTGTAAGAGCCGTTCCATTCTAAATCAAGTATAACTATGTTCATTTTAAAACTCTTTCTTTATATACTCAGTTAAATCAACAGATAACAATTAACAGTGAATTGCCGCTGAGCGTTCACTGAAACTACTTCTTTCTGAACTGGTGCTTCATTCTCTGCTCTTTGGATAGTATCATTTTCCTCATTCTGATATTATTGGGCGTTACCTCGACAAGCTCATCGTCAGCGATAAACTCCAGACACTGCTCAAGCGACAGGGTTGTTGGCGGAGTAAGCTTGAGCGCTTCGTCGGAACCCGATGCGCGAGTGTTGGTGATGTGCTTTTTCTTGCAGACATTTACGGTGATATCCTCAGCTTTGGGAGACATTCCGACAATCATACCCTCATAAACGGGCACGCCGGGGCCTATGAACAGTCTGCCTCTCTCCTGAACCTGATACAGTCCGTAAGAAACGCTGTCGCCTGTTTCAAAAGCTACAAGAGAACCTGTGTGGCGGGTTATGATTTCGCCCTTGAACGGCTCATAGCTGTCAAAAACGTGATTCATAATTCCGTTACCGTTGGTATCGGTGAGAAACTCGGGACGATACCCCATAAGTCCTCTGGACGGAATACGGAACTCGATATGTGTAGTTCCGCTCTCACGGGTACCCATATTCACGAGCTCAGCCTTTCGGGCGCCGAGCTTTTCCATAACAGCGCCTACGTAGTTGTCGGGAACCTCAATCATAAGGTATTCAATAGGTTCGCATAACACGCCGTCAATTGTCTTTGTGATAACCTGCGGACGGGAAACCTGGAATTCATAGTTCTCGCGGCGCATTGTCTCTATAAGAATTGAAAGGTGAAGCTCTCCTCTGCCTGACACCTTGAAAGTGTCGGCGGAATCCGTTTCCTCAACTCTGAGCGCTATATTGGTTTCAATCTCCTTAAAGAGACGGTCACGGATATTGCGCGAAGTCACATACTTGCCGTCCTGCCCCGCAAAAGGAGAGTTATTTACCATAAAGTTCATAGTAACGGTAGGCTCGTCAATCTTTACAAACGGGAGCGGGTCGATGTTTTCAACGTCACAGATTGTCTCGCCGATGTTTATGTCGGCAATACCGCTGACGCATACTATGTCACCGAAAGTCGCGCTTTCAGACTCAACACGCTTCAAGCCCTCGAATTGATAGAGCTTCGCCACCTTTACGTTTGTGGTTGTGCCGTCGCTGTGGCAGAGCACAGCCTGCTGTCCGTTCTTGACAGAACCGCGCTCAACACGTCCTACACCGATTCTGCCGATAAACTGGTCGTAATCTATATTTGAAAGCAAAAGCTGAAGTCCGCCGTCGGGGTCGCCCTCGGGGGCGGGGATTTCGTTGATAATAGCATTAAACAAAGGAGTCATATCCTCTCCCTCTTCGTCGGGACTGTCAACAGCGTAACCGTCGCGCGCCGAAGCGTAGACAACTGGAAATTCCAGCTGGTCCTCGTCTGCTCCGAGTTCGATAAAAAGGTCGAGAACCTCATCTACAACTTCCTCGGGACGGGCGCCCGGTCGGTCAATCTTGTTGAGAACAACAAGCGGCTTTTTGCCGAGACCGAGAGCCTTTTTGAGAACGAATCGAGTTTGCGGCATACAGCCCTCAAAAGCGTCGACAAGCAGAACTACGCCGTCCACCATCATTAGGATACGCTCAACCTCGCCTCCGAAATCGGCGTGACCCGGAGTGTCTACAATATTAATCTTTACACCGTTGTACATTACAGCGGTGTTTTTTGAGAGAATAGTGATTCCGCGCTCGCGCTCAAGGTCGTTTGAGTCCATTACACGCTCGTTTACTTCCTCGTTTTCGCGGAAAATACCGCTCTGCTTCAAAAGCTGATCCACAAGAGTGGTTTTGCCGTGGTCAACGTGAGCAATAATAGCTATATTGCGAAGATTTTCTCTTTTACTCATATAATCATTCCCTTGTTTTTTTCAAAAAAATATTATACCACTTTAATGTAGAAATTTCAATATTTTTATGTTATTATGTGTCAGGTGATTATCTTGAAACCAAAAGAGTTTATCAAAAGATTAATATTGTTTATATTCGGGCTGTTTTTCACGGGTCTGGGAATAGCGTTCTCGATACACGCCGACCTGGGTATATCTACTATTTCCTCCCTGCCTAACGTGCTGAGCATTAAGTATGACTTTCTGACGTTCGGGATGTGGTCAGCTTTAACGAACTGCCTTATGCTGCTGGCACAGATTTTAATTCTAAGAAAGAATTTTGAGCCCCTCCAGCTCTTACAGATACCACTTTCGTTTGTGTTCGGGTATTTCTGCGATATCGGATTATGGATGGTGTCGGGCATCCCTGTGCCTAACTACTTTATCAGACTGCTTTTAGTATTCGCGAGTGTTATAATACTGGGCTTCGGAATAGCCCTCACTGTTATCTCAAATACACTTTATAACTCAGGAGAAGGGCTTGTAAAGGTAATTTCCGACACAACCAAAAAAGACTTCGGCAGGGTTAAAATTGTTTTTGACATCTGTATTGTCGCGACATCGGCTTTGCTTTCGCTTTTACTGCTCGGCGAAATTGTCGGAATACGCGAGGGCACACTGATTGCGGCTCTCCTGACAGGCGCTGTCGTAAACATATTCTGCAGACTTTTAAAAGAGCCGTTGAATAAGATACTTACATAACAAAGGCTTCCTCACAGGGAGCCTTTTTGTTCAGGAGGACGCGGTGCGGCGCGCGCTTTTCTGACTACCAAATAACACTTTACTTTAGATATGACTTGTGATATAATTAACAATGTATGATTATATATAATTGTATTATCAAGGAGGTAAAACAATGGGTTTAACTATCGCGCAAAAGATAATCAAAAACCACATCGTTGACGGCGAGATGAAAGTCGGCAGCGATATAGGATTGAGAATTGACCAGACATTAACACAGGACGCCACAGGAACAATGGCGTACCTTGAATTTGAGGCTATCGGCGTTCCGAGAGTAAAAACGGAAAAGAGCGTCGCATACATTGACCACAACACACTCCAGACAGGCTTTGAGAACGCTGACGACCACCGTTTTATTCAGTCTGTCTGCAAAAAGCACGGCATATACTTTTCACGCCCCGGCAACGGAATCTGTCACCAGGTTCACCTGGAGCGTTTCGGAAAACCCGGTAAAACATTAATCGGTTCGGACAGCCACACACCCACGGGCGGCGGTATCGGTATGCTTGCTATCGGCGCGGGCGGACTTGACGTAGCTGTAGCTATGGGCGGCGGCGCGTATTATATTCCGATGCCAAAGATGGTCAAGGTTGAGCTAACGGGACAACTCAAACCCTGGGTGTCCGCTAAGGATATTATTTTAAAGGTTCTTGAGGTTATGTCCGTAAAGGGCGGCGTTGGCAAAATTGTGGAATACGCGGGCGAAGGTGTTAAGACTCTGTCTGTTCCCGAAAGAGCCACAATCACTAATATGGGCGCTGAACTCGGCGCGACTACATCCATCTTCCCGTCCGACGAGGTTACAAGAGAGTTCCTCAAAGCTCAGGGACGCGAGGAGGATTACACCGAACTCAGCTCCGACGCTGACGCCGAGTATGACGAAGTTATCAAAATCAATCTGGACGAGCTTAAGCCATTGGCGGCTTGCCCCCATTCTCCTGACAATATAAAGACTATCGAGGAGCTTTCGGGTAAGGAAATCAATCAGGTATGTATCGGTTCCTGCACAAACTCCTCTTACAGAGATATGATGAAAGTAGCGGCTATACTCAAGGGAAAGACAGTAGCCGACGGCGTAAGCCTTGCTATCGCTCCCGGAAGCAAACAGGTGCTTAATATGCTGGCTCTCAACGGCGCGTTGGGCGATATGATTGCCGCGGGCGCCAGAATACTTGAGAGCGCGTGCGGTCCCTGTATCGGTATGGGACAGTCGCCTAACTCGGGCGGTATCTCACTGAGAACATTTAACCGTAACTTTGAGGGACGTTCAGGTACAGCCGACGGACAAATCTACCTTGTTTCTCCCGAGACCGCGGCGGCTTCCGCTCTTACAGGCGTATTTACAGACCCGACTACTCTCGGGGCTGACGTAGAAATTGAAATGCCCGAGAAGTTCCTCATCAATGATAATATGGTAATCGACCCCGCTTCTGTTGAGGAGATGGACAGTGTTGAAGTTCTCAGAGGTCCGAACATCAAGCCTTATCCAAAGACCTCTCCCCTCGCTGACAAGATTGAGGCTTCCTGCTCGCTCAAGGTTGGCGACAACATCACCACAGACCACATCATGCCCGCGGGCGCGAAGATTCTTCCCCTGCGTTCAAATATCCCGAAAATCTCTGAGCATTGCTTCACCGTTTGCGACAAGGATTTCCCCGAACGCGCTAAAACACTGGGTTCCAGCATTGTAGTCGGCGGCGAAAACTACGGTCAGGGTTCTTCCCGTGAGCACGCGGCTCTCGCTCCTCTTTATCTCGGAGTTAAGGCTGTACTTGTCAAGAGCTTCGCGAGAATACACAGAGCGAACCTGATTAACGCGGGTATTATTCCGTTGACATTCAAAAACGCTGACGATTATGACAAGATTAAGCTCGGCGATATGCTCGCTATGCCTTACGTCAAAAAAGAAATTGAAGAAGGCAAAAACATCACTGTTATCAACAAAACAAACGGCGCTGAGATTGAAGCTGTATGTGAGCTGACCGACAGAACAAAGGCGATTATCATTGCGGGTGGTCTGCTCGACTTCACAAAGGAGAATAGCTGATATGAGTAAAATCCAAATGAAAACTCCGCTCGTTGAGATGGACGGAGACGAAATGACAAGAGTAATCTGGCAACAGATTAAAGATATAATTATTCTGCCTTTTGTGGATTTAAAGACAGAATACTATGACCTCGGTCTTGAGAACCGCGAGAGAACCAAGGACCAAATCACTCTTGACAGCGCCGAGGCTACAAAAAAATACGGTGTCGCGGTCAAGTGCGCGACAATCACACCGAACGCGGCAAGAATGCCCGAGTACAACCTCACCCAGATGTGGAAAAGTCCCAACGGCACTATCAGAGCCGCATTGGACGGAACAGTTTTCCGCGCTCCGATTCTTGTAAAAGGCGTTACCCCTTACATACCAACATGGACAAAGCCCATCACAATCGCCCGTCACGCTTACGGCGACGTTTACAAGAACGTAGAAATGGAAGTTGAGAGCGGTTCAAAGGCTGAGCTCGTTGTAACAAAGCCTGACGGCAGCGTGGAAAAAAGTACAATTCACGAGTTCAAGGGCGACGGTATAATTCAGGGGCTTCACAACCTTGACGAGAGTATCGGTTCCTTCGCGAGAGCGTGCTTTAACTTCGCGCTCGACACAAAACAGGATGTGTGGTTCTCCACAAAGGACACTATAAGCAAAAAGTACGACCACCGCTTCAAGGACATTTTCTCGGAGATTTTCGAGAACGAATACAAAGACAAGTTTGAAGCGGCGGGTATCACATATTTCTATACACTGATTGACGACGCCGTTGCGCGTGTAGTACGTTCAAACGGCGGTTATATCTGGGCGTGCAAAAACTATGACGGCGACGTTATGAGCGATATGGTAGCCACGGCTTACGGCTCTCTGGCTATGATGACATCTGTACTTGTAAGCCCCGACGGAGTTTATGAGTATGAAGCGGCTCACGGCACTGTTCAGCGCCACTATTACAAGTACCTCAAGGGTGAGGAGACCTCCACAAACTCCGTTGCGACGCTGTTCGCGTGGTCGGGCGCTCTGAGAAAGCGCGGTGAGCTTGACGAACTGCCCGAGCTGCAAGCGTTTGCCGACAAGCTTGAAAAGGCTGTAATCGATACTATTGAGAGCGGCATTATGACAGGTGACCTCTACCTTATTTCAAAGCTTGAAAACAAGAAGAAAGTCAACACGACCGAGTTTTTGGAAGCGGTCAGAGCAGAGCTGGAAAAATAAAAATGAGAAAGTATAAATAACTTTCAACTTAAGGAAGATATGGATGAACAAGGAAAATATTTCTAAATCGGTAATACGCAGGCTTCCTCGTTACTATCGCTTTTTATCCGAACTTGAGGAAAACGAAACCGAGCGTATAAGCTCGGGCAAGCTTGCCGAAATAATGCGTACGACCGCAAGTCAGGTAAGGCAGGATTTAAACTGCTTCGGAGGCTTCGGACATCAAGGTTACGGATATTCCGTATCTAAGCTCAAGGAAGAAATTGCTAAAATACTCGGACTTGACAACAAATTTAAAGCGGTGCTCATCGGCTCAGGTCATATAGGCACAGCCATAGCGGCTCATATGGAGTTTAATAAACTCGGCTTTGAGCTGGTCGGTATTTTCGATAACAATCAGGAAATCCTCGGCGAAAAAATAAACGACCTTGAAATACGCGACGAAAAGAACCTGGAAAGTTTCTGCGAAGAAAACAATGTTGAAGCGGCTTTCCTTTGCGTCCCGAAATCTGCCGCGGAGAATATTGTCGGCAGGCTTTACAACTGCGGCGTAAAAAATTTCTGGAATTTCACGCACTACTATATTCAGGGAGATTATCCCGAGGCAACGGTTGAGAATGTACATCTCAGCGACATTCTTATGACATTATGTTACAGTATGAACGAGGCGGAAGAAGACTAATGAACAGGAAAATGAGTAAATATCTAAGCCGAAAAATTAAATTTATTACTGTTTTCCCTATGATTGCGGTTGTCTTTATAAACGCGTATAACTTTAAGGACAGCGTACTCACTCCAAGAACAAGAATCAGCGAGGGATTCAACGCGGCGGCAATGTTTGAGTATTTTTTCTCGAATGAGCTGTTAAGGTTTGCCGTGCCGATGTTCTTCGCTATTTCGGGGTTCCTGTTCTTCTTCACCTACGAAAACACGACTAAATGCTATGCTAAGAAGCTCAAGTCGAGAGCTAAGTCTTTGCTTATTCCATATGTAATATGGGCTGTGATCTCGGGATTGTTCGTTACATGTATAGCTCAGATTCCGATTTTCACCAACTTGCAATTCATAA
>CACZYC010000015.1 GCA_902785365.1 uncultured Ruminococcus sp. | reverse complement strand
GTTCGAATACAACGGACTACAACCGCACACTTCGTTTTTGCTTATATTTTCGCACATTCACCGGGCGGAAGGCAATACGGTGGTTTATTTGACGCTTACAAGGTTCCCGCAAGGGTTTTTGCTTGGCGATAATCATTAATATTACAACTACAATTGTTAAGAAATAAAATCAATATATAGCTGAAGCGTTGCTGTGCGGTATGTGCGGCGCTGTAAGCAGTTACCAATTATACATATCGCACCATAAGCCAAAAAATTGTTGTTGCTCAGGAAGGGGTGGTTATATGATATTAACATTTAGCCACTGCCTGTGCAGTGGCTCGCCAACTAAGCAACTCTGAATTTAAAAACCTTCAAATCATTATAAAAAAAACAAAAAATAACGAGGAATTTGTTTTTTCGCTTAAAGACTCCAAAATGAGTTTTCTCGAGAATGCCGGTAAAACAATTCCCGACATTACTAGCAAAAGTCAAAAGCACAAATCGTCGATTTACAATATTTTTGACGAGGGAAAAGCCATCATCCCTCGCGTGAAGACCTTCAAGTCAATTATCAAGGCGCTGAATATAGGGAGTCTTCAAGCGGTTGGATTAGTTTGCATGATTGTAGTTAAGGCTGTTTTTGCTAAGAATGATGACAACAAGGATTAAATAGGGATCAGGCAGATTGAGAGATCAATCTGCCTGAATTCCTTTATTGGCTAATAGCTACTTTATCTTCATCAGTTCCTCAATATCATAACTCGCATCACTTCTGTGCGCTCTCTTATTACTCTTTTTATTTCTTGTTTTATAATTCTTTTTATTGGTATGATTTTTTGAGAGGGGTGAATCAGATTTCAATAGACTGTTATCAAAATCTGATATGGTGTAATCAAAAATTGATAGGGTTGTGTTTTTGAATTTGTCGCGATTTATGTATATTCGGCGTTGTTGTTCAACCGTGTTGATAACCAAATACTCTTTTCTCTTAAGTTTGTTTATAGAAATGGATACCGTGTTAGGTTTAACGCTTGTTCTTGAGGAAATGAATCTGTTTGACGCGTAGCAGTAACCTGTGCTTTTTGACAGGCTGATAACCTCGCAGAGAACCAGCTTTTCACTAAGTGATAAATCTTCGATTCCGATGATAGAGTAGGGGATAATAAGAAACGATTTTTCATTCATAAAAAATCCACCTCCATTATTCCCGCAAATTTCATGAAAATTGCATTGTTTAATGCAATTTTTCAAAAATCCCCCTCAAAAAAATAGGCTTTGTGAAGTTTTAAGTAGCCATCGGGGAGGAGAACGATACAATCATCGCGGAGATAGCCTAGTTCTTCTGGTGCGAAAATCGGTCTTTCTACCGTAGTGTAAGTATGTCTAGCTTGTCCGTCGGTGTATGTACGAGTCTTTTTTATAACTTCTTGCTTGCCAATAAGCCTTGAAAAATACTCCTGAGTATCTCGGTCGCCGGCGCCGAGGATTATCTTAATACGGCAGTTGTCAAAAATTACCTTGCGATTTGTTATTCCGTATATATTATCAATATCGGCTAAACTCTGAGTGGCAACTAGGATACGAGTACTATGTTTCCTAAGGGTTGCAAGTGGATTAATAATATCAATAAATCCTAAAGACGAGAATTCGTCCAGGCATATAAGCAGTTCGCGTTCGATATATAAGGGTCTGTTGCTACAATAATCAAGTACTATTCCCGATATAAGTCTCATTAGTGGAGCAAAAAATACTATCTCGCTATGTGGAATGCAAAGAAAGATATCGCGTGTTTCCAGTTCTTTTGCTGAGATTACCTCCTGACCGGAACCGTAGTCGCGGTGAAGTGTTCTCTTTATTGGTCTGCTTGTGGCGAATGTACTGATATAACTGTCCATCTGTTGCTTCATGCTCGCTAAGTTAACGTCCTTTATATCCGCAAAGTCAGCAATCGCTAGTCTTGCGTTGGGTGGGGAATTTTTATCCTTCAAGAGTCGAATTAAGTCCTTAGCGCTGGTGTTAAGTACTTCATAGCATATCTCACAGAAGTCCATTTTCTTATTATAAAAATATATTAATGAGGAATAGAATATTGAATGAGCGCCTGCTTGGAAGAACACTCCGTCACCAATCTTCTCGGGGACATATTCAGGAACTATAAGATTTGCTAATTCCCTTAAAAGAATTATTTTCTCGCTCTTGTCTTTTGCTGCGTCAACTTCTGCGAACACATTAAACGCGACAGAGTTGGGGGAGTGCGGATCCAGTATTGCAATATCACGTTTACACTTGCAATTACTATAAATATCTCCAGAAATGTCAATTGCATAAATGCCCCCGTTAAATTGTAGCGCTGTAGGTATCAGCACAGATGAGGTTTTACCAGATCCGCTGCCGCCAATACATAGTATGTGCTCTTCGGAATTACTTGGGCTTGTGATTATTTGGTTAAGTTCATTTTTGCCCAGTACTATTCCGTCAGAGTCAACAGTCGTGTTCCATCCTTTGGATTGGTTGCGCTCGCTGTCGGCATACATATTACGCGCTCTGCTGAGTAACTGGAATATGTTCCCCTCCCTGTCAGGGGAGAGAAGGGCCTTGTATAGCGATTCTCCTGTCTTTGCCTTAAACCAGCGTGCGGAATATACTATTGCCATTATCAGCAGGAATAAAATAGTATATCCCCAACCAATGGGTTTTAGCAAACCAGGCGCATACTGCTTTAATTGACCACAAATAAAAGATAAAATAATCATAAAAAAAATACAATATAATCCGTCGCGTACCTTCAGGTATGGTATGATTTTGTCCACTAGTTTATCAATTTTTTTGTACATAGTTGTATTTCTCCTTGTATTATAAATTAGTAGCCTCGAGGTTAATTAAATTTTATCATACAAAAAAATGCTTGACACACAATTACAATAAATCGCATAAACTAAGAAATAATGCCAACTTATTAAGTAATTAAAATATTATGAGCGAATAAAAATGAGCGAAAAAAATTCCGACCATTGTGGTCGGAATTCTATGATTGTTATTCGATTATCCATTTTGGAAATTTTTAGAATTGGTTTTTATTCTGAGCATTCTAAATCTTCGCCTTACTGTTGAAACCGAAATGTTCAGCTGATAAGCCAATACGTCCTGGGTAATATATGGATTACTTTTAATTATTGTAAGTATTTTGGTATCTATATTTTTGCCTTTTTGTGGAATGACTTTTGAACTATGTATATTACTCAACCTCTTCAAAAACATTTTGTCCTCTTTTTGAGCGGAATTAATAATCGTATAGCCGTAATTGTTGAACAAAGTTTCGCACTCTTCAATACTCAAATTAAACCCGTTTATCGCTAGTCTTTTAAGAGTCGATTTTTTTGGTATATAATTATTTAGGTTTTTTAATTTGGATATGGTAGTTTCGCCGAAACCAGTATCCACAATAAGGTTTATATTACTTTTTTTGTATTTTTGCATTAAGTATTTAAAATACTCGCTGCTTTTCATTTTTTCTCACTAGTCATTAAATAATGAGAAAGATTTAGGGGATTTTGATATATTGATTTGTAACCTCATTTTGAAGTATGTTACAGTTAACTAAATTATAAGAAAACATACGTATCATCTCCTTTCAGTTAACTCAACAAAATATATATGCTTACTGTACGCACAAACGGTGTGAGTTTTGCTGTCCATGTGCGTAAACTGGACTCGCAAATTAATCTTATTTATTAAATGTGAATTATTGTAATGATACACAATATTTTATGTTTTGTTTATTTATTCCACCAAAGCAACCTTTTGCGATAAGGCACCCCTAAGAAAACCGTTAGTTTCTCCGCTTTTTAGGTGTTTTTATATAAAAAAGCAACACTTAACAAAACCTCATGTAGAGGCTAGTTAAATATTGCAATGATTCTTTCCTTAATTCAACAACGCTCATTGATAACATTGTTGAACCTATTATATATATTTATTTTATGAAAATTACAAAGAAAACAAAACACACTTAGAACATCCAATATAATTATATAATACAATAATTTTTATGTCAATAGTAATTTGTGTTTCTATTTGATTATTTAGATTTTTGTGATATAATAACTTAGTAATTACTTCTTGACAGTATGGTATGGGTAAAAGAGATGAAAAACCTAAGCGACAACTTCATATACGGCGTATACACTTGCCGATTGCTTAGCTCGGTGCTGAACGGCACGGAGCCTGTTGCTATGCCTGAAGGTATGACGCTTGAAGGTTTATACGCGTATCAAAAAGGGCAGGACGTCACAAATATGGCGTATATTGCTCTGCAAAAGCTCGGTTTTCCCGCAGAGCAGCTCAAAGAGTTTCAGGATGATTACAAACTGAATATGCTCAGAGAGGCTCGTTTTGAGCTCGCAGGGCAAAAGGTGTTTGATGAGTACGAAAAAGCCGGAATCGATTTTCTCCCTTTAAAAGGCGCGATACTTAAAAACCTGTATCCTAATCCCGCGCTCAGAACTTTTACCGATATTGATATTTATGTAG
Source organism: uncultured Ruminococcus sp. (assembly GCA_902785365.1). GTDB lineage: Bacteria > Bacillota > Clostridia > Oscillospirales > Acutalibacteraceae > Ruminococcoides. The sequence continues at coordinate 40,797 of CACZYC010000015.1, read as the reverse complement.
GAGAAGAGTTTAACGAGGCAGAACAAATCCTTTTACAAGACGGATATGAAAAGAACACGGACGATGACCATAACGATATAGGTTATGTAAAAAAGCCGTCAATTCACATTGAACTGCATAAGGACTTGTTCCCGGATGATTATGACTTTGAGGGCTACTTTGACGACCCGTATAAGCACACTGATTTAAAGGATGGATATAAATATTTCCATCTTTACAGAACAGACGACTTCTTTATCCATGTGTTGTGTCACTTGTATAAACACTTTACTTTCGGCGGCTGCGGACTGAGGCAGTATCTCGACATCTATGTTATGACGCAGAAGATGCAGCTTGATATGGAATATATCCGCAAGGAGCTGAACAGTTTTGGAATGGAGGGCTTTCTTGACACTACATTAAAGCTCAACCGTTTTTTCTTTGACGGCGAAAAACCCGACGATGAGCTCATTGAGATAGCTGAGTTTGTGTTCAATAACGCGACGTTTGGTAATGCTGAAAACCGCTTGGTGCTCGACTATGATAAAGGCCACGGCGAAAAGCGTACCCTGTGGGGTAATATAAAGTATTTTATGAACCGTTGGCAGCTGACATATTCGCAGATGAAACCGCGTTACAAGATTCTAAAAAACCTGCCGTTCTTGTTGCCGTTCTGCTGGATACACAGACTATTTGCTGCGCTTATATTCAGGCGCGATACAATAAAGTCCTCAGTCAGCGATGTCGGCAAGATGAACAGCGACTTTTCAGATTATGTAAATCACATTATGGAGATTTCAAACGCGAAGATCAAAAAAAATTAATATAATTAACTGTTGTCAGATATTAAGTGGAGACCAGTTCTATGAAGAGGTGTAAATTTATTAAGAAAAAATACAATGAAATAAAAAAATGTTTCAGTGTACCGATTTATATATATGTAATGCTTCTTGTTATAAGTGTTATTCTTATGGTAGTACAAATATGTGATTGTAAATTTGCAAAAGATGTTCTTGCTAATATAGGGTATAGTCTTTTTGCTTCATTGATAGCGGCTGTTTTTATAGATTATGGAAACAATAAGCTTCATAATCAAAAACAACTAAAAGAGTTTAGTCAGCTTACGTATGAGCATAGCGAGCTTGCTAATGATTTTTATTTCTCTATCAGCGGACTGTATAAACAAATATACAGTTCTCAACCGCCAGATGTTTCGTTTTCGGAAATGGTTGATAACATTTTAGACCCAGACTATAAAATGTATAATGTGAAAAAACAAGCTCATAAAGAATGTATTGACGCTATAGTATCATTTTTGAAAAAGTTCTGTACAGAATCTCAAAATCTTGAAAACAAACTGGTGGATCATATTGAAAATCGATATAGCACAGGCTCCTATCGACACCAATTAAGAATGATAAAATACTATTCAGAAAAAATAATTAATTTAATAGATAATGGTAATTATGCTTGTGCATCGGATTTGATAATATATAAACTTTTCCCTGCAATTGCAAAAACTCATCCGGATACATCTGAATTCTTTTTATAAGGGAAACAACTTATTACTAATGTATAATTTAACCGCGTTATAAAGTAAGCATCACTTTATAACGCGGATTTCTAAATAATGGAAAAAATAATATTGGAGAAGTATTTATGAACTTTGCAAATACAGAAAATTTTAGTTTGCAATTCTCGAACTATGTTTTTAAGTATAACGAACAGTTAATTAACAGCTTTGTGTGGTTTTCCGTTTCCCTTATACTTTTAGCGGCTGTTTTGTCGGTATTTATATATTGTTTTTACGGACAAAGAAAAAGATTTTTAGGTAAAGAAACGACACCTCTGAGATTTCATAAAATGATAATTCCGATTATGATATTATTTGTGTTTTTTCAACTACAACATCTATCTTCACCCGTAACAATTATTTTGTTTGTAATCAGTATCATTATTCTTTTTGTTTCAATATCAGGGATTCTTCGGTTCAGAATGTATGGAGTGTTTACATCTGTAATATATATTTGGTTGACTTTGCCGATAAAGGAGATCCCTTCACTTTTTCTTTCGCAAAATGACTTTGCTCAATTCGGAGTGTTGAGTGTCCCCGAACAAGCGGGTTTATTAGCTGAAGCGCAATATTTTATTTTTCGAACAATAGTGCTTGAGATAATAGCTTTAGTGTTAACTATTTTTGTTTTCGGGTATTATTCACGCCGCAGATATCTTTTTGATCACTATATAAAAACACATTTCAACGGACTTTCACGTTGCCGCGGTTGTGGAATTTTGCTTGCATTTGACGGAGATTACTGCCCTTGCTGTGGAGAGGATATACATAATGAGCCGAGGTCTGTAATGTCAAAGACGCCACTAATTATTGACAAATACTGTCGTAAATGCGGCAGCATTTTACATCGTGGTTTTTGTTCGAGTTGCTCAACTTATGAAGAACATATAAATAATCTCAAAAAAACAATTAACAATTTTTTTATCAGTGATATAAAATCGACAATAATTGGTTTTTTCAGCGCGCTTCTATTATTAGTTATTGTATTGTTTCCTATGGTTATTTCTAATATTCCTAAAAGCCTGACTAAAGGGAGCGCTGAGGACAGTAATATATATGTAGGTTATCTCAGGGAACTGAAAAGCAACAAAGCGTTAACGTATAATAAGGATTGGCTTAATGATTTTGATAACGCTTCAGATACATTGTATAATACTAATAAACGAGTTTTTTATTTGGATACAAGTCGTCTTAGCTATAGCGACTTATATCTGTACAATAACTATTCGGGAGCGGCATACCAACAAATGATTGTTATTGAGCGCATAAAAAGTGATGTTTATAACAAAAAATATGATGAATATACAATGTTGCTAAATAGGTTTGACTACACAAATTCAGTTATGACCGACGCTTTTTCAAATACTATGTTTTTAACATTAAACTCCCGAAATAACTATATATTATCTGTAGAAAATACATTTTTGGATTCTATCAAATTTTATGTGTCTTTCATAGATATAAAAGCGGTTTCTGTTGGTATGCTTGCATTATCAATTATTATTTCTATAATTATGCTTGTCCTTGTTTTGAAAATAAAAAAGGAACCATTGTTTTTGTGTGTAGAATATGAGACAGGTAAAACTTGTGATTTGAGTGCATATAAACATAAACGCAGAAAAGAGATACTTTTAGGTTTTTGTGTGGGTTTAGTTACAGCTGTTGTGATTATTTCACTGGTAAGCATAGAAGCGGTAACGGTTCAACGCGGTCGGGTAAATTTTTCAATGGCATTTACCGATTTATATATAAACAAAAGTGTTGAGCTTGAAGTTTGGATAGGGGATAACGACAATAGGATTAATCTCAATGAAAAACAGTGCGAAACCGCGGCTGAAATTATTAACGCTATGTATGTCGATATAAATGTTCTTCTTCACAGTGATGAAAATGCAATCGACGATATAGAATTGATGAGCGGGATCATTGATAATACAAATGAACTTGACAAACTGCTGAATAAGTTTATGCGTTCAGTTAATAGCTATCGTTTTCCTGATAATCTTACCCAAAAAAATATTTTAAAGCTGATGAAAAACGGTATGACACTAAATCAGAAATATCTTATTGAAAACACTTTTAACAGTTTTGCGAATTATTAACCAAGCACAGGATTATACCTTATTATTTATAGTGTCCAAGAACAGAGGCAGCCAAATAGCTCTTTGGGAATAAAGTTTTTTCGGACAGTCGCTGCAGACAATTGTACATATCGCAGGAATGTCTTTTTCAACTGAAATACAAAGAGCTGATTTGAGAGCCCAGTTATTGTCGCCATACTCTTTTCTGAATGAAGCCTGAGCTTTAAACTCGCTTTCATACAGTTTAACGTTTTTGTTGTTGTTAATCCAGTCAAAAATGTTATGAATAGTTTTATCGTTAGATGTATTAAGCTCACTTATGTACAGCTTTATTACCGAGAACGGAATAATTAATTCCTTTGTGGTTGCAGCCAACTTGTCAAGCAGTCCTTGTTTTGCTAGATAGTATAGTGAATAAGCGTCTGTTATGGCTACTCCGTTATCAATATATTGATTATATATATCTTTGTTTTGAATCATCGGAACAACGTTATTCTTTATAGCTTCATCAAATCTCGGATTGTTGAGAAGAGTGGATTTTCCCTCAGGAGCTCCGTTTGTACCTGTATAGCTTCGGTAAGTGTTAATGCAGTCTACGCTATCCGGTCTATTAGCATAGTCGGGAAAGCGTCGTTGTAACTCATGAAAATAATAACTTGCTTCGTCGCTTTTAAGGTTATAAATACTGATAGTCATCGCGTTGCTCAACGCAATCTCTGACGGATTACTTTTTATCTCTTCTGATAAAAAGCTGCTTATTTCTTCATAATGATTATAATTATCAATAAGGAAATCGAATTGTAAATCATATATCTGAACAAGTCCGTTATCATTTATCTGAGGTCTGTAGTTAAGATATTCCTCCAGCGCAAATACATTATTGCAATTTGGCAACAAAAGATAATCGATATAACGTTGAATGAGTTGATCGCGGTGAAAGTTGCCTATTGTTTTGTTTTCTAATACGGTTTTGTACAGTTCTATAATTTCATCATACAAACTGTTGCGCATATAAACCGAAATCAAATCCTGTATGTTTGTGTAGGAATAATCCTTTTCTAACTTTTCTTTGAATAATTCTATTGTTTTGGCAACATTTCCTTCAACTTCATATTTAAGAGGAGTTAGTGTGTCAAGGTTGATTTTTTGTCTAGCTTTTTCAGGTATGCAGTTTATGATTCTGTTATAGCCATCAACGTTTTTGAGATATATCTCAAGCATTATAACATTATAATATAGGGGAGAGAATATGTCCGAGTTTTCCTCTGTGCAGTATTTGTCAATAAAAGCTATGGTTCTATCTGCTAAATCACGCTGTTCCGCTTTGTGAAACGCCGTTTCTTTTTTATTCTCCAGTCGAACTGCGTCAGGAATTATATGCCCCTTTTTTTCGTTGAAATCTATAGCGTATTTGTTGTTTAGCAATTGCTGATATGAAGCGCTGACATCCTCGAATTCCTTTGATAATAGAACAATTTTTTTGTCAATTTCAGATGTGTTTTTAAAGTCTGAGATAGAAGCTTCTCCGAGTAAAGTCTGGGTTCTCAGCTTAATTCTCTGAAGCTGAGAAATTGCAGCTTCGTCAGAGCATACATCTATAACACTATCAATATTATCGAGTATTTCTCTGTTATTATGTATCATTAAAAGAGAGTTAATATATTGTACTCCAGAAACGATGTAAAAACTATGTTTTGCGGTTTCATCACAGTAGGACAGATATTGCGAAAAATACTGGACAGCATAGTCAAATGAAGGATAGTCTGCGCTAGGAAAAGATAATTCAGCCTTTTGATAGTAGCATTGACCTATCGTAAGTAACAAGGCTTTATCACCCGCAATTGAGTATGCTTTGTTGAGATAGGATATTGCATTATCAAAATCTCTATATTTTATAACACAAATGTTGCTAAGTATACAGTAATACTGCTGCCATTCCTTTGCAGTCATTTCAATATCTTTGACAGTATATTCCATTAATTTAATTGCGGAGGAAAGTTCAATGTTCGTATCCTCCAGTATCGATAAATATTTCCCCAAAATAATTACCTGAGATTTTTCGCCGCCGCTTTCTTTAGCCCTTGTTATAAAATCTTTAGCAGCTTGTATGTTGTTTTGCCTTAATTCAATTTCAGTAAACACCATATAGGCAACCGCTTTTTGTTCTGAAGGATAATCTTCGTAACCGTCAAGAGTTTCCTTTGCTCCCGCTATATCTCCGTTGTAAAGGAGTGCGTAGGCTTTATAGGTTGCGACTATGCTTTTTTCGGTTTCGCAGTCACTTAGTTTGCCTAAAGTTTCTTTTAGATTATCACAATCTTTAATAACATCTTCAAATTCTAAATTTTTAAGCTTTGTATCAATTGCCTGAAGCTGGCTTTTGATATTATCTTTTGCATAATGATATAGGCTTGATTCGGATTCGGGTATATAGCTTCTGCTCATACGAGGTTCATTATCCGAGAGTCTGAACGCGGTTTTTCCGTCTTCTTTGTACTCCTCGATAAATTTTGACGCAGGAATTGGCCAGGAGTTTTCAGAGCACAAGTCGATGATAGCGTCCTCGGTTAATCCGTTTATTTTTCCGCCTAAAGCTATTGCCCCCTGACCCGAAATCCAAATTCCTGTGACACAATTATCTCCAAACATAAAACAGCTTCCCGACATTCCTTTTAAATCGTTAGCCAAATCAGCACGGCTTAATGTGGAATCAGTCAGAATAAGGGAAGTTCTCTGATATTTAGGTTCCGTGAATTGAACATTTGAGTTCGTTATCAGGTTTGCGAAAGGGATATCTTTGTCATAAGTGTTCTGAGGATATCCTACGCTTACAGTCGATATGCCGTTGCGCGGAGCAGCTACAAAAAATTCGGGAATGTCTTTCATCCAGTCTCTTTTTTCTATTTCTAATCCCGCTATGTCATAAGGAGTGAACCCATTATCAAAGTTATTTGGAAAAGAGGGATGAATTTTGAAATCGTCTTTATCTGCAAAAAATATGTATTCCTCGTTATTTTCAGGGCTTTCGTGATATGCTTCCAAAATGAACTTCTCTGAGCTTGAGTTATTTATTACATGAGCGGCAGTGAAAAAATATGCCTTGTTTTCTGACGGAACAAATAGAAATCCTGATCCGATACATATATTTGATTCATTTAACAGACGTGCTGATATTTTTAGCGCAATATTATTATCCATTGTATTTCTCCGATTTAATAGTAATTTTGTTTTTAAATATGTATTCGTTTTCGGTAATGTTGATAAACTGAATATTGTCAATATTTTTATCAAACGGAAGGGTGAAATTTCCCAGAATTGTTTTTTCAACATCGGGCTTGTATTTATCGATTAATTCAAAAGTTTCGGGTGATGGGTGAGGATATGCTCCGTTTGAAGAAATAAAGAATGTTTCTGAATTTGTTTTTTCTAATAATTCAGCTGAGATGTTCCTAATGCTGCCGTGATGAGGTAACTGAAGTATTTTAATATTTTCATTTACTCCTAAAGGATCAAGGCCATCAATCAATACGCTGTTGTGAGAATCACCAGTGAAGAGGATAGATGTATTATCAAAGCTAAATACAAACGCGATGCTGTCGCCGTTAGATTTTGAGGTGTCGGCAGACATCAGTGTGTTTTTGCTGTTGTTTGTCCAGTACTCAAGATAGTTTTTGTGGCTCTCTTCGGTCGGAGAAACAACTTTTAGTTCAGCTGAACCGACCTTTTTCGTGTATCCTTTTATAATGTCCGTTTTGATAGGAATTTTGTGATATAAAAGGTGTCTTGATAAATCCAGAGCCTCATCTATACTCATTAATGTGTAATCGGGATTATGGTTTATCTTATCGGGAATAACAGTGTTAATCCATACCTCGTTGATGTAATCAAAGCTTTCCTCGTAGTCAGCAAAAACAAGAGAAGCCGCTCTAATATGGTCATTATCTATGTGTGTGAAGCAAAGTAAATCAACCTTTTCGTTTGAAGACTTTATATGATTAAGAAGTCCACGAAAAATTGCCTTCTTATTTGAGGGACCGGAATCTATTATTATATTTCTTGCTGAGTCGTTGTCAACAAAACGCAGATGAATACAGTCTCCCGCACCAACGGGCAATACATTTAAAATAATACTCATAATTACTCCGTTTAAGTTTTTGCTCTTTATAATTCTATTATAGTAGCTGTATGAGATAAATGCAATCTGAAAAATGAATTGTTCATAAATCTTTGACGGCTTAATTCTTTTTATCGCTTTTTAGCATAATAAACTAAATATGTATATTTAGAACTTGAGTTTGATACCGTTGAATATTAATGAATGAAAAGATATGGTGCAGAAAGAGTTGCTTTTGATAGTTAAATCATCATATAGTTAAAATACTATAACAATATATTTTCAGCCGACAAGGACACTTCCTCCTTGTCGGCTGTTTTAAAAAATCATTTGATGCTCACTCTGGATTATTCAAATAATCGTCCGGATATCTTCCTGAGATTAAGCTTTTTATCATTTCCATTGTCCAAATTCTATTTGGATATCCCTGTATTTTGCCATTTGTACTTTCTATGATCAAATTGTTTTCTGTTGTTTCTTTTTCTGCAGAATTATCAAAGAAATAAAGTTCGTCGCAGATTTGAAAAAGTTGTGGTATTAAGCGCATAGCCCTTAAATATCTAGTTACAACTTTTTCTTCGGGAACATTGTGACCACCTTGAGATACTCTGTATTTTATTCTGCGTAGGTTTATTGCGGGGTTTATCGTAACAACATAAATCCCGACAACATAGTATCCCTTTTCTTTTGCTTTTTGTAATAATTCAATATTACGTGATGTCGACAAAACGGTCTCAAAGGTAAAATCAAGATTATCTTCTAAAAAGACATATCTGGTTTTCTCGGCAATAATTGCAGCATCTAAACTTGAACATTTTAATTCTTTTTCGATTTCGTCTGCATTTATATAATCACCAAATATTTTTATGCCAGAGGTAATTGTACTTTTTCCTGAGCCGTTGGGTCCGGCGAAAAAAAGGACTTTTGACATTTAAAAACATCCTCTCACTTTGTGTGTTTTATAATATTATCTTTTGGGTCAACATAGGCTGATTTTGGTAAATCAGGAGTCGATGAATTATTTTTAATAGCATCTACCACAAGTTTTTCTAACTCATTTTTTTCAAAAACTGTTGTGGATTTTTTCGGCACAGTTACTGAGAAAGGGAACCCCTGTTCAGCAATAAATTTGTTTAAGAATATATTAATTACTGTACTTAAGGATAAACCAATTTTATTCGCGATTTCCTCAGCGTCTGCTTTTGATTGATCGTTAACTCTTGCTGAAATAATTGCCATAGAGCTCAACTCCTTAATGATAAATCTTATTTGCATTTTTGTTTGTACTATATAGCTTTATAGTTTTATTAGATGACATTAATACACTCAATTACTCTTGATAATAACCTCCTTTTTTAAAAAAATAATTCATTTTAGATAATAATATACACCCCAAATGTAAAAGTCCTTCCGTTTACCACCTCCTTTTTTATATATAGTATGTGCTTGTACTAATATTGTATTACAAATTATATTATTTGTCAATATGTGTATTACATTTAATTAATTATAAAATATGAAATTATCTATTGAGTTTTCTTTGTATAATAAAAGAAACGCACATATAATTCTAATACAGAATTATAACGGTCTCATTCGGTATCAATAAAGAAATGATTTTTACAGTTATGTAAAAAATATTGACATTTTTAGGGAGTGAAATATATAATGGACAAAACGTCAATAATATTCACATTTTGTTTTGAAAGAGGTTATTATGACAGAATACAGCGTTTTGATCCCCGAAAAAGAAAACGAAGGCTACGGCGTAAAGGTCGTAACCACAAGGTTTGTTTATGACATTTCCCGCAACCTCAACGCGGTTAAAAAGCTGTGCCGATTGTGCAACGAGCAAGACGTGTCCTGCGCTCATTTTGATACGGTGCTTGAGGACTTTTTGAGCAATAAGAAAAACTTATAATAAAAACAGCCGAGGGCTTCATAGCTCTCGGCTGTACTTATGTCGGTTTATTTATTCGGTTTTGCTATTTCTCCCTCAAAGAGTACAACATCGGACCTGTCGGTGATGATGAATCCGAAGTTTTTGTCGAGTACAAAGTCGTGATAAATCTTGGGATTCGGGTCATACGCGGTTCCCGCTTTGGAAATCACAATTGTCACCGCCGCGCCTTCAATACCTGTTTTGCTTACATCGACAACAACCTTGTGCTTTATGTCGGATACCTGTAGCGGCTCGGCAACAAGGGGAGAGGTGTAGAAGCAGAAAGCGTTCAGCAGATAATTGTTGTTTTGAAGAATCTCTTTTAGCGGGGTGCTGCTCTCAACTCTGAAGCTCGGGAAGATACAGCGAGTAAAGTGTTCAGTGCCGTCAGGGTCAACCTTGTTGAATTCCGTGTCTGTGTTGATCTTGTCGAGGTTGGCGGCTGACATAGCCTCTTTCAGTGTGTGCCCATCCTTCGGCAGAACAAGCTTTAGTTTATATCCTGAATCTGTAGTTGTGTAGAAATAGTAGGAATCGTCTGTTTCCTGTATATTGCCTTCAAGATATTGACTTACAAGAAATTCGCAGGTTTCGTTTTTGTTTGACGCTTTAAATACCTTTTGCTGAGTAGGAAGCTCCGTAAATTCAGTGCTCCAGACATCCTTGAAATACAAGGTGTTAATCAGAGCGAACAAAGTATCCGGTGTGATGTCAAAGTCCTGGTCAATCATACCGTTGGTCTGTTCTTTTATAAACTCTCTGATAGCCTTGTTTGCCTCGGCGTTGTTCTTTTGGAACGGTGTCTCAAAGGCGTTGCAGTAGTAGCCGCTCGCCAGAGAATCCAGTACATCCTGATTCGTCGGTATACCGTTGTTAATCCATATGGAATTTGTGAGTGTAAGGCGTGAAATCACGTCGCCGTAATACTTGTTTTCTCTGGAAAGATATTTAAACAGCTTGCCTGTCTCGGCAAAGTCGCTGTCCTGCATTCCCGTCAGTTCTCTGATGTCGCTTTTAACTCCGTCATCGCCTATGGAGTAGAGCATAGACAGCGCCATATATACAGAAACGGGGGACATGGTGTAATTGTTTTGTTCGTTCTTTGAAGAAAGGCTATAAAGTTTATTAGAGAATTTTGATAGCTTTTTGAGGAACTCTTTATTCTCAAAGTTGTAGGAGCTGTTTACGGGAGTGTTTACCTCGTTGAGCTTCTTTGTTTTTTGAGAGTTGTCGGACGGCTCGGTGGGTGGTTCGGTTGATTCTGTCTGCTGTGTTTCGGTTGCTGAAGTCGGTGTGGTTTCCGAAGTTGTCTCAGTAACGGACTGAGTTGCTGTGGGCTCTGTAGCGGGTTGTGTAGGTTTTGGAGCAACTGTACGCAAATCTTTTACCGTTACCTTAAACGGCAGGGATTTGGTATAAGCGCGTTTCTTGAATGTGTACTTGACCTTAACGGTGATTTTTGTGCTGCCTTTTTTCTTAGACTTAACTTTGCCCTTTGAGGTGACTGTCGCAATCTTCTTTGAGGAGCTTTTGTAAGTAACTTTTTTGACAGTTACGCCTTTGGCTTTTTTGAGTTTTATTGTAGTTGAGCCGTAGACGGTCTTACCGTTTATCTTATTGATTTTGAGCGTTGCCGACGATTTTTTAAGACTCACTTTTTTACCCGCCGCTATGGAGGTGAGCGGCAGAGTAGTGAATATGCCGACAACCATAATTACGGAAATCATTACGCATAAAAGCTTTTTCATAAATCTCACTCCTTATAGTTTGTTTTGCGTTTCTAAGGTTTGTTCTCGTGCTATTCTGAGGATTGCTCTCATGTCATTCTGAGGAGCAAAGCGACGAAGAATCTTAAAGATCCTTCGCTGACGCTCAGGATGACAGTGTGGGTGCTCAGGATGACAGTGTGGGTGCTCAGGATGACAGTGTGGGTGCTCAGGATGACAGTGTGGGTGCTCAGGATGACACTTGATATAGAATATAACCAATATAAACTGTTTTCTTATTCTTATTATATATCATATCCAGTATCATTTCAATGCTTCCTATAGATATAACCTTGAGAGTTTTGAATTTGTGACACTTGATGTTTGAAATTTTTGGGTATATAATCAAAACGGTGATATTATGAGTGAAACAAAGAATATAATACATCCGTTCCCGCCGTTATTTGACGAGAACTCTGACACATTGATACTCGGCAGCTTTCCGTCTGTAAAGTCAAGAGAGGCTATGTTCTTTTATGGGCATCCGCAAAACCGCTTTTGGCGCGTGATATCCGCGTTGTATGGGGAAGAGGCGCCCGATAATATTGAAGACAAGAAAAAGCTGATATTGTCCCATAACCTTGCTTTGTGGGATTCCATACAATCCTGCACAATAACAGGTTCAAGCGATAGCTCGGTAAAGGATGTTGTGCCAAATGACTTGTCCTTGATTATCAACAACAGTAAAGTGGACAGAGTTTTCTGCAACGGCGCGTTATCGCATAAGATGTATATGAAATTTATATTTCCAATAACGAATATTAAAGCAAAAAAATTACCCTCAACAAGCCCCGCCAACGCGGCGTTTTCTCTTGAAAGACTTATTGAGGAATGGAAAGTGATAAAAATATATTAAATGTGTTTTTGTCTTTGGATGATACACTCGGTAACTCTGTCGAGAATTACACCTCTGTCACGCTGCGGATAGTATTCAAGTAAAGGCTCCAGAATTGCTTTTAATTCTGATTTAGAAAAATTAGGAATGGTTAAAACCTTACCGAAAAGAGCTCGGGTAGTGTTGAGCTCTCGGTTAAAGGTCATATTAAACGGACTTGCGGTAAGCGACTTAATAAGTCCCGAGGGTTCAATGTCCGTTCTGAGAAGCTGTATATTTGAGAGTAAACCTGCTCCGTTATCAAAAATAGGGCAGTAAGAGTATTTTCCTTTCTCCTCAATAATAGCAATATTGTTGAGATGTCTGTCGTCGTTAAGTATCAGAGAGTCAACTTCGAAAAGAACGGTCAGATACTTATCAAAATCATTAAGTCCTGTAAAATCCGTTGTAGCGTCCGCTATATATTTAATGCGTTTTTTATCGCTGGGGAGAGCGGAGAGTTTCTTTTTGAAGGGTACGGAATATATCTTATTAAACAACGTGCTGAGAGTTATAACGGACTGATTCTTTTTTAAAAAATTTTTACTTACGCAGGCTGTTCTTTCAATGCCTCTTACATTTACTTTAGTCATATTATATCGCACGAAAGTAAAAGGTGTTTGTGCGTCTATATTACTGTATTCGAGTAGTTTGGATGTAAATGTTTCTGTCAGAGCTTCATATCCGAATTGGTCAAGCTTGTACCACAGCCCTTTTTCACGCCACTTTTCCTGATTGCCTTTGGATGAGGTGAACGCTATTTTTTCATTAGTAGTAAGCTTTACAGTCACAGTTCACTCACCTCAATCCATTGATGATCCTCTGCCATTCTGCCTTTTGTCTTTTTTATTATTTCAAGAGGTTCATATTTATCCACGCCGATTGTGTCCAGATATTCATTCAGTCCGGCGCGTTTTTTGGGGATACACCGTTCCTCCAAAAATAATTGATAAGCCTGCCATGCGGGACGCTTGTTTGCTCCGAAAGCCAGGTGTATTATATCGTCTGTGTGGTTTTTGATTCTGACCTTTTTTTCTGTGTAGTCAGCGGCTATTGTGGTTTGTAAAACATCAAAGTTGTAATAATCCAACCTGATAAGTTTATGCCCTTTATACGGTTTGAGGTATGAATTAAAGTTCTTGTCAGGTTTTATGATTACTTTTTCTCCATCGAAGCTGAGATTGAGTTCCCTGCTGTTTTCATCAAGACCGAGTTCTTCCATCCAACAGTTGGGAAGGTTTACTCTGTAGGTTTTTCCCGATTTTGAAGCGGTGCCTCCCGAATGATTTACAATTAATTTAGCATTTCTAGATTTCATATTAATCACCAAAAATATTATATACTATTCGTTACGAATAGTCAACAGGTTTTTAATTAAATATAATTCTCTGAAAGAAATATAATACGAAAGGAATATTTATGTCAAAGCAAGTCAAAACAAACGTAATGCGTATTCTCGACAGAGCAAAAATTGAGTACGAAGCTCTTGAATATCCTCACGGTAATGAGGCTGTTGAGGGTAACGAGGTCGCCGTGCTTATGGGGCAGAATCCCGACACTGTGTTCAAAACACTTGTCGTCAGGGGAAAGTCGGGTGAGTATTATGTATTTGATATTCCCGTTAATACCACACTTAATCTGAAAAAAGCGGCAAAAGTCGTAGGGGAGAAGAGTATTGAGATGACTCATGTAAAAGACCTCAAAAAGATTTGCGGATATGAACGCGGTAATGTTTCCCCTTTGGGGATGAGGGGAAGCTTTGTCACTGTTTTTGACGAAAGCGCGCTCAGTTTTGAGAGAATATATATCAGCGCGGGCAAAATCGGTACGCAGGTTTGCGTGAATCCCGTTGAAATAATCAAATTGATTAATGCGCGTACAAGTGGAATTGTATAGAATAATTGACTTTTTTATGTAAAAATTGTATAATTATTACATCTTTATTAGGAGGGATAGAAAATGAGATCACTACCAAAACTATTAAGCATCTTCTTAGCCTTACTTATGCTTTTGAGTGTATTCACCGTTGCGCCGATTTCGGCATACGCGGTTGATGAAACCGAGCAGAGTACGACTGTGGATGAAACAAAAACCGCAAAAGGCGTGGATTCTGTTGTTAAAACTGCTGATAACGACAATGATGAATCAGAACCGTCTGAGAGCGATGAGACAGATCCCAGCGATGAGACAGATCCCAGCGACGAGACAGATCCAACAGATGAAACCGTGCCTGACGAAACCTTGCCGTCGGGCGATATGGCTGCGCCCAAAAGTATGACAGTTGAGAAAATAGATCTTTATGAGGATCTGGACTCTCAGTATGTCAAATCTTATGATGATTACGAAAACGAGCATGCATGGGCGAGCTATGAATATGCTGACCAGATTGAGTGCAAAGTAACCCTGGAGGATGACACAGTTCTGACATCCGATGAGGACGGCATCATCACATACAACGGTGTTGAATTTACAGTTGATTGTATGGATGACCAGTCCTGGGAGACTCCTTGGTCAACAGGCAACCACGAAGTTACATACAGTATTCTCGGCCTCGAGACTACCGCTGTAGTTAATGTTCAGGAAAGCCCGATCAGCAAAGTTGAGTTTGAGGACATAACCTGCGTTGAGGGTACAAACGGCTATCTAGGTTCCTATTATTCATGGGACGATGAGACAGAGCAGAGCGTATTTGATAAAGCGTATTTCTACTACAACGATGAGCCCGAGTTCACTGTTTATTTGAAGACAGGCGAATCAGTCAAGTCCGATGACGGCAGTGTTGAGTTGCTTGGCAAAATAAAAAGTGCTGATGTCAATACAATGCAGTATGCCGAGCCGTGGCAGGTTGGTACACGCAAAGTTAGTGCAATCCTTTTCGGAAAAGAGTATAAGTTTAATTATACAATTACGGAGTCCGATATCAAGAGCATCAGCGTTAAGGACGTAACTGTAATGGATGGAGTGGATTCCTCGCTCGCCACATATTATATGGATGGCGAAAAGTATACTTACAAAGAGTTTAATTACAATCCCGAGATAGAGATTACTCTTAAGGATAATTCAGTTGTCACAAAATATCTTGATGACGAAGAAATAACTGTAGGCGACGTTACTTATCGCATTAACAATTCAGATGACCAGGATGATGACAACGAGTGGGGCGCCGGCGTACACAGAGCGTTTATCTTTGTAGGTGCCAAATATCAGGAGATTAAAGTTACTGTAATTGAGAGTCAGATTGTCGGTTTGACAATAAACGACGTTGAGATTTACAGAGACATAGACTGCAACCCTGAGTATGATTGGAACTATGAGGATTTTTATAACGAGTATGTATATACTCCCGAGTTCAGCGTTCAGCTCGCAAACGGTTCAACGGTCAAAGGCCACAACGGTTCGGTAACTATTGACGGATACATGTATAAACTCAATTATGATGATGACCAGTCGTATGAAAGCCAGTGGGAACCCGGAAATAGCTATACGGTAACGGGAAGCATTGGTTCATTGACAGATGATTTTACTGTTACAATAAACAGTAATCCCGTTAAGTCTGTTAAGGTTATTCCTGAGACTGTTACAGCTACAAAGGGCGTGGATTCTTACTTCACCGTACCCGACGATGAAAGCGAAGAACCCTATGAGAGAATCAATTACGAAAAATACGTAGGTCTCGAGATAACAATGTTTGACGGAACTGTAGTTACCGCCGACGATGATGGAGATTATTATTACAAGGACATTTATATCCCCGTAGAGTTCATTGACAATCAGAGCAAGGATAATATCTGGGGCGTCGGAACATATTCCGCCACTGTATCGGTGCTCGGTACAACAGCTCCTGTTACCGTTAACGTAAAGGGAACTCCCGCTAAAAAAGTTGATATTTCAAAAATAACAATTATTGAAGGTACTCATAAATCCGAAGACGGCTCCTGTTATGAATATATGCCGAAGTTTACTGTTACACTCAGTAACGGGGAAACATATGAAAGCGACGTCTATGGCGGTGTCGAATATGATGATGATTATTTCTACCTCAATATAGAGGACGACCAGTCTTCTGATAATCCCTGGGGAGTGGGCACACATACCGCAACAGGTACTATCCTCGGTGTTTCAGCTGAGTTTGAGGTAGAGGTTGTTCCAAGTCCTGTTAAAAAGGTTGAGGCTGAACCTTTGAAGCTTATCGAAAACGCTTCGGGTGAATGGGAATATCAATACGACGAAGAGACTGACCAATTAGAGAGTAAATACTTCAGATATTACACTTATCCCACACAGTACACCGTTACTTTAAAAGACGACACTGTCCTTAACAGCGACTTTGAAGGCGGCGTATTATATGACGGTGAATGGTATTACATAGAAGATATCACAGATAATCAGAGCGCTGAAACTCCGTGGACAGTCGGCAGTACATATACATGTACAGCTAATGTTTTAGGATTTGCGTTTGAATATCAGGCAACGGTTGGAAATACGCCGGTAGTGAGCGCTCAAATTGATGACTTTGTTGTAATTGACCAGTATGATTGTGAAACAATGTACGATGATGATGGCAATGAATGGACCAGATACGATTACAACACAGGCGACGCTTCAATTACAGTTAAGCTCGATGATGACACTGTTATCCACGGTGAGTACGGTACGATTTTCTATAATGGTGAATACTATGAATTAACCGATATAGAAGACGATCAGAGCCCCGAGAATCAATGGGAAGTCGGCGGCACTTATGTTGTAAAAGCCAAAATCTTAGGATTCGATACAACATTCAATGTTAAAGTTATCGAGAACCCGATTAAGAGTGTAAAGATTAACGATGTATGCAAGATCACCGAATTCGACGAGGATTACGGAGATTACGATTACTGCTTTGATGATGACGATAATTTGGTAGGAGAATACTTCTATTACAACCCGGCTCCCGTAAACTACACCGTAACATTTAAAGATGGCGCTACCCTAAAGAGCGATGAAGATGGTTATATTGAGTATCTGGGCAGAAGATTCGGCTTGTGGTATAACTATTCCGAGACTGATCAGGATTATTACAATCAATGGACAGCGGGCGGCACATACACCGCGGTTGCCACAATTATGGGCTTTGATGTAGAGTACGACGTAACTATTAAGTCCACCGCGACAACTGTTAAGCTGAAAGCTAAGAAATCCAAGATTTATGTAGGCGGCACAACCACTGTAACAGCCACGGTTACAAATCCCGTAGGTACAACTAAGTTTAAGTCCAGTAATACAAAGATTGCGACTGTTAACTCAAAGGGTAAGGTAACAGCCAAAAAAGCGGGTAAGGTTAAAATCACCGCTACAAACAACGGCAAGAGCAAATCTGTGACAATAACAGTAATCAAGAAGAAGAACACCGCTAAGATTAAGGCGAGCGCAAAGACTGTCAAGTACAGCAGCCTTCAGCAAAAAGCCCAGTCAGTCAAGGCTGTTACCGTTAAAAAGCCTAAGGGCAAGGTAACTTACACCAAGAAAAAGGGCGACAAGAATATTACTGTCAACAAAAAGAACGGTAAGATTACCCTCAAGAAAGGCATGAAGAAGGGTAAGTATACAGTAAAGATAACGGTTAAAGTAGCAGGAAACAACAAGTATAAACCGCTCACTAAGACTGTTTCGGTTAAGATTACAGTTAAATAATTTCACGTTTTGTGATTCGTAATGCGCAAATAAGGGCAGCCGTCGGCTGCCCTTTTGCTGTTTTGGTTGAGATTATTGCAAGTTTGTCCAAGGAAAACGTGCAAATATAGCGCATTATTTTTCTTATTTTGCATTATTATGAATTTTTTAAAAAAATTCTTGCAATTTTCAGTTGTTTGTGTTAATATGTTAAAGTGTTATTTTTGGATAAATAAGAATGGAGGAATCGAAATGGCACTACAGAACAAATATTTAGCTGATTTGCTTGAAACAGTTAAAAAGAGAAATCAGGGCGAGCCTGAGTTTATTCAGGCGGTTACAGAGGTTTTTACTTCTCTTGAGCCCGTAGCTGAGAAAAGACCCGACCTCGTTGAGGCAGGTGTATTTGACAGAATCGTTGAGCCCGAAAGACAGATTATCTTCCGTGTTCCTTGGGTTGACGATAACGGCGTTACTCAGGTTAACCGCGGTTTCCGTATTGAGTTCAACTCAGCTATCGGTCCGTACAAGGGTGGTTTAAGACTTCATCCCTCTGTATACATCGGTATCATCAAGTTCCTCGGTTTTGAGCAGATTTTCAAGAACAGCCTTACAACTCTCCCCATGGGCGGCGGTAAGGGCGGTTCCGACTTTGATCCCAAGGGTAAGTCCGACGCTGAGGTTATGCGTTTCTGCCAGAGCTTTATGACAGAGCTGTGCAAGCACATCGGCCCCAACACCGACGTTCCCGCGGGCGACATCGGTACAGGCGCTCGTGAAATCGGCTATATGTTCGGTCAGTACAAGAGACTCAGAAATGAGTTTACAGGCGTACTTACAGGTAAGGGTCTCACATTCGGCGGTTCGCTCGCTCGTACAGAGGCTACAGGTTACGGCGTTTGCTATTTCGCTAACGAAATGCTCAAGGCTAACGGCAAGTCCTTCCAGGGACAGACAGTAGTTATCTCAGGTTCGGGTAATGTTGCTATTTACGCTACACAGAAAGCAACAGAGCTCGGCGCTAAGGTAGTTGCTCTCTCCGATTCCAACGGATATATTTATGACGAAAACGGTATTGATCTTGATCTCGTTAAGCAGCTTAAGGAAGTTGAGAGAAAGAGAATCAAAGAGTATGTAACAGTTCATCCCGAGGCTAAGTACACCGAGGGCTGCAGCGGTATCTGGACAATTCCCTGTGACATCGCTCTGCCTTGCGCTACTCAGAACGAGATTGACGGCGAGTCCGCTAAGACTCTCGCAAAGAACGGCTGTTACGCTCTCGTAGAGGGCTCCAATATGCCTTCTACTCCCGAGGCTATCGACGTATACTTCGAGAACAATATGCTCTACGGTCCCGCTAAGGCTGCTAACGCAGGCGGCGTTGCGGTATCAGGTCTTGAGATGAGCCAGAACTCTGAGAGACTCAGCTGGACATTCGAGGATGTTGACTCAAGACTCCACAACATTATGAAGGAAATCTTCAAGTCTTGTGACGAGGCTGCTAAGGAGTACGGCATGGAAGGCAATTATATGGCAGGCGCTAACATCGCTGGCTTCCTCAAGGTTGCCGAGGCTATGAAAGCTCAGGGCTGCGTATAATCAATTCACAATTATTAATGCGTAATGCTTAATTAGCGGAGCGGTTTTTATACCGCTCCGCTTTTGTGCGTTTTGCATAAATATCAGTGTGCATTTTTGGCGAGCATTTCAGAGAGAAGTGTGATAAAATAAAAGTGCAAATTGAGCGTGTGTTTTGGTATACAGCTTCGATTGTGTGGTTTTTTATTTTTTAAGGAGAGAAACATATGAAAAGAGTAAGACAACTGGCAAGCATAGTATTAGCCCTGTTGATGCTAATCAGCGTAATTACGGTAGCACCAATAAACGCGAACGCAACTGAAAGTGGGAAAAATCCAACAGGTTACACTTTGCTTAACGAATCACAGTTCGCGACAAAGCTTAATGAGCTTAAGTCGAGTTATCCTGAGAAATCAACCCCAAATTATACTTATTATGAGAACGGTACCGCGCTTGCGTGGACATGTAAAGGATTTGCCAACAAATTAGCATATTACTGTTTTGGAAGTTCACAGTATACTTCCAACGGTGGCTGGACAAAGAGCTATGACAAATCATCCTTTAACGCGGGGGATATAGTTTCAGTAAACAATGATGGTCATACTATCTTTATAACCTATGTTAATGGTTCGACTATCAGATATGCCGAGGGTAATTTTACTTGGGAAGGAGAAGGTTATTATGGAGCCGTACGTTGGGATGTTCAAATTTCGTTAAGCGAACTTCAAGGCAAATTTACTTTTAAGCATCATTTAAACGGTAACAACCTGACAGGCGGAGGATCTCCGACTTCAACTCCAACTCCTACTGTTGGAGATAATAAGAATTATGTTATGGTTAACGAAGAAATCACTTTTTGGTATTCTGGTTTATCTGAGTGTAGTAAAGCAGAGTTCTATTTCGAAGATGGAAACGGTAAAAAATACTATACTAAAGATTCGACAAGTTCACGATTCTTTGACACATATTTTGAAAAAGAAGGTTTATATCGAGTTTATGTCGGCGGGCTATACAATGGAAAATGGTATTATTCACAAAAAATTACTGTTTATGTATTTGATCCTGTTTTGTCAGTGAATAAAACAACTGTTGATGTTAACGAGGAGATAACTTTTGTATATAGTGGATTGTCTGCTTGTCAGCAAGTAAAGATTTGCTTTGAAAAGAACGGAACAACGTATTATTCAGGAGATTCAACATCTTCAAGAACGTATAAAAACTATTTTATTAATCCTGGAGAGTATTATGTTTATGCAGAAGGGAAAGTAAATGATTACAAAATTTGTTCTAATAAAATAAAAATTATAGTTAATCCCAAAATTGAGCCTTCAAGTCACAGCGAAAGTCAACCGACCCAACCTAGTTCAAGCGAAACTCAATCAACAGAATCTACCCAAACAACATCGTCAACCGAAGATACTCAAGCCACACAAACTACTGAGCCTACTGATGTCACTCAGTCAACCGAGCCGACTACTCCCACAGAGGTTACTCAGCCTACACAGTCAACACAGGCAACACAGGCGACACAGACTCAGGCGACCGAGCCCGTCGAAACGATTACGACTGAAACACAGGGCACTCAGGCTACGGAGCCTACACAGCCCGCTTCGCAAACACAAGCAACCGAACCTACCACAGAAGCCAAGACTTCTATTTCGGTAAAAGCGGCTAAGACATCAATCTATGTAGGCGATACAACAACCGTAAATGCTACAGTTGAGAATCCCAACGGCGCTACAACCTTTACTTCAAGCAACACAAAGGTTGCTACAGTAAGTTCAAAGGGTGTAGTAAAAGGACTTAAAGCGGGCACAGTAACTATCACAGCTAAGAACAACGGCAAGTCCGCTTCGGTTAAAATCACAGTTAAGCAAAAAGCCAACACAATTAGTGTTAAAACAACTGCAAAGACAGTCAAGTATGCTACAGTAAAGAAAAAGGCTGTGACCGTATCAGCTATAACCGTAAAGAACGCCAAAGGCACTGTAACCTACAAGAAAGCCTCAGGCAGCGCAAAAGTTGCCGTCAACAAAAAGAACGGCAAGCTGACCGTTAAGAAGGGCACTAAGAAAGGCACATACACGGTTAAAGTCAAAGTCACCGCCGCGGGCAATACAACCTACAAGGCTGGAAGTAAGACCGTGACGGTTAAGATTAAAGTAAAATAAATATTATTATGCGGAGCGGTTCAGATGAACCGCTCCGTTTTTCGTTGCATTATTTTGTAAAGTATGATAATATAATAGTTAAGGGAATTGTGAAATTCTCAATTAATATTTTGGAGGAATATTGAAATGTTATTAGTAACAACAGAAACAATTTCAGGAAAAGAATTTGAGACTCTCGGTCTTGTATCGGGCTCAATGGTACAGTCCAAGAACGCGTTCAAGGACATCGGCGCGGGATTAAAGAGTTTAATAGGCGGCGAGCTCGGTTCCTACACAAAGATGATGCAGGAAGCAAGAGACGTCGCTACACAGCGTATGGTAGATCAGGCTAAGCAGATGGGCGCTGACGCGGTTGTAAATGTTAGATTTGCAAGCTCCGCTGTTATGGAGGGCGCCGCCGAGATTATGGCAACAGGCACAGCTGTTAAGTTTAAATAATTATCAAAAAAGCAGCCGAAAAGGCTGCTTTTTTAGTGGTCAGTAGTCAGTGGTTAGTGAATGTCGAGAACAAAAGCCTGATTAGTACAAACCTTATGTTCCCGAACTATTAATAAAACATCTAATACTATAATATAAACCCAAAGGCGCATTAAAAGCTGAACCTTTGGGTTTAATTAGTTTAAATCATTATTAATACAATCGGGTAGCGTTGCGACCGCCGACAGTGTCGGATTAAGGGAGCAAAAGCGCTGTGCAAAATAAGGAGTTAAAGGACTGCGCTCCAAGCTGTCCGCATAACGACTATATTTTTGTACTGGGGAACGTTGTGGAAGATGGAAGGTTTCTGCCCGACCACAACTGACAACTGACTGCTAATCACTGATCACTGAGTATAATTCGCTTGCGAATTATACTCCAAACAGCATTTCGCCGTAAGAGGGATAAGGCCAGTACTCGGAACCTGTCTGAGTTTCCATATAGTCGCCGATTTCTCTGAGCGCGTTCATATCAGTCAGGATTACATCCTTGAAGAAGTCCGCGTAATTCTGCATATTCTTCTGGAGCCCGTCTGCCTTTTCGAGGTCGTTTTCAAGCTCAGT
Source organism: uncultured Ruminococcus sp. (assembly GCA_902785365.1). Taxonomy (GTDB): domain Bacteria; phylum Bacillota; class Clostridia; order Oscillospirales; family Acutalibacteraceae; genus Ruminococcoides. The sequence continues at coordinate 18,027 of CACZYC010000015.1, read as the reverse complement.
CAGTTTATCAGCGAATTCTACAAGTTTCTCGCTCAAATCGGTAATCAGTCTCTTCTCGAGTATCACGGGAATATCCGTTGAGAGTTCCTGCTTTGCGAGAGCTGTATCTGTCAGAGATTTTACATACTCGTTGACAGCGGGTATGATATCTTTCTTTGACATCTCAATCATTGTGAGAGCCTCGATTTTGATAATCTTGGCGTAGTTCTCGAGGTCAACCTCGTATCTGGCTTCCATCTCGCCCTTGGTGAATACGTTGTTTGATTTAAAGAGCTTAACGTTCTTTTTCTCTGTGTAATGCTTAACAGCGTCGGGAACAGTCTTGAGGTTAAGCAGTCCGCGTCTTTCGGCTTCATCTTCCCATTCTTTGGAATAGTTGTCGCCGTTGAATATAATACGGTCGTGCTGCTTGAAAGTTCTGGCGATAAGACGCTTCATAGCGCGCTTAACGTCCTTGATAGATTCAAGGTGGTCGGCGAACTCCTTGAGCTCCTCGGCAACGATTGTATTGAGCACAATGTTGGGGCTCGCTACGTTTACGGATGAACCGAGGCTTCTGAACTCAAATCTGTTTCCCGTAAAAGCAAAGGGGGAGGTGCGGTTGCGGTCTGTTGTGTCCATTCTCAGAGAGGGCAGAACCTCAACGCCGAGTTCCATATTATCGAGCTTTTCGCTCTCGTAGTCCTCGCCTTCCTCAATGGAGTGTACAACAGCGTCAAGCTGGTCGCCGAGGAATACGGACATAATAGCGGGCGGAGCCTCGTTAGCGCCCAGACGGTGATCGTTGCCCGCTGAGGCTACGGAGATTCTGAGCAGATCCTGATACTCGTCAACGCCCTTAACGATAGCGGCGAGGAAGAGCAGGAACTGTAAGTTGTCTTCAGGCTTTTTACCGGGTTTGAGGAGGTTTTCGCCTGTGTTAGTAAGAAGCGACCAGTTGTTATGTTTGCCTGAGCCGTTAACGCCCGCAAAAGGCTTTTCGTGCAGCAGACAGACAAGGCCCATCTTTTCCGCTGTCTTTTTAAGTAGCTCCATCATAAGCTCGTTCTGGTCAACGGCTATGTTTGTTATTGTGAATACGGGAGCAATCTCGTGCTGTGACGGAGCAACCTCGTTGTGCTTTGTCTTGGCGAGAATGCCATAGCTCCAGAGCTCCTTGTCGAGCTCAGCCATAAACTCTTTAACTCTGGTCTTGATTGAACCGAAGTAATGGTCGTCAAGCTCCTGACCTTTGGGAGCTTTCGCGCCAAATAGTGTTCTGCCTGTATAGATAAGGTCGGGGCGCGCGTCGTACATAGCCTTGTCAATAAGGAAGTACTCCTGTTCGGGGCCTACATTTGTCTTGACGCGTGTAACATCATTCTTGCCGAACAGCTTTAATATACGGATAGCCTGCTTTGACAAGCTCTCCATTGAACGTAGAAGAGGAGTCTTTTTGTCCAGAACCTCGCCTGTGTATGAGGCGAAAGCTGTCGGGATATAAAGAGTGCCGTCCTTGGCGAAAGCTGGGGAGGTGGGATCCCAGGCTGTGTAGCCTCTCGCCTCAAATGTGGCGCGGATACCGCCGGAGGGGAAACTTGACGCGTCGGGCTCGCCCTTAATGAGCTCCTTGCCGCTGAAGGTCATCATAACCTTGCCGTCGCCGTCTGGTGTGATAAAACTGTCGTGTTTTTCGGCTGTTACGCCCGTGAGAGGCTGAAACCAGTGTGTGTAATGTGTGCACCCTTGGTCGATAGCCCACTCCTTCATAGCGTGAGCCACGGCGTTGGCTATGTTGGAATCAAGCGCCTCGCCGTTCTCAATGGTAGCCTTGAGCGCTTTGTAGACAGGCTTAGGCAGCTTGTCTTTCATTACGTCGTCGTTGAATACTTTGCTTGAGAATAATTCAGGTACGTTCATGTTTTCCCCTCCATAAAAATATACACTAAAAGTATATAACGATATCGAAAAATAGTCAACTGTTTTTGTGGTTAGTGGTAAGTGGTATGTGAATGTAGAGAACAAAGGCTTCCCTTGGGGAGACTCCCTTACTAAGGGAGATGTCGCGTATGCGACAGAGGGTTTGCCGTCTCCGGCTTAGGAAAGCTGTCGAGCGTAGCGAGACTGAAGAGGGTCCATTATAAAAAAGCTCGCTATATCAAACGTTATCAATATAACTATTTGCAAGTGGACCCTCTCCCGACCAATTCGCCTATGGTGGCGAATTGCCCACCCTCCCCCAAGGGAGGGCTTGGTGCTTCATCAGCCTCAGGCTAAAAAAATTTTTTATTTTTCTAATACGCAATCACTAATTTACAGAAATGCTTTAAAATATTATGATGGTATATTAAGGTATAGAACTATAAAGTACAGTATTACTTTTCTGAAAGGATGATCCTATGAGCCGAACAGCATATCTTATTCTGGAAAACGGCACATACTTTGAGGGCAAGGCCTTCGGAGCCGAAAAGGAAACAACGGGAGAGCTTGTCTTTACAACAGCGATGACAGGTTATCTTGAAACACTTACCGACCCCAGTTACTTCGGTCAGGTAGTTATTCAGACTTTCCCGCTTATCGGTAACTATGGTGTAATTCCCGCCGATTTTGAGAGTGAAACTCCCGCGTTAAAAGCTTATATCGTTCGTAATTGGTGCCAAGCTCCCAGCAACTTCCGTTGTGAGGGGGATCTTGACACTTTTTTAAAAAGCGCCGATATCCCGGGGCTTTACGATATAGACACCCGCACTCTCACACGTATTGTGCGTGAATATGGTGTTATGAACTGCAAGCTTACATACACGCTCGATAACCTTGAAAAGGATATCGAGGAGATTAAACCCTATAAGGTACAAAAGGCGGTAAGTTCCACTTCAACTTCCGAGAAAAAGGAGTTTAAGGCGGACGAGCCCAAATATAACGTAGTTTTAATCGACTACGGCGCCAAGCATAACATCGGCAGAGAACTCGTCAAGCGCGGCTGTAACCTCACTGTTGTGCCTTATAACACCTCAGTCGAGGATATTCTCGCGTTGAATCCCGACGGCATTATGCTGTCAAACGGCCCCGGCGACCCCGAGGAGAATGTTGAAGCTATTGCCAACCTGAAAAAACTCTGTGAAAAGAAAATACCTACTTTCGGTATTTGTCTCGGACATCAGCTTCTGGCTCTTTCACAGGGAGCAAAGACCGAGAAGCTTCACTATGGACACCGCGGCGCAAACCAGCCCGCCAAGGAGCTCAAAACTGACAGAGTGTACATCACTTCACAGAACCACGGTTACGCTGTAATTAACGACTCGGTTCCCGCTAACGCCGAAGTAAGCTTCGTAAACGGTAACGACGGAACCTGCGAGGGCGTAAACTACAAGGATATGCCCGCGTTCTCCGTTCAGTTCCACCCCGAAGCCTGCGGCGGCCCCAAGGACACAGCTTTTTTGTTTGATAGGTTCATAGATATGATAAAAGACCATAAGAAGAATTGATTGGAAGAGTTTGATTGAATACTGGTTCTCAGTAATCGGCAGTCAGTTCTCAGTTGTTCACGCGATAAATAATACACAAAAACAGACGAGTATTTCCCGAGAGAGATATGTTCAAAACCCGATAAACATTTGTTAGCGTTCAACTGACCACTGACCACTGACCACTGACCACTGAAAGGAATGATATTATGCCACTGAAATCTGATATCAAAAGAGTAATGGTAATCGGCTCAGGACCGATTGTAATCGGTCAGGCGGCTGAGTTTGACTACGCGGGCACACAGGCGTGCCGCGCCCTCAAGGAGGAAGGCCTTGAGGTTATCCTTGTCAACTCCAACCCCGCAACGATTATGACAGACAACGCTATGGCGGACAAGGTATATATTGAGCCTCTTACTCTCGAAATAGTCAAGAGAATAATCATAAAGGAGCGCCCCGACTCGCTGCTCTCCACACTTGGAGGACAGACAGGACTTACGCTCAGCATGCAGCTCGCCAAAGAGGGTTTCCTAGAGAAATACGGCGTTAAGCTGCTCGGCGCTGTTCCCGAGACAATCGACAAGGCTGAGGACAGGCAGATGTTCAAGGACACTATGCTTGAAATCAACCAGCCTGTAATCCCCTCAACGGTTGTAACCGACGTAGAGGCGGCTGTTGACTTTGCCGACGAAATCGGATACCCCGTAATCGTCCGTCCCGCGTTTACCCTGGGCGGTACCGGCGGCGGTATTGTAAATAATGAGGAAGAACTCCGTGAAATCTGTTCAAACGGTCTGGAGCTTTCTCCGATTACTCAGTGCCTTATCGAAAGATGTATAGCGGGCTGGAAAGAAATCGAGTTCGAGGTTATGCGCGACAGCCTCGGCAACGTAATCACAGTCTGTTCTATGGAGAACTTCGACCCTGTCGGCGTTCACACGGGCGACTCTATCGTTATCGCTCCCGCGGTAACTCTCGCCGACAAGGAATATCAGATGCTCCGTTCAGCGGCTCTCGATATTATATCGGCGTTAAAGGTAGAGGGCGGTTGTAACTGTCAGTTCGCGCTTAACCCCGAGACCTTTGAGTACGCGGTAATCGAGGTTAATCCCCGTGTATCGCGTTCATCCGCGCTCGCTTCAAAGGCTACGGGTTATCCCATAGCCAAGGTTGCGGCTAAAATCGCGATAGGCTACACTCTCAACGAGATTAAAAACGCCGTTACAGGCAACACCTACGCGTGCTTCGAGCCCGCTCTCGACTACGTTGTAGTTAAGCTGCCCAAATGGCCTTTCGATAAATTCGTATACGCCAAGCGTTCGCTCGGAACTCAGATGAAAGCTACGGGCGAGGTTATGGCTATCGCTCCTACGTTCGAGCAGGCTATGATGAAAGCTATACGCGGAGCGGAGATTTCCCACGACACTATGGAGGACGAAATGTTTATGGAGATGTCCGACGACGCTGTTGTCGACAGGCTCTCGATATGTGACGACCTCAGAATGTTCTGTGTCTATGAGGCGCTGAAGAGGGGAGTGTCTGTGGACAAAATCCACGAAATTACTCTTATTGACGAGTGGTTCCTCGAAAAGCTCGTAAATATCATCAAGGTCGGCGAGGAGCTCAAGACAGAAAAGCTCACAGACGACCTCTACAAGCGCGCCAAGGAAATCGGTTACCTTGACCGCACTATCGAAAAATACAGCGGACAAAAGGTTACAGAGCCTTTAGTTCCCGTATATAAAATGGTTGACACCTGCGCGGCTGAGTTCAACGCAGAAACACCTTACTTCTATTCCACATTTGACAAGGAGAACGAGGCGGCGGAGTTTATCGCCGAAAGAAACAGTGACAAAAAGACTGTAATCGTATTCGGCTCAGGCCCCATCCGTATCGGTCAGGGTATCGAGTTCGACTACGCTTCCGTACACTGCGTATGGGCTCTCAAGAAAGCGGGCTATGAGGTTGTTATCGTAAACAACAACCCCGAGACTGTTTCAACCGACTTTGACACAGCGGACAGGCTCTACTTTGAACCTCTAACAACCGAGGATGTAATGGGAATTATCGCGACAGAAAAGCCCTACGGTGTAGTTGTGGCGTTCGGCGGACAGACTGCTATCAAGCTGACTGAATACCTCGACAAAAACGGCGTAAATATTCTTGGCACATCCTTCGACGCCATTGATATGGCGGAGGACAGAGAGCGTTTTGACGAGCTTCTTGAACAGCATAATATCGCCAGAGCAAAGGGCGTTACGGTTATGACTAAAGAGGAGGCTCTTGAAGCCGCGGACAGAATCGGCTATCCCGTGCTTCTGCGCCCGTCCTATGTTCTCGGCGGTCAGAATATGATTATAGCCTTTAATGACGCAGATGTCGACGAGTATATGGACATCATTCTCGCTCAGGAGATTGAGAACCCGATTCTTATTGACAAGTATCTTATGGGTACGGAGCTTGAGGTTGACGCAATCTGCGACGGCGAGGATATCCTCATCCCCGGAATTATGGAACACGTTGAGCGTTCGGGAGTACATTCGGGCGACTCAATCGCTGTATATCCCGCGTGGAATGTAACAGACGAGATGGTGGATATCATCATTGAGGCTACACGCAATTTAGCCCTTTCTCTCAAAACAAAGGGACTTGTAAATATTCAGTACATCGTATACAACGGCGAGCTGAACGTAATCGAGGTTAACCCGCGTTCGTCCAGAACAATTCCTTACATCAGCAAGGTTACGGGCGTTCCTATGGTAGACCTCGCTACAAAGGCTATGCTCGGCGAAAAGCTCAGGGATATGGGTTACGGTACGGGACTTTATAAGAAGTCGCCTTACTACGCCGTAAAGGTTCCCGTGTTCAGCTTTGAGAAGCTCATCAACGTTGATAACCACCTCGGTCCCGAGATGAAATCCACAGGTGAGGTTCTCGGTGTAGCGGGTACTCTTGAGGAAGCTCTCTACAAAGGACTTATCGCCGCGGGCTATAAGATGCAGCACGGCGGCGGTGTATTTGTAACTGTCCGCAACAGCGACAAGGCCGAAATTGGCGATATCGTCAAGAAGTACGCCGATATGGGCTTTACAATTTATGCCACAAAGGGCACATCCGAAGTGCTTGAAACATATAACATAGAATCTATAGTTGTTCCCAAGATTCACGAGGACGAATCTCACAACTCACTGACTCTTATCGAAAGCGGAAAGATTCAGTACGTTATCTCAACCTCCGCAAAGGGCAGAATGCCCGAGCGTGACTCGGTTAAAATCCGTCGTAAGACAGTTGAGAGAAACATTCCGTGTCTTACTTCTCTTGATACAGCCAACGCTCTCGCAGAGAGCCTGAGAAGCCGTTATTCTCAGGTGAGCACGGAGCTCGTAGATATCAACAATATGCGCAGCGAGAAGATGAAGCTCAAGTTCTCGAAGATGCAGGGCGCGGGCAACGATTATATCTATTGCTCTACTTTCGACCAGGAAATAAACAATCCCGAGGCGCTTTCCGTACGCCTTTCAGACCGCCATTTCAGCATCGGCGGAGACGGACTTATCCTTGTTTGCCCGTCCGACGTCGCGGACGCTAAAATGCGTATGTTCAACCTTGACGGTTCTGAGGGTATGATGTGCGGCAATGGAATCCGTTGTGTAGGTAAGTTCCTCTATGACCACAATATGCTCGATATCAAGGAGCGCGACGAGTTTACTGTCGAAACGCTCAGCGGCATCAAGAGCCTGAAAGCCTTTACTCAGGACGGCGAGGTTACAAAGCTGAGAGTTGATATGGGTAAGGCGGAGCTCAACCCCAAACTTATTCCCGTCAACTTTGACAAGGACAGAATGATTAACGAGAAAGTCAATATCAGCGGTAAGGATTACAACGTGACCTGCGTATCTATGGGTAATCCGCATTGCGTGGTATTTGTCGATAACGTTGACGGTCTTGAAATCGAAAAGGTAGGTCCTCAGTTTGAGCACGACCCGCTTTTCCCCGAACGTGTCAACACCGAGTTTGTTAAGGTGCTCAATGACCATACAATCAAGATGAGAGTGTGGGAGAGAGGCTCGGGCGAAACATGGGCTTGCGGTACGGGCGCGTGCGCCGTAGCTGTTTCCGCTTGCGAGAACGGTTATTGCAAGAAAGGCGAGGACATCACAATCAAACTTCGCGGTGGCGACCTTGTAATCAACTACACCGACGACACTGTCTATATGACAGGCGAGGCGAGAAGAATCTTCGACGGTGAGATTGAAATATAGGTTATGCTTTCCCCCGGGGGGAAAGTGGTTTTGGCGTTCTCGCAGAGAATGGCAAAACCGATAGAGGGTAGGCGTAAGTCAGTATTATATCAATATTGATAGTTCAGTGTACCGACTTTTGTATTAATCCGACTTTGTTCAAACCTTGTTCCAGTATTTTTATCAAACGTATGATAGAGAGGCATTTAACAAGTGGACCCTCTCCCGTCACGCCTGCGGCGTGCCACCCTCCCCCAAGGGAGGGCTAAGAAAAAAGGAGTAATCAGAATGAAAGTAAACAAAAACTTTGACAATCTTGTTTCCAACTATCTCTTTGCGGAGGTAGCCAAGAGAACAAGCGACTTTATAGAAAAGAACCCTGACAAGAAGGTTATCAAGCTCGGTATCGGCGATGTAACTCTCCCGCTCGCTCCCGTAGTGGTTGACGCTATGAAAGAGGGCGCGGACGAGCTCGGTAAAAAAGAGACTTTTAAAGGTTATCCCGACTATGAGGGTTATGAGTTTGTGCGTCAGGCGGTTTCCGATTATTATAAGAGCTTCGGCGTAACAGTCGGAGCGGATGAGATTTTAATCACAGACGGCGCGAAGTCCGATTCGGGTAACATCGGTGATATCTTCAGCGAGGATAATGTTGTTCTCGTAACAGACCCCGTGTATCCCGTGTATGTTGACTCAAACATTATGGCGGGCAGAAAAATCATATACGCTGATTCCAATGAGCGCAACGGCTTTGCCGCCATGCCCGATGACAGCGTAAAAGCCGATATAATCTACCTTTGCTCACCGAACAATCCCACAGGTTCCGCGTATACATATGACCAGCTTAAAGCATGGGTTGACTACGCGAACAAAAACGACTCCGTAATAATCTACGACGCCGCTTATGAGGCTTTTATCACCGAGGATAACTGCCCGCGTTCAATCTTCGCGGTTGAGGGCGCTCGCACCTGCGCTATAGAGCTATGCTCGCTTTCAAAGACCGCGGGCTTTACGGGTACACGCTGCGGATACACAGTAATCCCCAAAGAGCTTGAGCGTGACGGTCATAATATCTATAAACTCTGGTATCGTCGGGAAGCCACAAAGTTCAACGGTGTTTCGTGGCCTGTACAGCGCGGCGCGGCGGCTGTGTTCAGTGAAGAGGGACAGCGCCAGATTAAAGAAAATATCGCCTATTATCAGGAGAACGCCCGTATAATCTCGTCGGCTATGGACGAGCTTGGCATCTACTACACAGGCGGTAAAAACTCGCCGTATATCTGGCTCAAATGCCCCAACGGTATGGGAAGCTGGGAATTCTTTGACTTCCTGCTCGAGAAAGCGAACGTCGTGGGAACCCCCGGCGAGGGCTTCGGCGAAAACGGCGCGGGATATTTTCGTCTGACATCCTTCGGCGACCGCGATAACACAATCGAGGCAGTCGAGAGGATTAAGAAGGTATTATGTAATAGGTAATAAGTAAGGGTTTGGCTTAAATTTTTAGCCAAACCCTTAAATTATTATTGCAATATTAGAACATATGTGTTAATATACTCTTAGGAGTTGTCCGAACAACGGAAGCGGTTAGCCCTTTTTTACTTTCTTATTTCAAGTAAGAAAGGGGGTGTCAAAGTTGTCCGAATATATACTACTCATAATCTTTATGGTAGTTTTATCGGAGTTAATCAAAGATATAAAAAAATAACCGCCCCAGTCCAAAGGTAGCGGTTATTTTTAACCAAAAACTTATGGGCTAACCGTTTCTTCGGTCAACTCCGTTTCTAATTCTATTATAGCATTCCTCAGCGGTTTGTCAAGTTAAAACTTAACAAGCTCAGAAAGATAATCATTGAGCTTATCAATAGCGACTCTTTCCTGCTCCATTGTGTCGCGGTTACGGATTGTAACACAGCCGTCATCCAGTGAGTCAAAGTCGTATGTAATACATACGGGTGTGCCGATTTCATCCTGACGGCGGTAACGCTTGCCGATTGAGCCCGCGTCATCGTAGTCAACGCTGAAGCTCTTGCTGAGCTCATCAAACACAGCCTCAGCCTTGTCACCGAGCTTCTTGGAAAGCGGAAGTACAGCGGCTTTGAACGGCGCGAGGGCGGGGTGAAGTCTGAGCACGGTTCTTGTGTCTTTTTCGTTGATGACTTCTTCGTCATAAGCCTCGGTCATAATCGCGAGGAAAAGTCTTTCAACACCGAGCGAAGGCTCAATAACATAAGGAATATATTTCTCATTTGTTGTCGGGTCAAAGTATTCGAGTGACTTTCCGCTGGTGTTGATGTGCTGAGTGAGGTCGTAGTCGGTTCTGTCCGCGATACCCCAAAGCTCGCCCCAGCCGAAGGGGAAGAGGTACTCGAAGTCTGTGGTAGCCTTTGAATAGAAGCTCAGCTCCTCCTTGTCGTGGTCGCGGAGTCTGAGGTTTTCCGGCTTCATACCAAGAGAATACAGCCAATCACGGCAGAAGCTTCTCCAATAGTCAAACCACTCCAGATCGGTGTCGGGCTTGCAGAAGAACTCAAGCTCCATCTGCTCAAACTCTCTTACACGGAAGATAAAGTTACCGGGAGTAATCTCGTTTCTGAAGCTTTTACCAATCTGAGCTACGCCGAAAGGAACTTTCTTACGGCTTGTACGCTGAATATTAGCGAAGTTTACAAAAATACCCTGGGCGGTTTCGGGACGGAGGTAAAGCTCGTTCTTTGTGCCCTCGGTAACGCCCTGGAATGTTTTGAACATAAGGTTGAACTGACGGATATCAGTGAAATTGTGTTTGCCGCACTCGGGACAGGGGATGTTCTTTTCCTTGATATAGTCCATCATCTGCTCGTTAGACCAGCCCGCGACGTTTGTACCGTCGAAGTCCTCGATGAGGTTGTCTGCTCTGTGGCGTGTTTTACACTCGCGGCAGTCCATAAGCGGGTCGGAGAATCCGCCGAGGTGTCCTGAAGCGATCCAGGTCTGAGGATTCATAAGAATTGCCGAGTCAAGTCCTACGTTGTACTTGTTTTCCTGAACGAATTTCTTGAGCCAGGCGTTTTTTATGTTGTTTTTAAGCAGTGTGCCCAAAGGACCGTAGTCCCATGTGTTGGCGAGACCTCCGTAAATCTCGGAACCGGGATATACAAAGCCTCTGCCTTTGCACAGGGCAACTAAGCTTTCCATACTTTTTTTAGTATTGTCCATATAATTACCTCCAGATACGCCCTCCCTTTGGGAGACCTTTCAATAACATTACTATACTAATAAATTCCGCCCCTAATGTCAAGAAATTTTTGCTGAAGTTTTCACATTGATTTCACATTTAATTGTATAACTGCATAAAAAACACACCCCTTATTTGTAGAACATTCTAAATTTTCTTAGGTCACAATTTTTTTATGCGAAAATGCTTGCAAAATAGCCTGAATTAAATTATAATATGTATAAGCTTAAATTCCGCAATTGCGGAAAAATTTAAAATTTAGGAGGTTTTGAAAAATGAAAATTTTCAAACGCACTTTAAGCTTAGTACTCGCTGTACTCATGTTAGCTTCATTAGCTACTATCATGGCTTCAGCGGTAAGTAAGGCGGACCCCAGAGAAGGTTCTATTACTTACATTCAGAGAGATGCCGACGGTAATCCTGTAATTGACCCCGGAACAGGTCAGCCTCAGGAAATCGAGACAACTCAGAAGTATGGTACAAGACCTGTTATCACAGAGGTTGTAAACTCTGATCCTGAGATTCAGGTTAACACAAGAAAATATCGTTTCTATCTGCCCGACGCTTGGTGCAACGACCGTAACGATAACTATGATGGCACAAGCTTGGATTCCTGCGCAGCAGGTATCTACTGGTGGAGCACTTCCTACAACTGCGACGACTTTAAGAACGGTACAGAGGCAAATCCCTATGACAACGCACAGGGTTGGCCCGGATACAGAATTCTCGAGCAGGATCCCGACGATCCCCATATCTTCGTATGTGAAGTTCCCGACGACTGCGGTATGATCATATTCAGCAACCTCGTTGACGGTGGTCAGACTCCTGTTGATAACCCCGGATACGGTTTCAACTTCCAGACAGTTGATATCCCCACAACTTACACTGATCCCGAAGATGATGATTATCGCTTCTACACAACAACAAAAGACGGTCAGCCGATCTCTCCCGACAACCCCATGACATTCGATGGCATGATTTATGTTGTTGATCCTAAGAACACAAAGCTCAACGAGTACTCCGGCGCTGTTACAACCGGCGGTGACTGGTTCTATTACTATGGCGACGGCAAATACGGCGTAACTCCCGAGCAGGGCGACGAAGTATTCGCTAACGGCGACTTCAAATCTTCACTCCAGATTTCTGACACAAACATCTATAACTATCTCAACGATGGCCCTTACTACGAGGTATATTGTTCCGCGGAAGCTGCTAACCTCGAAGTTAAATCCGAGGACGAGTCCTTAGTAATGGTTTCCGAACCCTCACCTGTTACAGCTGCTGACGGTGTTGCTGAGATGTACAAGTCCAAGGTAATGGTTACAGGTCTTGCAGAGGGCGAAACAAACGTTAAGTTCATCGAGAAAGATGCAGAAGGCACTGAGCTCGGAAGCAGAACTCTTGCTGTTACAAATATGTATCTCGATCCTATGGTTGAAGTTTCCAACAAGTCTGTAAACATCGGCAAGACAGTTAAGCTCAACGCAAGCATCATGTACGCTGACAGCGTTTCTTACAAGTCCAGCAATACAAAGATTGCTACAGTAACAAACAAGGGCGTTGTTACAGGTAAGGCTGCAGGCACAGCTACTATCACAGTTACTGCTAAGGCTGGTTCTATTACAGTTACTGCTAAGGCTAAGGTTACTGTTAAGAAGCTCGCTAACCCCATGACAGTTAAGGCAAGCGCAAAGACAGTTAAGCTCGCTAAGGTTAAGAAAAAGGCTCAGACAGTAAGCGCAATCAAGGTAAGCAAGGCTCAGGGTAAGGTTACTTACGCTAAGAAGTCCGGCAAGTTTGCTGTTAACAAGTCAAACGGTAAAATCACTGTTAGTAAGGGTGCAAAGAAGGGTACATACCCTGTAAAGGTAACAGTTAAGGCTGCAGGCAATGCTAAATACAATGCTGGTTCCAAGGTTGTTACAGTTAAGATTACAGTTAAATAATCTAACCTTATAATTTTCGAAAGGCTCGGCTCGTCCGAGCCTTTCTTTTCACCTTCCCGTAAGGGAAGGCTTTTTATATTGTAAAACCCTGCAGCTTGTGCTATAATGCTATGGAAAGGCGGTGGCGATATGTATATTTACGACATAAGCAGAAATATTTTTGACACACCTCCCTATGATGGCGACCCCGAAACCTACACCGAATATGTCAAAAGTATTGATAAAGGTGATGAATATAATCTCAGCCTGTTCTCGATGAGTTCTCATACGGGAACCCATATCGACGCGCCTTACCACTTCTGGCCTAATGGCAAAAAAATCAACGAAATTCGTACAGCTGTATTTTACGGAAAATGCAGCGTCATCACCACCGACAGAATTCTCACAGGTCAGGATATGGAAAACATTCTTCCTAAATGCAGAAAACGCCTTTTAATCCATACTAAGGGCGACGGAGGAATTGAAAGCTCCGCGGCGAATGTTATCGCTGACAGCGAACTTGTTTTAATCGGTATTGACCGCCAGTCCATAGGAGCTGAGTTTGATAATCTAAGAACACACCTTGCTTTGGCAAGGGGAGATGTTGCTATTCTTGAAAATTTAGATTTGTCGGGAATCGCGGACGGAAACGATTATACTCTTTCGGCGTTTCCTATCAGGCTTGACGGGCTTGAAGCCGCGCCGTGTCGGGCAATTCTGTTTGAGCAGGAGAAAGGTTTTTGATGTATAAAGCAATTATTTTTGACCTCGACGGCACACTCGTTGATACTCTTTATGATTTGGCGGACGCAGTTAACGAGGGACTGAGACGCGCGGGACTTCCGACGCATGATACAGATGAATACAGATACCTTGTCGGCAACGGCAGAGATAAACTCGTACAGAGAGCTATGGGTGAGTGCCGCGACGAAGACAAGGCGAATATTGTACGCGATACATTTGACAGCTATTACGCTGAACACTGCAACGACAATGTCAGAGCGTATGACGGTTGCGCCGAAATGCTCACAAAGCTCAACGCTCTGGGTATAAAGACAGCTGTGCTCTCAAACAAACCGGATGAATTTGTTGAACGTATTCTGTCAAATGTTTACCCTGACCATAGCTTTACCGCCGCATGGGGTAAACGCTCCCAATATCCGACAAAGCCGAATCCGACAGCTTTGATTGCTTTAATGAATGAACTGGGTGTTGCTCCCGATGATTGCCTTTACATAGGTGACAGCGACGTGGACGTTTATACAGCCCGCAACGCCGAAGTTGATATGCTTGGTGTAGACTGGGGCTTTCGAGGAAGAGAAGAACTGCTCGGCGCGGGAGCCGATAAAGTGGTAAGCTCCGCTGCCGAGATTCTGGAGTATATTGATGAATAATTATCAAAAAAATATGGACGCTTTAATTGAGCGCAATACCTCCGAGGGCAAGGTTCCTACACTTTTGCTTCATGCGTGTTGTGCTCCTTGCTCAAGCTATGTACTTGAATATTTGTCCGAATACTTTAATATAATAGTTTTGTATTATAACCCCAATATTACATTCCCCGAGGAATACGGCTGCAGACTTCGTGAAGTGGACAGACTGATATCTCAAATTCCGCACAAGTATCCCGTAACCCTGCAAAAAGGGGAGTACAATCCCGAAACTTACCTTTCTGCTGTCAAAGGGCTTGAGGACGAGCCCGAGGGCGGTGAACGCTGTTCGGTATGCTTTGAGCTAAGACTAAGAGAAGCCGCTGAATACTGTAAAAAACTCGGAGCCGATTACTTTGCTACTACGCTCACAATTTCCCCGTTGAAAAACGCTGAAAAAATAAACTCAATCGGTGAAAAAGTTGCCGGGGAATATGGTGTGAAGTATCTGCCGTCCGATTTCAAGAAAAAGAACGGCTATAAGCGTTCGATTGAATTATCAAAAGAATACAGCCTCTATCGTCAGAACTATTGCGGCTGCCCGTTCTCAAAGAAAGAGGCGCAAGGAGTATAAAATGGTAATATTGTTAAATTGTCTGTTCTTCGTGGTAGGACTTGTATTGATAATAAAAGGCGGCGACTTCTTTGTAGACGCGGCAGTCTGGTTTGCCGAAATGTCGGGAATCCCGCATTTTATAATCGGCGCCACAATTGTAGGCTTCGCGACCTCGTTGCCTGAGGTCTTGGTTTCTATCATAGCCGCGGCAAACGGAAATGTAGAGATGGCTACAGGTAACGCCATAGGTTCGGTTACCGCTAATACGGGATTAATTATGGGCGTTAGCTTGTTGTTTATGCCTATGGCAATCAAATTACGCGAGTATTTCCCTCAGATAATACTTCTTACTGTTTCGATTATCGCTATCTGGCTTTTCGGACTTTCAGGGGAAATAACCATTATAGCTGCTATTGTACTTATTATACTGTTCTGTGTATACGTTTTCCTTAATGTCAGCGGCGCAAAAAAGAACCGAACTCTTTCGGATGATGAGAAGTCGGTTAAAAGGGAAGATGTCACAAAAGGGATTGTGGTTAAGAATATCGTGCTTTTTGTGCTCGGCTGCGCGGGTATCGTAGGCGGTTCGGAACTGCTCGTTAATAACGGTACCGAAATAGCAAAATTCTTACAGGTTCCCGACCGAATCATAAGTATATCGGCTGTTGCTATCGGAACATCTTTGCCCGAGCTGGTGACGACTATCACAGCAATAAGGAAGAAACAGGCGTCGCTTTCAGTCGGCAACATACTGGGTTCAAATATTATTGACATCACTTTTGTGCTGCCTCCGTGTATGCTTGCTTACGGCGGAAACCTACCTGTATCGAACGGAACGCTGTTTGTGGACTTACCTGCTTTGTTCGTACTGTCTATGACGTGCTTTGTTCCGACATTCTTCACCAAGAAATTCGCGCGCTGGCAAGGCGTAGCATTACTTTTACTTTATGTGTGTTATATAGCTTATACATTTGTATTTCACTAATATCGCAATTTAAAAAGGCTGTCGCATTTTTGCGACAGCCTTTCGTTCTGTTTATTTGTTTTTTAACTCCGCTCTGTTTATAGCGTTGAGTACACCGAGAATTGACGCGAAGTTTACGTTTGAGTCAACACCTACACCGAAGATAGTGCCTCCATCGGGCTTTTTGAGTTCAATGTAAGATACCGCTTTACTGTCACTACCCTCGGATATCGCGTGCTGGCTGTAGTTGACAAATTTGTATTTGCCCATATTGATAGGCTTGAGCGCCTTGAAGAACGCGTTTATAGGACCATTTCCCACGCCGTTGAGATTAACAACCGAGTCGCCGTCAATCTGCATTTTGCCTTTGAAGTGGACGTAATCCTTGCCATTTTCGCTTTCCTCATAAACCTTGTGACTGAGGAGCTTATACTTTTGTTTTATGTTAAGGTAGTTGTCCTCAAATACACCCATTACTTCTTTGGGGATAAGCTCTCGTCCAAGTCTTTCGCACTCATACTGAACGAGGTTATAGAACTCTCGGTGCATTTTCTTGGGCAAATCGTAGCCGAAGTTATTGTGCATTACAAACGCCGCTCCGCCTTTGCCGCTTTGTGAGTTGATACGGACAATAGGTTCGTATTCTCTGCCGACATCAGCAGGGTCAATCGGAAGATAGGGAATTTCCCAGTAATTTGTTCCGCTTTCTTTCATATATTGATGACCTTTGTTTATAGCGTC
This sequence comes from uncultured Ruminococcus sp., assembly GCA_902785365.1. Taxonomy (GTDB): domain Bacteria; phylum Bacillota; class Clostridia; order Oscillospirales; family Acutalibacteraceae; genus Ruminococcoides. The sequence continues at coordinate 1,513 of CACZYC010000015.1, read as the reverse complement.
CTGATGAGAGCCTGAGAAGGCGGTGAATACCAGCTCGCCTATGTAGGGCTGACGCGGATCGATTTTCATATTTGTGCAGCGCTCATAGATTTCCTTAAGCGCAGGCAGATTGCTGAAGTCGAGCTTGGGGTCAACGCCCTGTGTGAACATATTCAGCCCGACCGTTACCATGTCGAGGTTGCCTGTGCGCTCGCCGTTGCCGAACAACGTGCCCTCAACTCTCTCGGCTCCTGCTAACAAAGCGAGCTCGGCAGCCGCCACACCGCAGCCGCGGTCGTTGTGCGGATGAACACTGATGATAGCCGCCTCACGGTTTTTGAGGTGTTTAATAAAGTACTCGATCTGATCGGCGTATGTGTTTGGCGTACACATCTCCACAGTGTTGGGGAGGTTGAGGATAACGGGATTCTCTTTTGTTGAACCCAGCGCGTCCATAACTTCCTCACATATTTTTACAGCGTTGTCCATCTCTGTTCCGCTGAAGCTCTCGGGGGAGTATTCAAAGCGGATGTTTGTATCGCCCTCATATTGTTCGGTGAGGTGTTTGATGAGTTTAGCTCCGTCAACAGCGATATCTATTACTCCCTGCATATCGGTTTTAAAAACAACCTTGCGCTGCAGGGTAGAGGTGGAGTTGTAGAAATGCACGATAACATTCTTAGCGCCCTTTATCGCATCAAAGGTGCTTCTGATGAGGTGCTCTCTCGCCTGAACGAGAACCTGAATAGTAACGTCGTCGGGAATATGACCGCCTTCAATAAGCTCGCGGCAGATTTTGTATTCTGTATCCGAAGCAGAGGGGAAACCGATTTCAATTTCCTTAATGCCCATATCTACCAGCGCGTGGAAAAATTCGAGCTTTTCCTCCAGATTCATCGGGTCAATAAGCGCCTGGTTGCCGTCACGTAAGTCTACGCTGCACCATATGGGCGCTTTTGTTATTGTTTTGTTAGGCCATTCTCTGTCGGGCAGGTTTATCTGCTCAAATGGTTTGTACTTTTTGTAGCCTTCATACATTGTCATTACCTCCTGAAGTATTACCTGTATACACAAAAAAACCGCCCCTAAAACCTAGGGACGAACTAAAAGTCGCGGTACCACCCATTTTTAAGCGCGCCTTGCGACGCACTCCTTAAAGACCTCCAACAAGGTCTCGGCTTTTAACGCTGCCACACGTCCCAACCTACATATCGGCGGGGAAACTCCGGGATGAGCTATTCATATAATCTCTGCCGCCGATTCACACCTACCATCGGCTCTCTTTGCGCTTCGGATTATATCTTGTTCCCTTCAAAGTTTTTAGAGGGATTTTATTGTTAATATACATTATATAAAGGTAGTGAGAATTTGTCAAGTAAAATACTTCAAAAATATTTTTAAAAAATATTATAAAAAGGTATTGACTTTTGTATGAGGATGACGTATAATTCTAATGTTCGCCGCATAAACGCGTGCGGCGGCGCGAACCTTGAAAAAAGAACAACGAAAGTAAAGAAACCCGAAATTCTTTTGA
>CACZYC010000014.1 GCA_902785365.1 uncultured Ruminococcus sp. | reverse complement strand
TGTCAAGCCTTTTATTAAAAATTTCTTAAAATTGTTTCAAAAAAAACAAGGCACCCACTTTTCGTGAGTGTCTTGTTCCTTAACTAAATGATATTGCCCGTTCGGGAAGCCGTTTTCATTATAAGTTTTTAATTATTTTACTTCCTTACCGTTCACATACAGCTTGTATCCGTTGAAGTTAATGTTGCTGTTTGAGCTGTCGGCGTTATCAAGCTCTGTTACATAACAGTCTCCTGTCAGTGTGATTTTGGAGTTCTTGTCGAGCGTGAGCTTTACGCTCTTGGCGGTGTTGTCGCCGTTGATTGCGCCTTTGTAGGTTGAATTCTTGAGGTTCATTTCGAGTGTGGAAATCTTGTCAATCTTAACATCACCCTCAAGAGTTTGATTTGCGGCGTTGAGCGTGACGTTGCCGCCGTTATTTCCGCTGTTGCCCCATTCGCTTGTGCCCTCGGCGTCGAGGAGTGTACCGCTGCCGAAATTAAGCTTAGTGTTTTTGAGGTTAATTTCGGCAGTGGTGTTGGTTACAAAAAACATTGGAGCTGTTTTGTAATTATCGGATGTTTTATCTATGGTAAGAGTGGAGTCGGTCGCGTTGAAGGCGCCTTTGCCCTCGCCAGCGTCACCCGACATACTCTGGTATACCATCACGCCCGCCTGATCTGTGTCACCTCGGTTGCCTGTGGCTGCGCAAGTCATCTTTGAGGATGTAATTGTCGCCTTGTTCTTGCCCTCAACCACGGCAATCTGAGCGCCGTTAGCCGTTCCCGTACAATTGGTTGTCGAGATATCGCCTGTTGAATATATCACAGGAGAGCCCGCGCCGTTAGTGGTGAGCCTGGAGTTGCTCGCCTTAACAGTGCCCTCGCCTCTGTCTGTTGCGAGGGCGGCGCAGGAGCCGCCTTTGGTGGTAATCTTTACATTCTCGGCTTCGATATATCCACCGTAGGTAGCGTCAAGCCCGCGCGCGGAGCTCTCACCTGTTGTAGTGATTGTCGAGTCACTTATCTTTATTTTGGAGTTTTCTCCTGTTGAAAATACTGCGTTAGCTCCCTTTGACGAGGTGTTAATCGTGGCGTTCTTTATTGTGGCGGAGGAATCCTCTTTTACGAGGATTCCCGCGTTGATTCCGTTGAACTCTGAGTTCTCGGTATTTGTACTGTCGCCCGATTTTTCAATTGTCGCGCCGTCCACCTCGGCTTTGCCGCCGTTTTGAACGAGTATCGCGCTCTCGTCACTTTTGCTTGAGCTGTAGCTGTTTTCGGACAGTGTCTTTTCGGATTCTACCGTTGCAGCTCCCGACGCTTCCACATCGGCGCTCTGGTTGTTTCCGCCAGGCATATTGCCCTGCCCGTTTTGCTGATTACTGTTCTGAGCGTTATCGGGAAGTCCTTGACTCTGTGCAATCTGAGGCTGTTTAAATATATTTGTCGCCGCGATTTCTCCCGTTGTCAGAACTGTGGTCAGAATAAGCGTGATTATAATATATACTATTAAAACATTCATCCCGCGCAGGGTTTCTCTGAAGCTCTTTTTGTTGAAGCCTGACATTATCAGATAGACAACAATCATCGCGATAAAGAGCGACTGTACAACGAAAAGACTGTATTTCAGGGTGTTGTCGGGACCAAAGTGGATATTGCCCTGCATTGAGGTTTTCGCGGTATTATTGTTCTGATGAGAAGTCTGTCCGCTTTGCTTCGCGTCTGTGTCGCTGTCGTCGGGAACCCAGCCTTTTGGGGCATTGTCCGAGCTGTCTGATTTTTCGTTTGTCTGCGGAGTATTGCTCTGCTGACTTTTTGAATTATCGGAATTACTGTCATTGTCCGGAACCCAACCCTTTTGGGTGTTATCCTGATTGTCGGAATTTCCGTTCATCTGAGGCGGTTGTCCGTTCTGCTGATTATCGGAGTTTCCATCGTTATTATCCGGCATCTGAGGCGGTTTTCCGTTTTGCTGATTGTCTGAGTTGTCGGTGCCGCCGTTCATTCCCGGAGGTCCGTTACCGTCCGAAATCATCGGCGGAGCGCTGCAGCTGTTCGGGCTGTTTCCTATAAAGATAAATGTTAAAACCGAACTGCACGCCAGTATAATTACAAGCGCAATCATTACTGTGTTTTTCACTATTCTTTTGTGTGTCATTTTCATCATCTCCTTGTTTGACTGTGGCTATACTATACCCCCCTAATGAGAAAACGAAGTGAAAAAACGCTGACATTAAAATGAAACTTTGTGAAGAATTGTGAAGATAAAAAAGGATTGCTCCGATTGGAACAATCCTTTTATCATTAATATTAATATTATTTAGCAAAGTCAACTGCGCGTGATTCGCGGATGATGTTGACCTTAATCTGACCGGGATACTCGAGGTCCTCCTCGATTTTCTTACAAATCTCTCTGGCGAGAGGAACCATACGGTCGTCCTTGACGCTTTCGGGCTTAACCATAATGCGGATTTCGCGGCCTGCCTGAATAGCGTAGGAGCTTTCAACGCCCTTGAACGAGGAAGCGACTTCCTCAAGCTTCTGGAGTCTCTTGATGTAGTTTTCAAGATTCTCACGTCTTGCGCCGGGACGCGCCGCTGAAATAGCGTCAGCCGCCTGTACAATACACGCTACAACCGTCTTTGCCTCAACATCGCCGTGGTGAGCCTGAACAGCGTGAATGACAGCGTCGCTTTCCTTATACTTGCGGCAAACATCAACGCCGAGTTCAACGTGGCTGCCTTCCATCTCGTGGTCAAGCGCCTTACCGATATCGTGGAGAAGTCCCGCTCTCTTGGCGACAGTCGGGTCAAGTCCGAGCTCGGAAGCAATCATACCCGATATGTACGCAACCTCCAGGCTGTGGTCGAGCACGTTCTGACCGTAGCTGGTACGATAGCGGAGTTTACCGAGAAGCTTGACAAGCTCGTGGTGGATGCCTCGGATACCTGTATCGAGCACGGCTCTTTCACCCGCTTGTTTAATCTTCTGATTAACCTCGCGGCGAGCCTTGTCTATCATTTCTTCGATTCTTGCGGGGTGAATACGTCCGTCGGAGATAAGCTTCTCCAGTGCTACTCTGGCAATCTCACGTCTTACAGGCTCAAAGCTTGACAGCGTGATAGCCTCGGGAGTATCGTCAATAATCAAGTCAACGCCTGTGGCGTTTTCAATAGCGCGGATGTTTCTGCCCTCGCGTCCGATGATTCTGCCCTTCATTTCATCATTGGGCAGAGCGACTACGGATACCGTAGCCTCGCTGACCTGCTCAGCGGCGAGGCGCTGGATAGACAGCGAAATAATTTTGCGGGCGAGTTTTTCGCTCTCGTCCTTAAGCTGCTCCTCATATTCGAGGATTTTTACAGACTTTTCGTGGTCAAGCTCGTTGTCGAGCTGTTCGAGCAGATAAGCCTTAGCCTGCTCGGCTGTGTAACCCGAAATGCGCTCAAGCATTTCAAACTGGCTTTTTTTGACCTGCTCAACCTCGGCTACCTTAGCCTCGGCTTCTTTTAGCTTTTTAGCTACTTTTTCTTCCTTGACTTCAAGATTGTTCATCTTCTTGTCAAGGTTTTCTTCTTTCTGCTGAATACGTCTTTCCTGACGCTGGACCTCACGTCGGCGGTCGGAGAGTTCTTTTTCGCTCTCGTTGCGCAGGCGGTGGATTTCATCCTTACCCTCAAGAATAGCCTCTTTTTTCTTTGCCTCGGCGTTCTTCATAGCCTCGGACACAATCTTGTTGGCCTCTTGTTCAGCACTGCCGATTTGTTTTTCCGCCACTTTTTTGCGGTAGGTCATTCCGATAACAAAGAACAGAACTCCCGAAACGACCGCGGCGGCTGCAATTAAAATAATCGCAAGTACAACCGACATCTTGACACCTCCTTGATTTGATGTTTTTTAAGTTTAATTCAAAAACAAAAATCAACTCTTGGTGCCGTTAAGCAAGATATTCAATTTTGGTATCAATATTTTGAAAGCGCAGCGCTGTTTTTAAGCGTACGCTTAGTAGTGATTACTAAATACAAAATATCTATAAATAACGGCTTTAAGCCAGTGAGAGTCGAATCCATTTAGGTTTGTATCAGCAGTTTTTGCCCGATACTGCGTCAAAACCAGTAACAATACGTCAGTATATCTTGCTGATTTTTCCTTGTCTCGACCTAAAACTGCACGATACAAACTGCTTCGCACCTGAAATTTTAATATAATTTTGCGTTTTAGGTGCGTAAGGTCGAGTGCAGGCTGACGCCTGCCGAGACCGACAAGCCTAAAAAAGCGGAATTTGGCAAATTTAAGGCTAAATCGGATTCAACTCTCACTGGCTTAAGAGTCTGATTGTGAAATAGGTATACGCATAAACATACATATACATATATATAGTAACTTAAATTCACCAAAAAGTCAATAAAAAATTTTCTGCTTTCCCTCCCCCCAATGAACGGCTGTGGGTTTTTTTAAAAAAACGCTTGCAATTACCATTAAAATACAATATAATTAAAGTTGACCAAATTTAATCAAGGAGGGCTTTACTATGTCAGTAAAAGTTGCTATTAATGGTTTCGGCCGTATCGGCCGTCTCGCGTTCAGACAGATGTTTGGCGCACCGGGATATGAAGTTGTTGCTATCAACGACCTTACAGATCCCAAAATGCTCGCTAACCTCTTAAAGTACGACACAGCTCAGAAGGGCTATTGCGGTGCTATCGGAGAGAATCTCCACACAGTAGAGGCAGGCGAGAACTCCATCATCGTTGATGGTAAGGAAATCACAATTTACGCTAAGCCCAACGCTGCCGAGCTTCCCTGGGGTGAAATCGGCGTTGACGTTGTTCTTGAGTGCACAGGTTTCTATTGCTCAAAGGCTAAGAGCCAGGCACACATCGACGCAGGCGCAAAGAAGGTTGTAATCTCCGCTCCCGCGGGCAACGATCTTCCCACAGTTGTATTCTCAGTTAACGAGGATATCCTTACAGCTGATGACAAAATCATCTCCGCTGCTTCCTGCACAACAAACTGCCTCGCTCCCATGGCTGACACTCTTAATAAGTACGCTGCCATCCAGAGCGGTATCATGAGCACAATCCACGCTTACACAGGCGACCAGATGATTCTCGACGGTCCTCACAGAAAGGGCGATATGAGAAGAGCAAGAGCGGGCGCTGCCAACATCGTTCCTAACTCAACAGGCGCGGCTAAGGCTATCGGTCTTGTTATTCCCGAGCTCAACGGCAAGCTCATCGGCTCCGCGCAGCGTGTTCCTGTTCCCACAGGTTCAACAACAATCCTCACAGCTGTTGTAAAGGGCAAGGATGTTACAGTTGAAGGCATTAACGCCGCTATGAAGGCTGCCGCTTCAGCTTCCTTCGGTTACAACGAGGATCCCATCGTATCATCCGATATCATCGGTATGACATACGGCTCACTGTTTGACGCTACTCAGACAATGGTAGCTCCTATCGGCGACGACCTCTATGAGGTTCAGGTTGTTTCCTGGTATGACAACGAGAACAGCTACACAAGCCAGATGGTTCGTACAATCAAGTACTTTGCTGAATTAGGCTAATAGCTGATAACTAAAAGCATAGAAAGGCTTCCTTCGGGAAGCCTTTTTTATTTGTCTGTATCGCTTTCTTTTTGCTTAGCTGTCAGTACATACGTTTAGGTTCCGCTCACTTCAGAGCGGAATTTTTTTGTTTTTATTAAATTTTAATAAAAAAGATGAAAATTTATGCTAAAAATACTATATTTTGACTTGAATTTGCTAATAATATTTGATATTATATATTATGTATAAAAGGGTAAAAGGGTAAATATACCAAAAGGAGGTCCGAAATGAGCTATATCCAGAAAGATAACCGCACTGCTCTTGAGCTGTTCAGCGACGGCGACGCCGTGCGCGCTTATGAAACTTTAGGCGCGCATATTGTTGAACGCGACGGCAAGAGCGGAGTTATTTTCCGTGTATGGGCTCCCAACGCCCTGACGGTGTCGGTTATCGGACCGTTTAACGATTGGAATAATATGTCCAACTATATGTACAAGCTCGGCGATCACGGCGTGTGGGAACTTTTTATCGAAGGACTCTCGGAGTTCACGCGCTATAAATTCTGCATAGAGACCCCCTGGTTTGAGAAAATTATCAAATCCGATCCCTATGCTTTTCATACCGAAACGCGCCCCGACAATACATCCATAGTATATAACCCCGACAGCTACGAGTGGTATGACCACGAATGGTACAAGTTTAAGGAGGAGCACCCTCACGACGAGCTGCCGATGAACATTTACGAAATTCAGGCGGGTTCGTGGCGCAAATATGAGGACGGCAACTTCTTCAGTTACCGCAAACTGGCTGATGAGCTCATCCCCTATGTTAAGGAAATGGGCTATACTCACATTGAATTTATGCCTATAACCGAGTATCCTCTCGACGACAGCTGGGGATATCAGGTTACGGGTTACTATGCCCCGACTTCACGCTTCGGTGAACCGAACGACTTAAAATATTTAATTGACCAGTGCCACCAGAACGGTATCGGCGTTATTCTGGACTGGGTTCCCGCCCACTTCCCCAAGGATGAGCACGGACTGGCGCGCTTCGACGGCACCTGCTGTTACGAATACGAGGGTGAGCGCAAAGGCGAGCACAAGGAATGGGGCACATACATCTTTAACTTTGCCCGCTACGAGGTATTGAGCTTCCTCATTTCAAGCGCGATGTTCTGGGTTGAGAATTTCCACTTTGACGGAATCCGTGTTGACGCGGTGGCTTCAATGCTGTATCTGGACTACAACCGTCCGAAAGGTCAGTGGGACCCCAACGACGAAGGCGGCAAGGAAAACTTTGACGCTGTTGAGTTCATCAAAAAGATGAACACATCTATCCATAAGTATCACCCCGACGCTATGATGATAGCTGAGGAGAGCACCTCATGGCCTCACGTTTCCGCTCCCGTGGAGCAGGGCGGATTGGGCTTTGACTACAAATGGAATATGGGCTGGATGAACGATATGCTCCACTATATGTCGCTTGACCCGCTCTGGAGACCGTTTAATCACGACAGTCTGACGTTCAGCTTCTTCTATGCTTTTTCCGAGAAGTTTATTCTTCCGATTTCTCACGACGAGGTTGTGTACGGCAAACACTCCCTCATCGAAAAAATGCCTGGCGACCCCGCGCAGAAGTACGCTTCCGTGCGTGTGTTTATGGCATATATGATGGCTCACCCCGGCAAAAAACTGATATTTATGGGCAGTGAGATTGCTCAGGAAAAAGAATGGGATTTCAAGACGGAACTCGACTGGGCGGTTCTTAACGACCAGAACCACAAAATGCTCAACGACTTCTATCGCGACCTCAACAACTTCTATATAAATAACAAACCTCTGTATGAGGTTGACTTCAAATGGGAAGGCTTTAACTGGATTCATCACGACGATTACACCAAGAGCGTAATAGCCTTCAGACGTATCTCAAAGAACGGCGACGAAATCATCGTGCTGTGCAACTTCCAGCCTTTCAAGCACGAGGATTACCACATCGGCGTTCCCGAATACGGAATCTATGACGAAGTGTTTAACACCGACGACCCGCGTTACGGCGGTTCTGGTGTTTTAAACGGAAAAGGAATCGAGACATCCGACATCGCCATACACGGGTGCGAGCAGAGCATTAGCATCACGGTTCCGCCGTTGAGCGTAAGCTACTTTAAACTCGCCGAAAAGAAAGAACGCCCCAAAAAGGAAGAAAAGTCAAAGAAAAAAGTCCCCAAAAAAGCCCCCAGAAAATCCGCTTTGGCTAAAAAGCTCAAATCATAATTACCTTCCCAAAGGGGAAGCGTATGCATATTGCAAATTATAAATCCAAATAGAAAACGGAGGTAATAAATATGATACCTAAACAAAAGGTTGTAGCTATGGTACTCGCGGGCGGACAAGGCTCTCGTCTCGGCGTGCTCACCAAGAAGCTCGCAAAACCTGCTGTACCGTTCGGCGGTAAGTACAGGATCATTGACTTCCCGCTATCGAATTGCGTTAACTCGGGCATTGAGGCTGTCGGTATTCTTACCCAGTATCAGCCGCTCGTACTCAACGAGTATATCGGCAACGGTCAGCCGTGGGATCTCGACGGAATGCATTCGGGCGCGAACTGCCTGAGCCCGTACGAAGCTATCGGCGGTAAGGATTGGTACTCAGGTACGGCAAACGCTATCTATCAGAACATCAGCTATATCGACAGATACAACCCTGACTATGTTCTGATTCTGTCGGGCGACCATATCTACAAGATGGACTACAACGAGATGCTTGAATTCCACAAGAAGAACGACGCGGCTTGCACAATAGCGGCTATCGACGTTCCCAAAGAGGAAGCTTCACGCTTCGGTATTCTCAACACGAATCCCGACGGCTCAATCTATGAGTTTGACGAGAAGCCCGCTCATCCCAAGAGCACAAACGCCTCAATGGGCATCTACATATTCAGCTGGAAAGAGCTGAGAAAATATCTCACCGAGGACGCCGAAAACCCCGACTCCGCCAACGACTTCGGCAAGAACGTGCTTCCCTCTATGCTCAACGCGGGCGAGAGAATGTTCGCTTATCCGTTTGAGGGTTACTGGAAAGATGTCGGCACAATCGACAGTCTCTGGGAAGCTAATATGGACTTACTCGATCCGAACGTAAGTCTTGACCTCAGCGATGTTTACTCGCGCAATCCTATGATGCCTCCGCACTATATCGCTGACGGAGTAAATATTCAGAACTCCCTCATCGCCGACGGATGTAACGTGTCGGGCGACCTTGAGTTCTCTATACTCTTCTCGGGCGTTACAATAGGCAAGGGCGCGACGGTTAATTCCTCAATCATTATGCCCGGCGCTGTAATCGGCGAGGGAGCAAAGGTTGAATACGCTATCGTCGCCGAAAACGCAGTAATAGGCAAGAACGCCGTAATAGGCGCTCAGCCCTCCGATGTACCAAACCGTGATGACTGGGGTGTAACCGTAATCGGCGATAACCTTAAAATCGGCGATAACACCGTAATACCTCCAAAAGCTATGATAGATAAAGACACGGAGGTGACTAAGTAATGAAAAGTAATGACGTTTTAGGCATAATCTATTCAGACTCCTGCGCCGACACATTAACAGAGCTCACAGCTCACCGCACCACCGCCAGCGTTCCCATCGGCGGTAAGTACAGAATGATTGACTTTGTTCTGTCAAATATGTCAAACTCCAATATCAACAACGTCGGTATTATCGCAAAGAGCGGATTTATGTCGCTTATGGACCATATCGGCTCGGGCAGCGCGTGGGACCTCTCCAAAAAGCGCAGCGGTATCACTATCCTGCCTCCTTACGCGGGCGTAAGCTTTGCCAACAAGATAGAAACCCTCTATCAGATAAGAGGAGTTTTTGAGGACGCGAGAGAAAAGTATGTACTCATTTCCGAAAGCAACGTAATCTGCAATATCGATTACAGTGAGCTGTTCTATCTGCACTCGGTAAACGAAGCTGATATCACTCTTGTATACAAGAATATGCCCGTGCCCGAAAAGCTCACACCTATGACAATCCAGCACGACAACGTAGGCAAGGTCACAAAGGTTCTTGTACAGCCCAACACAAAGGGCAGCTGCAACCTCTATCTCGGTTCATTCATTATGAGCAAAAAGCTCTTCATGGAGCTCATCACAAAAGCTATGGCTGAGAACGAGCTCAACTTTGACCGTCTTATTCAGAAATGTGTTGACGAATACAACGTATTCGCGTATGAGTGCCCGTCCTCTGTTTCCGTAATCAGCTCAATGAACGATTACTTCAAATTCAATATGGACCTTATGGACATCGAGCTCAGAAACGAGCTGTTCCGCTATGACCGTCCTATATACACTAAGGTTAGGGACGACGCTCCATGTAAATACGGTCTTAACTCCAACGTGAAGAACTCTCTGGTATCTCAGGGCTGTTTCATTGAGGGCGAGGTCGAAAACTGTGTAATCTCCAAGGGTGTTCACATCGCTGAGGGAGCAAAGGTCAGCAACTGTATCATTATGCAGGACACCACAATCGGCGAAGGCTGTGAACTCAGCTATGTTGTAATCGACAAGGACGTAGAAATAACTAACGCAAAATCCCTGAAGGGTACAGATACATATCCGATTCATATTGCTAAAAAATCAGTAATTGACTAACGGATAAAGTAAGGAGGACAAACCTATGAAAATATTATACTGCGCGTCAGAAGCTAACCCGTTCGCGGGTTCGGGCGGACTTGCGGATGTTGCGGGCAGCCTGCCGCACGCTCTCTGCCGCAAAGGACAGGACTGCCGAATTGTTATGCCGCTGTACGGCACAATTCCGCAGGACCTCAAAAACCAGATGAACTTCATTGCGAACTTCACTGTTCCCGTTGCGTGGAGACATCAGTACTGCGGATTGTTCTGGGCGCGCTGGAACGACTGCACATACTATTTTCTCGATAACGAGTATTACTTCAAGCGCGGCACACTTTACGGCTCATATGACGACGCCGAGAGATTCGCGTTCTTCTCAAGAGCTATTCTGGAAATGCTCCCCTATATAGACTTCCATCCCGATATAATCCACACAAACGACTGGCAGACCGCTTTGGTTCCCACATATTACTACCTCTTCTACTCCAAGAATCCGTGGTACGCCAATATCAAGAATATCTTTACCATTCACAACATTCAGTATCAGGGAATGTACGGCTGGGAAGTTAACACCGAGTGCGTAGGTATTCCCGAAGGCGATACAAAGATTCTTGAAATGGACGGCAAACTCAATATGGTTAAGGGCGCTATCGAGACAGCGGTACGCGTTACTACCGTTTCGCCGACATACGCTCTGGAAATCCGTGACCCGTGGTACAGCTTCGGACTTTACAACGAGCTGAATCTCCGCCACTGGAAGCTGTGCGGTATCAAGAACGGTCTTGACCTCGCAAGCTATGACCCCGCCACAGACTATCAGCTCTACGCCAACTATACCAAGGAGGATATGAGCGGTAAGGGTTATTGCAAACAGAAACTTCAGGAAAGACTTTGCCTTGAGCAAAGGTGGAACGCTCCTATTGTCGCTATGGTTACGCGTCTTGTTGAGCACAAAGGTCTCGACCTTGTAAGAATGGGACTTGAGGAACTGATGAACACCGAGGATATGCAGTTTGTAATTCTCGGCTCGGGCGACGAGGAATACGAGCAGTACTTCCGCGATATGCAGTGGAAGTATCCCGGCAGACTCTGCTTCTGCCACGGATTTGTTCCCGAACTAGCGCGCAAGATTTACTCAGGCGCCGACATCTTCCTGATGCCCTCCAAGATGGAGCCCTGCGGACTTTCACAGATGATTGCACTGCGTTACGGCACAATCCCCGTTGTACGCGAGACAGGCGGACTCAAAGACTCCGTATTCGACTCAGCGGACGGCTACGGCAACGGCTTCACATTCGCCAACTATTACACAGCCGACCTTCAGGGCGCGGTAAGACGAGCTCTGCGCGGTATCCAGGACAACGACGGCTGGCATCAGCTTATGTGGCGCGCTATGATGTCCGACAACAGTTGGGAAAGAAGCGCACAGGATTACATCAACGTTTACGCCGATACACTCAACTGGGCGTAAGTCAGTAGTCAGTGGTCAGTGATTAGTGATCAGTTATGGTCGGGGAGATACGTTCCATCTTCCGAGAACTTCGCGACCCGATTGGATAAATATTGATAAAATACTAAAGCCTTGAGGTTAAAAAACCTCAAGGCTTTCTTTTATATAGAATCAGATGATTACAAATAGTTCGGGAACAAAACTTTTCCCATATCACTGTCTATGTTCTCGACATTCACTGATCACTGACTGCTGACCACTGACCACTATTTTTTAAAGAATTTCAGGAAATCGGGAAAGATATATCTCCAGTATCTCTCGTTGTGCATACCCTTTTTGCAGTAGGTCTCATAGATTTTGTCCTTCGGATAGCTTATATTCGCGAGATTTCCGGACATAGACTTGGTACTATGTAGAAGCTGTGACTCAAGGTCGTTAGCCTCGCCGCAGTAGATATAAACTTTCGGGTAATTATCATTGAACTTTTTGCTCTTTAAATACTTGACCCATGTGTTGTCGTCAAAGAGCACAAACGCGGGCGACAGCGCTCCGATTGCGCCGAACTTTTCGGGGTGCTCCATACCGATATAAAAGCTCTCGATTCCGCCCGAGGAGCTGCCGCAGATTGCGGTATCCTCAGGTTTATCTGAGACGTTGTAGTTCTTCTCGACATACGGCGCAACCGTATTCACGACGAAATCGGAGAACTCCCCACCCTTTCCGTTTTCATATGTTTCGGGGTCGGTTGCAACATCGCCGATATCGGGAGTCAGCTCGCTGTCACGAGTGGCGGAGGGGTTGTCTATGCCGACAATCACTGCTCCCGCGCCCGTGTTTTTCTCCATCGACTTAACACTTTCATACACACCCCACGAGCCGTATGTCGTAGCGTTGCGCTCAAAAAGATTACCTCCGTCAGTCATATAGATTACGGGGTATTTTTTCTCGGCGTTTTTATCATAACCGTCGGGAGTGCAGATGTATACTTCCTTTTCGTTGCCGTCAAACTCAAACGTCTTTACGGCGTAATCTATTACATCGACTTCTTTCTTGCCCTCAGTGTACGGATATATTCCGTTCAGGGTTTTGTGCCAGCCGCTCACAAGGTCATTGAACGCGAGCTCGTCGGTGTTGTCCCCGTCACAGGTAAAAACAATTTTATTATACTTTTTCGTGTCGCCGTACACAGCATAGGTCACACTCTCGCCGTTCTTGTCTGTCTGCTCAATTTCAGCGGGAATTTTTTTGCCGTCGTTGTCAAAAAGCGTGGCTGTGACTTCCTCGCTTTTGCTGTCATCACGGAACAGCACCTTATGGCCTTCTTTAGGATTCTGTCCACACGCGGCAAATACCGCCGCGCTGATAATGATTGATAGCAAAATACAAATTATTCTTTTCATTTTATCCTCCATCCCTATGTGTCATTCTGAGGAACAACGTGACGAAGAATCTTTAAGATCCTTCGCTGCGCTCAGGATGACATAGGAGTGTTTTATATTTTAAATAATCTTTTCGCGTTCTGAGCCGTGATGTCGAGGAGCTTCTGAACATCCATACCGCGTACCTCGGCAATCTTCTCGGCAACATACGCTATATTGCGGCTGTCGTTGCGCTTACCCCTGAAAGGCACGGGGCTCATATACGGCGCGTCTGTTTCAAGCAGGAGCCTTTCAATCGGCACTTCCTTCGCGCAGTCAATACTGTGGCGGGCATTCTTGAAAGTGACCACTCCGCCGAGGCTGATGCTCATCCCGAGCCTCATAACCTCGCGCATAAGCTCTACGCTTCCGCTGAAGCAGTGCATAAGCCCTTTCGGCCTGTACTTTCTGAGCAAATCCATTGTATCGCCGTGGGCTTCCCTGTCGTGAATTACCACGGGAACATCGAGCTCCTTCGAAAGCCTGAGCTGTTCCTCAAAGATTTTGTTCTGTAAATCCTTTGGAATGTCCCAGTGATAGTCAAGTCCTATCTCGCCTATCGCGACACACTTCGGATGTTTTAAATATTCTGTTACGCCGTCGAGGTAATTGTCGGGCATATCCTCCAGATTTTCGGGATGAAACCCAGCCGTGAAGTAGATGTAACTATACTTTTCGGCGTAGCCCTTTATAACCTCGGCTGACTTTAAGTCCACCGCGTTGCACACCACGCCCGACACTCCGCTTTCGGGCAAAGCCTTCAAGAGCTCTTCCCTGTCCTCGTCAAACCACGCGTCGTCATAATGCGCGTGCGCGTCAAAAATTTTTTTATTTTTCTTCGTCTCCATTTACTGCTCCTGTCAAAAATGCTTCTCCCCCGTACCGTCGTTCTCTAACAATCTTTGGAATAATTCATACGTTCAATACTTTTAATTTTCGTTCGTCTCCATTTACTGCTCCTGTCAAAAATGCTTCTCCCCCACGCCGTCATTCCATATTCGACTTTAAAAAATATCTGCTTATCATTTATGGTCGGCTCAAGTGCTGAGCCGACCACAATAAATTAAACTATCTTACTTCCGTTCTCAATCGCGTTATCAACTGTAATGAGCGTAAGGCTGTCGCCCTTCTCAGCGGAAAGAATCATTCCCTGGCTTTCAACACCGCAGAGCTTGACGGACTTGAGGTTCGCCACAAACAGCACCTTCTTGCCCACCAAGTCCTCGGGCTTGTAGTACTGAGCGATACCGCTGACGATAACACGTCCGCCCATACCGTCGTCAATGTCGAACTTGAGAAGTTTTTTGCTTTTCTTAACCTTTTCGCAGGCTTTTACCTCGCCCACACGGATATCTAATTTCGCAAAATCCTCAATGCCGATTTCGGGAGCGACCTCTTCAATCTCCTCGATTGTCTTTTCTTCCTTGGCGTTCTCCTTCTGCATAGCCTCAATCTGCTCATAGAGCTTCTTGGGGTCAATGCGTACAAACAACGGAGTTGCCTCGTTGAGTTTTGTGCCCGCTTTAACGCCGCCGAAGTTCTCAAGGCTCGCGTAGGATGTCTCGCCGCAGTTTGTCTGCTCAAAAATCGCCTTTGCGGTTTCAGGCATAAAGGGTTCAATCAGAACCGCGATATATCTGATACCCTCAAGCAGATTGTACAGCACAGTACCGAGACGCTCGCGTTTGCTGTCGTCCTTGGCGAGAGCCCAGGGCATAGTTTCGTCAATGTATTTGTTCAGTCGCTTAGCAAGGTTGATAACAGCCTCAAGCGCGTCGCTGATGTGGAAAATGTTAATCTGCTCATCAACCTTTTTAACGGTATCAAGGCAGAATTTCTCAATCTCGCTGTCGAGCTCCTCTTTAGCCGAAGGCTCCTGAACAACACCGTCAAAGTACTTCTTGTTCATCGCGATAGTACGGTTCACAAGGTTGCCGAGTGTGTTAGCGAGGTCGGAGTTGAAACGCTCGATGATTGTGTCGTAGGTGATGGAGCCATCGTTGGCGAAAGGCATCTCGCTGAGCAAATAGTAACGCACAGCGTCAACACCGATGAGCTTAACAAGCTCGTCCGCGTAGATAACGTTGCCGCGGCTCTTGCTCATCTTATCCTCTCCGAACAGCAGCCACGGATGACCGTAGACCTGCTTGGGCAGAGGCTCGCCCAGAGCCATAAGCATAATCGGCCAGTAAATTGTATGGAAACGCACGATGTCCTTGCCTATAATATGAGCATCGGCGGGCCAGAATTTTTTGTACTGCTCCGAACTTCCGTCGGGATCATAACCTATACCCGTGATATAGTTGGAGAGAGCGTCTATCCAGACATATACAACGTGGTCGGGGTCAAAGTCAACAGGAACGCCCCACTTGAAGCTTGTACGTGACACGCACAAATCCTGAAGCCCGGGCTTGATGAAGTTGTTGAGCATCTCCTTCTTGCGGCTTTCGGGATAGATAAAGTCGGGGTTGTTCTCGATATATTCCTCAAGCTGCTTCTGATACTTTGAAAGCTTGAAGAAATACGCCTCTTCCTTGGCTGGCTTAACCTCACGACCGCAATCGGGGCATTTGCCGTCCACAAGCTGGCTCTCCGTCCAGAAACTCTCGCACGGAGTACAGTAGAGACCTTCGTAGCTTCCTTTATAGATATCGCCCTGATCGTAGAGCTTCTTGAAAATCTTCTGAACGATTTTCTCGTGGTCATCATCGGTAGTGCGGATAAATTTATCGTAAGAAGTGTTAAGCACGTCACAGATGTCACGGATTTCTCCCGCGACCTTGTCAACATATTCCTTGGGAGTACAGCCCTCGGACTGGGCGTACATCTCAATCTTCTGACCGTGTTCGTCAGTTCCTGTCTGGAAGAAAACATCGTAGCCCTGCATACGCTTGTAGCGCGCGATAGCGTCAGTCAGAACAATCTCGTAGCTGTTGCCGATATGAGGCTTGCGCGATGTATAGGCAATCGCCGTGGTGATATAATATTTTCCTTTACAATCCTTGCACATATTCGATAAACCTCCGTAAAACTAAACTTTAATTATTTTAACACACGTATCATAAAAAATCAATTTATATCACTAATTTTTACTTCGACAAATAATACCCCTTGACAAAGCCCTCTAATACGGCTATAATATAAAGGCTGAAACACTTCAGCAACAATCATATATCGCGGAGTAGAGCAGTTGGTAGCTCGTCGGGCTCATAACCCGGAGGTCGTTGGTTCAAGTCCTTCCTCCGCAACCAGTTTGAAACAGGAGTACACATTGTGTGCTCCTGTTTTATTTTATTTGAACGGAGGAAGGACTTGAAAGGCGGATCCAGAAAAAGGTCCTGCGTGACCTTTTTCCCGCCGTTGGTAGCGTTGCGACCGCCGCCAGTGGCGGATAAAGGGAGCAAAAGCGCTGTGCAAAATAAGGAGTTGAAGGAGTGCGCTCCAAGCGCTCCGCACAACGACTATATTTTGGACGGGAACTTAGTCCGAGGTGTAGCTATACACCGCTCTCACAAGCAAGGCAGATGTTTTCGCTCTGATGATACGTATTCCTCCGCAACCAGTTTGAAACAGGAGTACACATTGTGTGCTCCTGTTTTATTTTATTTGAACGGAGAAGGACTTGACGGAAGTGTTGCTCCATTTATGTGAAAGTTGCATAAATTGTACGGGTGATTTTTGTGAAGTTTTTCGAGCGAATTTTTTTATAAAATATGGTAAAATATTTAGTGTAAAAAATGAAGGAAGTGTTTCTTTGGCAAAAGGTAAATTAAAAAAGAAATTTTACAATAAAGACATTGAGCATATTGAGGACAAGACCGAACGCTTTATTGTAATGACAAACGATTTCAAACAACTTATGGGAGCGTGGTATTCGATATTCGCGCTGAGGATAGTGCCGATACTGCTCTACATAATTCCCGTAAATGTGGTTCTGGCGCGGTTCACCTTGTATTACAAAAATCATTATCAGCCCGATTTCAATTGGGACGGGCCTATTCTGATGGTTATGTGGGCGATAGCTATGGCGCTTTTGATTGTGCTTACTATTCTCCTGCCGAAAGCCGCGACGGTATTTGAGCTTTTCTTTGGCTTTGCCTATCTGTTCTTTGTGCTAAAGAACCACCTGTACAACTCCCCCGTCGGAATAGCGCTTTTGATAAGTATGACAGTGTTCCTGCTTATAAAGGTGTTCTTTGTCATTGTTTACTTAATAAGCAAGGTTAAGTTCTCGGGCGACGCGGCGAAAAATATCGAGCGCGACGAGAGCGGACGAATAGTACGAGCGGCAGAAGGGGACGTCCTTTATATAAAAAGCGAGGACCGCGAGAAAATCGACAAAAACCGTCCTTTAGCCACCGCGGACAACGACTTTCTGTTTGAGAAAACCTCCGATGATACAAGCGTAGCGGAAGCCGCTGCCGCAAGGATGGCTTATGACGATGACTTCTTTGTCGGCAAGGTTGACGGCACCCCCGACAAAGACGCGAACGTCACCTATGACGATGATGTGTTCTTCGTCAAGGAAGATAAAAAACCGAAAATCAATAAAAACGCGACTATTTCGGAAAACGACAACGACTATTTCTTCGGATGAAAATTGAACATATGCAGCTCCCTTGCGGGAGCTGTTTTTCTTTCCCCCTCCCCGCTTTACATTCCCACAATTTTTCACGCAAAAACGGCCCCCGAAAGGGAGCCGTTAATCGTTTTCAGTTTATCCTAAGAATCTGCTGAAATCGCCGAGTGTGCCGAGGTCCTGAATTATGTTATCAGTGTTCGCAGCATCCTCGTCATAGTTTTGCGTTACCGATGCGCAGAGCACATCAATTTTTGTAAGTTCCTCTACTGTAACTACAGGAGAAGTATATAATTTTTTCATAATAGTTCCTCCTCCTTAAGGCAATTCAGCGAGCAAGCCGCCGTATGTTGTACCGTTGATATAGTTAGCATAATAAACGTTACCGTCGGTTGTCTTGATATAGAAGCGGGCAACTGCCTGCTCACCGTTCATGTTTTCAACAGCAGCTGTAACAAACTTATAAGTTGTGGACGGGCTGTACTTACCGTAATCGCCCGAAAGTGTATTGGATGTACCCATGCAGGAAACAGTGTGTTCGCCGTTGCCGCCATTATACTGAAGAGCGCTGAACTTATCGCCGATACCAGCCTGTGTTAATCCGCTTGCCTTGGCTAATACATAGCCATAGTCAGCGATATTAGCACCCTTTAAGAAACCTTCGTTAACCGCTGTTACAAAACGAACGCCTGTGCCTTCCTTAATCTGGAAGCCAAAGATTTCATAGTTGTTGATATCCTTAGAACCAAGGTTGAAATCGGAAGCGTCAACGCTTGTTAAAGTTGTAGGAACATCTTCGGATACTACAACTGAACCGTCAGCGTTCTTAGTTGCGAAAGAACTGTCAGCAATATAATCATAAGCACCGTCATTGTTGAATTCGCCACCGGTGATAACCATACCATCGCTATCAGTGGGAGCTACGGAAACATAAGAAGTATCGCCATCAAAGGTAACTACATTACCTTCGCCGAGTGTTACCATGCCATTGGATGTCGGGTTACCGTCAAGATCCTCACATGCAACAATCGCCTGATTATTTTCTGCGCCTGTAACGTTGATTTCACAATCGGAGATATCTACGCTAATATCATCATCCTCAATTTTGATTAAGGAATATTCGTTTGTAGCTCCTGCAAAGGGATTCAAGGAGTTCAATTCACTGTCAGTTACAGTAAATGTAGAACCGTGCGAACCTTCGGAACTATCAGCAGCTTTAATGTTGAGACATGCCCAACCTGTGATTTTGGAATCGTCAATAACCATATTTACAGGGTTAAATGTTGTGATTGCGTATCTGCCCTGGATTTCACTGCCTGTGATATAAACGCTAGCCGCGCTCTCCTGATCGCCTCCAATAGTAAGAGCCTGCATATATCCGCTTGAACCGTCACAAATAAGCTTTACGTTATCAAGTGTAAGAGAATTGATGTTAGAGCCTCTTGTATCAAGCGCGCGTCCAGCGTTCTTGTGGTTGACAATATTGATGTTCTTGAATGTGAGATCAGCACCGTTGCCGCTTTCTGTGTACGAAGCGCCAATGCCGCGTTCGCGAACTGTAACAGTATGACCGTTGCCGTCGATAGTAAGATCTGATTTACCTGTAACAAAGTAAGCGTATCTACTATCGCCTGAATATTTCGCGGATGTACCGTCGATATCAGCAACGAGTGTTACTGTTGAGTTAGCGGGAGCAGCAGTAAGAGCCGCCTGGAGAGTTGTATAACCCTTGCCGCCTGCAACAGCAACAGCGCCTGTGGCTGTGCCTGCATCAACAACAAAGATTTTACCGTTGTCTTCAATAGTGTCTTTACCTGTAACTGTGACAGTATCATAACCTTCAGTTGGTATTATCGCTCCGTTGACTGTACCGCCAGAAACAGTGAGTTCTGCATTGTTTATCACGGTGATATCACCGTTTATTGTACCGTTGGTGATGTTGAGGTCACCATGACCGTAGCCTGTATCATGTACATAAACTTCGCCATTAAATGTACCGCCTTCTACCGTGAAAGTGGCATTGGAAGCAGTGCAGTAGATAGCTTTGCCTGTGCTGGTGAATGTACCGCCTTCAACAATGATTGTACGACCTGTATTATCACTGATACACGCGTTGCCTGTATACTTCGGTGTAATGTTGATACCGCCTGTACCTACTGAATCTTTAATGGTAAAGATGTGATCACCGTTCCAGTAGTAACCCATGCTGAAGTTCAGACCTGCGCCGCCTTCAACATCAATCATATAACCGTTGAGGTCGAGAGTTACGGGAGTCTTTTGAGAGTTGATCTGCTGCTGTTTATCGAGGTTGCCAATCAGCTTAACAGTACAACCATCGCCGCCTGCCTCTATAGCCGCATCGATTGTTTCATAAGCGCCGACGAGATTGCCTACAGAGTCATATGCTTCTACCGCTGCTGTCGTCGCGCTTGCGGAAACCGCACCGACAACCATCATGGAAGCAACCATCATTATCGCGAGTATGATGGATACTGCCTTTTTTGTGATTCTCATTGAAAATCATTCCTTTCTTAAAATATTTGGTTTGTTTTCGGATTTTACCCTCAATATCTGACCAAGCAAAGAGTTATCAGCTACTTGGTTAGCGGCTATAAATGGGTGTGGGCGAAGCCCTCCCAATACTGACCACTGACCACTGACCACTGACCACTGATCACTGACCACTGCTTTTGCATATTGCTGTTATTTAAAACAGGATTTTTGTTATCCGAAAACCGTGAGTTTGTATATTGTGCACCGATATATAAACTCATGGTTGTTTTATCACATAAACGTGAACAATACAAGAATTTTTTGTAAGATTTTTGTAACAAAATAATGCTCGGTTTTTTGTGCAATCGGTATAATTGCGGTGAAAAATCTTAAAGATCCTTCGCTTACGCTCAGGATGACAGTAGGGCTGACTTATGAGCCAGCCCCTTTTTTACTTATTTCTTTGTGACCTTATCGCCGTAAATGGTAGTCCAGTCGTTTTTCATCGAAACAGCGGTGAAACCGTTTTCCCTGCAGGTTTCGAGCATTTTCTCCGCCTTTTCGGTGTTGCCGTTTTCACGCTTTGTGTCGTCGCAGCAGAGCATAAACGCGCCGCTCCTGTACTTGTTATTGTTGACAGTGTAGTTGCCCATAGCTGTATCGCCCGAGCTGTTGCCGAACGCGAGTACAGGCTGCTGTCCGATTTCCTGAGCGATAACACTGACCTTGTTCATCTTGAGGTTCTTTATGATAAACTCTCCGCCTGTGATTACCTTGTCGTCATTTGTAAAGGTGTAATCCAAGCCGTCCTCGTCGCCCTGATTGGTGGCTACAAGGCTCTCGTCCGAGCCAATCATCTGACCGTAGGGAATGTCAATCATTCCGTCGCAAAGTCCGCGTGTGATAAGGCGGTCGGTGCCGCTGATGATGTACACTTTGAAATCATTAGCCTTAAGGTAGTCAACAACCTCAAGCATAGGCTTGTAGAACGCCTCGCCGTTAGTCATACCTGTGTAGCTCTCCATAGGTGTTTCTCTGTACTTCTTGACATAAGCGTCAAACTCGTCGAGAGTCATACCCTTAAAGGCGGAAGCCACAGCCTTGCCGTGCTTGAGACTGAGGTCTTCGGGATATTCGCCCGAGTCAAAATACTCTTTGATTTCCTTGGCTGTCGCCTTTTCCTCGTCGCTCGCCTTGTCCTTGTAGTCGGGGTCCTCCGTCACGCGGTAATAAAGAAGCTTGTGGTCAAAGTAACCGGGGTCTGTCTCACAGCAGAGTGTACCGTCCATATCGAATACGGCGATTCTGTCCTCCACGGGGATAAAATCCTTGCTGTCCTTGTCGGTAGTCGCCTTGATAAAGTCGGTGAGCTCTTTTTTGAGGGGGGCGTCCTTTGTCCACAACGACAGCGGCTCCTGCTCTTTTGTTTCCTTAACTTCCTGGGAAGCTGACTTTGTCTGTGACTTCGGCTGGCTTGAAGCCGTGTTGCCCGCTCCGCAGCCCGCGCAGGAAATTGAGATAATTCCCGCCATTACCAAAGCCAAGATTGAATTAAATACTTTGTTTTTCATATTTTTTCTCCTTTTTATTATTTTACTTTTACTTTCAGTTTAAGAACTACGCCGTTAACTTTAATCTTCAGTAGCGTCGAGCCCTTTTTCAAGCCCTTGACCTTGATTGTTTTAGCGGTGGTTTTTGAAACTACCTTGGCGTACTTCGTTTTTGTGTATACATTTTTAACCGCGGCGGCTTTGCCCGTAATCTTTACCTTTACGGTCTTGCCTTTCCTTACGGTTACAGAGCTCTTTGAAAGCTTGGGCGAGGTTGTCACCTTAACCTTGCATACAAGGTGGAGCGTATCGTTCAAAACAACGTAGATTTTTGCGCTGCCTTTTTTGAGCGCCGTTACCTTGCCGTTTTTGACCGCCGCTACTTTCGTGTCGGAGCTGAACCACCTCTGCGCCTTGCCGTTTTTAACTCTGAGCGTATATGCAGCGCCCGCTTTCAGGCTGAGGCTTGTTTTGTTGAGCTCGGGGATATCGCCGCTTTCGTCGTTATCCCACTTTGCGTAGAATGAAATTTCATAATCGTCATCGTCGGGATAGAAGTCCTCGAGCTTCACTTCGCCGTCGTCGGTTAATGTATACCAGTAGAGGAATTCCTTACCCTCGGCATGCGGTGTGTCAATATCGATTTCATAAGGATTCCAGTCATAGAAATCATACAGGAATACCGACTCGCCGTCGACATAGAAGTTCGCGATTCTTTTTTCCTTGACGAATTTACCGATATTCTCGTTCTGAGCGGCTGTTCTGTTTTTGAGCCAGTTCTTGAAACGAGCGATTTCGCTGTCATAGGTAACTTGGGGTGGTGTTTCTTCCGCTTCTTCGGGAACATTCATAGTCTCATCCGTGTAAACACTGGAAATTATCTGATGATTTGCATACTGCGAAAGGTATACGTCCTTTGCGTAAATATCAATCTGTCCGCCGTCCTCAGCGGTCTGCGCGAGGAGGTCGTCTATTTCCTTAATTCTCTTGTCAAATTTTTCCTTAAACTCACTGTCGTTGGAATAGAGATGCTCGAACATAGGGAAATTATCATATCTGAACAAATCACAGAGCTCTGTGTCCGCAAAGTCCGTTGCCACCCACGCGACATAGTCAAAGTCCCACAGCGGTCCCCAATAGAGCTTGCCGCCGCGCTTTTTATAGAGATATGTGCTTCCGTTTCCAAACGCGTCGCCGTTGTCGGATGTACCCTGAATAATATAGTAATCCACCATAGCGTCAACGTCTAAGTATTCCGAGTAATGAACACCGTTTTTGTCGCGAAGGTCGTCGCTGTAAACGGCGTCGTAAATACTCTGGACATAATTCTTGATATACTCCAACTGCTCGGGAACCATGGCTTCGTCAAAATCGGGAGATTCCACGGAGTAAGAGACAGATTCTTCGTCACCGTAATTTACCGTGAAAAAGCTGTCCTTTTGTTCGCTGTCGCAGTTCAAAAGATATCCGCCCGTAAGCTCATCACCGCTTGTGACGCTCTCGTCAAGCTCGTCGAGGTCAACACGGTTTTCGTCGAGACGCACAAGCTCCGACAGGCAATAACTGCCGAGGTAAGAGCCGTTCATTACAACGTCAACAAACACACACTTGGGAGTGAATTCCATATTGAGCTTTTCGCCGAGCCAGTATGTGTACTTGTTCCTCAAAAGCGAATAATCATAGTAATTCGCGATAAGTCCCCAGTGCTTGTTAGCGCCCATACCGAGGAGGGAAGCCTTCTTTTTGAGCTTTACCTTATAGGGCTTTTTCTTGTTGTCCCAGGTTGAGTTGCCGCGTCCGCGGATATACTCCATCTCATAGGTCTGAGAGGTGAGCTCCTCGTTGGTATATTCAGCCTTGTAGCCCTCGGGAATGTTTACAGTCATATTACCGTAGCACTCGGTGTTATGTTGAGGATCGCCGTTCATTGCGTCAACCGAGCCCAGGCTTTCGTCGATATCAACATCAACAACAGGAACGCTGTAAGCGACAAAAAGCATATTCTTGAGCATTAATTTGGTCTTTTTGTCGGCGACGCCGTCTTTGAACTTAAAGCTCAGCTTTGCGGTGTGAGTACCGCTGAGCTTCAGTGAGCTTATGTCGGCGCAGTTGTTCTTTTCGCCTGTCCATACGCCCGCCTTTTTCTGCTGAGCGGCAGGCACCGTGAAAGAATCGTTGTCGTCAATGGTAACTGTCGCGTCGCAGGGGTATCTGACTTCACGCAATGCGTTTAAGACAACTCTGCCCGCGGTATAATCCCCGAGGTCAAACTCATCCTTCAACGAGACGGAAATTTTTTCAATCTCCGCGGGCTTACCCGAAAAGATAACTCCGCCGCTTTTCTCATCATTTGTAACAACCGCCTTGCTGTCGTTCATATTGAGCTCAATTTTCTCCTCGTTATAAAGCTCGCTGAACTCAAAGAGGTCATAGCCGCTCGGGACGTCAACAAGAGGAGAATTTTCCTCGGCAGACGCCGTAAACGGCACAGCGGAAAACACTCCGACTGTAATTACTAATATCAAAAGAATACTTGTTACTTTTTTCACAATCGAACTCCCTCTTTTTTGTTTCTTATATTTTATCATAAAAAATAATAATAAACAATATTATCTTTTTTAAAAATTTTAAAAATTTTTAAAATACAACAAAATCTGTTGTACTTTTGTTGTAGTCGGTCTGATATAGTATAGACACAGTCAAGGGAAACACATCCCGAAACAAACTAAACTGTCATCCTGAGCAAAGCGAAGGATCTTAAAGATTCTTCGGCAACGCCTCAGAATGACACTAAAGAAAAAAGGAGATATGAAAAAATGAAAAACACAAAATCAACAAAGGTAATCGCAACAGTAATGGCAATCGTAATCGCAATTTCTTCACTCTGCGTAATCACAGCGGTAAGCGCTAACGCGGCAAGCTACGCGGGCTCAGCTCAGGCTCACGCTTCAGAGAAGATGGGACCAATGACAACAAGCGTTCCCGCGGTAACAACAAAGCTCAACAAAACAGCAAAAGCTTATAAGTTTGTTTGCACAGGTCAGACCAAACAGGGTTATGACTGGGACTACACAGCTAACAACAGCAACATCAAAGTTACATGCAAATACGACTTCAAAACTCACACATACACCTTCAAGTTCACAGGCACAGCTAAAGGCAGCACAGTAATGAACTTCAAGTACAGAGCAAACGACAAAACATGGGTAAAGGTTCCCATGAACTTCAAGGTTGACGCTCAGAAAAACATTATGAGAACAAAGTAATTTCCATAGATTTCCCCTCTCAATTTTAAATGAAAATCTCGGAGTCAAACGGCTCCGAGATTTTTGTTGTTTTTCTGTAAATTCACTGGATATAGACAATCGCGGTGCGCTTGAACGCGGTCACGATTTTTACAATCGCGGAATAGAGCAGAACAGCGCAATAGCCGTAAACGATAATTTGCAGATTGCCGTTTACAACGCCCACAACTACGAGCGATACGGCAAACAACACGCTTATCAGTCCTGTCGCAAGCTTTAACTTCCAGTTTGACGCTTTCAAGTTTCTCGCTTCAAACGCTCTGAGGATATCAACAACGCCCGTAAAAGCGTAAATGCCCAGCAGATAAATAATGATGACAACTCCGCCCATAGATACCATTGAGGTTGTAAACAGCGCAAGGTCAAGTATTATTATCGCCTGGCACAGAGTTGATTTTCCCCCGACCATATGCCGCGCCATTCGAAAATAATAAATCAGCAGTCTGAATCCGTAAATGAATACAAGCGCGCTGACAACCGCGGCTATAACGGGGTAGCCCTCCGTTGGAGATGTGAACAGCGCAACAGCGAACAGAATCAAAAAAACACCGAATATTAAACTTTTTACACGCTGGAAACGACTCATACTTCTTCCTCCCTTACAAGAGATTTGAACGCCCTTATGCCTTTAAAGCCCTTGTCACCGTAATCGATCGAGTAGCCCGCCAGCCTGCTTCCCGAACTGTAAATCTTGTTTGTGACCATACTTTTCTGGGCAAGCGCGGCGAGAATAAACTTTCCGAGGAAGGTGTCGTCTTTTGAGTTTTTGTCCGCTTCGGCGTATTCCCACTGATACTTCTCAACATCAAACGGCTCAATCTCACAGCCCGACAGCTTTTCGCCGAGCGCTTTCCAGTCGTTGTCTGAATTGAGCTGTCTTGTGTTGATTATTCTTTCAACCTCTTTTTGTATATTTTCGTCAACCTCGGTATCATAGGTATCGGTTTCAAAGCTGTCGTACGCTCCTCTGAGGAACTTCATAGCGTAGACCATCTGATAAAAGGCGTAGTGATAATCCGACGGGTTATCCTTTAGAATCTCCTCGTAATTCCCCCACGCGGGCAGATATTTGTACCTGATAAAGCTGTAATCAGGGAGATGCCCCGCCCTGCCGTGACCGAGGTTCATTATGGATTTTTCGCTGTTCGAGAACAGGCTCGCCGTATATATGCTGTTGTCCGGGTCATCGGGAGTTGTGGTGCTGTGGCGGAACGTAATCTTTTTCTCGGTATAACCGTTTTCCGACGGGATAAGCTCATAAAAATACCTGTTGGTGTTGTTGATAACAAGCGACGGCGTACCCGCGAAGTAGCGGTGCGCCCATGTGTCGGCAAGCACGTGCATGGCAAGCCCGACAGCCTGCGGGCTTTTATCCTTTGCGAGACAGACGGTTTCTTTGAGCAGTTCGCCGTTGGGGTTGCATATGAGCCTGTATTTGTTTTTGTATTTTTTTGAGCACCTCTTAGGCGGCTCGGCGTATAAATCATACGGAAGAAAATGGAAGGACGACCATATGCGCGTTATGTCCTGCAAGCCTATGATATCGGTCCTCATATCCACCATTTCCAAATGCAGCTGAGTGGTCGCCGCGGCGGCGGGAGCATTTAGCTTTGAGAGCAAGGTCTTGCTGCACATATCGGTAAAACAGTCGCAGTACGCGATAGCAAGACATTCATCGTGCGAATATCCCGCAAGCTGAGCCGCGCAATATGTGGCATAATAGTGAAAATCGGAATTCATTCGCTCACATCCTTTCTCAGCTTTCGTACTTTGATTGAATTTACAATCAATTCAACCAGAAAAACAAACGACGTAACGTCAATTATCAGCGTAACAATCATTGTAAAGATATGATCGTAATGCGCTATAAGATATACGATTTCAATGGCGATTACCGTGCAATAAACGAACGCTGTTATCCCCGCGAGCACGAGGTAGAGAATGCTTTTGCGCTTGCCCTTGCCCTCGGCGCGCGCGGAGAATCCGATAAAACACCTGAACAGAAAGCCGATTAAAATAATACTCCACAGAATAATCGCGGTTATTAAATAATACTTGTCTCCCGCTGATTTTTTTAAATCATCGGAACTTACGAAAAAATAAATCATAAATTTGATTACATTCCACAACCCGAACACAATTACGCTTGTCCCCAGAACAAACAGATTGTCTTGAGTTCGTCTGATTTTAGCTCCCAAATTAATCCCTCCCGATTTATTTCGGTTTGTTATTCTTCTTTATTGTATCATATTTCCCTCAGTTTTTTTGACCAAAAATATAGCTTGGTATTTATGCAAATTGCACATACAAAAACACAACAGGCAGGATGTGCGCCCTGCCTGTTGCTTTGGAGTTTTTGTGCTTTTGTTGTTTTGTTTTTGAATATGAAAGGAAGTATTTGGTTTTTTACTTAGTTCTCATAATGTTTTTCTGAGCGTCAACCTTGAAGTTCATGGGAACCTTTACCCATGTCTTGTCGTTTGCTCTGTACTTGAAGTTCATCTGTGTCGCGCCTTTGGCTTTACCTGTGAACTTGAACTTATATGTATGTGTTTTGAAATTATATTCACATTTAACTTTGATGTTGTTATTGTTTGCCGTGTAGTCCCAGTCATAACCCTGTTTTGTCTGACCCTTGCATGTGAATACATAAGTCTTGGCGAGTGTGTTGAGCTTGCTTGTGCTTGCGGGTGTCTGCGGGGTTTCGGCTTTCTGTGAAGCGTGAGCCTGAGCTGTGCCCTGTGTGCTGAGAGCGCTTGTGCTTATTGCTGACGCTGTACCGAATGCGGATATTGTCATGATTGCTGCCATTGCTGTTGCGATTACCTTTTTGTTTGTCTTTTTCATTTTTCATATCTCCTTTTTCTTTAGTGTCATTCTGAGGCGTTGCCGAAGAATCTTTAAGATCCTTCGCTTTGCTCAGGATGACAGTTTAGTTTGTTTCGGGATGTGTTCCCCTTGACTGTGGCTATATCATAACAGACCGACTACAACAAAAGTACAACAGATTTTGTTGTTTTTTAATTTTTTTAAAAAATTTTTAAAATTTCTTATTTTTTCCTTTTATATATAAAAATCCGAGCCCGCGGAAGGCTCGGATGATTATAAAACTAATATCTATTCTTTTTCTTTTATTAACAAAAACTTCGGGGTGGGAACAAACTTAGCCGCCGCTGCCGCGAACAGCATAACGGGTATGAGTGTCGGCGGAAAGACTATCATCATAAGCAATACGGTCGCAAAAGGCTTTTTCAGAGTATGTCCGACAAGAGCCGTTGTCACAACCGCCGCGCAGAACACCAAATCTATTCCCAAAATCAGGCTCACAGCGCAGCCGATACTGACTCCGCAGAAGATTATCGGGAAGAAATGTCCGCCCTTGAGCCCCGAATCAATACAAATATTTGTAAGCAGAAGCTTTATTACCGCAATCGCCAAGAGCCACACGGCTCCGATTTTAGCGGCGGTATCACAAACCTGTGTAATCTGGTGTTCTCCCGAAAACATTGTCAGCGGCAGGAATGTACCCGATAAACCGAGCAAAAGTCCGCCCGCGACCGCTCTGCTGATTGTAAAGCGGTTGAACTTCAGCCTGAGTGAGAGCGTGAGCTTCTTAAACGCGAAATATATGTAACCCGCGGCAATTCCGACAACAGTGAGCAAGACAGCGAACAAATACTGCTCAAGCGGTATTCCCTTGAACAACAGGCTGTCGAAACCCGTTTTGCTTTTTGTCAGCTTGTTGAGCAGAATAAAAACGCCGAAAGAACTCAGAATCGCGGTAAAGTAGAGGACAATTTTTGAGGTTTTGGGGAGAGTCGCGTCCTTCTCCGACTCAATAGGTTCAATGAAGCCGAACATAGGTGAACGGAAAATCGTGCCCAGCGTGGCGCTCATTCCGATTTGTGTGAGCTCCTCAACCTCTTTTTTGTAGCGCTTAAGCTTGTCGCCTACCCAGGTGCACAGCCCTGCGATAACTCCGGTGAGCCCCGCCTCGGGACCTACGCTCGCTCCGAACAGGAGGGGCAGCAGAGCCGCGCCGAGTATGGAAAATACATTGTGGTACGGGTATCTGCCTGTTTTTTTAACCTTGCCGAGCACTACGCCTAATTCCTCGGGATAGTCGCCGAACTTTTTCTTCCACAGTCCGACAAGCAGACCGCCGACGGTACACACGCAGAGTGTGTACAGAGGAAAGTTTATTTGACTCGGAACCCAATCCCACAAAAACTCAATTCCGAGGTTCATCACCTTAAGGAAAACCCAGATGATTGCCCCGACAATCGCGCCCAGCAGGACGGTATAAAACAAAAACAGGACGTTATTCTTAAGATTTTTCATAAACAAATCCGCAGTAATCTACTTCCACTTATAACACTTGTTTTTCTTTTTGATGACTTTTGTGCAGTCGGATACACTGAGCGCGGCTCCTTTACCCTTCTTTGCGTAGAGCTTGTTGTTTTTGATGGTGGTTTTGCCGTGCTTACCTACATCGGTTCTGATATACAACCCGTGGTTGCCGCCCTTGAATGTGTTTCCGCTGAATAAATTTTTGTATTTTACGGTCTGGCTGTTTTTGCCGCAGCTCTCAAATATGCAGCCGCTGTTACGGCTGTCGCTGCCGTATGAATAAGTCTTGTTATTCTTTACGGTAACGCCCATAACATTATGCAGGCAGAGCGCCTCTGTCACCATACCCTTTAAGGTACAGCCGATAATCTTTACATTAGAGTGGTGCTTGCTGGACCATTTATCATCCTTGTTAGTGCTGATTCCTCTGGCGTTTTTAGCAACACACTTCTCAACGGTAATGTTCTTGCAAGTCTGTCCGTTAATAAATTTCTTGCCTAACTTTTTGAGAGTCGGAGCATTGTCCGCCGTCGCGATATCAATCTGGAGAGCTTCCGCCTCCTTATCGTTCCTGATTTTGCCCTTCGCCTCAAGCTTGCAGTTATAAATTGTTACGTTCTTGCAGGCAATCAGCTCAATCGCGTGACAAACATAGTTTGTGTCGACGCGCGCGTTTTTAATCTTAATATTCTGCGCGTGAGCGAAGCGGAATGTGATGGTAGCGTCCTTTTTTTTGGATTTTGCCTTGGCGTTATCTTTAATCTGCCATGTACCTCCGTCTATTGTAAGGTTTTTGAGCGAATTGTAGTTAATTTTCTTGCAGTCGTTCAGAATTATAGGTGTTTTGCGTTTAGTCTGGAATACAGTCGCGCCTGTGGCGATAATCGTCTTGTTGTTGCCGACATGAAGAACACGCTCAATGTTTATCTTCTTTTTAGGCAGGACAATCTTTCGCTTCGCGTTGCCCTCCACAAGCTTGCTCAAGGCTCTGCCGTTAAGCGCGGCGGATTTCTGTACCTTGAACAGGATACTGCCGTCGTCCTGGCGGCTGCCGACTTCCATTTTGTCGAGGTAATAAGGCACATATGTGATGACCTTCACCTTGATTGCGAACAATACTCCGTTAACCTTAATTTTTACGGTTGCGGAACCTTTTTTGAGACCTTTGATTTTTACTGTTGTCGCGGAAA
The DNA here is from genome assembly GCA_902785365.1 of uncultured Ruminococcus sp. Classification (GTDB taxonomy): domain Bacteria; phylum Bacillota; class Clostridia; order Oscillospirales; family Acutalibacteraceae; genus Ruminococcoides. The sequence goes on along the minus strand of CACZYC010000014.1, from coordinate 15,763 downwards.
CTTTCGAAGTAACCTTCGCAACCTTGGCGTTTGTACTGGAGTATTTGTTGTTAACAGCCTTGCCCTTGCCCGTAATCTTTACGGTGATATTTTTCCCTTTTTTAACGCTGTATACAGCAGCTTTTTTGAACTTGCTGTTGTTCACTTTAATTGACGGGCTCGAAGTAACGGTAATATTGAAGATCAGCTTAGTTTTGTTGCCTACATATACAACGATTTTAGTTGAACCTGTTTTGAGCGCGGTAACAAGACCGTTCTTGTCAACAATCGCGGCGTTTGTATTGTAACACTTATATGTAATTTCAGCGTTGTTGCTGTTAATAACTGTAATCTGGCTCGTCTGCCCCGCCTTAAGGGTAGCGCTTGTTGTCTTGAGCCTGGGCTCTTTCCATACGGTAGGCTCTGTTATATCGGAAGTGGATGTCTCGGTCGGATTTGTCGGTACGGTAACTTCCGAGCTTGTTTCTGTGGGCTCGGTGCTTCCTGTGGTTTCGGTTGAGTCGGTATTCTCTGTAACGTCGCTTGACTCTGTTGCGGCGGTTGTATCCGTGCTTTCGCTTGCGTCGGTGGACTGAGTAACCTCGGATGAGGAATCAGGCTCGGTGGTTTCCTGTTCACTCTCACTCACAAGGTTGAACACCTTGAGCGAGGGCAGCGCCTTGCCCGATGGGTCAAAAAACGCCTGGTTATCAACGGCGCATCCGCCGAATTCCGCCATAGCCGTGGTTGAAGCGTAGTTTACGGAATAGCTGGAAGCCCAGCCCGAGCCGAACTGCTCCCAGATCTCTTTGTTTTTGCCGAGCTGAGTATTATATTCATCTCCCGAGAGAGCGGTGGTGTCGCCTACGGTAATCCACGCGCCTTCCCAGTAGAACACGCCGATGCCTTTGCCGTTTTCGACTTCATTGACAGCGTTCATAACGTCGTGAACTTCACTCGCCTGTCCCTGAGCGCTGAACTCCCAGTTCATATTATCGCCCGTGTTGAGATTGCCGTCGCTTATGGTATTGGCGTGTCCGTCGGAGTCGCTGAGAGTGTAGGGATAAGAGGTCTCGGCAACCATAACTTCCTTGCCGTATGTTTTTGCTATTTTATTAAGTTCATTTGTAAGGTTGAAAAGGCTGCCGTGCCAGCACGGATAATACGAAACGGCGAAAACGTCGTAATCAACCTCGTTTACCTCAAGCGCGCTCGCGTTCCATTCAAACGCGTCAACATTCTGAATATCCGTAAAGTGGAGGGCTACGCGAATATTTTGGTCAAAATCTCTGACAGCCTTCGCGCCCGCGTTGAGCAGCGTCGCCATATTCATAAACGTGCTTTCGCCCGCGATACCGTTGTTGGTTTCGTTGCCGATCTGAACCATACCTATATCGGCGCCCGCGTCTTTTATTGTCGTGAGCGACGAAGCGGTAAAGCCGCTCAAAGCCTCCGCCTTCTGTTCAAGATTCATCTCCGCCCACGCCTTGGGAGCTATCTGCTTTGACGGGTCTGCCCAGAAGTCTGAATAATGGAAATCAACCAGAAGCTTCATTCCGTATTGCGCGGCGCGCGCGCCGATTGCGGCGGCAGTTTTGACGTCGCAGTTACCTCCGCCGTAGCCGTTGTTGTTTTCATCATAAGGGTTGTTCCATACGCGAACTCGGATATAGTTTACACCGTTGTCGCTGAGAATTTTAAATAAATCCTCTTCTTCGCCGTTTTCGTTTTTATATTTTACCCCCGAATTTTCAAGAGCAATTACCGACGAAACATCCATTCCCTTGATAAAACCTGAATTTTTAAACTCGATTTTGTCTACTGTGACATCTCCGCCCGATGTTGCTCCGTCCTCGGCGCTGAATGTTACACACGCGCTGAAAACCAGCAGAACCGACAACAGCAGCGCGGTTATTTTTCCTATACTTTTTCTCATGACTAATCCCCCATTAATACCCTGTTTATTCTGAAATCGACCGACGCTTTCAAGTACTCCAGATAGCTTTCATCCATACACATAGACTTGCCCGTTGTGTCGGAGAGCTTAGCCACAGGTCTGCCGTTGACGTATTGCAGCTTGATTACAATATTCAGCGGTTCGGCAAAAGTATCGTTGGAACAGAACGTGCCGATACCGAAGCTTACTTTTGTCCTATCCTTGAAGTAGTTGTAGAGCTCCTGCGCCCTGTCAAAGTCAAGGCTGTCGCTGAACAGGAGCTGTTTCCACATCGGGTCAACACCGTATTTTTTGTAGTGGGCGATAATCTTTTCGCCCCACTCGTACGGATCGCCGCTGTCGTGACGCACGCCCGAATAGTTGTTGACCATTGAACGGTTGAAATCCAGCAGGAATAAATCGGTCGTAATTGTATCGGTCAGAGCGGTACCGTTATCGCCGTTGTACTCCTCGTACCAGTCTTTCATAGCGTAATAGTTTGTAAACGCCAGCGGAATCTTGTCGATACCCTGATACATCTGCACAAACTCGTGAGCGTATGTACCGATGGGAGTTATGTTATATTTCATAGCGAAATACACGTTGGAGGTGCCGACACAGTTATCGGTTTCGTCAATGAAACGCTTGATAACCTCGCCTTCCCACTCTCTGGAAAGTCTGCGGCGGCTGCCGAACTCGGCAAACTTGAATGTATATTTTCCGCTTTTGAAATCTTCAATTTTTTTGCTGAGTTTTTCCTCCGCGGATTTGAGCAGTTCGTCATAGTCGTACTGCAATCTGAAGTAAACCTCGTTGACGATTTCAAGCAGATAAATCTCAAACTGCATAGCGGAGAACAGCGGGCCTTTGACCATTATAGAGAGCTCGCCCTCGTCCGAAAGGCTTACGCTGACATACTCGCGTATAGGTCTCCACAATCTCAGAAATTCAACATAGTCGGACTTGATAAAACGAATTGAACGCAGGTAGTCCAGCTCCTTGTGAGTGAATCTCAAGGAGCAGAGGTGGTCAATCTGACCGTTGATTTCGTCGAGCATTTCTTCGGTGAAAACAATGTTTTCGTTTCGACACTTGAAGTAATACTCTCCGCTTAAATCGGTGTGCTTGTGGAAAATCACCTGATCCATATTGAATTTGTAAAGGTCTGTGTCGAGCAACGAAATGATAATCGGTTCGAGTTTCATAAAAATATCTCCTAGTTAGAAATTGCGAATAACATCTTTTAAATGCTATAAAACGGGTGCGGGCAGAGCCCGCCATTCACTGACCACTGATCACTGAGCACTGACCACTGAATTATTCCCCGAACAGCGGCGTCGAGAAATATCTCTCCGCTGTGTCGGGAAGTATTGTGACAACTGTTTTGCCCTTGCCCAGCTTTTCGGCAAGTTTGAGCGCGGCGGCAACATTTGTGCCCGCCGAAATACCGCACATCAAGCCTTCCTCGCGGGCGAGCCTTTTGGCTGTAGCGAGCGCCTCGTCGTCGGTGACAACATATATTTCGTTGTAAATATCTCGGTTAAGTATATCGGGGATTATTCCGTCGCCGATACCCATCTGCAGGTGTGTGCCTATTGTACCGCCCGCCAGAATAGCGGCGTTCTCGGGTTCAACAGCCCAGATTTCGATGTCGGGATACTGCGCCTTAAACACCTCGCCCATACCCGTGATGGTGCCGCCCGTACCTATGCCCGAGCAGAACCCGTGAATGGGCTTTGCGGCCTGCTGCATAATCTCGAGGGCGGTATATTTTTTGTGCGCCATTACATTGTTTATGTTCTCAAACTGCTGTGGGACAAAAACTCTCGAATCCTTTTGTTTCATTCTGAGAGCTGTCCGGACACATTCGTCGATACACGCGCCGATATCGCCCGCGTCGTGGATGAGCTTTACCTCGGCGCCGTAGTGCCTTATAAGCTTGCGGCGTTCTTCGCTTACTGAATCGGGCATAATGATGATTGTACGATAGCCCTTGACTGCTCCGACAAGCGCAAGCCCTATTCCCTGATTGCCGCTTGTGGGCTCAACGATTATGGTGTCCCTGTTGATTTTTCCCTCTTTTTCCGCCTGCTCAATCATATTGAGCGCCGTGCGGGTTTTTATTGAACCGCCGACATTGAGACCCTCGAACTTCACCAGAATCTCGGCGCTGTCGTCGGGAACTATTTTGTTAAGTCTGATGAGCGGCGTTTGTCCGACCGCCTCCAGAACATTATTATAAATCATCATACTGCCCCTTTTAATATTGTTATCTTATATTATAACGTTTTTGTGAACTTACGTCAACATCATCAATAAATGAAATGACGTCAACATCATCAATAAATGAAATCAGGGTTGAAATTCTCTTTTGAATTTTGTATAATAGGAATGTTATAATTTATGGTAATTGCGGAGGAAAAAATGGCTAACAATAAAAAGATGGTCGAGGCGATTACAGGCCGCGACGAGGATTTTGCAAAATGGTATACCGATATAGTAAAAAAAGCGGAACTCATTGACTATTCCAGCGTAAAGGGATGTATGGTATTCCGCCCCTACGGCTATGCTATCTGGGAGAACATTCAGGCGGATATGGACAGACGCTTTAAGGAAACAGGCGTCGAGAACGTGTATATGCCGATGTTTATTCCCGAAAGCCTGCTTCAGAAAGAAAAAGACCACGTTGAGGGCTTCGCTCCCGAGTGCGCGTGGGTAACAACAGGCGGCAGCGAAAAGCTGACCGAACGCCTTGCCGTTCGCCCCACATCCGAGACGCTGTTCTGCGAGCATTATAAAAAAGTAGTAGAAACCTACCGCGATTTACCCAAGCTCTATAATCAGTGGTGCTCCGTGGTAAGATGGGAAAAGACCACACGTCCGTTCCTCAGAAACTCCGAGTTTTTGTGGCAGGAGGGACACACCCTGCACGAAACTCCCGAGGAAGCCAAGGAAGAAACCCTGCGTATGCTGAAGGTTTACGAGGACTTCTACCGCGAGACTCTCGCTATTCCCGCCGTTGTAGGCGAAAAGACCGAGAAGGAACGCTTCGCGGGCGCCGAGGCTACATACACAATCGAGCCTATGATGCACAACGGCGTTGCGCTCCAGGGCGGCACATCCCACTACTTCGGCGACGGCTTTGCCAAGAGCTTTGACATAAAATTCCAGGGACGCGACAACAAGCTCCACTATCCTCACCAGACATCCTGGGGAGTATCCACAAGAATGATCGGCGCTATCATTATGGTTCACGGCGACGACGACGGACTTGTTCTTCCGCCGAGAATCAGCCCGATTCAAGTAGTAATCCTGCCTATCGCCATGCACAAGGAAGGCGTGCTCGAAAAGGCGGGCGAGCTCAGAGACACCCTCAAGGATAAATTCAGAGTTAAGCTCGACGACAGCGACCACGCTCCCGGCTGGAAGTTCTCCGAGTACGAGATGAAGGGCGTTCCCGTGAGAGTGGAAATCGGCCCCAAGGACATCGAGAAAGGTCAGTGCGTAGTAGTTCGCCGCGATAACCGCGAGAAGATTTTTACTCCGATTGACAAGCTCGAGGAAACAATAGAAAAAGCGCTTCAGGACGTGCACGACGCTATGTACGAGAAAGCGCTTGAAAATATGAAAGAAAAGACACACGTCGCCACAACCTATGAACAGTTCATTGAGCTCGGCAAAGAGCAGGGCGGATTCATCAAAGCTATGTGGTGCGGCGACAGCGCCTGCGAGGACAAGCTCAAAGAGGAAACAGGCGGCGTAAAGAGCCGTTGTATCCCGTTTAAAGAGGAACACCTCGCGGACACCTGCGTATGCTGCGGCAAGCCCGCTAAACATATGGTTTACTGGGGAAAACAGTACTAATTCTACCTATTTGCCTTCCCCCGGGGGGAAGGTGTCATAGGCGTTCTCGCAGAGAATGACTCTGGCGGATGAGGGTCGGCGTTAGCTAGTATCATAGTAATATTGATAGTTAAGTGCACCGACTTTTGTTTTAATCCGACTTTGTTCAAATCATATTCCAGTATTTAGAAAAACGTGAGATAGGAACTCTTATAAACAAGTGGACCCTCTCCCGTCACGCCTACGGCGTGCCACCCTTTCCTTAGCAGGAGACGGCAACCCTTTTGTCCGCTCCGCGGACATTTCCCCTAGCAGGGGAATTTCCCAAGGGAGGGCAAAGAAAAGGAGGTGTAACTATGCCGATTAAAGTACAGACAAACCTGCCCGCCATAAAGATTCTCGAGGGCGAAAACATTTTCGTTATGCCCGAGGAGCGCGCTATGGCGCAGGACATTCGTCCGCTGAAAATTGTTATACTCAACCTTATGCCCACAAAGGTTGTTACCGAAACTCAGCTTCTCAGGCTGCTCGGCAACAGCCCGCTTCAAGTTGACATTGAGCTTTTACAGATGGCTACTCACAAGTCCAAAAACACCTCGCGTCGGCATCTTACCACCTTCTATAAAACCTTCGATGAAATCAAGTCGCAAAAATTTGACGGAATGATTATCACAGGCGCTCCTGTGGAACAGCTCGACTTTGAGGAAGTTGACTACTGGGATGAGTTGTGCGAGATTCTGGACTGGTCAAAGAAAAACGTCTACTCCGTGCTCCATATCTGTTGGGGCGCTCAGGCGGGACTGTATCACCGTTACGGCATCCGCAAATATGAATTCAAGGAAAAGCTCTCGGGTATCTTTGAACACAACATTCTCAACCCTCTCCACCCGCTGCTCAGAGGCTTTGACGATAAATTTTATCTGCCTCACTCACGATACACGGGCGTTGTCGAGGAGGATGTTTATAACTACGAGAACCCCAAGCTTGAAATCCTCGCCAAGAGCGATAAAGCGGGAGTTTCCATAATCGGAAAGAAAAACGGGAGAGCCTTTTATGTGCTCGGTCACGCCGAATACGACCGTGAAACACTCGCCAACGAGTATTTCCGCGACATCAACAAGGGACTTGACATCAAAGTTCCCGAAAACTATTTCCCGAACGATGACCCTACAAGAGTTCCTCCGATGACATGGCGCAGCAGCGCGAGCCTTTTGTTCTCAAACTGGCTCAACTATTATGTATATCAACAGACGCCGTACGACCTCGAGGACCTCAAGAAAATGTACGAGGAGCAGGATTGATTTAGTAGTCAGTAGTCAGTAATCAGTGATCAGTGAAAAAGAAGGCTTCCCTTGGGGGAAGCTGTCAGCGCTTGCGCTGACTGAAGAGGGTCCACTTGATAAAAGATTTAAAGCTAACGTTTGATGAAACGAGCATTTCTAAAGTTGACCCTCTCCCGACCTTTTTGCCGGACAAGACGGCAAAAAGCCCACCCTCCCCCAAGGGAGGGCATTATCCAACTATCAAAATTTCTGCAGAACTGACAACAGAGCCACTGCTATTATAGCAATGGCTCTGTTGTTTGGAGATTTATTTAAAAGTCAGATTATCCCAGTTTCAGTCTTAACTCGTTGAGTATTTTCTTCTCGCGGCGGCTTATCTGCACCTGAGTCATACCCAGCCTTTCGGCGGTTTTGGTCTGCGTCATATGCTTGTAATACCTCAACTCTATGATTTTTCTGTCGTTGCTGTTCAGCGTTTTTATAACATCCCTGAGCGCGAGCTTTTCGGTCAATTTTTCCGCGATGTCCTCGGTCGGAATATCCACCGCTCTGTCGTCATCGCTGTCGGCGGTAAGCGAGAGCGGAAGCCTGCTCGCGTTGAGGGCTTCACATAGCTTTTCCGCGCTTTCGCCCAAGCCCTCGGAAATCTCGGTAATGCTCGGCTCACGGCCGTTTTTCAGTTGAAATTCAATTGAAAACTTTTTTATTTTCAAAGACAGTTCCTTGAGATTTCTGCTCACCTTGACCGCTCCCCCGTCACGAAAGAGCCTTTTGATTTCGCCGAGTATCACGGGAACGGCATAGGTGGAGAACTTCACGCCGTAGCTTGTATCAAAATTGTCCACCGCTTTGACAAGGCCGAGACATCCCGCCGAGTATAGGTCGTCGTACTCAACTCCTCTGTCTTTAAAACGTTTGCAGCACGCCCGCACTAATCCCAAATTTCGGTTTACGGCGTTTTCTCGTTCGGTCATTTCAGCGGTATAATCCGCTTTTTCAGGGTTACGGTTGTCCCTTTATGAAGCGCGGACGCAACCTTTACGCTGTCGGTAAAGCTCTGCATTACCGCGAATCCCAGCCCCGCGCGTTCCTCGCTCTCCGCCGTGGTGAAAAGCGGCTGCATAGCCTGTTTGATATCCTCAATCCCGACGCCTTTGTCGCGGATTTTTATTATCACGTTGTTATCGTCGGTGAGCTTGACGTCTATGTAAATCGTTCCGCTTTCACGCCTATAACCGTGCACAATTGCGTTTGTCACCGCCTCGCTGACGGCGGTTTTGATGTCCGCAAGCTCAGTAATAGTCGGGTCGAGCTCCAGTACAAAAGCCGCTACGGCGCTGCGCGCGAAGCTCTCGTTAGAGCTCTTGCTCGAAAACCTCAGGTGCATTTCGTTTATCACTCTCATTTAAGCACCCCCAGCGCGCTTATACCGCTCAGCGCGATAATTTTCGACAGACTATCGGGGATATTTACTACTCTCAGCTTTCCGCCGATAAGCCCTACCGAGCGGTAACGCCCCATAATCAGTCCGATACCCGAGCTGTCCATAAAACTCACCTTGGAAAAATCCAGCTCCAGCGTCTTTGGCCTCAGAGCGTTTACGCGTCCGTCAATTTTTGCGCGGAGCCCCGCGGCGCGGTTGTGGTCGAGCTCTCCGCTGAGGTACACTGTGAGCACGTCATCCTTATAATCTGTGTTGAGCATTTTCTCACCTGCTTAAAAAAATCAGCCTGTACTCATTATACCGAGTACAGGCTGAAAAATTTGTCTTATTTTGTTTTGCTGATAATATACGGCCGAATTTCTCCCGCGAGGTAAAGCGAGCCCGCGATTACAAGCGCCTTGTCACCGCTTCGGCAAAGTTCATACGCCTTATCAAAAGCGTCAAAAACATTGTCAAACGCCGTGACCTTTTCAAAGTATGTTTTACATTCTTCGGCTAAGTCCTCCGCCGGGAGCGTTCTGGGATTGTTGACAGGCACGGTATAAACCGCGTCAAAAAGCCCTTTCAATATTCTGACGGAGTTCTTGCTGTCCTTGTCGCTGAGCATTCCGAGAATCAGAACCGCGTTTTTATTGTCAAAATACTTTTTGAGAGCGTCCCTCAAAGCCGATATTCCGTCGGGGTTGTGAGCTCCGTCCAATATAACCGAGGGAGAGCGCGCCAACAGCTCGAATCGGGCGGGATTGGTTGTGTTTGAAAATCCGTTGATTATGTTCCTGTCCGAGATTTCAAAACTTTGCTTGACGACCTCAATCGCCGCGAGCGCGGTTTTGGCGTTCTCAACCTGATGATTACCGAGCAGATTCAGCGTTAAGCCCATACCGTTACAGCTCAGCGAAGTCCCCGAAATACTCTCGCTTTCGACCTTAATATCCAAACTTTCGCTTTGGATAAGCGGCACACTTTTTTCACGGCAGGTCTTTTGAATTACGCTCAAAGCCTCGGCTCGCTGAGGTGAAGTCACCACAACCGAACCGCTCTTGATTATACCGCACTTTTGCTCCGCAATCTCTTCAATTGTATCGCCGAGCACCGCGGTGTGGTCAAGTCCGATTCGTGTCAGAACCGTGCACAACGGCGGCTTTATTACGTTGGTGCAATCAAGCAGACCGCCCATACCGGTCTCGAGTACAACGACGTCGCACTCGGCTTCGGAGTGGATTAAAAACTCCAGAGCCATAACATACTCAAACTCGGTTATAACGCAGCCGTCCTCCCTGAGTTTTTCAACTATCGGGAAGGTTTTTTTGACCGCTTCATCAAGAGTTTTTTCTGAAACAAGCTCGTTGTTTATCTGTATTCTTTCCCTGAAATCGACAATATAGGGCGAGATAAACAGCCCCGTCCTGTAACCCGCGTCGGTCAATATACTGCTGAGCAGTCTGCAAACAGAACCCTTTCCGTTGGTTCCCGCAACGTGAATAAACTTCAGTTTGTCCTGCGGATTGCCGAGGATGTCAAGAAATTTGCTTATCCTGTCAAGCCCGGGGCGCGAGCCGAATTTGTTGAGGGAATGTATTTTTTCTATCGATGTCATACGAGTTCCTTATAGATTTCGTTCTTCTTGAAGCCCGTCACCGAGGCGGCCTCCTTGGCGGCGTCGCCCAGCTTAGAGCCTTCGTTCATCAGTTTTTTCGCAAGCTCCACCGCCTGCTCCAATGTGTATTCGTCCTTGTTATCAGGCTGTTTTCCCTCAAGCACAAGCACAATTTCGCCCTTGATACCGCTGTCGGCGAGTACCTCGGCAGCGTGCCTTGTTGTGGTTCGGATAACTTCCTCATGGATTTTTGTAATCTCGCGCACTATGCTCAGCTTACGCTCCCCGAAAAAGTCATACAAATCCCTCAAGGTTGTCGGGAGCTTGTGCGGAGCCTCGTAAAAAATCATAGTACGGCTCTCGTTTTTGAGCTGCTCAAGGTGTTCCCTGCGGCTCTTTTTGTTTACGCTCAGAAAGCCCTCAAAACAGAACCTGCCCGTGTCGAGACCGCTGACAGCGAGCGCCGATATAACCGCGCTGGGACCGGGCACAACAAACACGGGAATTTCCTTTTGCTCACAGAGTTTAATTAAGTCCTCACCCGGGTCGGAGATACACGGCATACCCGCGTCGGTGACAATCGCGCAGCTCTCCCCCGCGAGAATACGCTCGCAGATAATTTCGCCGCGCTCGCGCTTATTGTGCTCATAATAACTCACCATCGGCTTCTTGATTCCAAAGTGATTGAGCAATTTCATTGTAACGCGGGTATCCTCCGCCGCGATAAAATCCACCTCGCTGAGAGTTTCCACGGCGCGTGGCGACATATCCGAAAGGTTGCCTATCGGCGTTCCCACAACATATAGTTTACTCAAGGTAATCCTCCTTGTATTGTCCGTATATTTTAATCATTTCGTCGCTTTCAATATATAATGTCGGCAGAGTTACAAGCCCTCCGCTCTTTCCTCCGCGCCTGCCCTCAACGAGGAACAGCTTGGGCGCTTTGCCCTCGCGCTGCTGTACAAAGCGGATTCTTTTCGGCTCAAGGTCGTTTGCTCTCATAGCGGTGAGTACATCGGTGAGCCTTTCGGGTCGCTGGCAAACGACAAATCGCCCGCCGAACTGCAAAAGGTTCTTTGCGGCGCGGCACACGTCGTCTATGGTACAGCTCTCCTCGTGACGCGCTATGAGCTTTTCATCATCGGGGTTTCTGACCCCCGTCCCGCCGAGCTTGTACGGCGGATTGCACGACACCAAATCAAAGCAGCCGAAGGGTACAACGCCCGAGAGCTCCTTTAAATCCGCGTTTATAATCTTTATATTTTCAAGCTTGTTAAGCTCAACGCTCCGTTCAAAAAGCTCGCACGCTTCTCTCTGGATTTCGACCGCGGTGATGTCGAGGTTGCTGTCGTTTCTTGTCCACAAGAGCGGAATCGTACCGCAGCCCGCGCCGAGGTCAGCCGCCTTTATGCCCCTTTGAGGAGCGGCAAAGTCAGCGAGTAAAATTGTATCGGTTGAAAAATGGTACATATCGTTGACGAAAATCCTGATACCGTTTCCCAGCGGTTCAACGCGTTCTCCTTTTGCCATTATACAATCCTTTCCTTGTTGCCTTCCCCCGGGGGGAAGGTGGCAAAGGCGTGAGCAAAGCGAAAGACTTTGACGGATGAGGGTCGGCGTAAGTAAGTACTATCGCATATATAAATAGTTTCGTGTACCGACTTTTGTCTTTATCCGACTTTGCTTAAACCTTATTCCAGTCTGTTTATCAAATGTATGCAAGAGAGGTGTTCTATAAAGTGGACCCTCTCCCGACCAATTCGCCTTTAGGACGAATTGCCCACCCTCCCCCAAGGGAGGGCTTTCTTAATTCCTACACCTCGTATTATACCACCTAAAACAAAAAACGGCAAGGCAAAGCCTCACCGTTTTGTATGTAGGTTATTAACCCTTTAGCCTTCCTCGGGAGCGCCTACGGGACAAACGTCTGCACAAGTACCGCAATCGATACAAGCGTCAGCGTCGATAACATACTTGCCGTCGCCCTCGGAAATAGCGCTTACAGGGCACTCATCCGAACATGCGCCACAGCTAATGCAATCGTCATTAATTACGTATGCCATTAGATGTACCTCCTTAATTTATTAATATAATTGTATCATAATTTTTAAAAAATGCAATAGTTTAATATCGCGGGATACACAAATTAATCAAAAACTTACTCTTCAAGGTGCTTGAGCTCGTCGATTTCCTTCTTGTCCATACGGATATATCCGTCTTTGAGGAGCTTTACTTCCCTGACCTTAAACGTCGTCGGGGCAACTCCCTCGGGAGAAGCGTCGAGCTTGACCTTTAAAGTTCCCGAAATCAGGTTGTTTTCAACAACCAAACCCTTGCCCTCGGGTGTTTTCACGATAGCGCCGACCTTGGGTGTGCGTTTAAGCAGGTCTGTGTACGCCTCCTGCTCATATTTAAGACAGCACATAAGACGTCCGCAGGTTCCCGAAATCTTGACGGGAGAGAGCGAAAGCCCCTGCTCCTTTGCCATTTTGATTGAAACGGGCTGGAAATCACCCATAAAGCTGTGACAGCAGAAAGGTCTGCCGCACACACCCAGTCCGCCGAGCATTTTTGCCTCGTCACGGACGCCGATTTGTCTGAGCTCAATCCTTGTTCTGAACACACTCGCCAGATCCTTGACGAGCGCGCGGAAGTCAACTCTGCCGTCGGCGGTGAAATAGAACAGAATCTTGTTGTTGTCGAATGTATACTCAACGTCGACAAGGTTCATTTCGAGGTTGTGTTCCGCTATTTTCTTTTCACAGGTTTTGAACGCTTCCTGCTCACGTTTTTTGTTTTCCTCAACGTGGAAAAGGTCGTTTTCAGTAGCCTTTCGGATGAGGGGCTTGAGGGGATAGACAAGCTCGTCGTCGGGGACTTCCTTGTTCGCCAGAGCCACCATACCGCATTCAATTCCGCGGGCGGTCTCAACAATAACCTTGTCGCCTGTTTTTAATTTTATATTTTTAGGGTCAAAGTAATAAATTTTTCCGACCTCTTTAAATCGTACTCCGATTACTTCCGCCATAGTTTTCTACCTTTCTGTATATAATGTATACTACCATACTGTCTTTCGGTACTGAGAACACAGCCATGTTCCCACGAGCTCCGCGCTCACGTTTTGGTTGATTTTCAGCTGAGCCGAGTTTGTAATATCAATCAGCTCCAGAAACTGAGCTTTGGTAAGCTTGCGACACAGTTTCTCCGCAATGTCTGTGTTGTTTTCGGGAGCGAAGCCCGACTGAGCGCACAGACCGTCCCTGAGCATTATTACAATGCTGTAGAGTGTTTCGAGCGTCAAAAACCTCTCATTGAGCATATATGTTGACTTCATAAGCTCAATCTCCGACGACAAAAGCATACTCGTGAGGATTTCCTCCGCGAGTTCTTTGGGCTTTCCGCCGACTTCCCTTTCGTCGCCTAAGTTCAGCGTAACCGCTCGCGAGCGGATAGTTTCAAGCAGGTTCTTTGCGTTCTCGCAAGTCAGAATAAAAAGAATATCCTGCGGGGGTTCCTCAAGGGTTTTGAGAAGAATGTTCTGAGATATTTCACTAAGCTTTTTGTCACATTCCTCAAAAATATACACCTTTCTGTCAGCCTGGTTCGGCTTGATTGAGGCGTCGCGGATAATCTCCCTGATTTCTTCCGCTTTGTAAATTTTTGTCTTGCCCGAGCCTTTGGCGAAATAAATGTCGCTGTGAGCTTTGTCAAAGGCGTTTTTGCAGTTCTTGCACTTGCCGCAAGGTCTGTCGCCGTCGGATGAACACACTGCCCAAGCCGCCAAATGGCCGCAGAGCGCTTCGCGGTTTTCCTTGCTGTCGCCGCTTATGATCAAGGCGTGAGGCATACGGTTGCCCTTATCGAGTGAACTAAGCGAATTTTTCAGACTTGTATTAAGCTGTAAATCCAAAAAGTTCATCAAATCACCCCTTGTGCCATATCTTATATATTATAACATATTTTTTCGCAAATTACTATACCTACTTTACTTTGACGTGATTAACGAGCACATTACCGTTATCGTCAAGCTCAACTACGGCGCAGGTGGGTTCCCAGCGTCCGCAGCTGCCCGGGTTAATCAAGCGCACGCCGCCGATTGTTTCGTCGGCGCAAATGTGAGTATGCCCGAAAAACACCATATCCGCGCCTTCCTCCTCTGCTTTGTACGAAAGCTGTTCGAGCCCGTACTTCGCGCCGAAAAGGTGGCCGTGAGTTATCATAATGCGGTGCGAGCAGATGTCAAGAAACTCGATGTCCTTCATCATACCCATAAAATCACAGTTGCCGCGCACGCAGACAACCGCCGCGTGGGTAATATTATCTCTCAGCCACATAGCCTCTCCTCGTGTACCGTCGCCGCAATGAACGATTATGTCAGCGTTTGAGCCGAATTTTTTCAGCGCCTTTTCCATACCGCTGATATTTCCGTGCGTGTCGGACATAACTAAAATCTTCATAAGAATCTCCTCATAAAAACTTTTAAACTGCATAGTATATACCGAGGTGTTACGATTGAATAACGAACTAAACAGCCTTATCAAAGGTTTTATCAATAAAAACGGGGCTAAAGCCGACCCGAAAAATCAGGCTAAAGTAGAAAAAATGCTCAACTCTCTCAACGACAAACAGGCAGAACAGCTTAAATCCGCGCTGGCAAACCCCGAAAAAACTCAGGAAATTCTGAACTCCCCCGCCGCTCAGGCGCTTATGAAGAAGTTGATGAAATAATGGAGAACATCCAGGACAAAATCGCCGAAATAATGGCGGACCCCGAGGCTCTGAAGCAGGTGCAGGACCTGGGAAAAATGCTGGGGCTGGGCTCTGACGAGCCCTCCTCGCCCGCGCCTGAAGTCAAGCCGAATATTGACTTATCTGGTGAGGCTCTGGGAGCTGTCACAAAGCTTATGCCGTTGTTGTCAATGGCTAATCAGGAGGACGACACCTCCCGCCTTCTCGCGGCGCTCAGACCGTTTTTGAGCGAGGAAAAATGCCGAAAGCTGGACTCAGCCAAAAGAATGTTGAAAATCATGAAGCTGCTGCCCGCTCTAAAAGAGGGCGGCTTATTTGAACTTTTTTAAAGGCGGTGAATTATGGCTGAAATAGACCCGATTACACAGGAAGCGTTAAGACGCGCGGCGCATATGCAGAACAGACCGAATCATAAGCCTCCGAAACCGCCCGAAAATCATCGTCCCGAGGAACACCCTCCCCCGTCTGAACCGTCGGAGCCTGGGCCGAAGCCGCCCGAAAAAAATAACTTTGGGCTTGAGGCTCTGTTCAAAGACAAGGAAACAAGCGTAATACTTATACTTATTATCCTGTTGATGGGAGAAAAGGACTGCGAGCACCTCTTGCTCGCCTTGATTTACTTACTTTTGTGATTTTAAATATTTTAGCATACTTTGCGTTCGGATACAAGAGGGGCGGAGAAAAGTTTCAGTGGGCAGTGGGCTGCGCAGTGGTCAGTAGTCAGTAGTCAGCAGTCAGTTGTGGTCGGGACGGACAAATCGTATTAGTTCATACATCGGTTCCCGATTGTATCAATATGGATATAAACTAATTAAAGCCTTAGGTTCAGCGTTTGAACAGGTCCAGTAAAAACGGACAATAGAAAAAACACCCCCTTTATGGTAGAATTAAAGAAGCTACCGTAAGGGGGGATTTTGTATGCCAAGAGCATA
>CACZYC010000013.1 GCA_902785365.1 uncultured Ruminococcus sp. | reverse complement strand
GACGCTGTCAATTTCATAGCCGTTCTCGAGAACTACCAGGAAATTGATCTGAGCGTCCTCATCTATACTGTCGGGCTCGCCTGTGTCGCGGTTTCTTGATACAGCTGTGGTGACGTTTTCGTCAACAGCTGATGTAGCGTAGTTGCGTGTGTGATAAACATTGATGGTTGCGTGACCGTCGGTAACGAAAGTCACAGGATATCCCTCGTCGGCTGTGGTGGACTCAGCGGTTGACTGTGTCTGAGGCTGTGTTGAGCCTGTCTGAGGCTGTGTCGACTGTGTTGACTGAGTGCCCTGTGTAGGAGTAGCCTCGCTCGCTTCTACAGTCGGGTAAGTGGATGTACTGTTACTCAAAGCGTCAAGCTCGTTGATGTTGAGGTTTACGCTTGCTGTGCCCGAAGCGCCTGATTTTACATTGAACTTAGCCTGAACCAGTACTCCGCCGTTTGAGAAATCATAGAGACCGGATTTTGTGCTCTGGTTAACACCTGTGAAGTTAATCTTATAGGGGTTAGCGGAAGTGCTTGGTGAATTAGCAATGTTTCCGCCTTTAATTTCGGGTGTGGTTACCTCTGACAGTGTAAGCTTGGAGCTGTCATATGAAAGCTCTAAATCACCGTCTGTGATGGGCAGAGGAGCATTAAGATGCTGACATTAACCGACTTAACCTGATTGCCATTCAGCTTAACGGAAGCCGTAAGACTGGGCTGAGGTTGAGTTTGTTGTGTCTGCTGAGTCTGCTGAGTCTGCTGAGTTTGCTGTGTCTGCTGTGTCTGCTGAGTTGACTGCGTTGACTGAGTAGCCTGAGTCTGAGGCTCAGTGTACTGTGTCTGAGGCTGGGTCGACTGTGTCTGCTGAGTAGCCTGTGTCTGCTGTGTAGCCTGTGTCTGCTGTGTAGCCTGTGTCTGCTGAGTAGCCTGTGTCTGCTGTGTAGCCTGAGTCTGCTGTGTAGCCTGAGTTTGCTGTGTGTTAGTAGCGGGCTCAGATGTTTCTACAGTCGGATTAGAGAGACTGTTGACAAGCGACTGACCCGCGCCGGTCGCCATAGCGTCAAGTGGATGTACTGTTACTCAAAGCGTCAAGCTCGTTGATGTTGAGGTTTACGCTTGCTGTGCCCGAAGCGCCTGATTTTACATTGAACTTAGCCTGAAGCAATACTCCGCCGCTTGTGAAGTCATAAAGGCCGGATTTTATGCTCTGGTTAACGCCTGTGAAGTTTATCAGATAGGGGTTGTATGTTGTACTGGGTGAAACAGCTATGTTACCGCCTGATATTTTAGGCGTAGTTACCTGTGTCAATGGCTGACATTAACCGACTTAACCTGATTGCCATTCAGCTTAACGGAAGCCGTAAGACTGGGCTGAGGTTGAGTTTGTTGTGTCTGCTGAGTCTGCTGAGTTTGCTGTGTCTGCTGTGTCTGCTGAGTTGACTGCGTTGACTGAGTAGCCTGTGTCTGCTGTGTAGACTGAGTCTGCTGTGTTTCCTGTGTGGGAGTATATCCGCCCGCAGCAATTTCATAATGGCCCTGACCGTCCTGAGAGCCTGTGGGTGTAAAGGTTGTGCCCGCTGACAAATTGCCGTCGGTTGTCTGAGTGTTGCCGCCGTTTGTGTTGAATACAACGCCTGTCGAATCAGCAGGAATGTTAGCTGTGTAAGTTGTGCCTGAACCTGACATTGCGATTCCGGGCCACGTTGAGCCTGCGCCCGCGCTGTTCCAGTAATGAACGTTAACGCCGCTCCAACCCAGTGTGTTGTTAAATGTAACAGTGAGTCCGCCGCCGTCCTGTGTAGGCTGAGTAGCTTCTGTCTGCTGTGAGGGGGGATTATCTCCGCCGCCGTCATAGTGAGACCAGCTTACGTTGAATTTCTGACCGTCCCAGCTTGAGAAAGTAGCGAGATTGTCGGAAACAGTGATGTCGTTACTCTGGTTCAAGCAAGTGCCCCAGTTGCCTGCGGTGCTGCCCGAGGGCATTCTTACGAATACGATTTTGTTTCCGACACCGTCAAAACGGATGTAGCTGCCGTCCTGTACGCCTGTAACCCACTGGTCGGTTACGCCGTCCCATGTCCACGCGAACCACGCGGGGTCAGAAGCGGAAGCCTCGCCCGGGTCAAAATAGACTGTGCTTGCCGCTGAAGCTGTAATGCCGAGTGACGCGAAGCACGAAACCACGAACATTACCGCTAATAACAAAGCTAAAAGTTTTCTGGATGTTCTCATTTTCAAAACTCCTTTTTTCATTTAGGAAAGCCAAACTTCCCTATTGTAAACATTATAACTTATTTCAATTTTTTATTCAATACTCAAAATATACAAATAAATGTCGATTTACAACGATTATACTATATGGTATAATGGATTTAATTTCGAGAGGAGGGGTTTTGATGCGGAAAATCGCGGTCGGAATCCTGGCGCATGTCGATTCGGGCAAGACCACCTTGTCCGAGGCTATGATGTACTGCTCAGGCAACATCAAGAAACTCGGCAGAGTTGACCATAAGGATTCTTTCCTCGATAACTTTGCTCTGGAGCGTGACAGGGGCATTACAATATTCTCAAAACAAGCTGTCCTGAAATACAAAGACAGCGAATTTACGCTGCTCGACACCCCGGGGCACGTTGATTTTTCCTCTGAAACCGAGCGCACGCTGCAAGTGCTCGACTATGCCATCCTCGTCATAAGCGGTACCGACGGCGTTCAAAGCCACACCGCGACGCTGTGGAAGCTCCTGCGAAGATACAGAGTGCCGTGCTTTGTTTTCGTCAATAAGATGGATCTCGACGGCGCGGATAAAGATATAATGCTGAAAGATTTGAAAGCTAAACTCAGCGAACGCTGTGTTGATTTCTCAGAAGACAGTACCGATGAGTTCTATGAAAATATAGCCTTGTGCGATGAAAAACTGCTCGAAAAGTACGAGGGCGACAAGCTTGAAAAAGGCGATATAATTTCAGCTGTAAAAAGTCGAAAAATCTTCCCCTGTATGTTCGGCTCGGCTCTGAAACTCGACGGCGTGGAGGAGTTTTTGGAATCCATCGACCGCTACACCGTTATGCCCGATTATCAAAATGAGTTCGGCGCGAAAGTCTATAAAATCTCGCAGGACAGCCAAGGCAACAGGCTGAGCTTTATGAAAATCACAGGCGGAAGTCTGAAAGTCAGAGACGTTCTGAAAAGCGAGAAAAACAAGGACAACGAAAAGGTGAATCAAATCAGAATATACTCGGGTGAAAAATTCACCGCGGTAACTGACGCTCAGGCGGGCACGGTCTGCGCCGTAACGGGTGTGAACTTTACACGCTCGGGTGACGGGCTGGGCGCGGAGGAAAACTCGGGGCTCCCTGTTCTGGAACCCGTGCTCACACATAAGGTAGAGCTCCCTCCCGAAATCGACGTCCACACCGCGCTGTCAAAGCTCAGAATACTCGAAACCGAAGACCCTATGCTCAACATAGTTTACAACGAGCGCCTCGGCGAAATACAGATTCAGCTTATGGGCGATATTCAACTCGAAATCCTAAGCAGTATTATTGAGGACAGGTTCGGGTTCACGGTGACTTTCGGCACAGGAAGCATTATCTACAAGGAAACTATTAAATCCGCCGTAGAGGGCGTGGGACACTTTGAACCGCTCAGGCATTACGCCGAGGTTCACCTGCTTATGACTCCCCTAAAACGCGACAGCGGACTGGTGTTCAAAACCGAGTGTAAAGAGGACAAGCTCGACAAAAACTGGCAAAGGCTCATCCTCACACACCTTTATGAAAAAACTCACATAGGCGTACTCACGGGCTCGCCGATTACCGATATGGAAATCTCGCTTGTCGCGGGCAAAGCCCACCCAAAGCACACTGAGGGCGGCGACTTCAGACAAGCCACATACCGCGCTGTAAGACAGGGGTTGCGCTCGGCTGAGAGCATTTTATTGGAGCCTGTTTTCGAGTTCACTCTGGAGGTTCCCAACGAAAACATAGGCAGAGCTATGTCGGATATTCAAATGATGAGCGGCAGCTTTAATCCGCCCGAGAACGTCGGGGATTTCTCTGTGCTAACAGGCACGGCTCCCGCCGTAAATATGCACGATTATTCAAGAGACGTGACGCAACACACCCACGGCGCGGGTAAACTCACCTGCCGTCTCAAAGGCTATGAACCGTGCCACAATTCGGACGAAGTAATTGCCGAAATCGGTTACAATCCCGACAGCGACACCGATAATCCCTGTGACTCCGTCTTCTGCTCTCACGGAGCGGGACACAATGTAAAATGGGACGAGGTCGAGGATCGTATGCACCTCCCCTACTCCCGCCGTATTAAGGCGGAAACCCCCGCTCCCGTAAAAGGACACAGCCTGCAGAAGTTCAAAACCTCCGACAATCTTTTTGCTCAGGACAAAGAGCTGATGAAAATCTTTGAACAGACTTACGGTCCCGTCAGGAAAAAGACAGCGCAAAACTCACGCAGAAAATTCACCGCGAAGGACAGCAAACCCCAAACAAAATACAAAGGCAAACCCGCACCCGATTACAACGGAACGGAATACCTTTTGGTGGACGGCTACAACGTCATTTTTTCGTGGGACGAACTGAGGAAGATTTCCGAGGACAATATTGACGGAGCAAGACAAAAGCTGATTAACATACTCTGTAACTATCAGGGCTACAAAAAGTGCGAGTTGATTCTTGTTTTTGACGCTTACAAGGTCAAGGGCGACCGCGAGGTGGAGCGCGTAAGCAACATAGACATTGTATATACCAAAGAGGCGGAAACCGCCGATATGTATGTCGAAAAGACCTCGCACAAGCTGGCAAAAAACAACCTTGTCAGAGTAGTCACCTCCGACGGAACCGAACAGCTTATCATCCTCGCGGGAGGAGCTTTGAGAGTAAGCTCGCGGGCATTTTATGACGAGGTAAAAGAAGCAGAAGAAGAGATAAGGAGAATAATAAATGAAACTTAAAACAAAAAGACTTTTAATAACAGACTTCACAGCCGATATGGCGTATGACGTACACATCAACTCGCTTGACGAGGACAACCGGCGCTTTGTTCCCGACGAGGTTTTTGAGACCGAAAACGACGCGCTGGAGACAATCGAATTTCTTATGTCGCGTTACGACAGCGAGGACGGACCGTTTGTACACCCGATTATCACAGATGACGACGCAAAAAACATCGGTTACGTTCAGCTCGTAAAAATAGAGGACGGATTCGAAATCGGTTATCATATCGCGAAAGCATACACGGGCAACGGATACGCCACCGAGGCGGTAGAGGCGTTCTTACCGTATATGGCTGAAAGGTTCGGACTGGAAAAGATTTGGGGAATTTGTCTGGCGGACAACATCGCCTCTGTCAAGGTTATGGAAAAAAGCGGTTTTGAACCTGTATTCAGCGGTATAGGCGACTACCAGGGAGAACAGCGTGAAATCCGAAAATTTATTTGGAACAAAAACTGATAAATTCTCACCTCTTTTTCAGGGGTGAGAATTTTTTATTGCAATTTTAAAACAGATGTGATATACTTAATTATCGAACATTTGTTTTGTGGTTGTGAACACTTATGAAAAGCTATATCGCGATAGATTTAAAATCGTTTTACGCTTCTGTCGAGTGCGCGGACAGAGGGCTCAATCCGCTGAACACAAACCTCGTTGTAGCGGACAAAAGCCGCACGGAAAAAACAATATGCCTCGCGGTGTCCCCCTCTTTGAAAGCATACGGAATTCCAGGCAGAGCGAGACTGTTTGAAGTGGTTCAGCGCGTCGGAGAAGTCAACGCGCAACGGCTCTCCAAAATCCGCGGGAAGGATTTTTCGGGCTCATCGTGTTTTGCGGACGAACTCGCTGACCATCCCGAATTCAGGCTCGACTATATCACCGCGCCGCCTCGTATGGCGCGGTACATTGCGGTGAGCTCAAAAATCTACGGCATCTATCTCAACTACATCGCTCCCGAGGATATGCACGTTTACTCGGTGGACGAGGTCTTTATCGACGCGTCAAAATATCTAAGACTCTACAATATGTCAGCGTATGAACTCGCCGACAAAATCGTTCGAGACGTACTTAGCCAAACGGGTATAACCGCCACGGCGGGTATCGGCACAAATCTGTATCTGTGCAAGATTGCTATGGACATTCACGCCAAGCATATCAAGGCGGACAAGGACGGGGTGAGGATAGCCGAACTTGATGAAAAAAGCTATCGCGAACAGCTCTGGAACCACAAGCCGATTACCGATTTCTGGCGCATAGGCAGAGGTTATTCCCGCACGCTGGGACGCTACGGTATGTTTACTATGGGTGATGTGGCGCGCTGTTCAATAGCTAACGAGGAGCTTCTTTTCAAACTGTTCGGGGTAAACGCCGAGCTTCTGATAGACCACGCCTGGGGGCGTGAACCCTGCACAATGGATGACATAAAATCCTATCGCCCGAAAAGCCACTCTCTCAGTTCGGGGCAGGTGCTGTCCCGCCCGTACGACTTTGATGAAGCAAAACTTATAGCCAGAGAAATGACAGAGCTTCTGACGCTCGATTTGGTGGACAAAAAGCTTTTGACCGACCAGATTGTGCTGACCGTGGGTTATGATATCGAAAATCTGAAAGACAAAAACAGAAGATTCAACGGTGAAATCAAAACCGACTATTACGGCAGACAGGCTCCAAAAGGCGCTCACGGCTCACAAAACATCGGGCGTTTCACGTCCTCCACCTCTCTTATTATGGACGCGGTTATGAAGCTGTTTGACCGCATAACAGACCACAACCTTCTGGTCAGGAGAATGTATATCGTCGCCAACCACATAACCACGGAGGACGAAATCAACACGGCGGGGAGCGCGGAGCAGATGAATCTTTTTGACGGTGTTTTCGCTGTGGAAAAGGAGCGCGAGGAGGAAACTCTGCGGCGTGAAAAAGCTATCCAGAAAACCGTACTGCGTCTGCACAAACGATTCGGAAAAAACTCCGTGCTTAAAGGTATGAACCTCAAGGACGCGGCTACATCAATCGAAAGAAATTCTCAGATAGGAGGTCACAAAGCGTAAAATGAGCAACTACAACGATATAATAAATCTGCCCGCCCACGTTACCAAAAAGCACCGCCTGTCACTGTACGACCGCGCGGCTCAGTTCGCGCCGTTCGCCGCTCTGACAGGGTTCGGCGCTGTCATCAACGAAACCTCTCGCCTGACTGACACAAAGCCCGAGCTCAACGATGATACGGCGCGACTGCTCAACGAAAGAATACATCTGCTCGAGAAAAATATAAAACTCAAACCCGAAGTCGAGCTGATGTACTTCGTGCCCGACAGCAAAAAATCGGGCGGTTCCATTCAAAAATTTCAAGGCAGACTGCGCCGCGTAGACGAGTTTGACCGCCTGCTTATATTTACTGATAAATCACGAATAGCGATTGACGACGTGATATTTATTCAGGGCGATTTTTTCAAAGATATTGCGCCCGACAACACCATATGATAGAATAGAAACGGTGATACAAATGAAAAAACCGACTGCTCTGATTTTGACAGCCCTGTGCGTTATACTGTGCGCCTGTTCAAATGGCAAAACCGAATCCCAAACCGCGAAAACAAGCCCGTTAAACATCCCCGAATACATCGGTAACGCCTACACAGAAATCAACGGAAATAAACCCGGGTTCACCGAAAAGGAAAAGTCAAAAACAAAATCATTTGAAAAATACTCACGACTGGACAAGCTCGGCCGCTGCGGTACAGCTTTCGCCAACATCGGGACGGACATTATGCCCACCGAGGAGCGCGATTTAATCAGCTCCGTAAAACCGACAGGCTGGGAGCAAAACACATACACCTTCATCGAGAACGGCTACGTCTACAACCGATGTCATCTCATAGGCTATCAGCTCACGGGCGAGAACGCCAACGAGCGAAATCTCATAACAGGCACAAGATATATGAATGTTGAGGGAATGCTGCCGTTCGAAAACGAAGTTGCGGAATATGTAACTTCCACCAGGCACCATGTTCTATACAGGGTAACTCCCGTATTCGAGGGTGATAATCTGCTGGCGAGCGGTGTCGAGATGGAAGCGTGGTCGGTAGAGGACAACGGCAAGGGTGTGTGCTTCAATGTATACTGCTACAACGTTCAGCCGGGAGTGGTGATAACCTACGCAAACGGCAAAAACGCTCCCGACAAAAAGTACACCGCCAAAAGCAATGTATCGGGCAATAAGTCGAAAGCGATAATCTCCAGAGAAGACACCGTGCGCACATATATCCTCAATGTCAGTTCAAAGAAATTCCACCTTCCGTCCTGCGACGCGGTTAATAAGATGAAACCAAAAAACAAAAAGACATACAAAGGGACACGTTCCTCGCTCACAAAAAACGGCTACAGTCCCTGCGGTATGTGCAATCCTTAAAACTATGATAAAAGTAGATTTAATAACGGGCTTTCTGGGCTCAGGCAAAACAACATTCCTCAAAAAATACGCCGAACACCTCTTAAACTCAGGCGAAAAAGTCGGCATACTCGAAAACGATTACGGCGCGGTAAACGTGGATGTTATGCTTTTAGGCGAGCTTGAAAAGCGCGGGTGTCAGCTTGAAACAATTGCGGGCGCCTGCGACTACGACTGTCACAAACGCCGCTTTAAAACCAAGCTCATCGCTATGGGGATGAGCGAGCTGACAAGGGTTATAATCGAGCCGTCGGGGATATTTGATATTGAGGAATTTTTTGATATTCTGCACGAGGATCCGCTCAACAGATGGTACGAAGCGGGAAGCGTCATAACCGTAATTGACCCGACCGTAAATATTGAAATCTCAGAGTTTTCGCGTTATCTTCTTGCCTCTCAAACCGCCAACGCGGGCGCGATTATTTTCAGCAAAACTCAACTCGTCACAAAGGAAGATATCGTTAAAAAAACCGACCAAATAAATCTCGCGCTCAAGGAGTTCCGCTCCGATTGTGAAATCAGAGACGAGATTATCACAAAACCGTGGGCTGAGCTTTGCGAAAGCGATTTTGAGAGCATAAAAAACAGCGGTTACAGTCTGAACGAAACCGTCAAACTCTCTCCCGACGATTCAGACTACTCCTCGCTTTACTTTATGAACACGGAGCTGAGTTTAAAAACCGCCAAGGACATAATCCGAAAAATATTCTCGGACAAAAGTTGCGGCAGCGTGTTCAGAATCAAGGGCTTTGTAAAAGAAGACAACTGGTACGAACTCAACGCCGCTCCAGAACAAATCGAGATAAACCCGATTGAACTCGGGCAGGATATAGTTATTGTAATCGGTGAAAACCTGAACGAAAACAATATATCTTCATATTTTAATAACAGATAAAAGCCGTCGTTTTCGACGGCTTTTCCTTTTACTCAAACACACTCTCCACAACTTTGTCGCTCTCATCGGGCGAATAAACAAAGCGGTCGATGTGACTTCCGCGCAAAAAATAGCGCGGCGGCTTCGGCGAGTAATTGTACTCGAATGTGTCTATGACTATCAGCTTAATTTTCATCTTTTGAGGAATGATATTTTTTATAAAAACACTCGCCTGCTTACCTTTTTCTACAATCGGATTGGGCTCGGCAAGTCCCGCGAGGTTCGGCGCCAGCTCCACAAACGAACCGTAGCTCTCCACACTGCGTATTATTCCCGTAACGGTCTCCCCCGCCGAGAACATCTCCGCGTTCTGAAGCCATGTACCGAGTAACTCTTTGTGGCTCAGACTGATACGTCCGTTCTCAATGGTATTCACCACTGCCTTGATATTCATACCGACGGAAAATCTCTCGCGCGGGTGCTCAATTCTGGACACCGAAATTCTGTCAATCGGCATAAGCGCCGCAATCCCGCATCCTATGTCGGCAAACACCCCGAAGCTTTCGAGCCGCGTCACCTTCGCGTCGATGATATCGCCCGAAATAAGGGTGTCAATATAATTATCATAGCACATCTTCTGAGCCTTTTCCCTTGATAAAAGCAAAAGCGGAGCGCCGAATTCGTCGGTTGTGATATCGGTTATAACAAAGCATACAGGGCGGTTAACCCTTGAGATTACCGCGATATCCCTGACAGTTCCTTCCCTTATTCCGAGAGCTCCGTCCTCGCGCGGGATAATAGCCTTTACCCCGCCGAGATTAAGGTGAAGATTGTGCTCTCGGTCGCACACAAGCACTTTCGCCTCAAGTATCCTCTGCTTGGCGAAAGCCTGTGTAAGCCTGTCAAAACTGTTTATGTAAGACTGATTTTCCTCAGTGTTAATCAAATTTCCTTCGGGCAAAAACAACGACATTTCTTTTCCTCCGTTCTAAGAACATAATATGACGGACGGATAATAATTATTACACTTGCTTTTTAGCTCGATTTATACTAAAATAAGAACAGATTTTTTGAAAGGACAATTTTACTATGAAAAGATTTTTAGCACTGATATTAGCGGCGTTAATGCTCGCTTGTCTCGCTTCCTGCGGCGAAAGCTCGGATGAAACCAAAGCAAGTGAAACAGTTACCGAAACAACCGAGGCCCCTCTCGAAACTCAGGCAGCCACTTTATCCGCTGAGAGCGGCAAAGTTAAGGATTCCAGTCCCGCGCTTGACAATTTAAAGAAAAAGGGATATAACGTCTCACAGCTCAGCGCCAAGGTAAACTACGCAACAAAAGAAGATTTCGGATTCCAGCTTGAAAAGCCCAAAAAAGGCGAAACTATCGCTATTCTCAAGACAAGCAAGGGCGACATCACCTTGAGATTCTTCGAAGATTACGCTCCCAATACCGTAAACAACTTTATCGAGCTCGCAAAGGCGGGCAAGTATGACGGCGTTCTGTTCCACAGAGTTATGAATGACTTTATGATTCAGACAGGCGACTTTGAAAACAACGACGGCACAGGCGGCAAAAGCATTTACGGCAACTCATTTGAAGATGAGTTCTGCGACAAGCTCCTCAACATCCGAGGTTCCGTTGCTATGGCTAACTCGGGCAAGGATACCAACGGCAGCCAGTTCTTCATCAACCAGTGCGACGCCAAACACTACAAGGATAACGGCACGTTCAAAACTTATGAGAACAACTGGAAACAGATTATAAACCAGATGAAAGACTATAAGGACGACGCTCAAACAGTCGGCGGACTGGCTTCATACGGCACAAGCTGTCTTGACACCGACGCTGTTCCCGCGGCTATGAAAAAGCTCTACGAAAAGAACGGCGGCAACATCTGGCTTGACGGCGCGTACAATCCCTCCGACGCGGGTCACACTGTATTCGCTCAGGTAATCGACGGTATGGACGTTGTTGACGCTATCGCGGGCGCGGACGTTGACTCGAGCACCAGCAAGCCTGTTAAGGATATCACCATCGACAGTATTGAAATCACAAAATACAAGAAATAAGTCAGGAAAGATAAAATGAGCAAACCAATCGTTGCTATAATGTACGACTTCGATAAAACGCTCTGCACCAAGGATATGCAGAATTACCGTTTTATCCCCAGTCTGGGTATGCAGGTCAGCGAGTTCTGGGACTATACAAACACTGTTCAGCACAGGGAAAAAATGGACTCGGTACTTGCGTATATGTACGCGGCAATCAAAATCTCAAAAGAAAAAAATATTCCCCTCAAGCGCGACAGGCTTGAGGAGAACGGTCGCGAGATTGAGTTTTTCCCGGGCGTCACGGAATGGTTCAGCCGTATTAACACATTCGGCGAGAGCTGCGGAGTTGAGGTTGAGCACTATGTCATTTCGTCGGGAATGAAGGAGATTATCGACGGTACCGCAATCAGCGGTGAATTCAAAAACATCTTCGCGTGCGAATACCTGTACGATGAGAACGGCAACGCCGTCTGGCCTAAAACCGCGGTAAACTACACCAACAAAACCCAGTTTGTTTACAGGATTAACAAAGGTGTGCTTGACATTTCAAACGACAACGACCTTAACCGCAGTATGCCTGACGACAGCAAGCGTATTCCGTTCACAAATATGATTTACATAGGCGACGGACTGTCCGACGTTCCATGTATGAAAATGATGAAAAGCTACGGCGGTAAATCAATTGCCGTGTATCAGAATCTTGACGAAAAAGTCAAGGAGTTGCTCAGAAAAGACAGGGTGGATTTCATCTACCCCGCCGACTACACCGAGGGCGCCGGGCTTGATTTAACAGTCAAGGATATCATCCGCAATATGGCGATTGCCGACAAGTTGTACGAAGAAAACTCAAAACAGCTCAAGTTAGTGGGCAGTGGTCAGTAGTCAGTGATTAGTTGTGGCCGGGGAGAAACCTTCCATCTTCCGCAACGTTTGCGACCCGATTGAAAAAAAATATATAAACAAATTAAACCCAAAGGTTTAGCTATTAAAGCACCTTTGGGTTTATATTTTAGTATTAGATGTTTTACAAATAGTTCGGGAACTAAACTATTAATATAGACGTAGTTTTGTTCTCGACATTCACTAGCCACTGACCACTGATCACTGACCACTGGGTATTACTACCCTCAGCGCTTTCGGCAAAACGGAAATTTTCGCTTTTTCCACGGTTATAATCTCGCCGTCTATTCCGATTTCAAAGGGAATGTCGCTTTTGTACTCAATCTCTTTGCACTTTTTGTGAGTAATAAAATCCGCTTTGGGATTATTGAGGTGCTCACCCTTTGTAAAGCTCGGAAGAAGCCGCAAAAACTTAATTACACCTACCGTAGGTATAGCGGTGAAATCTATCATCCCATCACTGTTATCTGCTTCGGGCGCGCACTTGATCCCGCCGCCGTAGTATTTGCCTTTGGCGCAGAGTGAGAGCAGATATGTACTTTCCACCGGAATATCTTTCCCGTCAGCCGCAATTTTAAAGTTGTGTTTCCGTCCGTTAATAAGGCAATAAAAAATCGACATTTTATACGCCGTTTCCGCTGTCAGAAACCTATTGTTTTTGAATTTTTCAACGTTCTTCGCGACAGCGCAGTCAAAACCTACTGTAACGGAGTTGCAGCTTATACGGTCATTACACCTGAGCAGATCTATAACCGTCTCGCTGCCGTTCATAAGTTTTTCAATGTTCAGAAAGTCGCTCTGATCGCAGTCAAAGCTGCGTATAAAGTCGTTGCCGCTTCCCGTGGGAACAGGCGCGAAAGCGCAGTTATCAAGGTCATAGATTCCCGAAATAACCTCGTTTACGGTTCCGTCGCCTCCGCAGGCGTACACCCGTACATACTCATCGCTTTGCCGAACATACCCACGCGCTAATTCGGCGGCGTGGGCAGGTTTTTCGGTATATCTGACTATAACATCGTCAGTTTTGATTTGTTCAAGCTGAGAAAGCACTTTGCGATAGCTTTCCGCCTTCCCCGCTGTTTTGTTAATGATGAAAAGATGCTTCAATATCTTACCCTATCTTGTCCTTTTGAGCCCGAACAGCATTTTTAAAATCGCCGCCAAAGCATAGGAAACAAACGTAAAAACACAAAAATTTAACATTCCAAACCCTCCCCAATCAAAAGTCTTTAATCAGCTTTAATCAGCTTTAATCAGCTTTAATCAGCTTTAATCAGCTTTAATCATATTATAGAGGATTTGGTGTCCGATAAAACGGACTATGCTCTGCTGTTATTCTTCTTTTTCGGTTTTTGCGTAAACTGTTTTATTGATATACAGTTTGTCTTTCTTGATTATATAGTCAAGATTAAGGCTCCTGACTTCACCCTTCATATACTTGATAGTGATAACTCCCTTTGAGCTGACAGTCCACGTACATTCCGTAGTTGTGTTGCCTGTAACTCTGACAGCGGTTCCGTCTGTGTTAAATTCATAGGACTTGCCTAATTTTTTATTGAGCCAATATCCGACAAGCTTGTTATCAACTTTGAAATCGCTTGAGGGCGATATCTTCTTCGCCTTTGCCTCAGCCTTGACAAATTCATATGCTCTGCCGCTGCTGATATCCTCAAGTATCAGCGTGTAGGCTCCTTTCTTGCCGCTCGTGAATTTGAATTCAAACGTGCCCGCAAAGCTATCATCAATGTCGATATATACTATCTTCTTTTTGCCTTTGGACAAGTCCTTATACTCGCCCGTAGATGTAATACTTCCGTAGTTTTCCTGAGCTGTACCGTCCTCGGTAAAACTGTAATACGGAATAGCGGTGTTTTTGGTTTCAACCGCGCCTTTATTCTTCCAACTTCCGATAATATTCTTTATGGAGTAGTTCTTTACGTCTTTTTCTGTTGCGGGCTGAGTGGGCGCAGGTTCGGTTTCTACATCTTTTTTTACGACATAAGCCGGCACATTCACTACCACGCTTTTTTGTACGAATCTCAGTGAAAAGACTGTCATTACCGATACAACAAGCACAAAAATAACCGCGAAAACAAAGATATTAAACTCCGCTACATTAAAATATTTAGGCATATAGTTTATAGGCTCGGCGGTATCAGCTTCGTTCTTGTGCTGAATCTGAACAAAGCCGTCCTTACGGAAGTCGTTAAACTCCGCGCCCTTGTCTATATCCTGCAGACAAAACGGACATATAGTTTCGATATCGTCAATCGTTTCACCGCAACGCGGACAAATCATACCTTCGCCTCCTTTTCATACAATCGGGCGACCTTCTCTGTGTGAGCTCTGAAACGCTCGCAAACATTCTCGGGAGCAGTGATTCTCACCTTGTCGCCCAAAGCAAACACCCACCCGAAAAACTGGTCGCTTATATTTACATTTACCTTCACAATGAAGTTGTTGTCATTATCGTCGTCGGAAGTTATAAAAATATTCTTTCCGAATCTGTCGGCTATTACTCCCGCAAGGGACTTATCAACCGACAAAGTAATCTCCTGAGTGTCCCCCGCGAACATCGAAAACGTGGATTTAGCGTAATCGGCAATACTGATTTTCTCCACAGCTTCCTTGCCCTTGCGCTTGTCTTCGGTCACGCTGATTTTTTCCATCTTGTCCACTCTGTAATGGCGTATGGACTCGGACTTTTCGTCGAACGCGATGAGATAATAGTTTTCGTCATCCCAGCACAAAGCCCACGGACTTACACGGTAAAGTTCTCCCCCGCGCCTTCTCTCGAGCGTCAGCTTTTCAACGCTGCCGAGTTTAAGCTTCCACCCATTGTAATAAAATGTCACAGAGCGGTTTTTGCTTATGGCGTCATGAAGCCTGTCAACATTATAGTATATAGTCTCGTTAGCGGTTTTAACGCGGTTCGAGATAATAACCTGATTTTGAAGCAGCTTGGCTTCGTTTTCGCTCGCAAGATTTTCAACCTTTTTTATTAATTCAAAGCTCTTTTTCTCCGTAATGAACTTGGAGCTTTGAACGGCGTCAATCAAAAGCTTAAGCTCGGAAATCTGAAAATCCCTCTCTCCGATATAATACTTGACGGTTCTACTCTTTTCAACGCAGATGTCAAGTCCGAAGTTTTCGAGTGTACGCAGGTCGTCATATATACTTTTGCGCTCGGCGGTAATGCCGTAAGCGTCGAGAGCGTCAATAAGCTCGTTCACGGTCAAGCCGCGGTTCTCATCGGTTTTTTCAAGGAGAATTTTTTGCAGATACAGGAGCTTCTGCTTTTGTCTCGGATTCTTTGCCATACTTCCTCTTTATCTGAATTAAACTATCGTTTGCGCCAAAGCTATAATCACGGGCATTGTAATGATTGAAACCAATGTTGTTATTGATACAAGCCCTACGGAAAGCTGTGTGTCACGGTCATATTTTGTGGAAAACATAGTGGTCATAGCCGCCACGGGAGCCGACGAGGCAACCGTACAGGCTATCAGAATGTCGCTCTCAACACCGCACAGTTTCATCAAGAACAGCGCGGCTATCGGTATTCCGATAAGTCTTACAGCCGTAACGGCATATACCGCGGGGTCTGCAAGGTGTTTTTTTATCTTAGTCTGTGAAAGGTGGTATCCGATTACAAGCATCGGCACAGGAGTATTCAGCGCCGCTATGTAACTTATGGGGCTGAGGATAATATTCGGCAAATCCACTCTCGCGACAAAGAGAACTGTCGCCGCAACCGCTCCTATTACTCCGGGGTTCAGTATCAGCTTCTTGACGGAGAAGGCTTTTTTGCCTCCGCTCATATCAATCAGCCCATAGCTCCAGACAATCACATTGAATACGGCGACAAACACCGCGCCGTAAAACACGCCCTTGTTTCCGAGTACCGCCTGCTGGAGAGGCAGCGACATAAAACCGCAGTTAGAAAATACAGAGGCGAATCTCAGGACGACTTTTCTGTTCTCGTCTTTATCGCGGAAAATAAACCTTACTATGACTATTGAGCCTGTGATAATCAGAACCGCGCACAACGCGGTTACCGCCAGATTAAAAACCAGAGATGGGTCGTATCTGACCTCCTGGAAAGACTTAATCATAATACACGGCGTCGCGAAATACAGCACAAGGTCTGTAAGAACTTTCGCGCTCGAGGAATTTATCAGCTTAATCTTGCCGCAGGCAAACCCCAGAGCAATAAGTATAAAAAGTATCGCGACCTGTTCGGATACTATTATTAGATTTTGAACCATAAAATTACCCCTTATGTCCTAAGACATAATTACACACGATAATATTATAACAGCATTCACCACCAATTACAATAGGGAAAAAGCTTATGTTTTTATCTCTTACGATATTGTCACCATTTCCCCAAAACTCAGGCAACAAGCGAAAAACGGCACTTTCCCATTGTGATTATTGCATAAAATACTGCATTATAATTGTGCAATTTGGACAAAGTTACAAATTTTTTTCATTTCGTTGACTTTTAAATAATTTATAGTATAATACCAGTGTAAACAGAAAATTGCTTACATTGTAATAAAGATTATTTTTTAGGAGGGTCACACAATGGCTACAACAAAAAAGACAGAAACAAAGACAGAAACAAAGGCTGCTGCTAAGACAACTAAGGCTGCTGCCGCTAAGACAACAGAGAAGAAGGCTCCCGCTAAGAAGGCTCCCGCTAAGAAGGCTGCCGCTACAAAGACTGCTGCTAAGAAGACAACAACTGCTAAGAAGGCTCCCGCTAAGAAGGCTGCCACAACTAAGAAGGCCGCTACTACTAAGAAGGCTGCCGCTACTAAGGTTAACGTAATGGTAGAGTTCGGCGGTGTTCAGGTTTCAATCGATGAGATGATCCAGAACATTAAGCTCACATACGGCAAGGCTGCTAAGGATATCACAGTATATCTCAAGCCCGAAGAGAGCAAGGCTTATTTCGTAGCTGACGGCAACGAAGGCGAAATGGACGTATTCTTCTGCTAATAATCAAGCAATTTTTAAGAGCTGTTCGATTGAACAGCTCTTTTTTCTTGCTCTGTAACAGGCAGTAACTCCCTATAATATACATAAATCAAAGCCTTAGGTTCATCACTTAACCTAAGGCTATATTCTTATAAATCTGAGCGTAGCCACTCTAAACTAACCACTGATTGCCGAATTACTTATTCTTGTCAATAAAGTATTTGATGATATCGCGTCGGGTTACGATACCGATGAACTTGTTGCGGTCGTCGACCACAGGAACAAAGTTCTGGTTTGTGGCGCTCTCGATAAGTTCCTCAACCGTCGCGCTGACCTTCACGGGACGCATATAGTCTTTGCGGATAATGTCTCTGACAAAGTAGTCCTCCTGATCCTTTATGCTTCCTCGTCCGTACTTGATAATATGCCACAGGAAATCGCCCTCACTGATTGTACCCACATAGTCGCCCTCACGGGTAATTACGGGTATAGCCGTATAGCCGTGGCTCTTCATCTTTTCGAGCCCCTGTCGCAGAGTATTATCGTCATATATGTAACTTACGTCGTTCTTTATTCTGAGTAAAAACAAAATGTTCATAGTTAATCTCGCTTTCTGTTTATACTATAATCTATTAAGTTCACTTAGTCAATAGACATTTAATTTCATTTGTTTTGGATTTGATATAAAAAAGATAAAGCTCAAAACCTTAACGGTTTTGAGCTTTCACTGTTATACAGTTAATTACATCCGCAGCCTGTTTCCAGATTTTCAGGGTCTATGTCAGCCAGATTGGGCGGGAAGAACTGCTCCACAGGGAAATCGACCTTAGAGAACATATCGCAGGGATTGTCGGTCGAGGTTACACACTCCTTGTCGGGCACACAGAAATCAAACGCGGGAATAAGCATTTGCACTGTACGTTTGAGCTGAACAATGGTAAACACGCCGATTGTAGCAAGCACAGAGCGCGCCTGGGACGGCACAATTGTACCGCCGAAATAATCGGTCACACAGTCGGGTATCGCCGCGCTGGGCATACACGGACTGCAGCACTCGGTAAGGCAGGCTGTAAGCGCCATAGGCTGAGCCACCTGAACCTTCGCTGTGGGCAGATTGGCGTCGTCGGGATCTACGCAGCCGCTTGTTTCGTCGCTTGAGAACACCGCCACGTTTCCGCTGCCACCGTAGAGAATCACTCTCTTTGCAAAGACTGAAAGCCCGCTGACGGTAGTCGGAGCGGATCCGCCGTTTGAGTACACATCAAGAACAATCTCAAAGTAGAACGTCATATCTACCGAGTAGAACCCGCAATGATATGTTACAGGCTCCACATTCACCACAGTGTTGATGATGTTGGCTTCTCGGATTCGCACTGATACGGCGCTGTTTATAACAGCCTGGTCAGTCTCGGTGAAGAACACACGCATTTCCGACAAACAATCTTTATCTCCGCACGAATCATAAACGCGGTCAGCGTCTATGCAAAACGACTGCTCGGCGTTCTGTTCGCTGCCGTTGTTGTTTTGATTGGAATTAAGAATATCCGGCATAAGTAATTACCTCCTAAATTAATTACAGTACATAATATGGAGGCATAAGAAATTTGTGATTTATTAACCGATAATAAATTGAATGCTTAAAAAAATAAGCCTTGAGTTCAAAACAAACTCAAGGCTATAAATTATAAATCGGAGCGCAGCGACCAACAACTGATAACTGATCACTAATCACTGATAACTGTTTTTTACGCCCACGGGTCGTCGGCAACAGCCGCGCGGATACCCACAAGCAGGTGCTGGTCGTCGAGATACCACTTGCCCTCGGAAGGTTTAAGACGCAGAGCTACCTCACGGGGATTATCTGCACCGCCGCTCTTTACCCACAATGTGGTGTGGGTGTCGTCACGCTTGGAGTAAGAGTTGGAAGTAATCTTAAGAGTAAACGGCTTGTCAGGGGTATAGTTGTTCTCGGGTTTCGCTCCCTCAAAATATGAGAACGGCAAAAGCGGAGAATTGTCTCTAAAACGGTCTTTCAAAAAGCTAATCTCCCCCGGCATTAAGGGTGCGGGTCCTTTGAGGAAGTTGAGCATTTCTATACCGACCTCAGCAGAGGCGGCATAAGCGCACAAAGCACAAACCGTGAGAGCCGCTGTCTTGAACGGCGTATCCATTGAAGCCTCGGGTAAAGCCTTAAGCTGCTCCACACTTTCGGGCAGTGCCAGGAAAGTAAAGGTCTCGGTCTTGTTGCCGATAGAGCCGCCCACAGTGTTAGCGGCATTCTTAACTATATTACTGCCCTCGTTAAAAATCTTATCAAATAATCCCATAGTATTCGCCTCCTTGGATTTCTTATTTAAATTGTATCATTAAATATGACGTTTGTAAATCCCCAATCACCAAAATATAAATGTTGTAAAGCAAAAGAAAAAAAGCATCCTTTCGGATGCTTTCACAAATCTTAGTTAATTACGATAACGTCATAGCCCGCGCCGCTGTAAGCGTGACCGTCCGCGGCGTTGCCCATCCAACCATCCCATGGATCGAGGATGGAAAAATCGCTGAGAGTTGTACCACTGCCTGTATACTTATAGAAAGTTACATAGTGTGTATACGCCGAACCAAAGGACAAAAGACCTACGCAAGCCTTATTCTGGTCGAGCTGCTTTTTGATAGCAGCGAGCATTTCCTCAGCTGAAGAACAGTGGATAACTGTTCCGCCTGCCCAGTTACAGCCGCCGCCTGTCCATACACTGCCGGGAGTGATGGGTGTGCCTTTTACCTGATAATACGCATACGCGAAAGAATACGCGCTGCACATTATGGTAGACTCGGGATAAGCGTGGTCAACCTGAACACCGATTTCCTTGGCGATTTTCGCCATAGTGTCCTTTGAGATGTTGTTGCCTGTAAACTCGTTTACTTTAACATCAACAATATCCTTTTCACCGTTGACCTGGGCAACAATCTTAGCTGAACCTTTTGATTTGAGGTTTACTACACCTTTGGAATTAACAGTAGCAACCTTCTTATCAGTAGATGTGAATTTAACCTTATCATTAGTATTAGCTTCTACCTTGAGGGAAACCTTCTCGCCCTCGTCGCCTGAAATCTTTGCTCCTTTAATATCAAGACCGATAATTCTGTCAATTGAAGATTCAACAGCTGCTGTTGTCTCCTCAACCGTCTCGGTAGCCTCTTGTACGATAGCAGGCTTTTCTGTTTTTGAGAAATCTGTGCTTAATGCCATTACGCCGAACGTTGTGGAAAGTGAAACGCTCAAGGCGGCAATTACAGCAATCGTTAGTTTTCTTTTCTGCATAAAAACTCCTTATTCAAAACCACTTACTTCTTCATTATTCAAAACAACGACCATATTGTAACAAAGTTGTTACAATTTGTCAACCCCTTATTAAGAATTATGGAGTTTTAGACAGCACCTATCCCATAATAAGGCAAATTTTAAGGGTATTTTGTTCTAAATCAGAAATATTATAGCTGTTTTGTGAAGATTTTACACCTAAACAGAGTGACAATATTTGACATTTTGGCTTTTTTTGACGGTTTTGTTGCAGTTTTGCACATTACAGTTTTGTCTTAAACAGCCCAAAAATGCTATTTTTTCGTAACTTTTAACAAAAACAAGGGGTTTGCGTTGTGCAAACCCCCTAAATGATGAAATTTTAGCCGTCATTTATCAGAAGCTGTCCTCCTCGGCAACCTCTTCAATTGTAACATTCCCGTCGTCATTTGTAACATTTTTGTTAATTTCTGTCTCTTCTTCGGGCTCTATAACGAACGGTGACTCCTCATATTCGTCCTCATTTGAGCATGCGACAGTGATATCTTCGAGATCCTCTATGTCATATTTCTTTGTAAACTCGACAGTCTGGCTCTCAATAAGCTGAACATAACGCTCTCTCAGCTTTTTCACCTGCTCCTTGGAGTTTTTGATAATTTCGAAAAGCTCATCCTCGTTTTCGCACGCGTCGGACTTATCGTTTACCTTGTTCTCATAGTACTTTTTACCCAGGGTAATGTAAGCGCGGTTAATCATCTCACACTCGCTCTTCATCAGGGAACGAAGTCGGCTGAGCTGCGCGTTGAGCCTGTTCTTTTCTATGATAGTCTGTGTGATACTCGATACAGTACCTACAGCGGTCGAGAAACCTGTTTTTACTGAATCTAAAATAGCCATAAGAAATTCTCCTTATCTATACATTATTATATATACTATTATTACAGATAAATCTAAATAAATCAATATCTTTTTGAAAATACTTTTTATTTCTTTATATTGTGCCGCCGCCAAATTTATGTTATACTATTATATGGAGGTTTTAGATATGGCTGAATCCAACATTATTAAAAAACGTGTGGTTTGTCCCAATTGCGACAGCTCCACTGAAGCGACTCTATATACAAGCATAAACGTTACCGTCAACAAAGAACTGCGCAAGCAGGCTCTTGACGAGAGCCTGTTCAAGTGGAAGTGCAAGAGTTGCGGTCACGAGGCGCGTCTGACATATCCTATACTTTATAACGATATGAAAAAGCGTTTTATGATTTACCTCATTCCAAAGATTGAACATTTTCAACTCGCGGACAAAGCTCTTGAGGAAGAATTCAAGACGCTCAAGCATATCAACAAGCGCATTGTCCCCGACTTCAACACTTTTAAAGAGAAGATTTTTATATTTGAGAGCGGACTTGACGATATGGCTGTGGAGCTGACAAAGCTCGCCATCTCCGAGGCGGTAGCACGCAAGCTCAACATTCCCAAGATTACCGAAGGATATCTCTCAATGTACAACACTGAGAACAACACCATGGGCTTTACATACTTCATCGGCGAGAACAGAGAACCGTATGTTCAGAGCGCAAGGCTTGAAATCTACGGCAAGTCTGTCAGCGTTGTAAACGAGCTGGCTGTCAAGGACAAAAAGCTTAAGGGCTTTATCAGAGTTGACCGCGAATGGGCGGATAACATTCTTTACCGATACAAACGGGGACGTCAGGTAGCAAGACAGAACAAAGATAACGAATAAGAAACAGGCTGTCAACGACAGCCTGTAAGTCTGCGAGGTGAAACACATAATGCTCAACGCGTTGAAAAAATCTTTTAAATACTCCCTGCCCGTATTATTCGGATATATTCCGCTGGGGTTCGCGTTCGGCGTTATGCTTCAGGCGGCGGGCTACAACGCTCTGTGGGCGTTTTTTATGTGCGTGTTCATTTTTTCGGGCACAGGCCAATACCTTATTGTATCAATGCTCGCCGTGGGCGCGTCAATTCCTCAGGTTATTCTGATAACCTTTTTGCTTCACTCGAGATACTTCTTTTACGGGCTGTCCATGATAGACAGGTATCACAAAATCGGCGGACTGAAATGGTACCTCATTTTCGGCTTGACCGACGAAACCTACGCCATCTTGTCCACCGAGACTCCTCCCGAAGGAATCACCCGTCAGGCTTTTTATGCCGCCGTTACTTTTCTGAATCACTGTTATTGGATAATCGGTGGTGTGCTTGGAGCATTAGTCGGCGGACTTCTGCCGTTTGACACAAAGGGTATTGAGTTCGTTATGACAGCGCTGTTTGCCGTGCTTGTGGTTGAACAGTGGAAAGCTCACAAGAATCACCTGCCCGCCCTCATAGGCTTTGTGCTGCCGATAATCAGTCTTCTTATTCTCGGCGCGGACAACTTCCTCATTCCCGCGTTGCTCACAATTTCGGTAGTACTGATGTGTATGCGTCCTATCCTTGATAAAGAGGAGGCGCGGCTATGAGTGATTTTTGGACAAGTGTAGGAATCATCGCCGCTATGGCGGGCGTTACGGCGCTCACAAGATACGCGCCGTTTTTGTTCTTTGCCCACGGTAAAGAACCCGCCAAGTGGATTAAATATCTCGGCAGAGTTCTGCCGCCCGCTCTTATGAGCGTACTGATTATTTACTGTCTGAAGGATATAAACTTCCTCGCGGGAAGTCACGGCATACCTGAGATTTTATGCATTGGAGTTGCTATGGGACTGCATGTATGGAAAGGCAACGTGCTCCTCAGTATCGGCGTCAGCACGGTTCTGTATATGGTGCTGGTTCAGACGGGCATATTCGTATTTTAAACAGATAAGGGATAATGGATTAAACTCCATTATCCCTTTTATATTTACTGTTATTATACAAAAACATCACCAGCGCCATTACAACTATAATCACATAGCCGATTATTGAGTACAAATCGGGTATCTCGGCGAACACAAAGAACCCGAGAGCCGAAGCAAAGATAATCTGGCTGTAGTCGTATATTGAAATCTCTCGCGCGGGAGCGTAGGTGTAGGCGGCAGTGATTGAAAACTGTCCGCCGGCTGCTGCCAAGCCCGCCAGCAAAAGCATACAAAGCTGATACGCTGAGAACATCTTGAAGTCTATTATCATAAGCGGTATCATCGCCAGACAACTGAACCCCGAGAAGAAAAGCACAATGAACGCTCCGTTCTCTCCTCTTTTCCCGAGCGCTCTCACCATTGAATACGCCGCGCCCGCGCCTATGCCGCCCGCCAGTCCGCACAGCGAGGCGAATAAATCGTCGTTCGAAAAGGTTGGCTTCACGACAAACATTGCGCCGATAAACGCGCCCGTCAGAATTAAGACCTGCGGAATTTTGAGCTTTTCTTTCAAAAATATAAGCGAAAACAGCACAGCAAAGAACGGCGACATCTTGTTGAGTATTGACGCGTCACCCAAAACTTTCATATGGCTGACAGCGTAAAAGTTTCCGAGTATTCCGAGCGTACCCGCCAGCGATCTGCCTAAAAGAAGCGGCAGGTTTCTTTTTTGAAAATGAAAACTCTCTCGGTTTTTTATCATCAAAGCCAGAGCAAAAAGAAAGGCTACAAAGTTACGGAAAAAACCTTTTTCCGCTGTGGGCAAATCCCCCGAAAGGCGCACGAACATATTCATCAACGCAAAGCAGAACGCGGAGATGATAATCATAATTATGCCTTTGTACTTTGAATACGCTTTCATCTTAAACACCGTGAATATTGTAACACAGTTTTTGTGCTCTGGCAACTAAAAAGGCTTCCCTCGGGAAGCCTTTCTAATCCTCATCCTTGAATTTATTCATGCATGCTGTAATTATGACACCGATAAACATAAAACCGAGTGACAAGATTGCCGCGGCAAATGCAATCCACGGTTCAATTCGGTTCGCGTAAAACTCTTGTCCGACATTCATAGCTCTTACACCATAGGTAGCATATTGAAGTCCCAGATGTGACGCTCCGAAAAATATCGGAAACACTATTAAATATATTAGACGGCGCACCCCTCTTACACCAATCATAAGCAAAACAGAAAAAATACATATAAGAATCGGTAACAGGAGTATATAAATCCCTATCTGATAACCAATACTCCATAATTCGCAAAATTGTCCCACAACAGCCAGAACTATCCAAATAACACAATAAACCACTATTGAGAATGCGGTGGGATTAAGCATACTCTTGCTTTTAAACACATTGAAGCTCTGCTTGCTCATATTATCACACCCTTTTTAATAATTGTATAAGTTAGTTTTTTATTTGTCAAGTCAAGATATTTTGATATTGTACTTATAATGTGTCAAAATGCTTTTACAATACTGATCACTGACCACTAATCACTGATCACTAAAAAAGGCTTCCCGAAGGAAGCCTTTTTAAAAGCTATTAAACTAACTCGATGATTGCCATCTCGGCAGCGTCGCCGCGGCGGGGACCGATCTTAGTGATGCGTGTGTAACCGCCGTTGCGGTCCTTGTACTTGGGACCAATCTCGTCGAAAAGCTTCTTGGTAACGTCCTCTTTGGTGACGAATTTCATAACCAGACGCTTGTTAGCGAGTGTGTTCTCCTTAGATATAGTAATCATCTTCTCCGCCATAGAGCTTACCTCTTTGGCGCGGGTAACCGTAGTTTCGATTTTTCCTTTCTCTAAAAGGAAAGTAACCATTGCGCGGAGCATAGCTGTTCTCTGTGCGGTATTACGTCCGAGCTTTCTGGTACCTGGCATTTTAATTCACTCCTTTTCGGTGTTTTTAAAATGAGATGTATGGATTATTCGTCTTCCTTCTTAAGGCTGAAGCCGAGGCTCTCGAGCTTGAACTCAACTTCCTCAAGCGACTTTCTGCCAAGGTTACGAACTTTCATCATATCCTCTGTTGTCTTGTTTGTAAGGTCTTCAACCGTGTTGATACCCGCTCTCTTCAGGCAGTTGAACGAACGAACCGAGAGGTCGAGTTCCTCGATAGTCATTTCGAGAACCTTCTCCTTGCCCTTCTCGTCCTTCTCAACCATAATCTCGGAGTTTGTAACACTGTCGGAGAGGTTCACGAAGAGGTTGAGGTGCTCGCAGAGCACCTTAGCCGCCAGCGAAACCGCTTCCTGAGCGTTGATAACGCCGTTTGTCCAAACGTCGAGGTTGAGCTTGTCGTAGTCAGTAATCTGACCTACACGGGTATTATCTACTGTATAATTAACCTTTAAAACAGGTGTATAAATTGAATCAATAGGTAATGTGCCGATGATGTTGTTGCCTGCGAGCTGCTTGTTGCGTTCGCCCGAAACATATCCGCGGCCGCGGTCAATAGTGATCTCGATATTGAGCTTAGCGTCCTCAGCTAAAGAAGCGATATGAAGCTCGGGGTTGAGGATTTCCACCTCAGCGTCGTGCTTGATATCAGCCGCTGTAACCTCACAGGGACCCTCTGCCGCAATCTCAACAACCTTGGGAGCGCCTTCGATGAGCTTGGGAACAAGGCTCTTGATGTTAAGAGCGATTTCCGTAACATCCTCTTTTACTCCGGGGATTGTTGAAAACTCGTGAAGCACGCCGTCAATCTTGATTGATGTGACCGCGCAGCCCTCAAGTGATGAGAGCAGGACTCTTCTGAGACTATTGCCTAATGTATTACCGAAGCCTCTCTCGAGCGGTTCTACTACGAATCTTCCGTATCTGCCGTCTTCTGTCAGCTTCTCTGTTTCAATCCTTGGTTTTTCTATCT
The DNA here is from genome assembly GCA_902785365.1 of uncultured Ruminococcus sp. GTDB lineage: Bacteria > Bacillota > Clostridia > Oscillospirales > Acutalibacteraceae > Ruminococcoides. Next base: position 22,435 of record CACZYC010000013.1, on the reverse strand, counting down.
CTATCATAGCGAATCCTCCTTATTAGGCGACATATTTGTCGTCGTATTGTAATCTGACTTTTAAACTTATGTGGATTACTTGGAGTACAACTCGACAATGAGATGTTCCTCTACCGGGAAGTCGATATCCTCTCTCTCGGGCTCTGCGATAACCTTGCCGCCCAAGTTGTCAGATGCCTTCTCGAGCCACTTAGGAACAACTGCTGAGTTGTTCTCGGCAATAGCCTTAAAGCGGTTTGAGGAACGGCTTGTTTCCTTAACCTCGATAACATCGCCTACTCTTACAAGATAGGAAGGAATGTTAACCTTCTTACCGTTTACTGTAAAGTGAGCGTGGTTTACGAGCTGGCGAGCCTCTCTGCGTGTTGAGGCGAGACCAAGACGGAAAACAACGTTGTCAAGTCTATGTTCAATAAGAGTAAGAAGAACGGAACCGGTTTTACCCTGAGCCTTTTCAGCCTTCTCATAGTAAGCGCGGAACTGCTTTTCCATAATACCGTAAATGAACTTAACCTTCTGCTTCTCTGTGAGCTGGAGGCTGTATTCACTCTTTTTTCTTCTTGAGTTACCGTTCGGGTTTCTGTAAGACTTTTTGCCCGAGTAACCCATAACTGCAGGAGAAATACCGAGAGCTCTGCAGCGTTTAGCGATAGGCTGTCTGTTTTTTGCCATCTTAAATTTCCTCCTTTATACTATACACGTCTTCTCTTGGGAGGACGGCATCCGTTGTGAGGAATCGGGGTTACGTCCTTAATCATAGTAACCTCAAGACCTGCGGACTGTAATGCACGGATAGCTGCCTCACGACCCTGTCCGGGACCTTTTACGTAAACCTCTACGCTCTTCATACCGAAGTCCATAGCTGCTTTCGCGGCAGTCTCCGCAGCTGACTGAGCGGCAAAGGGAGTTGATTTACGCGAACCGCGGAAACCGAGCTCGCCTGCGCTTGCCCAAGATACTGCGTTACCGTTTGTATCAGAAATTGTAACAATTGTATTGTTGAATGTAGACTGAATATGCGCGCTGCCTTTTTCAATGTGCTTTTTCTCACGACGGCGGCGAACAGTCTTTTTACCTTTAGGTGCTGCCATTACGCAATTCCTCCTTACTTCTTCTTGTTAGCCATAGTTCTGCGCGGGCCCTTACGTGTACGAGCGTTTGTTTTTGAACGCTGACCTCTTACGGGGAGACCCTTTCTGTGGCGAACGCCACGGTAGCAGCCGATTTCAATAAGTCTTTTGATATCAAAAGCGATGTCACGACGAAGATCACCTTCAACTCGGCAATTCTTCTCGATATAATCACGAAGCTTTGAAACATCTTCTTCAGTTAAATCCCTAACGCGTGTGTCAGGGTTAACACCTGTTGCAGCAATAATGTCTGTTGCAGTTTTACGTCCGATACCATAGATATAAGTCAAGCCGATTTCGACTCTCTTATCTCTGGGTAAGTCAACACCTGCTATACGAGCCATTTAGTGCACCTCCATATTAAATAATTAAATTAGCCCTGACGCTGTTTATGCTTAGGGTTTTCGCAAATCACTAAGATTTTGCCTTTTCTTTTGATTACTTTGCACTTTTCGCACATTTTCTTTACAGAAGGTCTGACTTTCATTAATAATCATTCCTTTCAAAAATCAGTTTTAGTAGTTTTGTTTTGAATTACTTGGTTCTCCAGGTAATTCGTCCTCTTGTAAGGTCATAGGGAGACATCTCCACTGTAACCTTGTCGCCGGGTAAAATACGGATGAAATTCATACGCAGTTTACCTGAAATAACAGCTAATATTACATGGCCGTTGGGAAGCTCCACCTTAAACTGAGCGTTGGGAAGCGCCTCAACAACTTTACCCTCAACTTCGAGTACATCCTGTTTAGACATAACTTAATCCTCCTTAGTAGTGCTACCGAAATTTTTCAGCAGTGTTCTTAATTGCCTGTCGTTTTCGGGCATTTCCACAACCGTGGAAGTCACAGCCAGATGTTTTGGATTCTTTGGCTTGGGGTTTTTAAGCTTTCTCAGCTTTCCGTCACAGACGTAAACCCTGTCGTCATTAATATCCGCAACAATATAAAACTGTTCCTTATCCTTGCCCGCCTTTGATTTTACCACACGTCCTTTTTCCATAGCTTCATTAACCCGGTACCGTCATAATAACGGGACCGTCGGGAGTTATGGCGATAGTGTTCTCATAATGTGCCGCGAGCTTGCCGTCACGTGTGACGGTAGTCCAGTCATCATCGAGAACTTCTACCTCGTAGCCGCCTTCGCAAATCATCGGTTCAATAGCAATTGTCATACCGGGGAGAAGTCTTACTCCTCGACCGGCAGTACCGTAATTCGGAATGCTGGGGTCTTCATGTAACTTCGCGCCTACGCCGTGGCCGACGAAATCTCGTACCACCGAGTAACCGCGATCTTCGACATACTTCTGAACCGCACTGCCGATATCACCTACGCGATTACCGGCAAGCGCCGCCTCGATTCCCTTTTCGAGTCCGATTCTTGTAGCGTCCATCAACTTCTCGGCATTTTCGCTCACCTTGCCGCAGGCATAGGTGTACGCGTTATCGCCGTGATATCCGTTGTAGAACGCGCCGACATCTACACTTACAATGTCGCCTTCTTGAAGAACCTGTTCTTTGCTTGGTATGCCATGGATGACCACATCATTTACGGAAATACACGCGCTTGCGGGGAATCCGCCGTAACCGAGAAACGAAGGCGTTGCGCCTTGTTTCTCGATATATTCGCGGACTTTTTCGTCAATTTCCCGAGTTGTTACCCCGGGCTTGACGTATTCACCTGCAAGACGCAGCGCGTTTGCGGAAATTCTGCAAGCGTCCTTCATTAAGGATATTTCGCGCGCTGTCTTGATAATTACCATAAATTAAACTCCGAGTGCCTCAAATACAGCCTTCGTTGTAGCGTCGACTGTATCCTTGCCCTCAACCACCTTAAGTTTGCCTTGAGCCTCATAATATTTTACGAGGGGCTCAGTCTCTTTGTGGTAGATGTCGAGTCGGTTTTTGATGGTATCAATCTGGTCATCCTTGCGCTGAACAAGGGCGCCGTTACAATCGTCGCAAACCCCGTCAACCTTCGGCTTTAAGCTTACTACGTGATAAGGTCTGCCGCAATTTTCGCAGACGCGGCGTCCGGACAAACGGTTAACGATGACGTCATCCTGCACCTCGATATCGATTACGCAGTTGATGTCAGCGCCCATAGCGTCCAGAGCCTCGGCCTGAGGGATGGTTCTGGGAAAACCGTCAAGGATGAAGCCATCCTTGCAATCGTCCTCCTGAAGTCTGTCCTTAACGATACCGATAACAACCTCGTCGGGAACGAGCTGACCGGCGTCCATAAAGGATTTAGCCTTCTTGCCCATTTCAGTGCCGTTTTTCAGCGCTTCACGGATAATATTACCCGTTGAAATAGTAGGGATATTAAGCTTCTCACACAGTACGGCGGCTTGTGTGCCTTTACCCGCACCGGGAGCACCTAACATAATAATATTCATAGCTACTTTCCTTTCTTAAACCACAGCCATTAATCAAGGAAGCCCTTGTAATGACGCATCATCATCTGAGATTCCATCTGCTTGGATGTCTCAAGAGCAACGCCTACGATAATGATAATCGAAGTACCGCCCATGGACAGACTTCCCATTCCTGTCAATGCGGAATAGATAAGCGGGAACTCAGCGATAAAGCCGAGGAATAAACAACCGATAAGAGTAATTCTGGAGAGAATCTTTCTGATAAACTCGGCAGTCGGAGAGCCCGGACGAATACCGGGAACTGTACCGTTGTTCTGCTTGAGGTTATTAGCCATCTCAACAGGATTATACTGAATGGTCGTATAGAAGTAACCGAACATTATAATTAAAATGAAGTAGAGAAGCATATACAACCAGCCTGTGGTCTTAAACGCTTCAAAGAAAGCTGCCCAGAAACCTGACTTGGGATTAACACCAAACGCCTGGATAGTACTGGGAATAGAAAGGATAGAAGAAGCGAAGATGATGGGAAGTACGCCGCCAAGCGCAACCTTGATGGGAAGGTGCGATGACTGACCGCCGTACATCTTACGTCCTACAACACGTTTAGCATACTGAATCGGGATTCTCCGTTCACTGTCTTGCATAAAGGTGATAACCCATACGACAATGAGGAAGATAACAACCCAAAGCGGAACGAGGATGAGGTACATAGGCTGACCGTTCTCCTGCATACCGAGGTTCCAGTACTCTCCAAGGAGATTAATCGTGAAGGGCAGACGAGCTACGATACCCGCAAAGAGGAGTATCGAGATACCGTTGCCGATACCCTTTTCATTAATCTGCTCACCAAACCACATCATTATCGCTGTACCTGCTGTAAATGTGAGGATAATGATAATAGCGGAGAAGATTTTAGCAAAACCGTCATTATAAGTTGTAACACCCGAAGCCTGTAAATACCACCAGTAAGCGAAGCCCTGGATAAGACCGAGGCCAACGGTTACATAACGGGTAATTGTCGCGATTTTCTTACGACCCGCTTCGCCTTCCTTGGACAATCTCTCGAGAGGAGGGATTGCTACTGTCAAAAGCTGCATAATAATGGAGCTGTTGATGTAAGGTGTTACACCCATAGCGAAGATTGTTGCGTTTGAGAACGCGCCGCCTGAAAGAGTATTCAGATAAGCGAGAGCCGAGTTACCCTCGTTGGCTCCGTTCTGAGTCATCAGATTTGAGAGCGCGTTCATATCGAGAAACGGAACAGGAATAACCGAACCGATTCTGAAACAAATTATAATAAAGATTGTGAAAAGGATCTTCCTTCTCAGATCAGGAATGCCCCAGGCATTTCTAATTGTTTTAAACAATTAAATCACCTCAGCCTTTCCCCCGGCCGCCTCAATAGCAGCCTTAGCTGATTCGGAATAAGGTAAAACAACCTTTGTCTCACCGTTTTCGAGAGCCTTTTCGTTGATCTTAGGAAGCTTAACATTAAGCTTCTTCTCAAGTTTGCCGTTGCCGAGAACCTTTACAGCGTCAAAGGAATTCTTAACGATACCCTTTTCTGTAAGTGTTTCTACTGTAACATCGGCGCCGTCGTCAAACTTACGGTTAAGCTCGGAAAGGTTAACAGTAACAACTTTCTTGGCGAAAATGTTGTTGAAACCTCTCTTAGGCAGACGACGCTGAAGCGGCATCTGACCGCCTTCAAAACCGGGACGTACGCCGCCGCCGGAACGAGCCTTCTGACCTTTGTGACCTTTGCCGGCTGTTTTGCCCCAGCCTGAGCCATGGCCTCTACCTACTCTTTTAACAGACTTCTTGGAGCCTGCAGCAGGTGAAAGTTCATTTAACTTCATTATTTTCGCACCTCCTTATGCTTCTGTAACCTCTACGAGGTGAATTATTTTTGCTACCTTACCCTTGGTTGCTCCGTTATCGGGCTGAGTTGTCTCATCGCCGATTCTCTTGAGTCCAAGAGCGTAGGCGGTTGCAATCTGATCTTTCTTAGAGCCGATAAGGCTTTTAACTAACTTAATCTTCATAAAGCAACCTCCTTATAAAATATCCTTAACGGACTTACCGCGTACAGCGGCAACCTCCTCAGCGTTGCGAAGAGCGCTGAGTCCCTGAAGTGTAGCTCTTACTACGTTGCAGGGATTATTTGAGCGTAAAGCCTTTGTACGGATATCTCTGATACCTACGGCCTCTACAACCGCACGTACGGGACCGCCCGCGATAACACCTGTACCGGGAGCAGCGGGTTTCATAAGTACACGACCCGCGCCATACGCGCCGATGATTTCATGAGGAATAGTTGTACCTCTGAGACTTACTTTGATAAGGTTCTTCTTGGCGTCCTCAATACCCTTGCGGATAGCGTCGGGGACTTCGCCCGCCTTACCGATACCGAAGCCTACGGTACCTTCGCCGTCGCCTACTACTACTAAAGCGGCAAACTTGTAAATACGACCGCCCTTTACGGTTTTGGAAACTCGGTTGATAGTAACAACTCTTTCAACGAGCTCCTTTTTTGTTTCAACATTATTAGCCAAAGTTAATTCCTCCCTTTCTTAGAAATTGAGGCCGCCCTCACGGGCGCCTTCGGCCAATTCCTGAACACGGCCGTGATAGATATTTCCGCCTCTGTCGAATACGACATCGGTGATCTTCTTTTCAGCTGCGCGCTCAGCGATAAGCTTACCTACTGCGCGGGCTGCTTCTTTATTTCCGCCGTTACCCTCGATTGACTTGTCAAGGCTGGAAGCCTGGGCAAGAGTAACACCCTTTACGTCATCAATAAGCTGAGCGTAAATGTTGTTAGTGGAGCGGAATACACATAAACGCGGACGCTCTGCGGTACCGCTGATTTTGGCACGAACTCTCTTATGTCTTCTGAGACGAGCCTTTTTAGTATCTGGTCTGTTTACCATAAGTCATTCACTCCTTAATTAGCTCTTACCTGCTTTGCCTTCCTTGCGGCGGACATATTCATCAGCGTACCTGATACCCTTGCCCTTATACGGCTCAGGCGGACGCTTCTCTCTAACCTCGGCAGCAAACTGACCTACCTTTTGCTTATCAATGCCTGAGATTATAATTGTGTTGGGATCGGGAACGTCAATCTTGATGTCCTCGGTATCCTCAACGATAACCTTGTGAGAATAACCAAGGTTCATAACGCACTGCTTACCCTTCTTTTCTACACGGTAACCAACGCCGTTAACCTTGAGTTCCTTCTTGTAGCCATCAGTTACACCCGTCACCATATTAAAGATGAGCGAGCGTGTGAGGCCGTGCAAAGAGCGATTTTCCTTCGCGTCATTCGGACGTGTAACGATAATCTCTTCGCCCTTTACTTCAACCTGCATGGCAGGATTGTACTTTAAGTCAAGTGTTCCCTTGGGACCCTTAACTTCGATTACGCCTGCGTTATTCGTTACTGTAACGCCTGCGGGAATATTTATAGGTTTTCTTCCAATTCGAGACATTTTCGCACCTCCTATTACCAGATATACGCGAGGACCTCGCCGCCTACATGTTCAGCGCGAGCCTTGCGGTCTGTCATAACACCCTTAGAGGTAGAGATGATAGCCACGCCAAGACCCTTCATAACCTTAGGCATATCCTCAACATTACTGTAAATACGTAAGCCGGGCTTGGATACTCGACGCAGACCTGTGATTACAGGCTTTTTGCCTTCGAGATATTTAAGGTTAACCTTAATGATACCCTGCTTGCCGTCTTCGATAACTGTAAAATCTTTTACATAACCCTCGTCAACCAGAATCTGGCAGATATCCTTCTTGAGGTTTGACGCGGGGATTTCAACTGTGTCGTGCTTGGCTGAGTTAGCGTTACGGATTCTTGTAAGTAAATCAGCTATTGTATCTGTAATCTGCATTACCTTTTACCTCCTTTACTTACCAGCTTGCTTTCTTCACGCCCGGGATTTCGCCCTTGTAAGCGAGCTCACGGAAGCAAATACGGCATACACCAAACTTACGGAGGTAGGCGTGTGGTCTACCACAGATTTTACATCTTGAATATTCGCGAGTAGAGAATTTCTGTTTTCTCTTCTGCTTATTTTTCATAGCAGTCTTAGCCACAACAATCCCTCCTTACCTTGCAAACGGCGCGCCCATGAGAGTTAAGAGCTCACGAGCCTCTTCATCGGTAGCCGCGGTAGTTACGAATGTGATATCCATACCTCTGACCTTGTCTACCTTGTCATAATCGATTTCAGGGAAAATGAGCTGTTCCTTGAGACCCATTGAGTAGTTGCCTCTGCCGTCAAAAGAGTCAGCGTTAATTCCTCTGAAGTCACGTACACGAGGAAGAGCAACGTTGAAGAGTCTGTCTAAGAACTCGTACATTCTCTCGCCTCTTAAAGTAACCTTAGCGCCGATGGGCATACCCTCACGGAGCTTGAAGTTAGCAACAGACTTTCTGGCGCGGCATACGAGCGCCTTCTGTCCTGTAATGATACCTAAATCTCTAACGATAGCGTCGATAGCCTTGGCATTATCCTTAGCCTCGCCCGCACCGACGTTAACAACGATTTTGTCGAGCTTCGGAATCTGCATCACACTCTTGTAGGAGAATTTCTTCATAAGAGCAGGTGCAACTTCTTTAGCATAGTATTCTTTAAGTCTTGCCATATCTTATATCCTCCTTATTCAAATGCTTCTCCGCATTTTCTGCAGATACGAATCTTGGAACCGTCCTCAAGTATCTTATGACCGATACGGGTCGGCTTCTTGCAGCGAGGGCATACAACTTGGACCTTGTCGGCATACATAGCCGCCTCAGCCTTGATGATACCGCCGGGCTCGCCCATTCTCTTGGGCTTTACGTGCTTGGAAACCATGTTGATTTTCTCAACGATAACCTTGCGCTCGCTCGGGGAAACCGCCAAAACTGTGCCCTTCTTGCCTTTATCCTTGCCGCTTAAAACTACTACGGTGTCGCCGGTTTTAACATGAACTTTATTCATTTGTGACACCTCCATTAAAGTACTTCCGGAGCAAGGGATAAAATCTTGAGATAACCCTTATCTCTAAGCTCTCTTGCTACAGGTCCGAAGATACGTGTGCCCTTGGGCTCTTTATCTTCCTTGATTATTACTGCTGCGTTTTCATCAAAACGGATGTATGTTCCATCCTCGCGGCGAACGCCCTTTGCGGAACGAACGATAACCGCTCTGACTACTTCGCCCTTCTTAGTTACGCCGCCGGGAGCCGCCTTCTTTACAGAAGCAACGATTACATCACCGATGTTGGCGTATCTTCTTCTTGTACCGCCGAGAACACGAATGCACATAAGTTCCTTTGCGCCTGTGTTGTCAGCGACTTTTAATAAAGTTTGCTGCTGTATCACAGTGTGTTCCTCCTTATTTAGCCTTTTCTACAATCTCGACGAGACGATGTCTTTTATCCTTCGAAAGAGGACGTGTCTCCATAACCTTTACACGGTCGCCGATGTGAGCCTCATTGTTTTCGTCATGAGCCTTTAAACGGCGGGAGCGCTTAACAACCTTTGAGTAAAGCGGATGCTTTACACTGTCTTCGATAAGTACCACTATTGTTTTGTCCATCTTGTCGGATACGACGCGACCGATAGCGGTTTTTCTCATATTTCTGTCAGCCATTTGTTATGTCCTCCTTCCTTACGCTTCGCTCTCGGCGAGCTCGATTTCACGGATAACGGTCGAAACTCTCGCGATATCCTTCTTAACTGCCTTGATGCGGGTCGGGTTCTCCAGCTGGTTGATAGCAAGCTGGAAACGAAGGTTAAATAACTCTTCTTTCAGGTCCTTGAGCTTAGCCTGAAGCTCATCTATTGAAGATTCTCTTAATTCAGATGCTTTCATTACTGCTCAACCTCCTGATCTGATTTTCTGACGAATTTACACTTGATGGGGAGTTTTGTGGACGCGAGACGCATAGCCTCACGGGCAGTGGCTTCGTCAACGCCGCCGCCGATTTCGAACATTACTCTGTCCGGTTTAACAACTGCTACCCAGTACTCGGGTGAACCTTTACCGGAACCCATTCGGGTTTCGGCGGGCTTTGCTGTTACGGGCTTGTCGGGGAAGATTTTGATCCAAACCTTACCGACACGCTTGCAGTAACGAGTCATAGCTACACGGGCAGCCTCTATCTGGTTGGAAGTAATCCAGGCAGGCTCTAATGCCATAAGACCGTAATCGCCGTAAGTAACCTTGTTACCGCGAAGCGCTCTACCTGTCATACGTCCTCTGTGAACACGTCTGAACTTAACACGCTTTGGCATCAGCATTATTTTCTGCCTCCTTCCCTGCGAGGTCTTCTTTCTCTCTTCGGTTTGCTCTCGTTGAGAACTTCGCCTTTATAAAGCCATACCTTGATACCGATCTTACCATAGGTAGTATCAGCCTCGGCAAAGCCGTAGTCGATGTCCGCTCTGAGAGTCTGAAGCGGGATTGTACCCTCGTGATATGTTTCGCTTCTTGCGATTTCAGCGCCGTTGAGACGGCCTGAACACTGAATCTTAATACCTCTTGCGCCGAACTTCATAGCGTTTCTGATAGCCTGCTTCATAGCGCGGCGATAAGCGATACGCTTCTCGAGCTGAGCAGCGATGCTCTCGGAAACGAGCTGAGCGTTGAGGTCAGGATTCTTGATTTCTACAATATTGATAGCAACAGGCTTTTTGAGGATGTTCTCACACTGTACGCGGAGCTTCTCAATCTCAGAGCCGCCCTTACCGATAACCATACCGGGTTTTCCGCAGTGAATGTGAAGTCTTACTCTCTTGCCGTCACGTTCAATCTCGATTTTTGAGATTCCTGCCGCGTAAAGCTGCTTTTTGAGAGTTTTACGAAGGTTGTAATCCTCAACCAAAGTATCGCCGAACTCTTTCTTATTAGCAAACCAGCGTGAATCCCAGTTTTTGATGATACCTACACGTAAGCCGTGCGGATTAACTTTCTGTCCCATACTATTAACCTCCTTATTCCTTTTCCTTGAGCACAAGGCTAATGTGGGATGTTCTCTTATTGATTCTGAATGCTCTACCCTGAGCTCTCGGACGGATTCTCTTAAGGATAGGGCCTGCTGTTGCGTTAGCGTACGCAACATAAAGTTTAGATACATCCATATCGTGGTTATTCTCTGCATTCGCCATAGCGGACTTGAGTACCTTCAGGATAGGCTCACAAGCGGCTTTGGGGGTATTTTTGAGAATAGCCTCGGCAACGTTAACGTCTTTGCCGCGGATTAAACCGAGAACAAGGTTAACCTTGCGCGGTGACATACGGACATATTTTGCATATGCCTTTGCTTCCATTGCAATACTCTCCTTCCGCCTTATGATGTCTTGGAACCTGAATGTCCTTTAAAGGTTCTGGTGGGCGCGAACTCGCCGAGCTTGTGACCAACCATATCCTCTGTAACATATACAGGAACGTGTTTACGTCCGTCATGGACTGCGAATGTATGACCTACGAAATCAGGGAAGATTGTAGAGCTTCTTGACCATGTCTTAAGAATTCTCTTCTCGCCCTTTTCGTTCATTTCTTTAACCCTTTTTAAAAGCTTAGGCTGGACAAAAGGGCCTTTTTTAGTACTTCTACTCATAATTTAGCTCCTTTCTCCTTACTTACCGTTACGTCTGCGGACGATTAAACGGTCGCTTTGCTTATGCTTCTTACGAGTCTTATAACCGAGAGCCGGTTTACCCCAGGGGGTAACAGGTCCGGGACGGCCGACGGGGGATTTACCCTCACCACCACCGTGGGGGTGATCACAGGGGTTCATAACAGAACCGCGGACTGTGGGTCTCCAACCCATGTTTCTCTTACGACCCGCTTTACCGATCTTAACATTCTCGTGGTCTGTGTTACCAACCTGACCGATTGTAGCGATACAGGCGTCGGGAACGTTTCTGAGCTCGGATGACGGAAGTCTTAAAAGAGCCATGCCGTTTTCTTTAGCCATAAGCTGAGCCATATTACCGGCGGAACGAGCAAGCTGTGCGCCGCGTCCGGGATAGAGCTCGATGTTATGGATGAATGTACCAACAGGGATGTTCTTAAGGGGAAGCGCGTTGCCGGGCTTGATATCAGCGTCAGGACCCGCGACAACTGTGTCGCCTACCTTTAATCCCTCGGGTGCGATGATATATGCTTTCTCGCCGTCTGTGTATTCAATCAAAGCGATAAAAGCGGAACGGTTCGGATCGTACTCTAAAGTAGCAACTTTACCTTCAACGCCGAATTTCTGGCGTTTGAAATCAATAATACGGTACTTTCTGCGGTTGCCGCCGCCTCTGTGGCGAACGGTGATTCTGCCGTAGCTGTTACGGCCTGAATGTTTCTTTAAAGGAGCGAGAAGGCTCTTTTCGGGAGCAACCTTTGAAAGTCCGGAGTAGTCTGTAACCGACCTGTTTCTCATAGAGTTCATGGTCGGCTTATAGTATTTAATAGCCATTTTTTTCACTCTCCTCATGATGGCTTTGCGGGAATATGGCAATTCCCATACGTTCATAAAATCTAATACTGTGCTTGAAACTGTCATCAACTGACGTTTGCTATATCAAGCTTCCCTGCGCTTCGCTGTTCCTCTCTTAACTCCCACTCGTCTAATCTGTTGCGAACACTTTGGTGTTCTTCACAGCTTAGTCCTCGTCAGTCGTTAATCGAGGGCTCCGCGCGTCAGCCCTTAGATTTACATCATGCCTTCAAAAAATTCAATGTTCTTGCTGTCGGGTGTAAGTGTAACGATAGCCTTTTTCCAAGACCTTGTGTAGCCGCCCTTATATCTCTGGCGACGGAACTGGCCGCGGACGTTAACTGTGTTAACCTTGGCAACCTTTACGCCGAAAATTTCCTCACACGCCTTAGCGATTTCGATTTTGTTTGCTGTCTTTGCAACTTCGAAGGTGTACTTCTTATCAACAGCGCCCATCATGCTTTTCTCAGTGATGATAGGACGAATAATAATGTCATGAGCAATCATGCGTATACCTCCTCAATCTTGCTTAACGCGGTCTTGTCAATGACAAGCTTGTCAGCGTTAAGGATATCGTAAACATTAAGCTCGTTAACCTGAGCGGTCTTTACTCCCTTAATGTTGGAAGCTGACTTGATAACCTTTTTGTCTGCCTCGGACAGAACGATTAAGGCTTTTTTGTCTGCTCCTACGGCTGAGAGCATCTCAACCATAACCTTTGTCTTATACTCATCGGACTTGATAGAATCAACAACGATGATTTCGCTTTCTGCTGCTTTGGCTGAAAGAGCGGACTTCAGAGCAAGTCTTTTAACTTTCTTGTTAACAGAGAAGCTGTAATCTCTGGGCTTGGGCGCGAATACAACACCGCCGTGTGTCCACTGGGGAGCGCGTGTCGAACCCTGACGGGCGCGGCCTGTGCCCTTCTGTCTCCAAGGCTTTTTACCGCCGCCGGAAACTTCGGATCTTGTGAGAGCTGACTGTGTGCCCTGGCGCTGATTAGCGAGGTAGCTTACTACCATTGTGTGCATAGCAGGCTCGTTGGGCTCGATTGCAAAAATGCCTTCGGCTAAATCAACTGTGCCGACCTTTTTGCCTGTCATATCTACTACATTAATACTTGGCATTTAAAGTCCTCCTTTCTTAAGCTTTTACAGCATCTTTAATAACTACGATGCCTTTGTTAGGACCGGGGATGGCGCCTTTAACGGCGATGAGGTTGTTCTCCGCGTCAACCTTAACTACTGTTAAGTTCTGGATAGTAACCTTCTCCGCTCCGAGGTGACCGTTCATCTTTTTGCCCTTGAAGATACGGGACGGGGATGAACACATACCGATTGAACCGCCGTGACGAGCGTTAGGACCTGTACCGTGAGTCTCTTTAAGACGATGGAAGTTCCAACGCTTGATAACGCCTGCGTAACCTTTACCCTTGCTGGTACCTGTAACGTCAATCTTGTTTCCTGCCTCAAAAGTGTCAGCCTTTACGATGTCGCCTACGTTGTAAGCGTCTGTGTCGTCAAAGCGGAACTCTTTGAGAACCTTCTTGGGAGCAACGTCGTTCTTCTTGAAGTAACCTGCCATAGGCTTGTTAACCTTGTTGGGCTTGAGGTCACCGAAACCAAGCTGAACAGCTGCGTAACCGTCGTTTTCCACTGTCTTTTTGCCTGCGACCACACAAGGGCCCGCTTCAACAACAGTAACAGGAACGACTTTGCCTGTTTCGTCGAAAATCTGTGTCATACCGATTTTCTTGCCGATAATTGCTTTCTGCATGTCTATTTCCTCCTTGTTAGGTTATTGGTCGGAAGCCTAGAAAGCATAGCCCCCGACATTTACCCTGTCTGCTTGTAGGTTGGTAAAGTAGATTATAACTTAATCTCGATATCAACACCGGCAGGGAGCTCTAAGCTCATAAGAGCTTCGACTGTCTTGTTGGACGGTCTTAAAATGTCGATAAGACGCTTGTGAGTTCTCATCTCAAACTGCTCGCGGCTGTCCTTATACTTGTGAACAGCTCTGAGGATTGTAACAACTTCCTTCTGTGTGGGAAGCGGCACGGGACCCGATACACGAGCGCCTGTACGCTTTGCTGTAGCTACAATTCTCTCAGCGGATGAGTCAACCAGCTGATGGTCGTAACCCTTTAATCTTATACGAATTTTTTCTTTGACTGCCATTTTCGTCGCCTCCTTAAAAAATTTGGCGGGCGTTCTTAAACTTTTCAACAAACCCGGGTGTTCCCCGACTGTCCGTTTTTAAAACCGATTAACTTTTCAGTTAACCGGGCAGTTTAAGACGTAGTTCAAGCTTATAAGGCATAGCAACCCCTAGCCTTGCAGTTAAACGCTATAATTTCGCCCGGTTTAAAATCGGACATACTCCACGGAAAAACCGGCTAAAATGCCGCAACCTCCCGCTTCAACGCATATCATTGTGCAGTCGAGATTGTCGGAAAAAGGCGCAGAATACCCCTATATCCGCAATCATGCTCAAAAATTATACTATAATATTCGCGTAAAATCAATAAAAAACGCAAAAAACCTTAATTTTTCCTGTGTAGAAAATTAAGGCTTTTTTCTATTTGTTTTTGTGCATTTTAACAACAGCGCTGTTTATGCGCCTATATTCGAGTAAATAACTACCGCAAATATTGAGCCAACCATAAGCGCGGCGCAGATTATAGCTACTATTCTGACTATGAGTTTTCTGTTATCTTTCTTTTTCTTCATTTCAATTACTCCAAAAAATTTATTTTTTTCATTATAACATACTTGATTTAAAAAGAAAATAGGAATATTATATAATATGAAAAGGCTTCCCTTGGGGGAAGCTGTCGAGCAAAGCGAGACTGAAGAGGGTCAATTATTATTGCTCGTTATATCAAACGTCAGTTTTATTCTTTTTATAAATTGGACCCTCTCCCGTCACGCCTTCGGCGCGCCACCCTCCCCCAAGGGAGGGCAATTGCAAGGAGGGAAGATTTATGATTCACATCTACTACGGAGACGGAAAAGGAAAAACCACCGCGGCGATAGGTCTCGCCGTCAGAGCGGCAGGCAGCCGAATGAAAGTGCTGTTCGTTCAGTTCCTCAAAACTGAGTTTTCGGGCGAGCGCCACACGCTCAGCCACACGGAAAATATTACACTCACCTTCGCTCCCGTCGAATTAAAATTCACATATGATATGGACGAGGCGGAAAAACAGAAGGCGTCGGCAATGTTCCGCAAGATATTTGACGACGCTGTAACAACCGTGCTCACGCAGAAATACGATATGATTGTGCTTGACGAGATTTTCTCCGCTGTCGAAGCGGGAATGATAAACGAACACAGCGTATATGAGTTCGTATCAAACGCCCCCAAAAACCTTGAGGTTGTTATGACGGGACACAACCCGCCCGAGAGAATACTGGAGCTTGCGGACTATATCACCGAAATGAAGAAAATCAAACATCCGTATGACCGGGGAGTACAGGCAAGGTTCGGTATAGAGTTCTGATTCAGTTCTCAGTAGTCAGTGGACAGTGGACAGTGAATGTCGAGAACAAAAGAACTGCTAACTAAAAAAGTTTAGCTCCCGAACTATTTATAATCATATAATTCTATAAAGAAAAGTCTTAGGCTCAGCGCAGAACCTAAGACTTTAATTAGTTTATATCTTTATTCAATCGGAACACTACCGTGTCGGAATATGAAACGTCTCTATCCGACCACAACTGACCACTGACTGCTGATTACTGACTACTTATTAGTTACTTTCTTCTTTCCTACCATTACAAGACATACTACCAGAGCCACAGCGTAGAGCACTGTTGTTGCTATGAGAATAAGGTTGTAGTTCTTGTTGCTGAAGCTGAGAATCAGCTCGGACATATTGTTGCCCGTAATACCCGCTACAGCCCATGCCGAAAGAGCGAGACCGTGAATTTTACTGATTTGCTTCATACCAAAACGCTCGGAAAGCAAAGCCGGAAGTGTTGAGAAACCGCCGCCGTAGCCGAGATTGACAATGAGCAGAAGTGCCACAACTATCGTTACCATAATCAGAACGCCGAAACCGTTCATAATTGCTCCGCTGAACAAAGCGACCGCGCTGATTGCGATACAGCTGGTGAATATGATTTTATATACAGTGTTTCTCTGCTGCATCTTATCCGAAATTGTGGAGTAGCCGATACGACCGAGGGCGTTTGCCGCCGCCGTAATCGAAGGCACAATCGCGATTGCCACAGCGCCCGCGCCGAAAACGATTTCGAGAATCTGCTTCTCATAGGAAATGAGAGCGAGGCCGCAGTGAATATTGATGAAGAACATAAGCCAGATTCCGAGGAACACCTTGTTCTTGAACATCGACATAGGCTTGAAGCTGTCGTTGTCCTCGTCGGACTCTACCCAGCCGTCGGGCTTCTTGAGCAGGAAGTGGCCGAGCATCATCATAATAAAGTATACTCCGCCGAGGATATAGAACATCCATGTGATACCGAGACCGCTCTGAATAGCTTCCATTATCGGTGTCGCGATAGCCTTGGCAAGACCGAATCCCATAATTGAGATACCCGTAGCAAGTCCCTTATTTTCTGAGAACCACAGCATGAGTGTTTTTACGGGAGTAAGATAACCTACACCCAAACCTATACCCATAATACAGCCGTAGCATACAAAGATACCAATCAGAGCCACAACGCCTGTGGTGAACTCGATGAACAGTCCCGTTCCTATCATACCTGTTGTAAAGCATATACAGGACAAAAGCGAGGACTTGTGGATATCTTTCTCAACCATTTTGCCCATAAACGCCGCGGACATTCCGAGGAAGAATATGGCGAGCGAGAAAGCCCAGCCCACGGCAAACGGACTCATTCCGATTCTTTCGGCAATAGCTGTCTTAAAAGTTGACCAGCAATAAACCGTGCCTATTGAGCAGTGAATAAGCAGCGCGGGAACCGCCGCGCGCATCCATTTGTTATTGATAAAACCCATAATTTTACCCCTTATATTTATTATGCATTAAGATTTTATCACAATAAAGTATTGATATCAATTGGCAACGATTAGCACATTTTGTGGATATTTGGTGTAATTTTATGAAAAATGTACAGTATATGGTGTGATTATCGCTGTTTTAAGTGTTAAAGTTTTAACAAATCACGGTATTTATTTTCTTGTTGACATTCCATTATAAAATTGTTATAATACTTTTTGCGTAAAATTCCAACTGAGGGCCATTAGCTCAGTTGGTTAGAGCTATCGGCTCATAACCGATCGGTCCGGGGTTCGAGTCCCTGATGGCCCACCAAAAAACAAGGATACCCAAGCGGGTATCCTTGTTTTTTATCATCAGGGACTCGAAGCCGAGCGACCGACGAAGTCGGGAACAACGCTCCGGGGGAGCGTTGTTAGCGAAGGAGCGAAGATGAAACACTTCCCACTAACGTGAACCCAACAAACGAGATGGAACATTGTGCAATATGAAACATACTGATGGCCCACCAAAACAATAGGCACCTATTACGGGTGCCTATTGTTTTTGTATTAAGGGGCATTAGGGACTCGAAAGGCGGATTAGAAAACGGTCCGGGGTGACCGTTTTCCCGCCGTAGCGTTAACCGAACCTTTCCTCAATAGAGGTGGTCACAAACGATGCAGGTGTTTTCCAACATATTAAACGTACTGATGGCCCACTATGTCTTACTGCTCGTTCTCTCAAGAGAAAACAAACAACTTGACTTGCATTTTTTATATGTGATAAAATACAGTATAATGCGGAGGTCAAAAATGAAAATCTGGAAACTAGTATCTGGAATAATTTCGATTGTTCTTTCCATACCAATGTTAATTTTTTCTTGCGCTCTTGGTTTTGCTTACTCATTAGGCGCACAAGGTTATGAACCCACAAATGTTGCAGCAGGATTAACTGCCGCATTGTTCATACTCGCTGCAGGTATCACCTCTGCAGCAACATCTTTTAAAGCACATGGAAATCTTGCATTATTAATTCTTAATGCAATAGCAGCATTATTATGCTTTGTTTATTTCTCATTTTATTTACTTTTCTTTGGTTTGTGGGCGGCGGTTTGCGCTATATTAGCTATTATTATGTTAATTTATCCGCCAAAAATCGAACCAAAAAAACCTGTTAATGAGGTTAATACTTTTTTTATGATCGATGATAGTATGGAGAATTTAATTCCGTGTGGATATCAGATTAGTGTTAAAATGACAAAAACAATTGAAAGCGGTCAAATAGGAGTTTTTGAATATAACGGAGAAACATTAATAAGACAAATAGTTTATAATGATGAATACGCTATACTGGAACCTGTAAATAAAACTTTTCCTAAAATCAAAATAGAAGCAAATAACATTCACAACCTAAAAACATTGGGTGTAGTAATTGAGACAAGAAAAAAACTTGATTTTGAAAAATAAAACTTTCAAAAAATATGTACAACACAATTTAAATATGTTATAATTTATTCACTATAATTGAGAGGTGATTATTTTTGAGCGATTTTATACTTTCGTGTGAATCCACGGTTGATATGCCGTTTTCATTAATAAGCGCGCGCAATATCCCCGTATTGTTCTACACATACACAGCCGACGGCAAAGAATATGTGGACGATATGGGACGCGATCCCGAGGCTTTGCCCCGTTTTTATAAACTTCTGGAGAAAGAAATTCCCTCCACCTCTCAGATCAATGAGTTTCAGTACATAGATTTTTTTGACGAGCTTTTACAAAAAGGCGATGTTTTGCATATCGCGTTCGGCACAGGTATGACAAATTCATATCAGGGCGCGACAACCGCCGCCGAAAAGCTCAGAGAAAAATATCCTAATCGTAAGCTCATCGTAATCGACTCCCTATGCAGTTCTTCGGGTTACGGTATGCTCGTCAGCGGCGCAGCCGATTTGAGAGATGAAGGCAAGAGTATGGAAGAGGTTGCCGAGTGGACTAACGAATGGCGTCACAGAGTACACCACGAGTTCTATTCAACCGACCTTAAATACTTCCGCCGCAGCGGACGCATGTCAGGCGCTACCGCTACAGTCGCCGCTATACTGAACATCTGCCCTATTCTCCGCATTGACGCCGCGGGCAAAATTGAAGCCTATGAAAAGACACGCGGCAAACAGAACGCCATTAAATTTATAATGAACAAAATGGAGAAACACGCTGTTGACGGTGAAAATTACAGCGGCAAGGTTTATATCTGCCACTCGAACGTAATTGACGACGCCAAAGCAACCAAGGAAGCAATAGAAAAACGCTTCAAAAATATTGACGGCGAAGTTCAGATTTTTGATATCGGAACAATCATAGCTTCACACACAGGTCCAGGCACAGTAGCTGTGTTCTTCATGGGTGACGAGAGAGAATAAGTCAGTGAGCAGTGGTCAGTGATCAGTGAACAGTTAATCGTTAACAAAATAAATCCAAAACAATACGGAACTTCTCTCGGGAGAGGTTCCTTTGTTTTTTTTCTTTACTTATTCGCCTGAATAACTGACCGCTGAATACTGACTGCTGATTACTGAAAAAGGCTGAGCAAAAAAATGCTCAGCCTTTTTATTAGTCTTCCCAGACAACTTCGTCCTCGACGTAATCGCCTTTCTTTTTCTTTCTCCAAACAAAGAACTTCGCGACAAATCCGCTGACGAATACCAGAACTGTTACTGCCCAACCCGCGGCAATCTGTGCCCAAATCGGGTAATCGGGGTTGTAGGAACCGCCGTTCTGTACAAACAGAACAATAATATTCCAGATGAACAAAGCCGAAAGCAGTATTGGCGCGATAAACTTAACCGAAAGCGCGAACCACCAATAAGGCGCTTTGAACTTCTTTGTGTTGCGGTTAACCTCCTTAAGAACTTTTCTGAGGTTAAACGACCATCCTATAGCGATACACTCAAGCACGCCGATAAGAATAAGGTTGAACGAGTTAGCCCAGTTATCGACGATGTCGAGCCACGCAAGTCCCATCTGTGTGATGAACAGTAGCGAGATAACGCCCGAAATTCCGCAAATCGCGATTGTGACGGTCTTTGGCTTGATATGGAATTTGTCCGAAATTGCCGCCGAAACACCCTCTACAATCGAGAACGCCGAGTCGATAGCAAGCGTAATGAGCATCAGATAGAATATTGCGCCGAACAACGCGTTGAGCCATCCGATATGAGTAAGGTTTACAATAGCCTGCGGATAAACGATAAACGCCGTTCCTATACCGCTCGCTGTCATATCACCGAGCATACCTGTACCGCCCATTGTCGAGAACATTACAACGCCCGACAGCACGCTGATAGCCATATCCGAGAAAGCGATGATAACAGCGTCAACGGCTACGTTAGCGTCGTTGCGCAGATAAGAACCGTAAGCGAACATAATCGCCATCATAATTGACAGGCTGTAAAATACCTGTCCTACGGCGTCAACCCATAGCGACGGGTCGCTGAGCGCCGAAAAATCGGGAATAAACAGCTTTGCCAAACCCGCGCCCGCGCCAGGCATTGTGCAGCCCTTTACAGCCATGATAAGCAAAAGCACTACGGGGGCAAATACCGTAAACTTAACTACCTTACCGACAGACTTCGCGCCGTTGCGGATGCAGTAGAAAATAAGTCCCCATGCTATAATCAGGCAAAGAAGAACCGCTCCGGGAATATCAGCTCCTTTGATTGCGCCTGTTGTTTTTGTCAAATCAAAGAAAAGGTTTGAAGCCGCTTCGTTGTTGCCTGTCATACCCGCGAACTGCCATGAGTTCAGGAACATAAGTATAACCCACGCGAAAACTACCGAATAGTAGCATACAATGACAAAAGCGTTTGAGGTTGCCGACCAACCAACAAACTCCCATTTTTTGCCGATACCGCGTAAACTTTCAATCGCGCCCTTGCGAAGCTTTCTGGCTACGGATATCTCCATCATCAACAGCGGAATACCCATAAGAAGCATCGCCGCGAGGTAAACAATCAGGAAAGCTCCGCCGCCGTGTTTAGCCGCAAGACCGGGAAATCTCCATGCGTTGCCGAGACCTACTGCCGAACCGACAGCCGCGAGAATAAACGTCAAACGCGAGCTCCACTCTCCTCGTTTTTCCATTCTTTATCCCTCCTAGATAAAATTTGTGAAAACACTATTATAGATATTATATAATTTTTCACACAAAAATTCAAGAATTATTTCAAAAATTATATACAAATTTAAAACATCGTGTTATAATAACTATGAATAGCCGCATTATATAATCGGCAAACAAAAAGGAGGACCTTATAATGAAAAAATTTTTAGCTCTTTTTCTCGCAGTAACTCTTTTGCTCGGCACACTTTTAATCACCCCTGTTTTTGCCGAAGGTGAGCCTGAGAGCTACGCAAAAGATACTGTAATTCAGGCAACAGTTCTCATGCCCGAAACTGACGCTTTCACGGCTATCGAGGGCAAACTTACATATGACAGCACTACTTTGGAATACTGCGCGGGTACCTTTGAGGCTCCGAACGTTTCCGGAATGGTATCAGGCAACAAGTCCGTAGGAAAGATTTCTTTCAATACATCAAATATCAATAATTCGTATGATATCTCTGACGACCACGTTTTATTTAAGGCACAGTTCAAAGTACTTGCGGACAACACAGTCCCTGCTATCACATCAGATGTTGAGGACATTTACATACTTAACGGTATTCAGTTTATTGACGTTTCCAAGAACAGCGTAGTTAAAATCAGCGCTGTTTCCGCTCCCTCCACCGACGACACAACCGCGACAGAGAGCACTCAGCCTTCCGAGTCTCAGAGCACACAGGCGTCAGAGTCACAAAGCACTCAGGCTTCCGAGTCTCAGAGCACTCCCGCTACAGAGTCTCAGGATACTCAGGCATCCGAACCCGCGTCCACAAGAACAGTTTACTACATAGACACACTCGGCTGGGACGCTGTTTACGCTTACGCGTACTCCGACACTTATCTTGAAACAGAATTACCCGGCACACAGATGACATATTTTGGTGTTGACGACGACAACAATCCGATTTATTCCGTAGAAGTTCCCCTCGACGCCGCTTTCATAATCTTTAATGACGGCAAAGGAACACAGACTCCCGCGGGTGCATTAACTGACGACGCCACAACTTTCTATATGAAAGACGGCGTGCTTGACCACTATTCACATATAACTCCCTCAGAGTCTCAGGATACTCAGGCTACTGAGTCCACAACAGCCGACGAAGGTTATCCCGTAACTTTCGTTACCGACGGTCACGCTACAATTAATGTATACCACACAAGAAACTATGCTACATCAGCTGTTGACGAGAACGTCACCACCGCTGTTTCAAGAAACCGCGACACAGGCGAGCCCGACAGTATAGATGAGGACGCTCAGATCAATTTCCTGGTAGTTCTCGAGAACGGCTATGAAATTGACAGCGTC
>CACZYC010000012.1 GCA_902785365.1 uncultured Ruminococcus sp. | reverse complement strand
GTTGCGCTACGCTCCACTCCAAAGGCAGGCAAAAACATTCTACCATATCGTTACTTTATTTTTTACCTGAAATGGGTCACATCTATTTACAACGCAGAACCACCGAAAAGATTTTTGGTTGATTTACTTGACAATTATTTAACTAAGTCTTATAATCATTAAGGATATAAAAAAGCTGTGACGGAACGAGTAAGGCTCAGCGTTTTTCAGAGAAAGGCCGGTTGGTGCGAGACCTTAAACAAAAGCTTTACAGCCACTCCCGAGCTCCGTATGAAAGTACGGCGTTTGTCCGCGTTAAGGATATCAAAGCGGACAGCTTAAAGCTGTCAATTTGGGTGGTACCGCAGGATTCGCTCTTGTCCCATTTCGGGACAGGAGCTTTTTTATTTCGCGATTTGATTCATAAATAAATTACAGAACGTTTCACAAGTCTCCAAAACTTCACAGGATTGTGAGGTAAGGGGGATATGAACACTTGACAGGAACGTTCACGATAAATGTGTAAAAATATAAAACAGAACGTTTCACAAGTTTCCAAAACTTCACAGGAATGGTGAGTAAGGGGGATATAAATACTTGATAGGAACGTTCACGATAAATGTGTAAAAATATAAAACAGAACGTTTCACAAGTTTCCAAAACTTCACAGGAATGGTGAGGTAAGTGGGATATAAATATTTGACAGGAACGTTCACGATAAATGTGAAAAAATATAAAACAGAACGTTTCACAAGTCTCCAAAACTTCACAGGAATGGTGAGGTAAGGGGGATATAAATACTTGATAGGAACGTTCACGATAGATGTGGAGGATTTAAAAATGCAATGGACAGGAGTTAACGAACTCAGAGAGAAATTCTTATCATTTATGGAGAGCAAGGGTTGCCTAAGATTGCCTTCGTTCCCGCTCATCCCCAAGGATGACAAGAGCCTTTTGCTCATAAACAGCGGAATGGCTCCGATGAAAAAGTATTTTACAGGCGAGATTACACCGCCTAAGACGCGTGTAACCACATGCCAGAAGTGTATCCGTACACCCGATATCGAGGAAGTCGGCAAGACCGACCGCCACGGCACATATTTCGAGATGCTCGGCAACTTCTCTTTCGGCGACTATTTCAAGAAAGAGGCGACAGCGTGGGCGTGGGAGTTTTTTACAGAAGTGCTTGAAATCCCGAAGGAAAAGCTCTATGTGTCTGTATATCAGGATGACGACGAAGCCTATGATATCTGGACTAAACAGGTAGGCGTAGACCCCGAGCATATGGTGCGCCTCGGCAAAGCCGACAACTTCTGGGAGCACGGCTCAGGTCCTTGCGGACCTTGTTCCGAGATTTACTACGACAGAGGTCCCGAGCACGGCTGCGGCAAGCCCGACTGTAAGGTGGGCTGTGAGTGCGACCGTTATATGGAGGTTTGGAACCTCGTATTTACTCAGTTTGATAACGATGGCAACAATAACTACACACCGCTTGAACATCCCAACATTGACACAGGTATGGGACTTGAGCGTCTCGCCTGCGTAATACAGGGCGTTGACAACCTTTTCCTTGTCGATACTGTTCAGAATATAATGAAACACATTTCGGAGATTGTCGGCGTAGAATACGGCGCAAGCGACAAGACGGATATCTCTCTGCGCGTAATTACCGACCATATCCGTTCTACAACTTTTATGATTGCCGACGGTGTAATGCCTTCAAACGAGGGCAGGGGATATGTTCTCCGTCGTCTGCTCCGCAGAGCTTCCCGTCACGGAAGATTGTTAGGCTACAAGGAGCCTTTCCTCTATAAAATTTGCGAAACTGTAATAGCTGAGAACGAGACAGCTTATCCCGAACTCAGGGAAAAACAGGAGTTTATCACAAAGCTTATCAAGGTTGAGGAGGACAATTTCTCCCGCACAATTGACCAGGGCTTTGAGCTGTTAAACAAACTTATTGACAGCAAAGATACAAAAAGAATTTCAGGTGAGGACGCTTTTAAGCTCAACGATACATTCGGATTCCCGATAGACTTAACCAGAGAGATTGCCGCCGAAAGCGGAATCAAGGTTGATGTGGATCGTTTCAGAGAGCTCCTTGATATTCAGAAAAAGCGCAGCCGAAAAGCGCGCAAAGAAGCGGGCGCGGACGCTTGGGTTTCCGACAGCACCGACCTTTCCGATATTTCCGAAACTGTTTTTGTAGGCTATAATCAGCGTGAATGTTACTCGGAAATACTCGCAATCGTCAAGGACGGTGTGCGTGTTGATATGATTTCCGAGGGTGAGAACGCTGTCTTAATTACAGAGAAAACTCCGTTCTACGCCGAGTCAGGCGGTCAGATAGGAGATACAGGTACAATTTCAAACGATAATTTTACAGCTGAGGTCGACAACACAAGCAAAAACGTCAACGGTATATTCCTGCACGCTGTTACAGTCAAGAGCGGCGCGCTCACGGTAGGCGATAATGTTAACCTTTCCATAGATGTATTAAGACGCCGAGCTATCGCCCGCAACCACACTGCGGCTCATTTGCTCCAAGCGGCTCTCAGACAGGTTCTCGGAACGCATGTTGAACAGGCGGGACAGCTTGTAACCGACGAAGTAGTCCGCTTTGACTTTACTCATTTCGAGGCTATGACTTCCGATCAGCTTATTGAGGTTGAGCAGCTTGTTAACAAAGCTATTTTTGAGGGGCTGAATGTCACTGTTGAGGAATTGCCTATTGAAGAAGCAAAAAAGCGCGGAGCTATGGCTCTCTTCGGCGAGAAGTACGGTGATGTTGTGCGTGTGGTTTCTGCTGAGGACTTCTCGGTTGAACTTTGCGGCGGTACTCATGTCAACAACACATCCAAAATCGGATTGTTCAAAATCCGTCAAGAAGGTTCGGTAGCTGCGGGCGTCAGACGTATAGAGGCTATTACGGGAATGAATGTATTGTCGTTTGTCAACCGCGCGATTGCCACTATCGGAGAAGCCGCTATGTTACTCAAAATCAACGATCCCCGAATGATTGTTCAGGCTACATCCAAGGTCGTTGAGGAACTTAAGGAAAAGGATAAACTGATAGCTGAACTCAACAGCAAGCTTGCCCTTTCAGAGGTTGATGATATTCTGGCAGGACTTGAGGACGTTAAAGGAGTCGGTGTTGTTTCTTCCATAGTTGGTATAGACAGTTCTCAGCTCAGAGATGTCGCGACAAAATGTACGGACAAAAACGAAAACATCGTTGCTGTACTGACTTGTGTAAGCGGCACCAAAGCTACTTTTGTATGCCGTGTAGGTAAAGAGGCGCTCCAAAAGGGGCTCAACGCGGGTAAGATTGTCAAAGCCGTAGCGCAGCTTACAGGCGGTAACGGCGGCGGCAAGCCTGATATGGCTATGGCGGGAGCTAAAGACATAACAAAGGTAGACGAAGCTCTCGCGGCTGTAGAGTCTATCGTAAAAGATATGCTGTAAGAAGTGGTCAGTGAGCAGTGGTCAGTGATCAGTTGTGGTCGGGGAGAGACGTTCCATCTTCGGAGAAGACAGCTTGGAGCACTGTCCTTTAACTCCTTATTTTTGCACAGCGCTTTTGCTCCCTTAATCCGCCACTGGCGGCGGGAGCAACGCTACCCGATTGGATAAATAACGATGTAAACTAATTAAAGTCTTAGGTTCTGTATTGAGCCTAAGACTTTGTTTCTATTATTTGTTATTATATAGAGTTTTCTCAGCTGTCATTCTAAGGCTTGCCCCTTGTCATTCTGAGGAGCAAAGCGACGAAGAATCTTAAAGATCCTTCGCTTAGCTCAGGATGACAGTGAATTGACGTTCAGGATGACAGTATTGTTTTGTTCTCGACATTCACTGACCACTGACTGCTGAATACTGAGAACTAAAAAAGCTGCCGCTTAGCGACAGCTTTTTGTTGCGATTAAATTATAACGCGCGCTCAACCTTACCTGAACGTAAGCATCTTGTGCAAGCGTAAACGTGCTTGGGTGAACCGTCAACAATAGCCTTTACTCTCTGTACGTTGGGTTTCCAGGCTCTGTTGGAACGTCTGTGTGAGTGAGACACTTTAATACCGAAAGTAACACCCTTGCCGCAGAAATCACATTTTGCCATGTGTCTGCACCTCCTTATAAGTCTTAAAATACATTTTTACATAGTCAACTACCATATTATATATGATAATTTCTAAAAAAGCAAGTGTTTTTTTAATTTTTTATCTACTTGTATTTTATTATATTTTATTGTATAATATTTCTATCTATTGATTAGTTAAGGTGGAGTAATATGCTTTTTGATTTAATCAGCGGAATCAGTCACGGAAATCTTGATTTTATGATGATACTTGTCAATATCCTGGCGTCGCTCGTTGTAATCTTCCTTATTATGCCTTTTCACGAGTGGGCACACGCTTTCGTCGCCTATAAACTCGGCGATACGGGTATCAAATACAGAGGCAGACTGACGCTCAACCCGATTGAGCATATTGATCCCATTGGCGCGTTGATGATTATTTTTCTCGGATTCGGCTGGGCTAAACCTGTTCCGATTGATGACCGCAACTTTAAGAACCCCAAGGTCGGTATGGGTATCTCCGCATTAGCGGGACCCCTCGCGAATCTTATCGCGGCATTTGTGGGCGGCTTTATCTATTGCGCGTTGTTCTTTTTCTTCCCGCAGTTTATGTATTTCGATAAGATAGGGCAGTACATTTCCCTGTTCTTCTCGTATTACATCTTCCTTAACGTCACTTTGGCGGTGTTCAACCTCGTTCCTATTCCGCCTCTTGACGGCTCAAAGATTCTTTTTATGTTCCTGCCCGACAGATTTGTCGCGACTATATATAAGTATGAAAGATTCTTTTATATCGCTATTATAGTTTTGCTGTGGTCAGGAGTACTTCCTATTTCTGCGGTTAGCAGTAGTATTACAAACTTTATACTATGGGTGACAGGCTTACCGTTCGGCTTTTAAAAGCCTTCCCTTGTGGGAAGGTGGCACGCGCAGCGTGACGGAAGAGGGTCCGTTTTCAAATATCTCCCTAACTAACATTTGATAAACAGACCGGAATTCGGTTAGATTTATTTTCGGAGGCAGCTATGGAAAACGTACAACTTAATTACAAGCTGCCTGACTTTGAAGGTCCGCTTGACTTGCTTCTCAGTCTTATATCGAAGAACAAGATTAATATTTATGACATTGTTATAGCTGATTTGCTTGACCAGTATATGGAACAAATCAAATATATGCAGGACAACCAGATGGATGTCGCCGCTGAGTTTCTGACAATGGCGTCGCGTCTTGTATATATAAAGTCAGCTATGCTTCTTCCAAAGTATGAGGATGAAGCGGAGGAACTTAAGAAAGAGCTCAGCGGTCAGCTTATTGAATATCAGCTTTGTAAGGAAATTGCATCGAAGCTCAGTAAAATTTATGACTTTGACACATTTTATAAGGACGCTTCTCCCGTCAAATTTGATTTGACATATAACCGAAAGCATGACCCGCAGGATATAGTAAAAGGCTATATCGACGCGGTAGGCAGGGGCAAGAGAAAACTCCCGCCGCCTCAATCGGCTTTTGCGGGAATTATGGAACGCAAGATTGTCTCCGTTAACTCCCGAATCATCACAGTTATGCGTAAGCTCTGGAGAGGCAGGCGTGTTAAGTACGCCGAGCTGTTCGAAGCGGCTGACGGCAGGGGAGAGCTCGTAGCGACATTCCTCGCCGTGCTTGAGCTTGTCAAAGGCAAACGCGTCAGGATTGACGGCAGCGGCGAAGAAGCCAAGGTCTATATGCTTAATGACAGATGAGGATAGATTATGGATAATAAAAAGATAAACGCGGCGATAGAGGCGATACTTTTCGCTAACGGTTCCTCGGTTGAACCCTCGCGAATAGCCACAGCTCTCGAAATAAGCGAATCCGAGGCTTATGACCGCCTTGAAGAACTGAAAAATGAATATCAAAACGCGGGGCGGGGCATAACAATTATAAAGCTCAACAAGAGCTATCAGATGGTAAGCGTCAAAGAGTACGCTCCTTATATCAGAACGGTTATGGATTTGCGCAGAAACACTCCGCTTTCCCAGGCGGCGCTTGAAGTGCTTTCCGTAATCGCCTACAACCAGCCTGTTACAAAATCCTTTGTGGAACAAATCAGAGGAGTTGATTGCTCGGGTGTTATAGGTTCTCTCACAGCTAAGGACTTAATTGAGGAAAAGGGCAGACTGGAACTCCCCGGACGACCGCTTCTGTACGGCACTACTGAGAACTTTTTAAGGTGCTTTAACATCAGCTCTATCGAAGAACTGCCGCCTTTACCCGAGGACGATTCTCCTTCCGATGATGAGGACGTTCAGCTCACCGTTGAGGAAGCTATAGAACAGGCAACTCAAGATTAAAAATGATTGCGTTATATATAATACTGGGCATACTGCTTTTACTTTTTCTGCTTACTCTTTTTAATGTTTGGGTGCTCGCAAGCTACAATGAGGAACTGAAGCTGTTTATAAAAGTAGCTTTTGTGAAAATTCAGCTTGTACCGCCGAAACCCAAGAAAGAAAAGAAAAAGAAGAAGCCGAAAAAGCCCAAAAAGAAGGGAACTCCCGACAAGAAAAAGCCTGAGAAAGAGAAATCTTTCAGCATAAAGGATTATGTAAAGCAAAAGGGCGTTTTGGGAATACTGAATATAATCAAACGAATTTCGGACTTTGCTGTGGGTACTCTAAATGACTTGTTCAGCAAGATTACCGTGACCAGATTTTATCTTATGTTGAGAATCGCGGGAAGCGACGCGGCGGATTCCGCTGTGAAATACGGTCAGGTGTGTTCAGTGCTTTATCCCGCGCTAAAGGTTATTGGCGAGGTCGTTGCAATTGAGGATTATGACATCGATGTCGAGCCTGATTTTTCCGACAAGCCTAAGAACGTGGCTCAGGGTGAGGTTACGGCAAGAATCAGAATTATTTCAATTATAAAATTAGCGTTTAAACGCGGTTTCCAGGCGCTCAGACTGTTTATAAAGGCTAAGCCTAAACATAAGAAAGTTAAGAAATAATAGTTTATATAGTACAAACTGGAGGTATAAAAAATGAGTGAACATCCTATTAACAACTTAATGGACACAACTATGAATAAAATCAAGGAAATGGTTGACGGGAACACAGTTATCGGCGATCCTATAACTTCTCCCGATGGAACTATAATCATTCCCGTGTCCAAGGTTAGCTACGGCTTCGCGTCAGGCGGTTCCGATCTCCCTACCAAAAAGGAGAATAAGGATTGCTTCGGCGGCGGCAGCGGCGCGGGCGTGACTATTCAGCCTCTCGCGTTTCTGACAGTTTATAAGGGAAAAGTTACTCTTATGCCCATCGAGAAATACGACGGCGCTGCCGATAGAGTTGTCGGAATGGTTCCCGAACTTGTGGATAAGGTATCCGCTCTTTTCAAAAAGGATAAAAAGAAAGATAAAGTAGAGGACGAAAACGCGGAAACAGCCGACGCCGGCGACGATTTATTCTAAAATCAATCTCTGCTTCATAATATTACACGGTGATGTTTATGAAGCGGCTTTTATCCTGTGCTTTAGTACTGATTATAATTGTTTTATCTGTTCCGATTGCAGGTGCTGAGGTGAAAGTAAGCGCCGGTTCGGCGGTACTTTACTGTCCGTTTAACAACGAGGTTTATTATTCTTCAAACGAAAATAAGCCTATGAAACCCGCAAGTACAACTAAGATAATGACGGCGCTCTTAACGCTTGAATACGCCGAAAAGGATAACAAGCAGGTTGAGTTTACCAAGGAAATGACTGCCGAGGGCAGCAGTATGTATCTCAAATACGGCGAGGTGCTTACGCTCAAAGATCTGGCTGTCGGAATCCTTTTGTGTTCGGGTAATGACGCAGCTAATGCCGCGGCGGTTTCTGTCGCGGGAACCACTGAAAAGTTCGCCTCGCTGATGAACGAGCGCGCTCAAAAAATCGGTATGAAGCACACGCATTTTGTTACTCCGAGCGGACTTGATGACGAGAATCATTATTCAACCGCTTATGATATGGCTTTGCTTATGGCTGAGGCTCTGAAGAACCCCGAGTTTTCGCGCCTAACCGCCAAAAAGAACGAAACGGTGAAGTTTATTGAGCCGTCTGACAAAAGTGTTACATACTCAAACCATAACAGACTTTTGTCGCTGTACAAATATTGCACAGGCGGTAAGACGGGTTATACAATTGCCGCCGGCAGGTGTCTTGTTTCTTCTGCGGTTAAGGACGGCTTGACGCTTATTGCTGTCACAATGGATGACCGCGACGATTGGCGGGATCACGCGGCTATGTATAACTATGGGTTCGAGAATCACACCATCCGTATGTTTGACGATACCGACTTTTACCTTGAAGTTGAAGTGGTCGGCGGAGATGAGGATTCCGTTATTGTTTCCTCTGAGGATTGTTCGGCTGTGGAGATTTCCCCAAAAGATTATGGAAAAGTAAGGCGTATAAATCGGCTCGACAATTTTCTGTACTCTCCGATAAAAAAGGGGCAGACTGTCGGTACCGTTGAGTATTTTCTGAACAGTAAAAGATTAGCCGTTCACAAGCTTACGGCAATGAACAGCAGTGAATAAGCTTCCCCGATGGGGCGGCTTATTTTGTAAAGGAATCATTATGAAAAAGAATTTGGTAAGACTGCAAAAATTTATGGCGGACTGCGGTGTGGCTTCACGGCGCAAGTCCGAAGTTTTAATAGAAAACGGCGCTGTTAAAGTCAACGGCAAGACCGCGCAAATCGGCGATAAAGTTAATCCCGCAACGGACAAGGTGTATGTCCACAACAAGCGCATTGTCCTTAAACGCAAGGGCGGTAAGCGTTACATAATGCTCAACAAACCCCGCGGATATATCACTACTATGAGTGACGAGATGGGAAGAAAGTGCGTCGCGGATTTAGTAAAAGATATTCCCGAGCGCGTTTATCCTGTCGGCAGACTGGACAAAGACAGCGAGGGACTCCTCATTATGACAAACGACGGAGATTTTTCCAATCAGGTTATGCACCCGAAACAGCAAGTCAACAAGGTTTATCATGTTACAGTCCGTCCCGATTTAACTCCGGAACAGGCTAAAAAACTCTCAGCGGGAATTGTAGTTGACGGTCGTAAAACCGCTCCTTGCGAGGTCAGGGTAATGAACCGCCTTGAGGACAGAACAAATGTTGAGATGGTACTCCACGAGGGCAGAAACCGTGAAATCCGCAAAATGTGCGAGTATTTCGATTTGGAAGTACTGAGACTTCGCAGAATCTCTATCGGCTCTGTCAAAATGGGCAAGCTCAAAAAGGGAATGTGGCGAGACCTCACAGAAGCGGAGATACATAAATTAAGCAGTCAGTAAACAGATTTCAGCGGTCAATTATTCGTTAACAAAAATAGATATAATATCGGACAGAACTTCTTGTGTGAGCAGTTCTGTCTTTTCTTATTTGACATTTTTGCGTGATAAACTGATAACCGACTGCTGATTAGCAAAAACCGAAAAATTATGCTTGCAGAATTTTTAAATTTGATATATAATTATAATGTCTTATTATAAGGGGACATTTGGTAATTTATATATAACGGAGGAATAAATATGAGTATCGATAGTATTACTCAGGCTAAAGCTTCTATTTCTGAAACAGTCGCTTACAGAACTCTGTCCGCGTTCTTTGATAACGGCGAGTTTGCTCCCATAGCCAATCTCGCGAAGTCAAATGACACTTATGCCGAGGTTGTAGCCGGAAGAGGATATGTAAACGATGAGAGCGTTTTGGCTTTCGCTCAGAATCCCGATTTCTGCGGCGGCGCTATGAGCAAGGCTCAGGCGTCTAAACTTCTTAAAATATACGATTTAGCTCTTAAAACAGGCACACCTGTCGTGGGCTTTTATAACAGCAAGGGCGGCAGGCTCGATGAGGGCAACGCTATGTTAAACGGTTTCGGTGAAGTGCTGAATGCCGCTTCTAAGCTTTCGGGCGTAGTTCCGCAGGTTTCTGTTATTCTCGGCGATTGTATCGGTACAGGAGCTCTGAATGCTGTTTCAGCCGACTTTGTCATTGCGACAAAGGATTCAAGATTTTCGCTTGATACAACAGGAAAAAACTCCGATATTTACTATAACTCGAAGAACGGCATTGTAAATGTCGTTGCCGATGACGAAGATGAAGCCATAGAAAAAACAAGACAGCTTTTGACTTATCTGCCTTCTTCAAATCTTGACGCGGCATTGTGGACTGAGTTTGAGGAAATTGCTCCCGATGTTGACGGTTGCCTTGTCAAAAAGACATTTGACGGCGATTCGGTGTATAAGCTGACTATGGATTACGGCGACAATGTCCGTACTGTTTTTGCTTCTCTTGAGGGCAGAGTTCAGGGAATCGTCCGAACAAAGGGCGGAAAGCTCAGTGAGGCTGACGCTAATAAGATAGCCAAGTTTGTGCGCTTTTGTGACGCGTTCTCGCTTCCTGTTGTCACATTTGTTGACGCGGACGGTTTTGAGGATATAAAGTCAGCCGCAAAGGTAAGCTCAGCTTACGCCGAAGCTACCACGGTTAAAATCTCGGTAGTAATAGGAAAGGCAATCGGCTCCGCTTATATTGCCCTCGCGGGTTCCGGCGCTAACGCCGATATGGTTTACGCGTTCCCCGAGGCTGTAATCAGCCCGGTTAATCCCGAGGCGGCAATATTAATCGCCGACCCTGATAAGCTTAATGTTCCGGTAGAGGAGCAGACGGGTGTTGTTGAAGCGTACGCTAAGGAAAACCTCGGCGCCGAAAAGGCCGCTGAAAACGGTTATGTTGATGACGTTATCGCGGAGGATGACCTCAGAGAGGTTCTCATAGCGGCGAACGCTATGCTCGCAAATAAGCGAGTAAAGACCGAAGCTAAGAAGCACAGCACTATTTAGTGATCAGTGGTCAGTTAATATTTGTAGGGGAGCTGCTCCTGCCGCTCCCGAAAAAAGTCTGATAGAATCACGTTAGTAAGTGGGATATCAAACTATATATAGGAACTAAATTGTTTGACGAAGAAAAATAAAAGATGAACGTTTCACAAGTCTCCAAAACTTCACAGGAATGCTGGGGTAAGGGGGATATGAGTATTTTGATAGGAACGCTCACGATAGATGAGGAGAATTAAAATATGAAGAATTTGAGAATTACAGTTAACGGCACAGCATATGACGTACAGGTTGAGGAACTCGGCGGCGACAGCGCTCCCGCGGCTTCCGTTCCTGCTCCCGCGGCAGCTCCCGCAGCTGCACCCAAGGCGGCTCCCGCTCCTTCGGGTAATGAGGGCGCGGTTAAGGTTACCGCTCCTATGCCCGGTACTGTTGTAAGAATTGAAGTCAATACAGGCGACGCCGTAAAGGCAGGTCAGGACTTGATTTTCATCGAAGCTATGAAGATGGAAACTCCCGTAAAGGCAGCTCAGGACGGCACAGTAGCCTCAATCGGCGTAACTAAGGGCGAGAGCGTAGATACAGGTAAAGTCCTCTTAACAATGAATTAAACTGAAAGTTAATCTTCTTATCCAAAGTATAATAGAGTCACGATACAAGTGGGATATTAAACTACAAATAGGAACGAAATAACTTGACGAGGAGAAATAAAAATGGCAAAGAAAATTTTAGTTACCGAGACTGCTCTGCGTGACGCTCACCAGTCTTTAATTGCTACCAGAATGACTACCGAGGAAATGCTTCCCGTGCTTCCTTTGCTCGATAAAATCGGTTATCATTCCTTAGAGTGCTGGGGCGGAGCTACGTTTGACAGCTGTCTCAGATTTTTGAACGAGGATCCCTGGCAGAGACTTCGCACTATCCGCGATAAATGCCCGAACACAAAGCTTCAGATGCTTTTCAGAGGACAAAATATGCTTGGCTATCGTCATTACGCTGACGACGTACTGGATTATTTTGTTGAAAAAAGCTGCGCCAACGGTATTGATATCATCCGTATCTTTGACGCGCTCAACGATATCAAGAACCTTCAAAGCGCTATCAAAGCCGCCAAGAAGGAGGGCGCTCACGCCCAGGTAGCAATAAGCTACACCACAGGTCCCGTGTTTACAAACGATTACTATGTGGACTACGCAAAGCGTATTGCTGACGCGGGCGCTGATTCAATCTGTATCAAGGATATGGCTGCTCTGCTCACTCCCTATAAGACTTATGATTTAATCAAGGCTATTAAGAGCGAGGTTGATTTGCCCGTAGCTTTGCATACTCATTACACATCGGGTCTCGGCTCAATGTGCCTGTTGAAAGGTGTTGAAGCGGGCGCTGATATCATCGATACAGCTATTTCTCCGCTTTCTCAAGGTACTTCACATTCTCCTACGGAGTCTATGGTTGCCGCTTTGCAGGGCACAGAGTACGACACAGAACTCGACCTTGAGGCGTTTACTGAAATCCGTAACTACTTTATGGAACTGCGAAAGAAATACATCGACAGCGGTCTTTTGGACACAAAAATCCTCACCGCTGATACTAAAGCGCTTCTCTATCAGGTTCCCGGCGGAATGCTTTCCAACCTCATTTCTCAGCTTAAACAGGCGGGCAAGGAAGACCAGCTCGACGAATGTCTCGCTGAGGTTCCGCGTGTACGTAAGGACGCCGGTTATCCGCCTCTCGTTACACCTACATCGCAGATTGTCGGCACACAGGCTGTGTTCAACGTAATCACAGGCGAGCGCTATAAGATGGTCACAAAGGAGTTCAGAGGAATTATCGAAGGCAAG
Organism: uncultured Ruminococcus sp.; assembly: GCA_902785365.1. Classification (GTDB taxonomy): domain Bacteria; phylum Bacillota; class Clostridia; order Oscillospirales; family Acutalibacteraceae; genus Ruminococcoides. Next base: position 39,097 of record CACZYC010000012.1, on the reverse strand, counting down.
TACGGCACAACGCCTATGCCGATTGACGAGGAGTTCCGTAAGCAGATTATCGGAGACGAAGAGCCCATAACCTGTCGTCCCGCGGATTTGCTCGAGCCTGAGCTTGATAAGCTTCGCGCTGAGATTCCGCAGTACATCGAGCAGGACGAGGACGTTCTCTCCTACGCGCAGTTCCCCGAGGTTGCGACTAAATTCTTCGAGAAACGCCGAGAGGAAAAAGCGGGTATAAATTCCGATTTAGGCGACAAAGCCAATAAAGTATATCCCGTATAAAGAGTAAAGGACTGCGTGACGCAGTCCTTTTGTTTATTCTGTACAAGCGAGTAATGTGATTTTTGTACAACATTTTCACGCTATTTGTGCTAAAATATAAATGACAATAGCCTCGTGAAATTTGGCTGTCAAGGAGGTCTAATTATGAAAAGAACACTCAGTATAATTTTATCAGCGCTTATGCTCGTCGGCATTATTTCGGTTATGCCGTTTAGCGCGGGCGCCGCAACGATTATTGACACAATAACAATTACGGACGTAGTTGAGCCTGTAGCGGGGGACACGCGCTCTATGAACGCTACTGTAGGCGGTCATATAATAGCTAACGAAAACGACAGAGCTTGGTTTAACCTTACTGATTCAACCGAGATGACTCAGAATGATGTTTTCGAGGTTGGCAAAGAATACAGCTTCGTTATTTTTCTGCGCCCCGAAGAAGGCTATGAGTTTAAAACCAAGCAGAATGATGTTTACGAACCCAATGTTACCGCTACGGTAAACGGTAAAGACGCCTATGTTTATTCTGTTTCGGGGCACAAATCCAGCGAATACATTGAGATAGCCTACGCGTTTATAGTGGGTGATAATGACATTACAGTTGACAGTGTGACGATTACAGAAGTAACCGCTCCTGTCGCGGGAGCGCATCCGATTGAGAGCGCGGTTGTCAGCGAGGGCGCGGTTCTCGACGACTTTGCGTGGTTCGATAAGACAGACGACGAATGGATGACAACATCCGACACTTTTAAGAACAGTCATGTTTATGAAGCTAAAGCTTATTTATCTGCCGCAGGCGGCTATAAATTTAATATTAAAGACGACAAACCCGACGTTAACGCCACAATAAACGGACGCGTCGCCAAGGTCAACTCGCTCAGCGGCGAGAACCCAAGCAAAAAGCTTGTCGCTACAATCACCTACGGCGAGTACACCGTTAGCTTTGTTCCGAACGGCGGTTTGGGACAGATGGACAATGTATATAGTGTCAGCGGTACATACACGCTTCCCGACTGTGATTTTACACCTGATTTGGGCATGGAGTTTGATACATGGGCTGTCGGCAGTCCCAGCGGCGAGAAGTATTCTGCGGGCAGCGATTATAACGTCACGGATGACGTTACCTTCTACGCTGTATGGAAGTCTTCGGGCGGTGGCCACAATCACGAATGGGGACAGTGGATCGTTACCAAGAAGGCAACTCCCGACGAGGACGGCGAGGAAACCCGCGAGTGCCTCGATAATCCCGCGCATACCGAGACAAGACCTATCGCCAGAATAGCGAATATCAATATTAACAAGTATAAGTTTACATACAACGGTAAGGTTCAGATGCCTGTGTTCACTATCTCCGACTCGAACGGCAAAAAATTAAAGGCTGGTACTGACTATACTGTAATTTATCCTTCCTCTTCCAAGAACGTTGGACTATATCTTATGAGCGTTTTGTTTATCGGCAACAAATACGATGGACTTTACGACGTAAACTTCTCTATTGTTGCCGCCAAGAATCCGCTCACTGTCAAGGGACTGACAAAGACAGTCAAGGCTTCCGCGCTCAAAAAGAAGAATGTGACTGTCTCTGCGCTTAAGGTTACAAAGGCTCAGGGCGCGACGTCTTACAAGAAGGTTAAGGGTAATAAGAATATCACCGTCAACAGCAAGACAGGCAAACTCACCTTAAAGAAAAGGCTCAAAAGGGTACCTACAGCGTAAAGGTTAAAGTTATTGCCAAGGGTAACAAGAACTATCTGAGCGGCTCAAAGACCGTAACAGTAAAGATTAATGTTAAATAGAGTAAATTATAACAGTTAAGGCAGCCGAATCGGCTGCCTTTTCTTTGTAGGTTAAAATAAGATCGTTATACTTATTATTTTAACTTTTTCTTATGAAACTCTCTGACTTTTTCCGAGATTTCCTCAAGCTCCTCTTTTGATAGGTCGGGAAGATTTTCCAGCTTTTCCAGAAATTTTGATACAGTTTCTTTTTCTTTTATATGTAAGTATTCGGTGAAGTAACTGACCACCACGCCAGGTATCATAGCCACAACGAACACGCCGTAAAGTGTGACGATGATGGTGATTATTTTGCCGAAGATTGACACGGGAACTATGTCGCCAAATCCTATAGTCATTGCCGCGACAAAGCAATACCAGAAGCCTTCGCCCACGTTATGTATATTCGGCTCAAATATTCTCAGCAAAATTGCTGATAAACACAGGAATGCGACAAATCCCAAAGCTACTTTTATCATTCCCGTCCTCTTTAAAACGAGCCAAAGCCTTTTAAATCCAATTACCATAGTTTAATCACTCCTTTAGTAAAATCTTCGCCGCACGCTTTAATTTCGCTGAGCGCCATATTAAAAGTATCAGTAGCGAGTATGTCTATGTCAAACATTTTTTTAGCGTCATCGTTCAAGCTGTTGTATCCGTCGGCTACGTTGGTTATAAGGGGGAGAGAGCCTTTTTCTTTAATCTGTGACAACAGGTGAGCGCCTTTTTCGTTGAATGCCAGTACGCGGATGTATTTCGCACTCGTCTTTGAATCTTCCGATTTTATATTTAGCAGTGCCGAAACAGCTATTCGCCTTATTCTCGCCATAGTGTAACGCTTTGTTTTGATTGCTTCAAATAGTTCATCAAGCGATTTTGAGCTTCTTGCCGCGTCATATATCCTGTTCTCCAGCCCTTCGCTTACGTCTGGTAGCTTTTTGATTTCCTCTTTGCTCATAGTGCGAAGCTTGTAGAGGATAATCCGCTCCAGCCTTTTTATGTCCGCGGGATTGTTTATAGTGTAGTTTGGAACAAAGGGTGAGAAGTTTTTACCCGACTTAATCATTTCTCTTATGTTTGACGCGCTTGTTATGTTATCTTCTACCTCAGTGCTGTCGTGAGCCGCTCCGATACGTTTCACAGCCACAGGCTCAATCCCTGTGCCGCTCAGAGCTTTTATGTATTCGACGGCGAGTATGTTGTTGGGTTTCTCAACAACACTTGCCAAAGCGGGGGAGTAGACTTCCTCCAAAGTTTTTTTGACAGCTCGGGGATAATACTCACCGCTGTCCATATACTTTTTCAATTCTTTTTTGAAGCGTTTATCCTCGAACGCCTCACCCGCGAGCTTCAGCAGGTTTATATCGGCGTCCTCCGCTCCAAAGCAAAGCTTGTCAACGACGTTGAGAGAGTTTGCTATCTCAACCCCTCCGCGGGCGAAAGTCTCGGCATTAGAGTATGCGAAAACAGCGGGAAGCTCAATCACAAGATCCGCGCCGTTTCTTAGGGCAGTCTCCGCGCGAGAGAATTTGTCGGAAACCGCGACATCCCCTCGCTGGGTAAAGCTTCCGCTCATAACCGCGATAACCGTATCGCCGTCTTTTTTGACCTGTTCAATCAGGTATTTATGACCGTTGTGAAAGGGATTATATTCACAAATCACCGCAAAAACGCTCAAAACAGCCCTCCAAATCAATAAATATGAATTTAATTGCAAAAAAAACTTGCAAAATTCTTCATTATACTTTATTATAGTATAGTTGAAAATAAACAAGATTTCAAGGAATTTCAAGGAAATGAGGAATTTTAATGAAAGTATTAGTAATTAACGCTGGCAGTTCTTCACTAAAATATCAGTTAATCAATATGGACGGCGAAAAAGTTCTCGCCAAAGGTAACTGCGAGCGTATAGGCGACGAGGGTTCTTTCATCGGCTACAAGACAGCTGATACAGAGATTAAGAAAGAAGTTCCCATGCCCGACCACGCTGTCGCGTTTACACAGGTTAAGAATTTACTCATCGACCCTGAGGTCGGCGTAATCGACGACTTGTCCGAGGTCGCTGCTGTAGGTCACCGCGTAGTACAGGGCGGCAGCATCTTCCACGAGAGCTGTCTTGTAGACGACAAGGTTATCGAGGATATCAAGAGCCTTTTTCCTTTGGCTCCGCTTCACAACCCCGCAAACGCTCAGGGCATTATCTCCAGTGAAAAAGTTTTCGGCGCAGATACACCTCAGGTTGTAGTTTTTGATACGGCTTTCCACAGCACAATGCCCGAAAAAGCATATATGTATGCTGTTCCTTATGAATATTACGAGAAGTACGGTGTTCGCCGTTACGGTTTCCACGGTACATCCCACCGCTATGTAAGTGCTGAGATGGCTAACCGTATGGGTAAGGATATCAAAGACCTTAAAATCATTACTTGCCACATCGGCAACGGTTCTTCAATTACAGCCATTGACGGCGGTAAAGTTATAGATACTACAATGGGACTTACTCCCTTGGACGGATTTATGATGGGCACACGTTCAGGCGCTCTTGATCCATCCGTAGTTACATTTATTATGGAAAAAGAGGGACTTTCCGCCGGCGAGATGGACGCGCTCCTCAACAAGAAGTCCGGTCTTTTAGGTATCTCGGGTATTTCCAGTGATGATCGCGACATCGCCGCAGCAGAGGCGGAGGGCAACCACCGCGCTAAGCTGACTCACGAAATGCTATATTATCAGATTGCTAAGTATGTTGGTTCTTACTATGTAGCTCTCGGCGGTTGTGACGCGATTGTATTTACAGCAGGTCTCGGCGAGAACCAGCCCGCTCTGAGAAAGGCTGTTTGTGAGTATCTCGCTCCTCTCGGCGTCAAGATAGATGTTGAAGCCAACGAGCAGTGCATTCGCGGCAAAGAGGGAACACTTACTACTCCCGATTCCAAAATCCGCGTAGAGCTTATCGCTACAAACGAGGAACTTGTTATCGCGAGAGACACAAAGGCTATTGTAGAAAAATTATAATATAAAACAAAAAAGGACTGCTTCGGCAGTCCTTTTTTTATACGTGATTCTCAACGTGGTGGTCGTCAAGTATATCGCTGTTTCTGAACAGTAATGATACACACCAGATTGCGGCGAGTCCCACAATAATATATATAATTCTGCTGAGCACACCGCTCTGACCTCCGCCCAGCCAGGCTACAAGGTCAAACTGGAAAATACCGACAAGACCCCAGTTGAGACCGCCGATTATAGAAAGTATTAATGCAATTCTGTCTATCATAACGAAATCCTCCTTTTCACACATAGTTTTGTCAAAAGGAGGATTTTTATTCATAGTTTTAAAAATTAATTAAAAATTAAAATTCTTAACACAAACAGCGCTGTTCCCAATACCAAAAATCCGACGCCTATCATTCTTGTGACAAACACAGCTTTTTTGATTTTCAATGAGCTTATCATATTTTCAACAGGGAAGGGGAGCAAAACCACCGTAATTCCTACCAACATCATTGAGAACGCTGTGAGCGAAAATCCGATGATCGCGTCAATTGCCGAAAGAAACAATCCGACAGGAATACCAAATACGCCTATTATATTGAATATGGAAAAAACTTTAGTGTATCTCTCTCTTAATGAATAAAAGTCAAGCGCTTTTCTTTCGCACTCTTCGTCACAGTACTGGTCGTAGTATGAAATCTCTTTAGCGCAATAATCGCATTTTTTCATTTTTGTTCTCCTTGTCAAATAATGTGATTCCTAACCAAATTATTCGCTGTCAGCATTTTTCTTACTTTCAATTTGTTTTTCTTCTATCTTTTTCTTTTGTGCAAACAGCTTATAAACAGAAACACAAATGAGTATCAGACTTATCCACTGACTTGTGGACAGGAACAAAAAGAATCCTCTGGACTCATCGCCGCGGAAAAAGTCTATAAAGAATCTCGCGCAAGCGTAAGTCAATAAATAGATATAAAGCAGTTGTCCTTTATACTTTCCTTTTTTTACAAGTAGTATCATCAAAACAAATATTAAAACGCAAACAAAGCATTCAACTAACTGGACAGGGAAGCGTGTTACACCTTCGGAATCCGCAATTCCCAAACTGCTTTTTACGCCGTAACTGTATCCCGCGAAGAAACATCCGACTCGGGTAATAGCTAAGAACAATGGCAGCCCTACCGCAAAACAATCACTGAATATTTTAAAATCAAGTTTACGCATTTTGCAGTACAATAAAGCAAAAACAATACCGAGTATAAGCCCGCCGTAATATACCATACCGCTTAAATAGAAGAATATGATATCAAAGAAGTAGTGTGCGTCCCATCCTTCTTCAAAGTAAGTTCCTAAAGTTTTAACGATATCGGGAATATATGTAATTCCGTATAGCAAATGCGAGCCGATAAAAGCACCGATAAGAATAAACAATTCCCCGAAAATAATATCCTCTATGGAAATATTACGTTTTTTACCAAGTATAATTGCCACAACGCACATAGCGATCAATCCAACCGCTATACATAACGCGTATATATTTATAGAAGCAAACATAATTCCACCTCAATTCACAAAGCTATTCTACCAAATTTTTATTGATACTGCAAGTGTTATGTCTTTTGAAGGTTTTCAAGCGGATTTTTCAGAGCAACTGCAATAATTGCCGCGAGAAAGCATTTAAGCGCGTCCGTAGGTACAAACAGCAAAGCTCCCGATACAAGCGCCGAAGAATAGTCCATCCCTGTAACTATGTGTAAACCTATTATCCCCGGGATGTCAACAGCTGTAATCCCGACAAAAATTGCTGTAAAAAAATACACAAAGAAAGTACGTGAAGAAGTTTCCGTAAATCTTTTAAGAGCTTTTACACAAAGGGCTATTAAAAACGGAGTAATTAAAAAACCAAATATATATCCACCTGTGGGGCTGAAAAGATTTGTGTATAAAGTGTTGAATCCCGAGAACACAGGCAGTCCAACCACTCCCAGAAGAAGATATACAACGCTTACAGCCATGGCTTCGGCGGGGCTTAGTAATAATCCCGCAAGAATAATTGCGAAAGTTTGCAGAGTAAAGGGAACACCTGAGATTGGGTTTGGTATTGATACCCAGGCGCATACACATATCAAAGCCGCGAATATTGCAATAAACGTAATTCTTTTTGTCGTTAAAAAAGGTTTTTTCATTGTTTTCGCCTCCGAGGTTATTATACAATCAAAGTAAATAATTGTCAACTTGAATTAAATAACTGGTTTACAATACCCTGTATAAAGTGGTTACAAAATTATAATAAAAAAATTATAAATTTTTTTAATAAAAGTATTGACAAATGAGAAAAACTATTATATAATATGTACAACAAATAAAGATTAGGAGGTTTTAGAGATGTTACAAAGACCATTTAAGATTTCGATTAAAGACCTCAAGCGGAGTTTCCCACCTAACTCTTAAAGCCGGTGACGGCTCCCTTTAGGAATATCTCAAAACTCAAGAATCATTTACGTTTATAAAAAATTAAATTAGTTTTACGGAGAACTGGTCCGATGTACATTTAATTATAGATTTGAATTTAAGTTTTTTATAGATAGGGGATAGTCCCATGATTTGTTTATAACTGTTCGCACATAATTTTTTTAGTTATATATGGAGATAGTCCAATGTTCTAGTTAGTTCGCCCGCGGCGTTTATGCCGCGGGCTTTTGTTTTTTTTACATTTATATAAAAATTACGCAGAACATTTATATAAAAATTACGCTTTAGATATTGATTTTGACATTCTAATATAGTAAAATTATTATAATTAGGTTATAAATTATCATACTGTTTGTGAGGTTTTTGTATGAATATTATTATTGTTGGTTGCGGACGTGTAGGACGCACAATTGTACACCAACTTGAAAAGGAAGGCCACAGTATAACAACTATAGATAAAGACGCCCACGCGCTGCAATCTATTGCGGGCTCTCAGAACGTTATGGCTATTGAGGGCAACGGCGCTACTTTCGAAATGCTTAAAGAAGCTGATGTGGATAACTGTGATATTATGATTGCTGTTACTGCTTCCGATGAGCTTAACCTTTACGCTTGTCTTATCGCCAAGAACGCAGGCGCTCCTCATACAATAGCTCGTGTGCGTAATCCTGAATATACTAACGATGTTCTGAAGATTAAAGACGAGCTTAAACTTTCAATGGCTATTAACCCTGAACAGACTTGTGCTCGAGAGCTCAGCCGTCTTATTAAATTCCCGGGAGCTGTTGAGATTGACAGCTTTGCCAAGGGCGTTGTTGACTTAATCAAGGTCAAGATTAAACAGGATTCTGTTTTAGCTGACCGTAAAGTTATGGACTGCGCTTCTTTGTTTAAAGAAGGTTTGCGTATCTGTACAGTAGAGCGCAACAAGGAATGTTTTATTCCGAACGGTAGTTTTGAAATAAAAGCGGGGGATATAATTTCGATTATTTCCGAGAGCAATGCCGCCGCGAGACTTTTTAAGAACCTTGGTGTTATAAATTCCAAAAGCCGCCATGTAATAATCCTCGGCGGTAGTAAAATTGCTTATTACCTCGCTAAGTCTTTGTCTGAGACAGGTATCCAGGTTAAGATAGTGGAGAGTAATCTTGCTCGTTGCGAGGAACTCGCGGAATTATTAAACAACGTTGTTGTCATACACGGCGACGCTATGAACCAGGAACTTTTGGTTTCGGAGGGTATCGAGCACGCCGACGCTATTGTAGCCATGATGGACACTGACGAGGAGAACATTATAGTTTCTCTGTTTGCTAAGGATGTAAATCCCGACGCGAAGATTATTACCGAGATCGACAACCTCAGCTTCAACATTATCGACAGTCTGCCTCTTGACAGTGTAATTCATCCCAAACACCTTACAGGTCAGTATATTATCCAGTATGTACGCGCTATGCAGAACTCTGTCGGCAGTAATATTGAGACTCTCTATTCAATTTGTAATGACCAAGCTGAGGCACTTGAGTTCAAAGCTCGTGAGGAAAGTATGGCTATCGGTGTGCCTCTTGCAATGCTCACCTTAAAGTCTGAGCTCCAGGTAGTTTGTATAATGCGTAACGGCAGAATTATTATTCCGACAGGTAAAGATAGCATTGAGCTCGGCGACAGTGTGGTTATAGTTACTAAACATACAGGTTTGTTTGACCTTAAAGATATTTTAAAATAATTTTCGGAGGCAATTGTGAATAAAAGAACTCTTGTCTATATCCTTGGTTGGGTACTGTTTATTGAAGGCGTTTCAATGCAGTTCTCAACACTTGTAGGTCTTTATTACGGCGAAAGCAATTTCAGGTTTTTCCTGTACACTGGACTTGCCGCAATAGTACTTGGACTGATAATAATATTTCATAAACCCAAGCGTTTTGAAATGGCAAGGCGTGACGGTTTTGCCGCTACCGCTTTATCGTGGATTGTATTGTCATTCGTAGGCGCTATACCGCTTTGTGTCAGCGGACAGATTCCCAGCTATATAGACGCTGTGTTTGAGTCTGTTTCAGGCTTCACAACCACAGGTTCAACAATTCTGGTTGATATTGAGGCGCTTGACAAATGTATGCTGTTCTGGCGTTCGTTCAGTCACTTCCTCGGTGGTATGGGCGTAATCGTATTCTTGCTCGCGCTTATTCCGAGACTTGGCGGTAACGCGGGAATTAATCTCATGAAGGCAGAGTCCACAGGTCCCGACGTTGAAAAAACTATGCCTCGTTTGAGAACCTACGCTTTGATTCTCTATTCAATCTATGGCGGACTGACTGTTATTGAAATGATTTTACTGCGCGCCGGCGGTATGTATTGGTTCGATTCAATCACCAGCGCGTTCGCTACCGCGGGCACAGGCGGTTTTGCTAACTATAATAATTCAATAGGATATTTCTCGACCTACGCTAACGGCTATTATCTTCAGGGCGTTATTTCAGTGTTTATGATGCTGTTCGGCGTAAACTTCTATGTATATATCTTAATTCTTTCAAGGAAATTAAAGAATATCCTCAGACTTGAAGAACTGTGGCTCTACCTTGGTATCATAGTATTTGCCACAGCCGCGATTGCGGTAAATATTTATAATATTTATCAAAATGCATTTGACAGTGTGCACCAGAGCTTCTTCTATGTTAGCTCAATTCTGTCCAGTACAGGTTTTGCTATCGACAACACCGACAAATGGCCCGCGTTCTCGAAATCTCTTATCTGCGTGCTGACCTGTATCGGAGCCTGCGCGGGAAGTACGGGCGGCGGTTTCAAAGTCAGCCGCGTGCTTATCCTAATTAAACAGGCGCGTAAAGAATTCAGACTGATTATTCATCCGCGTATGGTTTCTAACGTTACGATGAACAGGAAAAAGGTTAATCATACTGTTACCCGTAATGTAAGCGTTTATCTCATTGTTTATGTAGGAATCATTGTTATAACAACAACCTTGATTTCGCTCAACGGATTTGACTTTACAACTAACTTTACCAGTGTTCTCGCTACACTCAATAACACGGGTCCCGGTTTCTCCATAGTCGGCTCGGCGGGCAACTACGCTCAGTTCAGCATATTCTCCAAGATTGTCTTTATCTTTAATATGATTGCGGGACGTTTAGAGCTCTATCCGCTACTGATAATCTTTATGCCAAGAGCGTGGAGAAAGAACTAATCTTACGCGATAAATAAACCGATATTTATTTTTAAATCAAGTGCATATATATGTTGGGATGAAAAATCAGAACTATATTATCACATAAAAATTCATCTCACGGGTAATAATACCTGTGAGGTGTTTTTATGTCAGAAAATATACTTGATTTAAGAGAATTTGATGTCCCGAGACAATACGGATTCGGTACAAAACTATTTTTTCTTTACTTTCTTAATGTTGCAGACTGGTTTTGTACCCAGGTTCTTATTGACTCAGGATATTTCCACGAAGCTAATCCCTTGATGTCGTGGATTATGACTTACCCGATTGTAGGTTTCTTTGTAAAGTGTATTCTTCCGCTTGCTCTGAGTATATTGATTTGGCTGTTCTTTAAGGCTTTTAATCTGGAGCAGAACAAGTTTACGAACTTTATAATCTACTGCGGAGTAGTCATATACAGCGTCGTGATTTTAATTCATATTGTAAACTTCATTATGTTATACAGTATTTAATTAAGCGTAAGTGCGCGATTATGTGTCCGCGCAAAATTAAAAGGAGGTGAGGCAGTGCCTGTATTAAGTGTTCATAACCTTTCAAAGAGCTTTGTAGAGCAAAAGCTTTTTGAGAATGTGAGTTTTGATATTGAAAAGGGCGACAAGGTTGGGTTTATCGGCGCGAACGGCGTTGGTAAGACTACGCTTTTTCGCATTATTGACGGAGAGACTTCTCCCGACGAGGGCAACGTGTTTAAGTCGGGTGATATTACAATAGGCTATATGCAGCAGCACGCCTGTACTCACCCGGAACGATCCGTATATGACGAGCTGATTTCTGTTTTTGATTATCTTATTGAAATGGAATCAGACATTGCGGGTATGAACGCTGTTGTTGCAGAGTCCGCCACACCCGAAAACATTGAAAAACAGACCGCGTTAATTGAAAACTTTGAATCATTGGGCGGTCTTACATACAAGAGCCGTACACGGTCCGCGCTTATAGGATTTGGTTTTGAGGAAAAGCAATTTGATATGCCCACAGGAAAACTCTCGGGTGGCCAGCGTTCAAAGCTGAGTTTATTGAAACTGCTTTTGTCACGCTCTGATTTCTTGCTGCTTGATGAGCCCACAAACCACCTCGATATAAACTCTGTAAACTGGCTTGAAAGCTTTATCAAAGGCTTTAAGGGCTCAATGTTGATAATCAGCCACGACCGATATTTCCTTGATAAAGTAACTAACAAAACAATCGAGCTGGAGCATCAGTCCATAATGATGTATAGGGGCAACTACACCGAATTCAAAAAGAAAAAACAAGCGTACGAGGATAGCCTCAGAAACAAGTACGAGAACGATCTCAAAGAGATTAAACGTATTGAAGGTATTGTAGAACAGCAAAAACGCTGGGGCAGAGAGCGCAACTTCATCACCGCCGCCAGCAAACAAAAGCAGGCGGATAAAATCAAAGCTCAGCTTGTGGCTCCCGAAAAAGAACTCGAAACTGTTAATATGCGGCTTGAGCCAAAACGTGAAAGCGGAAACGATGTGTTGATGGTAACTGACCTCAGCAAAAGCTTTGGCGATAAAAGTTTGTTTAAAAATGTTAGTTTTCATATTCGAAAAGGAGAAAAAGTTTTTATCCTTGGCGATAACGGTTGCGGAAAGACGACACTCTTTAATATTCTTATGGGCAAGCTCAGCTTTGACAGCGGTTTTTACGAGTACGGAGCGCAGGTTGACATAGGATATTTTGACCAGATGCAGAGCAATCTTGACCTTAACAAGTCGGCTCTGGATGAAATTTGGGATACTTTTCCCGATATGACAGAAACCCGCGTTCGTACATATCTCGGAAGCTTTCTGTTCAAGGGCGACGAGGTGTTTAAACCTTTGAATCAGATGAGCGGAGGGGAGAGAGCAAGGGTAAGCCTTTTGAAGCTTATGCTCAACGGCTCCAATCTTTTGTTGCTCGATGAGCCCACAAACCATTTGGACGCTTCATCACGCGAGCAATTGGAACAGACATTATCTGATTATGAGGGTACAATGCTCATAATCAGCCATGACCGTTATTTTATCAACAAGCTTGCCGACCGAGTTCTGGTTTTGACAAAGAACGGAATGGTTCAATACCTCGGCAACTACGACTATTACGCCGAGGAAATAATGATGGTCGAAAAGGCGATTGATGAGCAAAAACATAGAGCAGAGAAAAAGCCCAATGCTTATGAACTGGAAAAACAGCAGCGCGCCAGAGAACGCAAACGTTTGAATGATATTAAAAAGACAGAGGCGCTTATAAACAGCCTCGACGAGGAGATTGAGAAACTTAACAGGCTTCTTTCAAGTGATGAAGTTATTTCCGATTACGAAAAGCTTCTTGAGCTCACTGCCGACCTGGAAACAAAAGAATCCGAGCTGGAAACGGCTTATGAAGATTTAGATAAATTATATTAAAAGGGACGACAAAAAGCCGTCCCCTTTATGGTCTGCCCGACTTAAATTGTTTTATTTAATAGTACGCACTCGTTTGTTGCGGCGTGTGCTAACAAATAGGTTCATCAGCGCTCCTCCCTAAAAATGCTCCACAGGAGCATTTTCTTAACGGTCAGCTTCGAATCCAGTCGGAAATAAAAAACACCCTAAAAGGGTGCTTTTTTATGGTCTGCCCGACGGGATTCGAACCCACGATCTACAGAGTCGGAGTCTGTTGCATTATCCAACTGTGCTACGGGCAGTTATGTAACTTGTATTTTAACATATTTTCATTCCTATTTCAATTACCTTGCAAAATATTATTTGCTGTGTTAGAATAGCTGTAATATTTAAGGAAGTGATTAAATGGCAAATTTTACCGAGAAAGCAATAAAAGATACCTTTATGGATTTGCTTAACAGAAAACCTGTCAATAAAATCACAATAAAAGAAATCTCCGCAGAGTGTGGTATCAACCGCAATTCATTTTATTATCATTATAAAGATTTACCTGACCTTATCGAGAATATTCTTACCGCGGAAACTGAGAAATTTATAAGCATAAACAAGGAGAGCGATTCAATCTACCTTGCTTTGCTTGACGCGGTTGATTTCGCCATCGAGAATAAAACAGCTGTTTATCATATTTACAACTCGGCTAACCGTGAAGTATTCGAACGCTATCTTGATAAAATTACCGAGAAAACAGTATCAGACATAATCGACTACGCGACCAAGAATAAGAATGTTTCCGACTCTGATAAGGACGCTTTGGTGTTGTATTACAGATGTATGCTCGTAGGCTTTGTCATAAACTGGCTTGGTACGGGAATGAAATACGACCTTCGCAAAAAACTTCAGCGTATATGTGAACTTTTTGATGGTTCTATGGATACCGCCATAGCCAGATGTGAGAGTATATAGCTATTAGACAAACTCGTAACCGTGCCTAAAAACTAGGCACGGTTTTCTTTTTGTCTGTTTATCGTTAATATTCTTCAATATATAATTTTTATAGATTTATTCACAAAAAGGGGATGGCAAAGGTGAAATTCGCCAAGGCGATTGTTAAAAGCCGAGTATTGATTTTAATCATATCGCTTATCCTTATTGTGCCGTCGATTCTGGGTATGATATTTACAAGAGTAAACTATGATTTGCTCAACTATCTTCCTGAAAATCTCGATACCGTCAAAGGTCAGCATTTGCTTATGGATGATTTTGGCAAAGGCGCTTTTTCGTTCTTGATTATTGAGAATATGGACAATAAGGACGTTGTCAAAATTGAGGATAAGATAAAAAAGGTTGACCATGTGGATACCGTTCTTTGGTATGCCGATATTGCCGATCTTTCCATACCTATGGAGATGTTACCTGACAAGGTTTATGACGCGTTCAACACCGACAATGCCACGATGATGGCTATTTTCTTTGACTCGGGTACATCTTCGGATGAAACGATCGACGCCATATCAGAAATCCGCAATATAACCAATGAGCAGTGTTTCCTTTCGGGAATGTCCGCTATGGTTACAGATATGCGTGATTTAGCCGAGAACGAGGAGGCTGTATATGTAGCGATTGCCGTTGTGCTCGCGGTAGCGGTTATGATGTTGTTCCTTGATAATTTCATCATTCCGTTTGTTTTCCTTGCCAGTATCGGAATATCAATACTGTTCAATATGGGAAGTAACTATTTCCTCGGAGAGATTTCCTACATAACAAAGGCGCTTGCTTCTGTTTTACAGTTAGCGGTTACAATGGATTATTCAATTTTCCTGTGGCACAGTTATGAAGAACAAAAGCAAAAAAATCCCGACCATAAAGAAGCTATGGCGGTTGCGATTAAGGAAACGATCCGCTCGGTACTTGGCAGCTCAATTACAACAATAGCAGGATTTATTGCGCTGTGCTTTATGAGCTTTTCGCTTGGACGGGATTTGGGCATAGTAATGGCAAAGGGCGTTGTACTCGGTGTAATCAGCTGTGTAACACTCCTTCCCGCTATGATACTTGTGCTTGACAAACCGCTGACAAAAACAATGCACCGCTCGTTGATACCTCGGACAAAAAAGCTGGCAAAAGGTATCGTGAAAATATTCCCTGTGTTTCTGATTTTGTTTGTCGTTATTATTGTCCCCGCTCTTTACGGTTATGGACAGACTAATAACGAAGTATATTATAACTTCTCGCAGAGCATTCCTAAAGATATGGGGAACGTTATAGCTAATACAAAACTCGAGGAAGATTTTGGAGTGGGCACAACCCATATGGCACTCATAAACTCCAATCTGGAAAGCAAGGACGTTCACAATATGACATCTGAGCTCGAGAAGGTGAAGGGCGTTAAATATGTTCTGGGACTTGAGAGTATTGTAGGTTCACGTATTCCCGAGGAAATGCTCCCCGAGAGCGTAACCGAAGTGCTCAAGAGTGATAAGTGGGAGCTGCTGCTTATCAACTCCGAATACCGCCCCGCTACCGATAATGTTTCAAAACAGATTTCAGATTTGAACAGTATTATCAAGAAATACGACAAGAGCGGAATGTTAATCGGTGAGTCGAGTTGTGTCAACGATATGATTGATATTACTGCAATTGATTTTAAAGTAGTTAACTTGATTTCGATTATCGCTATATTTATTATCATCGCCATTGTTGAGAAAAGTATTAGCCTGCCGATAATCCTTGTCGCGGTTATCGAGTTCGCGATTTTTGTAAATCTTGGTGTACCGCATTATTTGGGAGACTCGCTTCCGTTTATCGCCCCTATATGTATAAGTACAATACAGCTCGGCGCGACTGTTGATTACGCGATACTTATGACGACGAGGTACAAGAAAGAGCGGTCGCTCGGAAACGATAAACGCGAGTCGATTGTTACCGCTGTGCAAACCTCAATACCGTCGATAGTCGTAAGCGCTTTGGGGCTTTTTGCCGCCACGGTAGGCGTAGCGATATACTCCGATGTCGATATGATCGGCTCGTTGTGTGCTTTGATGGCGAGAGGCGCGATAATCAGTATGGTATGTGTAATTCTGATATTACCCGCAATGTTTATGCTGTTTGATAAATTGATAAGCAAAACCACAATAGGTATGCTTCCTAAGAGGGAGGTTAAGTGAAATGACTGATTTTAAAAAAATTACTCCGAAAATTTTATCCGCTGTTTTATCTCTTGTGCTTATTTTCAGCATTGTAGCGACAACTGCCTATACGGCAGGAGCTGAAAGCAATGCCGTAAATTCCAAAAAGAGTTCTTTATCTGATAAAGACAACGGAAAACTATTTAAAGAAGAAAGCGTATATATTATCGCTGACGCCGAGGGCAATCCCGATAAGGTTATTGTCAGTGATTGGATAAAGAATCCCGAAAAGCTTGATACAATTAAGGACAAAACCAATCTCAGCGATATCAAGAATGTTAAGGGCGACGAAACCTATAAACTAAATTCCGATAATATGTGCGTTTGGGACGCTAAAGGCAATGATATTTACTATCAGGGTACTTCTGACGCCGACTTGCCTGTTGATTTGAGAGTAAGCTATATCCTTGACGGCAAGGTTGTTTCTCCCGACGAGATTGCGGGTAAGAGCGGAAAGGTAACAATCCGTTTTGACTACAAGAACAAGCAGTACGAAACCGTAAAAATAAACGGCAAAAAAGAGAGAATTTACGTTCCGTTTATAATGCTCACAGGTATGATGCTAGACAATGAAAAATTCTCCAACGTATCTGTTAACAACGGCAAAGTAATAAACGACGGCAACCATACTATTGTAGCCGGATTCGCAATGCCGGGTATGGAGGAGAATCTCAAGCTGGATACAGAAAAATTCAGTATGCCTGATAACGTTGAGATCACCGCTGATGTAAAAGACTTTAAACTTTCCACAACTCTTACTGTCGCTTCGAGCGATATGTTCGGTGATATCGACTTTTCCGACGCTGACAAGACAATCAAGGATTTGAACAAGAAACTTGACGATTTAACTGACGCTACAAATAAGCTCATTGATGGCTCTTCAAAGCTTTATAACGGAATTTCTACAATGCTTAAAAAGTCCGACGCGCTTATTTCGGGCGTACAGTCTTTAGCTGACGGAGCAAAAAAGCTTACAAACGGAATTTCTGAACTGGACAAGGGCGCCGGTAAACTTAATAGAGGAGTGAAAACCTTATATAAAGGCGCGTCCTCGCTTAAATCAGGTGCCTCTAAAATGAAAAACGGGCTTAATGATTTAGCCTATGGTTTAGGACAGCTCTCATCTAACAGTTACGCTCTTACAAGCGGCGCAAAGCAGGTGTTTGACACGCTCCTCAAAACCGCTGATGAACAAATCGCAGCAGCGGGGCTCAAAGCCGACAAGCTCACAATTTCAAACTATGCTAAAGTGCTATCGGAAATAATTAACTCACTCGACGAGGATAAAGTCAGAGAACAAGCTGAGAAAATGGCGCTTGAAAGCGTCACCCAGACTGTACGCTCACAGGAAGATCTTATTAAAGCGGGTGTTACAGCGGCAGTGAGAGAACAGGTAACTAACGGTGTGCTTGAGAAGGCCGGACTGAATATGACAGCTGAGCAGTACGCAGCGGCTGTTGAAGCCGAAAGCGTTGATCCTGATACCCAGGCGCAAATAAACGGCGCTGTTGAGCAGCAAATGGGTTCAAGCGCGATTATATCTACCATAGATACTAAGACTGAGGAAGAAATCCAAAAGCTGATTGATACGAATATGAAGAGTGAAGCTGTAAAAGCTCAAATTAATCAGGCTGTTGAAAGCGCTAAAGCAGGCGCTATGGCAATCAAAAACCTGAAAACTCAGTTGGATTCTTTCAATCAATTTTACCTCGGAATCAATACATATACCTCGGGCGTTGACGAGGCAAGCGCGGGAGCTAATCAGCTTTCTTCAGGTTCTCAGAAGCTTTCCGACGGTACTAAGACGCTCAAAAAAGGCACTAGGAAATTAAAGAAAGGTACAGCCGACTTGAAGGCTGGAACTTCCAAGCTCTCGTCCGGAAGTCTTGCGTTATATAACGGGGTTGAAACTCTTAATAACGGTACAGGCGCTTTGGTAGATGGCGTAAAGCTTATCAATAACGGCGCGTTAAGCCTGAGCGACGGCTTGAAGAAATACAAAAAAGAGGGCATAGATGTTCTTGTCGACGCTGTTGAGGGCAAGGCGGAGGCACTTGTAGAACGTTTAAAAGCAATCTCAAAGGTTAGTAAGGATTATAAGTCGTTCAGCGGCATAAATAAAGATATGGATGGTAAAGTAAACTTTATTTACAAAACCGATTCAGTAGAAAATAAATAGCAAGTGGATTTTAGTTTTCCTTTCCTTTATAAAGTCGTCCGCATTTTTTGCGGGCGGCTTTGCTTTTAGAATATTTTTTGAAGAAGTACAAATAATATTTATACCATAATAAAGGAGGACAAATAATGACAACAAAAGAACTATTGTATGTAGAAGACGCGCTCGGACACGAGCAGTATTTCCAGACACAGTGTGAGCAAACCGCTCAGCAGATTCAGGACGGAGAATTAAAAAGTCTGGCTCAACAGATGCAGCAGAAGCATCAGGAAATTTTCAAGAATTTTTACAGCTTATTATAATACGGAGGATAATATGGACGACAGAAACTTAATGGAAAATATGCTTTTGCTCGAAAAAGGCGCGTGTGACTTGTTTATGCACGGTACAATCGAAAGCTCAACTCAGAATGTGCATCAGACTTTTAATAACTCTTTGAACGACTCGCTGAAATTACAGGATGATATCTATCTCAAAATGCAGGCAAAAGGTTGGTATCCTACCGAACAGGTGGATCAAAGTCAGCTCAATACAGTTAAAAACAAATTTGCCGCTCAGGGATAAAGAAGAACAGCACCCATCATGGGTGCTGTTTTACGGTCTTTCTGTTCGCGCCATCATACTAAAAAACGCCCCAATGGGGCGTTTCTTTATTGGTGGAGATAGGGAGAACTTCATCAATGCATAAAGTCCATCTCGTTTGTTAGGTTCACGTTATTGGGAAGCATATCATCATCTCTCCTCCCTAAAAATGCTCCCCCGGAGCATTTTCTTAACGGTCGGCTTCAATTCTCCCCAATAAAAAATTTAAAACCGAATACCCTAAATGGGTATTCGGCTTTAAAACTGGTGGAGATGGGGAGAATTGAACTCCCGTCCGAAAATCCTTTGCCAAGGCTTTCTACGAGTGTAGTTATTGAATTGTATTTCCCTTTGAAAAACGCCCAATAACAGGCTTTTTACTCAGGTAGCCTCTACGTTATGACTCCGACTGAGACAAGCCGAAGTTCACATTTACCGCTGGTCGATGCCCTTGACAAAGCCGCGGTACTCTCTGTCAGGACAAGCTGCTTATGCAGCTAATGCAACTTTATTGTTGTCAGTTATTTTTAAGTTGCGGCTTTTAAAGCGGTTCCGCGCCGCTACTCGCTTACCAAGGTTCAAAATCCCCGTCGAAACCATTACATCCCCGGGTTTTATTTAGTATCGCTGTTCTTTCATTGCTCTTTCAATTGAGCGTTTCGCGGATTTTCTCGCCATATCCTCGCGTTTGTCATAAATTTTCTTACCCTTGCACAAGCCGATTTCCAGTTTTATATTACTGCCTTTAAAGTATATGCTGAGCGGAATCAATGAATACCCCTGCTGTTGTATCTGTCCGAAAAGCTTATTAATTTCTTTTTTGTGCATAAGAAGCTTGCGGACTCTCAAAGGGTCTTTGCACCATATCGCGCCCTGTTCATACACCGAAATGTGCATACCGTTAACAAATATCTCGCCTTTTACTATGGAGCACCAGCTGTCCTTGAGGTTAACTCTGCCGTTACGGATAGACTTGACCTCGCTTCCCATAAGGGATATGCCCGCCTCATAAGTGTCTAAAATAAAATAGTCATGATAGGCTTTTTTGTTTTTAGCGATAGTTTTTACTTCGTCGCTCAAAGTTCATTCCTGCCTTCCAAAGCGCGGGCAAGTGTAACCTGATCCGCGTACTCAAGGTCGCCGCCCACTGGTATACCATAGGCGAGCCTCGTCACCTTAACGCCCATAGGCTTTAACAAACGTGACAGATACATAGCTGTAGCATCGCCCTCAACAGTCGGGTTAGTAGCCATTATAACCTCGGTTACATCACTGTTCAACCGAGCCAGAAGCTCCTTAATGCTCAAATCATCGGGACCGATATCATTGAGAGGGGAGATAGCGCCGTGTAAAACGTGATACACGCCTTTGTACTCGCCTGTCGCTTCCATTGCCATAGCGTCGCGCGGGGTTTCCACGACACAGATTACGCCCTTGTCGCGTTTTTCGCTTTTGCAGACAGGGCACAGCTCGTCGTCTGTCAGGTTACAGCAAATCCTGCAATAATGTATTTTTTCGTGCGCCTCAATAATAGCGGTCGAAAAAGCTTCCGCTTCTGTTTTTGACATATTCAGTACATAATATGCAAGTCTTTGCGCTGTTTTGTATCCGATACCGGGCATCTTTTCAAACTGCTCCACAAGATTCTCAAGCGGAGCAACATTATAATTTGCCATAATTAAAACAATCCAGGGATATTAAGACCGCCTGAGAGCGCGCCCATAGTTTCTTCCTTATCCTGATTAGCGGCTCTCAAAGCCTCGTTAGTCGCCGCCATAATGAGGTCGGAGAGCATCTCCGCGTCATCAGGGTCGATAACTTCGGGTTCAATATCTATTGATTTAACTTCAAGCTTGCCGGTTACAACAACCTTTACGGCACCGCCGCCTGCTGTTGCTGAGTACTCTTTAGCTTCAAGTTCTACTGTGGCTGTTTCCATGGCTTCCTGCATTTTCTGAGCTTGACGCGCAATTTGCTGCATGTTGCCGCCGCCACCGCCGCCGTAACCTTGAGGTAATCTTGCTTTCATAATTGTTCCTCCTTATTATTCTTCGTTAACTTCTATTCCGTTTTCTTTTAAATTTGCTATTAAACCTGTGAGAGGGTCATCCTTGACCTCCTCTTGTTCAGGTTTTTTATATGGCCCTAGCTTATATGTTTTGCCGGTGATTTCAAGTATTGCTTTTCGAATGCTTTCTTTGCGGGTTTTCTCCTGCATAAATTCAAAAACAAAATTATTGTTTGTTTCAATCAGCAGATAATCGCCGCTTTCATAGGCATTAGCATCCGAAAAAGCCGAACCAACAGGTTTTGAATATTTCCTGATATTCTCAACAACCTCAGGCCACTGTCTGAACGGTTTAGCATTGTTGTAAATCTCATCAATGTTTACCGTTTTTTTCTGAACGGGTTTAGCCTCTTGTTTCGACTTTTCGACAGGTTCTGCCGGGAACTCAGGTTCAGGCGGGGGAGGAAGTTCTTCCTCGACAACCGTTTCCGGTTCAGGTTCAACTTCAGTTTTTATGGGTTTAGCTTCATTTTTTGTTTCTGCCGGTTCGTTTTGCTGTTCTATGTCTTCCGTTATATCATCAACTGTCGTTTCCTCGGTTTGTTCCGCTCTTACCGCGATACCGGATCTGAACGCTTTTTCCAAGGCAGACACACGGGCTGTCAATGCTTCGTTAGTGCCTTCAAGCTCTGGTGATGACAATCGTACCAAAGCCATTTCAAGCTCGGTTTTGTTGCTGTTTCCTTTGCCCATACGCTTAAAGGCATTTTGCAGAACATCCATTATATATACAATTTCAGCGAGAGTTAAATAATCACTCTGCAGCTGAGCGTCCTCAAATTCATCATCGGACATTACAATCATATCTCTCGGATGGCGTGTTGCTTTAATCATCATAAGACTGCGGAAATGGTCGAGAAGCTCGTCGCATAGCCGTGCCATATCCTTGCTCTCGGAGTGCAGTCTGCTAATAATCTCAAGAGCTTTTGATGTGTTCTTATTTATACACGCGTTGGCGAGCTCAAAAAGATAATCTTTCTTTACAAGTCCCGCGGCGTCACGAACGATATCAATTGTGATGTTGTCGGAATTGCTCAGACATCTGTCAGTGAGGGAGAGGGCATCTCGCATAGCGCCGTCGGATAAAGCCGCGATAAGCCTTGCCGCGTCATCAGTGATTGAAGCGCCTTCCTGTTCAATAACATAATCCAGCCTTTTAACAATATCCTCAGGCGTAATACGATGGAAATCAAAGCGCTGACATCTGGAGAGAATTGTGGGAAGAAGCTTATGAACTTCTGTGGTGGCAAGTATAAATATAACATGCTTAGGCGGTTCCTCAAGTATTTTGAGTAAAGCGTTAAACGCCTGGTCGGTGAGCATATGTACCTCATCAACGATATATACGCGGTACTTAGCTCTCGCGGGACGGAATTGGGCCTCGTCAATAATTTCGCGTATATCGTCAATGCCCCTGTTTGATGCCGCGTCCATCTCTACTACGTCCAGAATACTTCCGTCGTCAATACCTTGACAGTTTTCACAAACACCGCAGGGATCACCGTCGTGAGGGTCAAGACAGTTAACCGCTTTGGCGAGTATTTTGGCGCAGGTTGTTTTACCTGTTCCACGCGAACCTGTGAAAAGGTATGCGTGGTTTATTCTGCCTGATTTCAGCGCGTTTTTAAGTGTTTTAGTAACCTGAGGTTGACCGATAACGTCGTCAAAACTCTGTGGTCTCCATTTTCTGTAAAGAACCTGATACAAAACACTCACTCCTTTTTATTAACTATAAAAAAATGCAAACCGTAACGCCTTACGGCTTTCGTTTAAATAAGTGAACGACAGACTTACTGCATCGCATCGGTGGTGATGCTTAATGCTGCTCGGTTCCCCGCCTGACATGGTTCACAGACCCCAATCGTGCAGGGCCTGCCGCTCACTTATTCAAACGAACTAACAGTTTGCAACGTATAATATATTTTAACATATACACTCGATAAAATCAATAGTTTGGAATAATTAAAAAATGTTGATTATTTGTTTTTTTATGTTATACTAAAATAAAAGGAGGTAATAGTATGTCTGACAAGATTTACACAATTAATGAAATTAAAAATATTGTTTCTCCTATAGCTGAAAAATACGGCGTTGAAAAAGTATATCTTTTTGGCTCTTACGCAAGAGGTGAAGCTACCGATAACAGCGACCTTGATTTTAGAATTGATAAAGGCACGCTAAAGGGGCTTATAATGCTTGGAGCTATGTATAGTGATTTGGAAGAAAAATTTGACAAAAAGCTTGATTTATTGACAACAGCAAGTTTGGATAAAGAATTTCTTAATCGTATAAAGGACGAGGAGGTACTTTTGTATGCCGCTTCGTGAACGTGACAAAGTCTTATTGAATAAGATTGTAAAGTATTGTGATGAAATTGAATTAGCTCATAAGGAGTATAATCATTCTTTTGATGCTTTTGACGCTAATCCTATATACCGCAATTCTGTGTCGCTTTGTTTAATGCAGATAGGAGAATTATCCAACAAACTATCGGATGAATTCAAGGATAAGAATAATAATATACCGTGGAAAGCAATAAGAGGTATGAGAAATATTGTTGCTCATGAATATGGTAATATTGACACTGAAACAGTTTGGGAAACCGCTGACAGCGATATTCAAAATTTAAAGCGGTTTTGCGTTTCGATATTAAACAAATGAAAATTTCGGTGAAGTGAAATTATGCTAAACATCATTCCGCTTTATGTATTTAATTTGATAAAATATCTTATTCTTCCTGTTATTTTCTTCTTTATCGACGCGATTATTCATTGGAATATTTTCAAAAAATCGGGAGAGAACAGTAAATACGCGTTTATACCGTTTTACAGGGTTTATATTTTATATCGTATTATTGACCTGAGTAAAATATGGTTTTGGGTTTATGTCGGTTTGGTTGCTGTCGGAAAGATTCTTAATGTTTTGAGTCTTACCGTGCCCGATATTATAGCGTTTCGGATAATAAATGTTATAGTTCTGGTTGGCGATTTGATTATCCATATTTTGATAACCGACCAACTCGGTAATTCCTTTGGCAAGAAAAAAGGCTTTAAAATCGGTTATTTCTTTTTGCCAACGATTTTCGCTTTTATTCTCGCTTTTGATAAGTCCGAATACATAGGGCCAAACGGCGTAAAGCTGAGTAAAAGCAAGCGTAAAAAACTAAAAAAGTAATAATAATGATAAAAAGGTCTGTTGCAAAATACGCAACAGACCTTTTATGCATTTTAGATTAATAACTGAATACTGACCACTGATAACTGCTTAGTTGTTGATGAGCTTATCCTCGTCAGACCAGCTGTAGAGCTTTCTGATTTCCTTACCGATAACCTCGGAGGGATGCTCGGAAGCGAGCTTTCTCATAGCCTTGAAGTGAACCTGTCCGCCGGCGTCAGACATATCGAGGAGGAACTCCTTAGCGAATGTGCCGTCCTGAATGTCGGAGAGGATTTTCTTCATAGCTTTCTTTGTGTCATCTGTGATAATCTTGGGACCTGTAACATAGTCGCCGTACTCAGCAGTATTGGAGATAGAGTATCTCATACCGGCGAAGCCTGACTGATAAATAAGGTCAACGATGAGCTTCATCTCGTGGATACACTCAAAGTAAGCGTTTCTGGGGTCATAGCCTGCTTCAACAAGTGTCTCAAAACCTGCCTGCATAAGAGCGCAAACGCCGCCGCAAAGTACAGCCTGCTCGCCGAAGAGGTCTGTTTCTGTCTCTGTGCGGAAAGTAGTCTCAAGGATACCCGCTCTTGCGCCGCCGATACCAGCGCCGTATGCGAGAGCCTTATCGAGAGCCTGACCTGTAGCATCCTGATAAACAGCTACGAGACAAGGTGTACCCTTGCCAACCTGATACTCTGAACGAACTGTATGACCGGGAGCCTTGGGCGCGATCATTGTAACGTCAACGTCAGCGGGGGGAACGATCTGACCAAAGTGAATGTTAAAGCCGTGAGCAAACATAAGCATGTTGCCAGCCTCGAGGTTGGGAGCAATGTCGTTTTTGTAGAGCTTAGCCTGTTTCTCGTCGTTAATGAGAATCATAATAACGTCGGCTTTCTTAGCAGCCTCAGCCGCTGTAAATACCTCAAAGCCCTGCTCCTCAGCTTTTTTCCAGCTTCTGGAACCTTCGTAAAGACCGATGATAACGTTCATACCGCTCTCTTTAAGATTAAGAGCGTGAGCGTGACCCTGGCTGCCGTAACCGATAATGGCAATAGTTTTGCCCTCTAAAAGAGAGAGATTACAGTCTGCCTGATAGAAAATTTTTGCATTTGACATTTTGATTTCCTCCTTGGATTTATCAATGAATATAATAAATAAAATAATAAACTAATTGCGAATAGTTATACTCTGAGTCCTGTCTTGCCTTTTTCGATAGCCACTATACCTGTTTGTACCATTTCTCTGATGCCGTATGGCTTCAATAAGTCAAGAAGTGTAGTAACTTTCTCCGAAGTTTCGCAGTACTCAAGCGTAATAGTTGTGTTAGAGACATCCACAACATTGGCGTGGTTAAGTTCTGCGATTTTGATTATTTCAAAACGCTTTGCCGCGGGACAGTGAACCTTAATTAAGCTCAGCTCACGGCTGATGAACTCTCCGTCTATAAGTCTCTTTACCTTTATAACAGGGATAACCTTGTTGAGCTGTTTTTCAATCTGTTCAACAATATGTTCATCACCGTCGGTAACAACAGTAATTCGTGAAACTGTGGGGTCGTTTGTGGTTCCGACAGCGAGTGAGTCGATGTTAAAACCTCTGCGCGAGAACATTCCGGAAATTTTGGAAAGTACACCCGCCTGGTTTTCAACAAGAATTGATAATGTATATTTCATACGACGACCTCCTTATAATATCGACGGAGTGTCGGGATGAACGCGGCAAACAAGTACAAACGGCTTGTCGCTCTCGACAATCTTGTTGATGTATTTCTCGGCGTCCTCGTTGGAGCTGACCTCAGCTGAGTCAATTCCATACGCCTTGGCAAGCGCAACAATATCGGGTTCCTCGTTAAGTATGGTTGCCGCGTGTCGCGCATTGTAATGATTATCCTGAAGCTCTCTTACCATACCGAGACGGTAATTTCGCATAACGATAATTTTTATATTCAGGTTTTCCTGAACGATAGTGGACAGCTCGTTCATACCCATTTGAAAGCTTCCGTCGCCGCATACTACAACGACGTCACGTTTTTTGAGGCCGAGCTTGGCTCCGATAGCCGCGGGAATTGAATATCCCATAGTGCCCATACCGCCTGTTGTGAAGAACCTGCCCTCACGAATACGGAAGTTATTGGCGCACCAGATTTGATTCTGACCAACATCCGCGCAAAGGATAGCTTTTGCTTTCAACATTGAGCTGAGGTTGCCAATCAGCGTTCTCGGCTCTACGTAACCGTCAAAGGTCGTAATCTTGTTCTGGTAATGAGCTTTAAGGTCTTTGACCTCAGCATCCCATTCATTGCTGACTTTGTAATCGCCTATTTCCTCAATCAGGTTTTTGAGAACATTATTCATATCGCCTACAATCGGGATATCAACTTTTACATTCTTGCCGATTTCAGCGGGGTCTATATCAATATGAATGATTTTAGTAGTGTTGCCCATCTGGTCGGGAGCAGCGATAGCTCTGTCACCGAGCCTTGCTCCGCATACGATGGCGAGGTCGGTTTCATGCAGGGCTTTGTTAGCGCAACGTCTGCCGTGAGTGCCGAGCATACCAAGGTACAGGGGATGGTCGCTGGGCATTACACCGATACCCATCATGGTGGAAAGAATAGGAATCTGAGTATTCTCGGCAAATTTCTGAAGCTTTAATTTCGCGCCCGAGCTCAACACACCGCCGCCGGATACTATAATCGGCCTTTTAGATTTGTTAATAAGCTCAACTGCGCGTTTTACCTGTACAAGATGACCTTTGGTGTTAGGTTTGTATCCCCTTATGTCAACTTTATCGGGATATTCAAAGCTTTCAACAGAGTTTAACTGAATATCCATAGGGATATCTATTAGCACCGGACCGGGTCTGCCTGTTGCGGCTATATGAAAAGCTTCTTTGAACACGCGGGGCAAATCCTCGGTTTTTTTAACAAGGTATGTATGCTTTGTAAAAGGCTCGCAAGCACCCGTTATATCCGCTTCCTGGAAGCTGTCGCTTCCGAGCAAATCGGAACGAACCTGACCGGTGATTGCCACCATAGGGATAGAGTCCATATGAGCTGTGGCTATACCTGTTATAAGATTGGTAGCCCCGGGACCCGATGTTGCGACGCACACACCCGGTTTCATCCGCGCGCGGGCATAACCGCTTGCGGCATGAGCGGCGTTTTGTTCCTGACGAACAAGAACGTGGTGTACATCCGAGTCATATATTGCGTCATAAAACGGACAAATAGTCGCGCCGGGATAGCCGAAAACGGTATCAACGCCTTCAGCCTGCAAGCACTTAACCATTATATCTGCGCCGGTTATCATCCAAATTTCTCCCTTATTTTCATACTTAAGATACATTATATTACAAATCAAGAGAAAAGTAAAGAGTTTTATGCATAAAAAAGGCTCGGATAAACCGAGCCTTCAGCATTATTTGAGTAATCTTACCGCCCATAGTACACAAAGCATACATATGCCCGTATCGGACAACACTCCTAACCATATGGGAGCGAATCCTAGCGCGGCTAAAATAATTACAATAGCTTTAATTGATAGCGACAAGACAATATTTGTCTTTGCTGTTCTGACTGTTTTCTGAGCTATTTTAAAAGCGTTAGGTAACGCTTTTAGGTTACCTGAACTCAGAACAGCGTCTGCTGAGCTTATTGCTGCGTCTGAGCCGAGCCCCATCGCAAATCCGCAATCAGCAGCGGCGATAACGGGGGCATCATTGATTCCGTCACCCGCGAAAGCGACTGTTTTACCCTCGTTTTTTAGCTCGCTTACGATTCTTAGCTTATCCTGTGGTAAAAGAGAATAGTGTATGTCGTCAATATTAAGCTCTTTGCCGATTTGTTCGGCGTTTTGTTTGTTATCACCTGTAAGCATAACAGTATGTTTTTTTATTGCTTCTATTACACTCTTGGCTTCGTCACGCGTTTTGTCTTTAAGCTCAAATTCACCTATACATTCTCCGTCATAGATAAGACTTGAGCTCTTGCCCGAATCCGAAGCGCGGCATTCAATAGTCTTACCTGCATATACAGCGCTTACACCCTTGCCGGATTGTTCGCTGTAGTCACTCATTTTAAGTGTTTCACCTTTATAAGCTTCAACTATTGCCCGGGCAATAGGGTGGGAGGAGTTCTTTTCCACGCTTGCAGCTAAAGCCAGCACATCATCTTTGCTATAATTTTTAAAAGGAATTATATTTGTTATTTCAAGTTTTCCTTCTGTTAAAGTTCCTGTCTTGTCAAATACCATTGTATCAATTTTAGCGAGAGCTTCGAGGTATTTTCCGCCCTTTATAAGAATACCCGCTTTTGAAGCCTTTCCGATACCTGAGTAATAGGCGAGAGGTATCGAAATAACAATAGCGCACGGACATGAAGCAACAAGACAAACAAGTCCTCTGTAAATCCAAGATGCCAGGTTCCCGAAAAATATCGGGGGAACAAAGGCAATCAAAACCGCGATGACCATAACTATCGGAGTGTATATTTTAGCAAAACGAGAAATAAGCTTTTCATTGTTGCTCTTGCTCTCGCTTGCTTCTTCTACAAGTTTAATTATTCTGTTTGCCGTGGATTCGCTGTATTCCTTGGTTGTACGTGCTTTAAGAAGGTTTTCACCGTTAATCATTCCGCTTAGCAGTTCGCTGCCTTCTTTGTACGCGATCGGTACACTTTCACCTGTAATCGCCGATGCGTCAGCGTAGCCCGCACCTTCTGTCACTATGCAATCGAGCGGAACACGCTCATGCGGTTTTATTATTATTTCACTGTTGACTATTACGTCTTTTGATTCAACGGTTTTTTCCGTTCCGTCAACAATTACATTAGCGGTATCCGCTTGAATATCCGCAAGCTTTTTAATGCTTTTCCGCGAGTTTTCAACGGCTTTATCCTCAAGAAGTTCACCTATGCCGAATAGTATTGTTACCATAGCGCCTTCGACAAATTCACCCAGAATAAAGGCGGCTATTACCGCGACAGTCATAAGTGTTGTTTCATCGATTTTCAGCTTTATGACTGATTTTGCGCCCTCCATAAAAACCTCATATCCCGAGAGTATAATCGCCGTCCCCGCTAAAATTCCGACAGCGACTTCACTTATGTGCAATATCTCAAACACAAGAGCAGTAACCGCAAGAACTATTGATATTACAAGTAATAGAATATTCAACTTTGAGTCTTCATTGTGATGTTCGTGCTCGTGACTGTGGTCGTGACATTCACCATTTTTATGATTACAAGCCATAATACCCTCCTTTATTCCAGAACGTGGTCAAGTCCCATTTCGATTATCTTTTTGACGTGGTCGTCGTCAAGGCTGTAGTAAATCTGTTTGCCGTCGCGACGAACCTTTACAAGCTTATTTGTTCTCAATACTCTTAGTTGATGGGAGATTGTACTTTGCTCCATACTAAGGCTTTCGGCGATCGCGCCCACAGAGTTTTCTCCGTCAAACAGTGTATACATAATACGAAGTCTGGTAGAGTCACCAAAAACTTTAAACAGGTCGGCAAGCTCAAATAGTACTTCCAATTCGGGAATTTTGTCTGTCATAATAACCTCCGAAAAACAATTGAACATATGAATAATTGTTCATATGATATCAAAAGTATACTACTAATACAGTTTTCTGTCAAGTGCTAATATTGTTTTGATGAGTTTTAACATCTTGTTTTACTTACTCCTTTGTGCTATTATATATATCGGTGTCAATTATTGTATGATTTAGGAGAAATTTATGAAACGTTTACTTGCCGCCGTTATTTCTATTTTATTGATTGCTTCAATCTCTTTATCACTTGTTTCCTGCGAAGATACTGATACAGCCGAATATAATGTAGGTGACGCAGCGATTCCTACTGATATTATCGCCGTAACAACTTCACCTGAAAAAGACAATACAACTTCATCAAGAGTCAGAAAAACCACTACTTCAAAAATGAAGCGTAATATTGATTCGAATTTACAAGATTGGCTTGAAAAGAAGTTGGAGGCTAATAATTTTAACGGTATAGCTCGTGTAAGCAAAAACGGTAAAGTTATTTGTGAGGCGGTGAACGGTACAATTTCGACAAATAGTAAGAAAAAAATAAAAAAGGATACCATGTTCGCCATTGCCTCATGTTCCAAGCAATTTACCGCCGCTGGAATTATGCTTCTTAAACAGGACGGTAAGCTAAGTGTTAATGACAAGTTGAGTAAGTTTTTCCCGAAATATAAGTATGGTAAAAAGATTACGGTTAAAAATCTACTAACAATGCGCTCGGGTATTCCCGACTTTTTGAACGAGCAAAGCTCCTTTAAAAAGTATGATATCAAAAAAACAGCTTCCGAGGAAAATAACCGTAATCTTACAAAAAAATGGATTCTTTCCCAAGACTTAAAATTCACCCCGGGCGGAATGTATGATTATAACAACTCTAACTATTTCCTTCTTGCTGAAATTATCGAGGAGGCTTCGGGGGATAGTTTTGCCGACTTTATGAGGGAGCGTTTCTTTGAACCCCTCGGTATGTATGATACAGACGTTAATGAAGAACTTGCGTATTATGACCGACTTGCTGTTTCCGATGTCGACCCGTCTGATTTGCCGGGTGTAGACGAGAAAAAACAGCCCCTTACAATCAGAGTAAGAGGGTTAAATGTGGGTAACGGCGGATTGATTTCCACAGCTGAGGATATGGATAAGTGGCTGACTTCGCTTAGAACAAATAAAATTCTTACCCGAAAAAGCGTAAAGGAAATGACAACTGACCATAATAAGGACTGGGAACATTACGGCTACGGATTGAAAATAATTAAGAAAGACGGCGCGGTATGGCATGTCGGAGCGCTTGACTACTACGGTTCATTTACCTATACAATTCCGTCAAAGGGTTATAACTTCTTTGCTGTAACCAGCGACAAAAAGTCAATGAATACCGATATATACACATTTGCTTTCGATATAATCAACAAAACAAAAAAATAAATTTATTAATTTACCGACTCAAAAAAGAGTCGGTAATTTTTTTAAAAAAATAAGTAAAAAAGAGAAAAATCAAGAACAAAAGAGAATACAGTGAGTTAAACGCGTATATTTGACTTTTGTTGACTTTGACTTTCTCTGACTTTCATACTATAATCAAATCATAAAAGGTCACAAAAGGTCAAACTGAGTGACACAAGGAGTGATTATCAAATGCGTATGAGTGATTTAGTAGCCAAGCATATTCTTGCTATGCTTGATGAAAGCGACGGTAACGCAGAGATACGTCGAAACGAGCTTGCTAATGATTTGGGCTGCGTACCAAGCCAGATTAACTATGTAATTACATCCCGATTTACTCCCGAGCAAGGATATATCGTGGAAAGTCGCCGAGGAGGCGGTGGATATATTCGAATCACAAGGGTGAAGATGGATAAAAGCTCCGCGGTAATGCATATAGTTAATTCGATTGGAGATACAATCGACAAGGCTTCCGTGGAGATTATGATTAATAATATGTACAGCAGGTCAATAATAGATTTACACACTGCTCGTATTTTCGCGGCGGCTATGTCTGAGAGGGTTTTCAGAGAGGTCCCTCAGGATTACCGTGACAAGCTCAGAGCAAGAATTTTTAAGAATATGCTCTTAACATTATCAGAATAATATTATAGGAAGGTGACAGTAATGAAATGTCAGAAATGCCAAAACAGAGAAGCGACTACTCACATCAAGAGAGTAATTAACGGAGAGTTTGAGGAGTATGACCTCTGCCCCGAATGTGCAAAGGAGATGGGGTATGGAAACCTTTTTCACGACTTTACTTCTTCTTTTGCTGATGATTTCAACTCATTGTTCGGCAGCTTTTTTGAGAATGCTTTGCCTGCTCGTACACAAGCTACACGCTGCGATACCTGCGGTTCAAGCTATAACGATATTCAGCGTACAGGTATGATGGGCTGCGCGGACTGCTACAAAATTTTTTACAAGGAGATTATGCCGACTATTCGCAAGATCCACGGCAACACTACGCACTGTGGTAAGAACAGCGCGGCGTTTAAGGCTGAAAGAGCCAAGACGATTATCGAAAAGCCCGAGGAAAAAAAGTCTGTAAGCGAGCTCGATAAATTACAGTCGGAACTGAAATCCGCAGTCGAAAACCAGGAGTTTGAGAAAGCCGCTGAGCTTAGAGACAAAATAAAGGATATGGAGGGCAACGATGAATAATATAGTTATGGAAACCAGAATCCGTCTGGCGCGAAACTTAAAAAAATATCCGTTTCCCTGCAGACTTAATCCTAAGCAAAAAACCGAGGTTGCCAATGTGATTATAGATTCTATAAAGAACTGTAATTCTCCTTTGGCTAATGACCTCGAGGCAATTTGGATTAAGGATTTAAATGAATCCGAGCGTATTTCACTCGTTGAAAAACACCTTGCCAGCCCTGAGTTCATATCCGAAACAGAGGGCAGAGCTATTGTGCTTTCTAAAGATAGGACCATGAGCATTATGCTTAACGAGGAAGACCATATAAGATTGCAGATTCTAATAAAAGGCGACGACCTAAGCGGAGCGTTTGAAATAGCAGACAAGCTTGATACATTACTGGATGAGAATCTCGAGTTTGCCTTTGACGAAAATTTAGGCTATCTTACACAGTGCCCTACGAATCTGGGAACGGGTATGAGAGCTTCCGTAATGTTACATCTCCCAGCGTTGAAGGCGGGCAGAGCAATAGGAAGAATTGCGGGCAACCTGCAAAAGCTGGGGCTTACAATACGAGGATGCTACGGTGAAGGTACTGAACCAAAGGGCGCGATGTACCAGTTGTCCAATCAGGTAACACTTGGTATCAGCGAAATGTCCGCAATTGAAAATCTGAGTAATATTGCAAAACAGCTTGAGGGTCAGGAAAAGGCTGCTCAGGAGAGAATGGTCAAGAGTATTGAGGCTCAGGATAAACTGTGCAGAAGTCTGGGAGTTTTAAAAACAGCCAGATTGATAAGCTGTGAGGAAGCTGTGGAGCTTATATCCAACGTGAGATTCGGCGTGAACGCGGGAGTTATCGATTCGGTTGATATCAGTACAATCGACAGCCTTATCGAGAAAATCCAGCCTGCCACAATGATGGTGGAGAAAGAAAAACAGCTCACTCCGCAGGAGCGCGATATTCTCAGAGCTGAGATTATACAATCAAATCTTTAATATGATATAAGTATAATATTCGTAAGGAGGATATAAATTATATATAGAATTTTTATTACTTGACACGGACAAAAACGTCTGAAAGGAAGTATTCTGTAAGTGGGATATGAATTTCAGAGAGAAACTACATTGTCTGACGTGGAAAATTAAAAAATAGGGAGGTAATATTATGTATGAATTCAAAGACTTTACAAGTAAAGCTAACAAAGCATTAAATCTGGCTATGGAACTGGCGGGAGATATGGGACACACCTATATCGGTACCGAACACCTTCTCCTCGGTTTGGCAAGGGAGGGGAGCGGTGTTGCCGCTGTCGCTCTGAATCAGGCGGGACTTGACGCTGATGAGCTTGAAAATAAAATACAGGAGGCCTCCGGAACTGGAACACCGAGAACACTTACTCCGCGTGATTTCACACCTCGTTCAAAACGAGTTATGCAGAATGCCGTGATGATAGCCGCCAGGACAGGCAGCTCATATGTAGGTACAGAACACTTGCTTATCAGTATTATGCAGGAAACCGACAGCTACGCCTATAATTTCCTGAATGAGCTAAATGTTAACAAAAATACAGTTATGAACAGCGCTGAGAATTTTGTCGGCGAAAAAGATAACACAGATAATCAAAACAGCGATACAAAATCGCTTGATAAATTCGGCAGAGATTTGACAGCTGCTGCCAAAAAGGGTGAAATAGACCCTGTCATCGGACGTGAAAAAGAGATTGAAAGAGTTATTCAGATTCTTTCACGCCGTACAAAAAATAATCCCGTGCTCATTGGTGAGCCGGGCGTTGGCAAGACAGCTGTAGCCGAAGGCTTGGCTTTGAAGATAGTTGAAGATCAGGTGCCTGAGATTCTCAAGGATAAAAGAGTAGTAAGCCTTGACCTTACCGGTATGGTTGCGGGCGCCAAGTACAGAGGCGACTTTGAGGACAGAATCAAGTCAGCGATTGACGAGGTCAAAAAGTCCAACGACGTTATCCTCTTTATCGACGAACTTCATACAATTGTCGGCGCGGGTTCCGCCGAGGGTTCAACTGACGCTGCAAATATCTTGAAACCGTCACTTGCGCGAGGTGATTTTCAGGTAATTGGCGCAACAACTTTGTCAGAGTACAGAAAGTATATCGAAAAGGACGCGGCTTTGGAAAGAAGATTCCAGCCTGTAAATATCGGTGAGCCCAGTGAGGAAGAAGCGGAGCAAATTCTTTTCGGACTTCGTGACCGCTACGAGGCTCATCACAAGGTAAAAATCAGCGACGAGGCTGTAAAAGCTGCCGTTACGCTTTCTTCAAGATATATCGCCGACAGGTTCCTGCCAGACAAGGCAATTGACCTTATCGATGAGAGCGCGTCAAAGGTTCGCCTTAAAAGTCTTACTACACCGCCCAACTTAAAGGAGCTTGAGGACAAAATCAAGAACCTTGAAGCTGAGAAGAAAAGCGCTGTAAACGAACAGGAGTTTGAGCGCGCTGCTAAACTCAGAGACGAACAGAAGTCGTTACAGGAGCTGCTTGACGATGAGAATAAAAAGTGGAACGACGCTAAGAATTCCGCAACAGGTGAAGTTACAGCCGAGGATATTGCCGAGGTTGTATCCGACTGGACAGGTATTCCCGTAGTACAGCTCACCGAGGAGGAGAGCGAGAGATTACTCAAAATGGAGGATATTCTCCACGATCGCGTCATCGGTCAGGACGAAGCTGTTAAAGCTGTCGCAAAAGCAATCCGCCGCGGCAGAGTCGGTCTGAAAGACCCGAAACGTCCCGTAGGTTCGTTTATCTTCTTAGGTCCCACGGGTGTTGGTAAAACAGAGCTCTGTAAAGCGCTCGCGCAGGCTATGTTCGGTGATGAAAACGCTATGATACGCCTTGATATGTCCGAGTTTATGGAGAAACACACGGTAAGTAAGCTTATCGGTTCACCTCCCGGATATGTCGGCTATGACGAGGGCTCCGCGTTCACTGAGCAGGTAAGGCGTAAACCTTACTCCGTTATTCTCTTTGACGAGATTGAAAAAGCACACCCCGACGTTTTCAACGCTCTCTTGCAGATTCTTGACGACGGCCGTCTGACTGATTCTCAGGGCAGAACTGTTGACTTCAAGAACACAATCATTATCATGACAAGTAATGTCGGAGCAAGACTTATCACCGATAAACAAGCTGATTTAGGCTTTAAAAATGATGATGAAGATAAAAACGATGAAAATATCAAGGACATTGTGCTTGCGGAACTCAAGAACACATTCCGTCCCGAGTTCCTCAACCGTATTGATGATATCATCGTATTCAACAAACTCACACAGGACGAGATTAAAGAGATTGCCGCAAAAATGCTCAAAGCCCTTTCAGAGCGTATTAAGGCTCTCGATATCGAGCTTAGCTTTACTGATGAGGCCGTCAGTGAGATATCCAAGGTTGGCTTTGATGACACCTACGGCGCCAGACCGTTGCGCAGAGCAATCACATCCAAGATTGAGGATGAACTTTCCGAGCGTATCCTTGACGGCAGCGTAAAGAAAGATAGCAAGGTTGTGTGTGATTTTAAAGACGGTAATTTTGTTTTCAACAAACAGTAATCAGTGGGCAGTGAGCAGTGAATGTCGAGAATATAACGAATACTAATTCAAATGCTTTATTCCCGAATTATTTATAATCATCTTATTCTATAAATTAAAGTCTTAGGCTCAGTTTAGAACCTAAGACTTTAATTAGTTAATATCATTATTTATCCATTCGGGACACAACAACTGACCACTGACTACTGACAACTAAAAAGGCTCCCTTTCGGGAGCTTTTTTTAAATCTTATGCGCCAAAGCTCTGGTGAGCCAAGCGTCGCCTACATCCATAGCTACGAATAATCCCTGTTTCTCGCTTGATTTCACAAGCTGACGTCTGGGGGAGAGACCGGGGTCGGTAGCCATAAGCTGAACTGTAACCTTGTCGGCAACTTCAAATCCGTTTACTTCCTTTTTGGACTTGATTATGAGGTGAATAACATACTCCTCATCCATATTGCCGTAATAAATCTCGTCGCCCGAGCGAACGAGCGGCTTACCCTTATATGTAGGGAAGTCTGCCATAAAGCATCATCCTTTCACTTATTGTAGATTAAGATACGATTTTACGAGTGCTTCCAGCAAGTCATCGCGGTCAATTCGGCTGATAAGGTTGCGGGCATTGTTGTATGTTGTGATATATGTCGGATCCTCGGAGAGAATGTATCCGACAAGCTGGTTAATAGGGTTGTAGCCCTTTTCCTCAAGCGCGCGGTAAACAGTATTGAGAGTTTTCTTTATAGTGTCGCCTCTGTTATCGTCAAGTGAGAAAACCATCGTTTTATCCATCATTGGAAACACCTCCATTTCAAAATTCTTTCACGACCAGTATTTTATCATACATTTGTTTTTAAGTCAATAGAAGAATTAAGATGAGGAACTGCTTGAATAATTGGAATTTGTGCATAGTGTATAAAAATATACTGTGTTTTTTGTGCATTAAATTTATTCGTGCTATGATATAATATTACCATAATAAATCAGAGGTGATTATATGATTAAGAAATCTGTTTTACTATTGCTTTCATTGATGATTATGTTAAGCTCGTTTGCTGCTTTTGATGTTTCGGCTGAATCTGAATTAGAAGTTCCCCGTATTACTCTTACCACGGAAGACGGTAACGGTGTGAATCTTAAAAAATCAGACGGATACGTCAATGCAACTGTTAATATAGAGGATGTTGACGGCACAACTCTTTGTGACAATGTTGTTATGAAAGTTCGCGGCAACAGTACGGCTTTTGACTCAATAAAGAAAAAATCATATAACTTTAAATTCTCCAAGAAAAAGAATGTGCTCAATATGGGCAGCGGAAAAAAGTGGGCTCTGATATCTAATGTATATGACCCGACGCTCGCCCGAAATTATGTTGCTCTGAGTATAGCCAAGGAGCTGGGGATTCAGTATACATCCGATTTCAAGGTTGTCGAGGTAGTTGTCGATGGTTCTTTCAGGGGATGTTATCTGCTTGTTGAGCCCATAGGTACAGGTAAAGACAGGTTGATATCGACGTTGATGGCAACAACGGTAAAAATGACTTTTTGGTTGAGCTTGAGGCAACCCGTGTGGAAGATGATGTGAAATACTTCACGTCCAACGGACTTCGTTTTGCCGTTAGCGAGCCCGATCCGCCCGACGATGAACAACTCGGTTATATTCAGTCGACCATGGATGATATAATTAACACGATAAGGAATGGAACAAAGGAGGAAATTGAGAGCAAGATAGATGTTGAATCTTTCACGAAGTTTTATTTACTTAACGAATATTTAAAGACGGTTGATTTCAACTTTAGTTCAGTGTTCTTCTATTATAAAGACGGCAAGCTTTACGCCGGCCCTCCGTGGGATTATGACTTGAGCTCAGGTAATGTAAATGAGAAATATTCCTCGTGGTACGCTTCCTCATATAAAACGGACGGGCTATTTGCCAAAAATTACAATTTATATAAGTGGTTGTGTCAAAAATCATGGTTCAATGATTTGGCAAAAAATGAATTATCTGTGCATTGTCACTATTTCGCAAACATAGCATCCGAGAACAGCGTTGTAGATAATTATTATAATACATACAAAAATGTTATAAACAGGAACTTTACCACAGCAGGATGGAAACCCGGTACGTATTACGTAAACGTTATGAAAGTTCCGCTTGCTACTTATCAAGATAATTACGACTATTATGTCAACTGGTGCAAAGAACGTTCCGAATGGTTGATAAATTACTTTGAAGTCGAGCCGATACCCAATCCCCGATACGAGCAGCTTATTGAGCAATCTTTCTCTCCGGACGCTTCTGATTTTAATGTAAATGATTTTGGACTTTACGAAGGATTTAAATACAAAGGACTTGACCTTTTGGGTGTTCAGCTTAAATCAAAAAATATAAACGCTAACGCTGTAAAATTTGTCGGCGTAATTTCTTCCGAGCTCCTAGCCAAAGCGAGCGACTACGGATTTGTGTTTACAAAGACTGACAAATCCACTCGGGAAGCTAAAGAAAACGCGGATAAACTCACCGTTGAAAACGGTCATATTTACAGCTGCCTAGACACCAAAAACACTATGACCGGCGACTACGGCAATCCTGAATCCGATACAAGCTATAAATATGTCACAATCGCTATAAATAATATAGAGGACAACTTGGCTTTTGTGGGTAGATTCTACGTTGTTATTGAAGGAGTAACCTACTACGCCGAGTACACTGACTCCTCAGAAACAGTTTACAACGGTTGCGCCGGCAGACTGAGCGACTTCGGCGTAAACTTTGGTGATTTTATTGGGGAGGGCTGAGTGTGAAAGAATATCAGAAACCCGAAATCGAAGTAATATGCTATACCGGTGACGCTTTGTTAACCTCAGGCTTATTTAATCGTGAGATAAACGATTCCAAAAACTGGAATAATGACAATATCATTTAGCGGCAATAGTAAAAGCCCTCCTTCGCGGACAATATCATTAAGATAAGCCAAAGGGTGCAAATCAAAAAAAGACACACTTGCGAAAGCAGGTGTGTTTTTTCGTAAAAAAGCAAAACGAAAAGACCAAC
>CACZYC010000011.1 GCA_902785365.1 uncultured Ruminococcus sp. | reverse complement strand
TTTTCTTCTCATTTTTCAACAATATTTAAAAAATTTATCTACAAATACAGCAAACTCGGAATCCGCTCTCACGAATTCCGAGTTTTTCTACAGTCTGAACCGTCGCTTAAGCGGCGGTATTTTTTTGTGAAAAATATCGGATAGTTTATTGCATATTTTTTTGTTTGCGTATATAATGAAAATGAGGTGATATCTTATGAGGAAAATTAAGATTTCCAAAAAACTTTTGTCAATTATTCTTGCCGCTTTGCTGGTCGTTTCAATCAGCTCGACAGCGGTTTACGCTGACGGTGACGCGCCTGTTGTCAACCCCGACGCAAAGCCGTCTTTTATAACCTCAACAGGAGGCGTATACGCTCACGCGGACGCGGGCTCAAACAGCCCTCAGGCGTGGCAGCTATGGACAGGCTATGATGGAATTAACGCAAGCTCAAACGCCAAATATATCTTCCTGCCCGCAACGGCTAACGCAAGCAAGGTTGAGCTTTACAACAACTATACCGAGAGCATTACCGCGGGCGGCGTTACTATCGCGGCGGGAACTTCCGCAATAGTCAGCTACACCGACGGCGCGTCTATGACCGTCAGACGCGGTTCGACAAGCTACTCCCTCATCGTCCGCAAAAGCGACGCCGAGGCGAGCGTTTATGTCAATGACACTACAAACTCCTATGTAGACGCAAACGGCGTTACCCAGAACACCGACCTGTACTCTTTCCTTATTCAGAACAAGCAGAACTCCTGCAGCACTGCCGACGTAAGTGTTGTGAGCGAAAGCGGTACAATTGACACAAAACTCAAAAAAATCAAGGGCCGCGGCAACACAAACTGGACTCAGACCGACAAAAAGCCCTTTAACCTCACCTTTAACGAAAAAACCACAATAGGCCACACTACGAGCAAAAAGTTCTCGTTCGTCTCGAACGCCAAGGACCCCACTCTCCTGCGCAACTCGATTATGTACGATATGGCGGCTGATGTGGGCAACCCCTACGCGCCCGACACGAGCTTTGTTGACTTCTATGTCAACGGCGCTTACAGAGGTTGTTATATAGCGTGCCACAAGGTTGACCTCGGCAAAAACTCAATCGTTTCTCTCAAGGATGAATCCGACAAGGTTGACACAGGCTTCAACTTCCTGATTGAGGTTGACGTGTGGAACTACAAGGACGATGTTTACTTTGAGACCTCGCGAGGTTATCACGTTGTACTCAAAACTCCCGACCTCGAGGACTTCACGGCGGGCACTCCCGAATATGAGAATAGATTTAACTACATCAAAAACACATACCAGAATTTTGAAAATGTGCTGTACAGCGGAAATATGAGCCAGCTTGAGCAGATTTGCGACCTCGACAGCCTCGCCACGATGTATCTGCTCCAGGACTTCGGCAAAAACTGTGACGGCGGTTACACAAGCACCTACTTCACCTACAACGCCGCCGATGGCAAATTCTATGCCGCTCCCATCTGGGACTGCGACTCCGACCTCGGCGCGGTTGACTGTGTGCGCGACGGCTGCTCAACCTCGACCTGTAACGTACAGGGCTGGACAACAAGAACCGCCACATACAACAGAACCGTCAACCCCTACGGCAAGGCGTTCACAACCCAGGGCAAAACCGCTGACGGCAAGACCTTTGAGGACATTGTCAAGGCTGCCTGGAACGGCAAATTCCTCCCCGCTGTAAATGTGCTTATGGGAAGGTCAGCTTCAACAGGCAGGCTCAAGAGCATTGACGCCTACGCGAACAGCATAACAAAGGCTCAGTACAACAACTATATTATGTGGGATTTCATGTGGAATTGCACGGCTTACAGAGGCACAGGACTTTCGGGGAGCTATTCCAGAGATTACAGCGGAGAGTTAAAGTACCTCAAAGACTGGACTCAGGCAAGAGCAAACTGGATTACCTCACAGTACTCCTCCACACAGCCGACTACTCCCACCAGCCCGACGCAGTCTACCGTACCACAGGCAAACTACTACCTCACAGGCTTTGGCTTCGGCGGCTGGGGCGCAACTGATTATCAGCTCACTCCGAACGGCGACGGTACATACTATATTGACGTTACGCTTAAAGCGGGCACACACTATTACTTCAAGGCTTTCGACGGCGCAAGCACCTACTACACAGCTAACTTTGACGACCCCGAAACAGCGTCCTATGTTCACTCCGCAGGCAACAATATGAACACCGAAACTACCCCGACAGCGGACACCAAGGTAAGAATCACCCTCAGAGGCGGCGCTCTGTATATTACGGCTCAACCGTCCGAGACAACTCCCGTAACTCCGACTGTGCCCACAGAGCCTGACATTCCCGAGGGCAAGACGGCAGTTTACTTCAAGAACACCCAGAACTGGGGCAAGGTCAACTTCTTTGTATGGTACGGAAGCGAAAGCGGCGTTACGGTTAACGCAGACTGGCCGGGCGAAGCCGCCGAATATGTCGGACACGCCTATGACGGTACGGATGTTTACCGCGCGGTATTTGACAGCGCTTTCGAGAATATTATTTTCTGTAACGACACTTCTATGGGCGCGCAGACTGTGGATATAGCGCTATCGGGCGGCAACATTCTGTACACAGCTGACGATAATTACACCGCAAGACAAAACGACGGCGTACACGTTCATACAGTCAGCACCTCAAATTACAGCGATAATCCCGTTATGGGCGATGTTGACACAAACGGAAAAGTCAACGTCAACGACGTAACAAACATTCAGTTGGCTTTAGTAGGTCTGACCCAGCTTACGGACGCTCAGTATAAGGCGGGAAATGTCCGCAAGACAGGTAAGCTTTCAATCCGTGACGCTACAACGATTCAGCTCTATCTCGCTAACCTGCTTGAAATTTAATACCAAAATATCAAAGAGGCGCTTCGGCGTCTCTTTTTTTCTTGCTATTATTCTGTTTTTCCTATATAATACAAAAGGTGATTAAATGGACAGGCAATCCATATTAAAAAACAGATGGGCGGCGTACCTCGGCGCAACTGTTTGCTCGGCGCTCTGGGGCACGGCGTTCCCTGTAATCAAGCTTGGTTATGAAACACTGGCGATAGAGAGCACAGGCTCAAAACTGCTTTTCGCGGGAGAGAGATTCTCGCTCGCGGGAATCCTTGTGTTCCTTTTCGGTCTGATAATATACAGAAAACCTCTTGTTATTAACAGAAAAGATATATTGCCCGTAGCCCTTCTGGGCTTTGTACAAACAACGCTGCAATACCTTTTCGCCTATGTGGGCGTAGGGCTTACAACGGCGACGAACACCTCTATCCTGACGGGCACGGTTTCGATAATTTCGGTAGCCCTTGCGGCTGTGTTCTTCCGTGACACGGACAGGCTTACACCGCTCAAAATCATCGGTTGTATAGCGGGGCTCGCGGGTATTGTTTTTGTGAATTTCAAGGACTTTTCGCTCGGCACGGCGACGCTGCTCGGCGACTTTATAGTTTTGTTGTCGGCATTTTCGGGCGCGGGCGGAAATATAATCACCAAAAAAATTATGGCAGGCAAAAATCCCGCTGCCGTGACGGCGTATCAGCTTTTCGGCGGAGGACTTCTGCTTATAATTATCGGCGTGATTTTGGGCGGTCGCGTCAGCTATTCAAGCTTTGAGGGCATAATTATTCTGATATGGCTCTCTGTGGTTTCATCGGTGAGCTTTCTGCTGTGGACAGCCCTGCTTAAATACCACCCCGTCAGCAGAATAACAATCTTCACAATGCTTGTGCCTGTTTTCGGCACGCTGTGGTCGTGGATTCTCCTCGGCGAAAACATTTTAAATATAGGCAACCTGATTTCGCTTGTGCTTATCGCTGCGGGAATTGTGTTGGTAAACCAAAGGCTTCCCTTGGGGGAAGCTGTCGAGCATAGCGAGACTGAAGAGGGTCAACTTTAGAAAGCTCGTTACATCAAACTTTCGATTAATAACTATTAGCAAGTGGACCCTCTCCCGTCACGCCTGCGGCGTGCCACCCTCCCCCAAGGGAGGGCAAATAGTGAAAGGATAAATATGAACATTAAAGCCGTAATTTTTGATATGGACGGAGTTATCCTCGACAGCGAAAAACTGTATGTCAGATTTTGGCGCGAGGCGGGCAGAGCCTGCGGATATCCGTTTGAAACAAAGCACGCTCTGGCGATTCGCTCGCTGGCGCGTCCGTTCGCGATTCAAAGACTACGGGGCTTTTTCGGCGAGGATTTTGACTACGACGAGGTCAGAAACAAGCGCATTGAGCTTATGGAAAACTATGTTGAGCAAAACGGCATAGACCTCAAACCGTACGCCGAATATACATTGAAAGAACTCAAAAGACGCGGGTATAAAATCGCTTTGGCAACAGCAACCCCTCCCGAGAGAGCAAAGCGTTATCTCACCCGCTCAGGACTGTACGAATATTTTGACAAAATAATCTGTTCCGCTATGGTAAAGCTCGGCAAGCCCGAGCCCGATATCTACCTCAAGGCGTGTGAGGAAGTCGGATTTTCACCAGCGGAATGTATCGCGGTTGAGGACAGTCCAAACGGCATACAGTCCGCTTACCGCGCGGGGTGCAAAGCGGTTATGGTGCCCGATATGGACGAGCCCGATGAGGAAACCCGCAATATGACTTTTGCGATAGTTAAAAATTTAAAGGAGCTTTTGGATATATGTTAAGCGCGATCTCCAACTTTATAAACGGTGTTGATTCGTTCCTGTGGGGATGGTTTATGATAATCCTGCTTATGGGAACTCATATTTTCATAACAATCCGCACACGTTTTGTGCAGAGAAAAACCTTCAAGGCAATCAGGCTTTCCGTTACAAAGGACCCCGAATCGAGCGGCGACATCAGCCCTTTCCAGTCGCTCGCGACGGCTCTCGCCTCTACAATAGGCACGGGCAATATCATAGGCGTAGGCACGGCTATCGCGCTCGGAGGCGCGGGAGCGGTGTTCTGGTGCTGGATTACGGGCGTGCTTGGCATTGCCACAAAGTACGCCGAGGCGCTTTTGGCGGTCAAGTACCGCGTGCGTTCCAAGGACGGAAGAATGCTCGGCGGCGCTATGTATGTACTGGAAAGAGGATTGAAACTCAAATGGCTGGGCGTCCTCTTCGCGCTGTTCGCGATTTTCGCGTCGTTCGGAATCGGCAGCGGAGTACAGGTCAACGCAATTTCCGAGATAATGAACAACCAGTTTAACCCCGACAAAACCCTCATGGTCGAGATTTTCGGCCGCAGTGTTTCCGTTGTGTCGATAATTGTCGGAGTGGTTATCGCGTCGATAACCGCTGTGGTTATCTTCGGCGGAATCAAGTGGATTTCAAGGGTTTGCGAAGCGCTTGTGCCCGCTATGGCGGGGCTTTATGTGCTTGGCTGTATAATTATACTGGTGATGAACTATAATTATATCATTCCCGCCGTGGAGCTGATAATCAAATCCGCGTTCGCTCCGCAGGCGGCTGTCGCGGGATTCGCGGGCTCGGGAATAATGATAGCCGCGCGCTACGGCGTAGCCAGAGGACTGTTCTCCAACGAGTCGGGTATGGGCTCGGCTCCTATCGTAGCCTCAGCCGCTCAGACAAGAAACAGCGTGCGTCAGGCTATGATAAGCTCGACGGGAACATTCTGGGACACTGTG
The DNA here is from genome assembly GCA_902785365.1 of uncultured Ruminococcus sp. Taxonomy (GTDB): domain Bacteria; phylum Bacillota; class Clostridia; order Oscillospirales; family Acutalibacteraceae; genus Ruminococcoides. Next base: position 46,550 of record CACZYC010000011.1, on the reverse strand, counting down.
GTTGTCTGTCTTATGACGGGCGTTGTACTCGTCAGCTCTATGCTCAAATATCCCGAAAGCTTCGAGGGGGCTTCTGATGGCCAGCTCAGCTACATAGCGTTTGAGAAAATCCCCTACATCGGCACGCCTATACTCGTCGTAGGTATACTGGCGTTCGCGTACTCAACAGTGCTTGGATGGTCATACTACGGCGAAAGGTGCGTGGAGTATCTTTTCGGTTTAAAGGGAATGATACCCTACAAGCTTTTGTTCATATTTGTATTGCTTGTGTCTCCCGTTATTTCACTCGGAATGATATGGTCGCTCGCAAATATCGCGAACGCGCTTATGGCTATACCCAACCTTATAGCCGTGCTTTTGCTGTCGAATGTAGTGGTTAAAGAAACCAAATACTACCTCTACGGCAACCGACTTGACGAATACGACAAGACGGAGATTCCGCAAACGGATAAATAATCTTTACCCGCTTTAATTATTGACTAACATTTTCAAAAATTATATAATAATTACGCTGATATTTTACGGAAAGGAGAGGTTTTATGGTATTTTCGAGTTTGATATTTTTGTTTATGTATCTGCCCGTTACACTGCTCATTTACTACATAGTACCGCGCAAGGCGCGCAACCTTTTCCTTTTCTTTATCAACCTTGTTTTTTACGGCTGGGGCGAGCCTACGCTCGTTCTGCTTATGCTCGCGAGCATTGTCATAAACTACGCGGGCGGTTACTTTGTCGAGAAATGCAAGCCCGACAAAAAGAAAGCGAAAATCCCGCTGATTGTCACGATAATAATTGATGTGGGAATACTGGCGTTCTTCAAATACGGAGGAATGATTACCGAGACGGTCAATCTCCTGCCGTTTTTGCACATCAAAACTCTGGAAGTTTCCCTGCCGATAGGCATAAGCTTCTACACGTTCCAGACAATGAGCTATGTCATCGACGTATACCGCGACGACGCTCCCGTGTCAAAGAGCCTGATTAACTTCGGAACCTATGTGGCGCTGTTCCCTCAGCTCATAGCGGGCCCGATTGTACGATACAAGGACGTGGCGTATCAGCTCAAGCACCGCCGCGAAACACTTGAGCAGTTCAACAACGGCGTTAAGCTGTTTATGGTAGGTCTGGGCAAGAAAGTTCTCATAGCCAACCAGATGGGCGCGATGTGGGACGCGATACGAGCCACCACCGACCAAAACGGCGTGCTCGGAAGCTGGATAGGCATAGCCGCCTACGCTATGCAGATTTACTTTGACTTTTCGGGCTACAGCGATATGGCGCGCGGACTGGGCAATATGCTCGGATTTGAGTTTTTGCCCAACTTCAACTACCCTTATATTTCAAAATCCGTGACCGAGTTCTGGCGCAGATGGCACATCTCGCTCTCGACCTGGTTCAGGGAATACGTTTACATACCGCTGGGCGGAAACAGGCGCGGGGTGCCGAGACAGATATTCAACCTGCTTGTTGTATGGTTCCTCACGGGACTGTGGCACGGCGCGGCGTATAACTTTATACTTTGGGGACTTTACTACGGAGTAATTCTCATCATAGAGAAGTTTGTGATAGGAAGATTCCTCGAAAAACTGCCGAACGTGATAAAGCATATCTACACCATCATCATATTCCTGTTCGGCTGGGTAATCTTCTTCTTTGACGATATGTCGCTTTTGGGCGAGTTTATCGTCAATCTGTTCAATCCCTCAAACGGTATTATCGGACAGCAGGCGCTTGTAATCCTGTGTCACTACGCGGTGATTTTCGCGGCGGCGATTTTCGCCTCTACTCCGATTGCTAAAAATATCTACCTCAAAATTAAGGACAAGCGCTTTACTTTCGCGCTCGAGACAGTGTTCTGCGCGGTTGTGCTGGCGCTTTCCACAGCGTCCATCGTAACCCAGAGCTATAACCCGTTCCTGTATTTCAGGTTTTAAATCGGGTGCGGGCAGAGCCCGCCAATCACTGACCACTGACCACTGACTACTAATATTGAAAGGAGCTGTAATTATGAAAAAGAAACGTCTGCTTTTGCCGATGTTTTTGTTTCTGCTGTTCATTTTTGTAATGGCGGTATTGTTCATCGTTACGCCGAAAAGCAATTACAGCTCGCTTGAAAAGCGTTATCTGGAGGATTTCCCCGAAGCCAAGCTAGAGGCAATAGCGAACGGAGAGTATGAGGAGGGCTTTGAGAACTATTTAGCCGACCACTTCCCCGTCCGTAATATGTGGGTCGGGGTTAACGCCTACGCGAATTTCCTCGTCGGCAACAACGGTGCTAACGGCGTATATAACTGCGACAACGGCTATCTTATCAACGAGCCCGTAAGCGATAAAAACCGCATTGAAACCAACCTCGGAGCGCTGACCGACTTCAAGGACAGCACAAAAGCAAAAATGACCTGTCTTATTGTTCCGAGTACGGGCTACATAATGAAAGACGAATTGCCCAAGGTTCACGACGAGTACAAGGACGACGGGTATTTTAACAATATTAAAACTGTTCTCGGCGAACACAATATAAAATTTGTGGACGTGCGCTCTCGATTCAAGAGCGACGCCCAGAACGGCAGACTGCTCTATTACCGCACCGACCACCACTGGACAACTCTCGGATCGTACACTGCGTATGAGCAGCTTATGACCGAGCTGGGACGGACGCCCGCGAAAAAATCCTCGTTCAATATCAAGTCCTACCCCGACTTTTACGGCACAACCTACTCAACAAGCGGATTCTGGTTGAATATGGGCGACAACATTGAGCTGTGGAGAAATCCGAAAGCCGAGAAAAACATCACCCTCGACATTACCGAGGGCGAAGAAACAAAGAGCTACAACACAATGTACTTTACCAACCACCTCAAAGAGGACGACAAGTACCCTGTATTTATCGACGGCAACCACGCGCTTGAAACCTTTACAAACAAGAATGTAAAGTCGGGCAGAGCGCTCGTCATAAAAGACAGCTTCGCGCACTGTATGGCACCGTTTTTGGCGGAGAATTACAACACGGTCACGCTTGTTGACCTGCGCTACTACAAAAAGAGCGTCTCAGAGCTTTTGAAAAGCGGAAAGTACGACGAGGTGCTCGTGGTATTCGGAATAGATAACTTCGCAACCGACACCGATTTGGTGTGGTTGAGTTAAAGGATAAAGGCTTCCCCATGTGGGAAGCCTTTAATGCTTTCCCTCGGAGAGGGCTTACATATACAAAAACGGCTCCCGAATGGGAGCCGTTTCGTTGTTCAGTTTCCTGAAATTAATCACATGAAGTTAGAGAAATCAGCAAGAGTACCAAATGTCTGATTCGCGTTATCAACATTGGTAGCGCTCTGCTCTGTATTAGTCTCTGTGGAAGCACAGAGTACGTCAACCTTTGTGAGTTCCTCTACTGTAATTACAGGAGAAGTATATAATGTTTTCATAATAGTCTCTCCTCCTTATTAAACTGTATATGAGGCAATGATGCCGTCATATGTCTGAACGTTTACATAATCAGCATAGTATGTAACGCCGTTAATTACATAATAGAAACGAGCAGCAACCTGATTGCCGTCTCCCATACCAGTAACCTTAAGGGTAATGTCCTTAGTATGATCGTGGCCTACGCCTTCGTTGTAAGTATCCTTACAGGAGATAACCTTCTGGCCGTTGCCGCCATCAGCTGTGAGGAGCGAGAAGTTAGCTGTAGCCTGCTTCTTGCCGCTTACCTTAGCTACTACATAGCCGTAATCGGAAGCGTGAGCGTCGAGATAAGCTCTGTCAATATTTGTCCAGATACGAACAGCGGGTTCGCTGATCTTGTTATCAAAGCCCTTGATCCAAGCCTGATCGTCAATTGCTCTCTGGAGAACCTGACCTGATCCGCCATCTACCCATTCGTAGCCTTCGGGAGCATCCTGTGCGAAAGAAGCCTTCTTAGTTACTTTAGCTTTTTCAGGAGTAGCGTCCATTACGTTCTTAGCAGTCTGATCAAGAACGATATCGCCGTTCATTGTGCCGCTCTCAAGTGTAAGTGAGAAGCCTTCCTTCGGTTCGCTCTTGGAAGCAGAAACCTCAATGTCGCCGTTGATTACGCTGTCGCCCTTAACTGTTACGTTAACAGAAGGATAGTTTGAATAACGGCATACGTCGAACGCGAAGCTGCCCGGTGTGGGGTTAGCGTTGATTGTAGTATTGTTGATAACTACATTACCACAGTTATTGGACAGTGTGTAGTAGTTATTGTAGTTAGGATTGTTAGGTGTAAGAGTCATGTTCTTGAGTGTAAGATCACTGTAGTTCTGAACGAGCATTCTTGCGTTCTCAGAAGTGATAGTACCATAACCTAATGTAATCTTGTTATTCTTCTCAAGATGGAAAGCCTGTGACTCATAACCAGTAGAACCAACTAAGGTGCTATCGATGGTGTATGTGTGCTCGTGGAAGTTAACATTAATACCGTTGGTCGGGAATCTACCAGCAACAACTTTTACGCCAGCGCCTTTGCTATCGCCGATAATGTCGATCTTGTCACCGTCCTGAGCTGTAGCAAAAGCGTCTGTTACTTTCTCGTAATATGTGTTGCCGATCTTAGCTACATAAACTTTGAAATTATCACCCTTATCAATTGATGCTCCTACAGAAGGATCGTCAATTGCAGTCTGAGCGTTATCATCAAGTGTGATACCGCCGTTAATTGTGCCGCCCTCAAGATTGAGTGCGAAAGGTTTATTGTTATCGTCGTCAATCTTAACGTCACCGTTGATTACGCTGTGGCCTGTAACTGTTACAGAAACTGACTGATAAGTTGAGAAAGTACCTTCATTGAGAGCTGCGCCGCCAAAATCAGAGGCTGAATAAGCAGAACCGTATCTGCTGAAATCAGGAGCGTTTATAGTAGAATCCTTGATAGTGGTTGAGCCGTTGGCAGTAGCCATTGTTGTCTGATCATAATAAGCGCCTACCATGCTGACAGTCATGCCGTCCAGAGTAAGGTCACTGTAGTTCTGGATCATTCTCATCAGGTATTTGCCGTTTCTGGGGTTAACTGTGCAGTCAGCAGTGATTGTACCGTCATAGAATGTGATCTTGTTGCCCTTAAGGAGCTGGAAGCCGATTGTCTCTGTACCTGTAGAACCTACGGGAGTACCGCTTACTGTGTAAGTGTAACCGCCGAAGTCAACTATAAGACCTGTGGGGAACTTGTCCTGAGGAACTACAATACCGTTGCCCGCGCTATCAGCGAGAACTGTGATTGTGTCGCCGTCAACAGCAGCAGCAAACGCAGCCTCGAGACTCTCGTACTTGGTTCCGTTGATCTCTGCTACATCGCCAGCGGCGCTTGCGGAAACAGCCATAACGGACATCATAGTAACTACCATCATAACCGCGAGTACGAGGGAAACTATTTTCTTTGATGTTCTCATTGGAGAATCATTCCTTTCATATTTTAATCTTTTCATTGGAAAAAAATTCGAACTAAATACTGACCGTATCTGACCACGCCCTCCTCTTTTAGAATTGCATACCGCCTGCGCAAAAGCACAACGTACCGAGCATATTGCTCACGTTCGAACCGAGTCAGTCGTACATTACGCGTCGATGTACGCCCGCCTCTCGAGCATAAGCACAGGATAATAGCCCATACTAATACTCTCATATATTTTATCACAATGGTCTCGCTGATTCAAGTAATTTCGGACTGCAATTGTGCACAAACTTTACATATAAAGTTTGTGCGTTTCTACAATATTGTGGAATTTTTCAACAAAAATGGAGATTTCGGGCGATTATCACTTAGTTTAAGAAAACAACTGTCATTCTGAGGAATGTAATGACGAAGAATCTTTTAAGATCCTTCGCTGCGCTCAGGATGACAGTGGAAAACGCTCAGGATGACAGTGGGAAACGCTCAGGATGACAGTTGTTTTTTACAAAAAAAGGAGCCCGAAGGCTCCTTGGATTGCAAAAAGCTATTTAATCAGCTTTATTGCCGTTTCGGCTTTGCTGATGATTCTCAGGTCGTTGTCATATGTACAGAGCTTTTTGGCCTGTTGCAGGTCAACCCAGATGTACTCGGCGATTTCCTCCTCCTGAACGTTTACGTTGTCGGTAAATGCCTGAGCCAGGAAGAACACTACCCTCTTGTGAATCTTGCCGAACGGGCAATAGTCGCTGACCTCGCGGAATCCGTCCTTGATTTCAACGTCCAGGGAGGTTTCCTCCTTGATTTCGCGAACCGCGGTCTGTTCCTCGGTCTCGCCGATTTCAATGTGCCCTTTCGGGAAGCTCCAGTAACGGCCGTTGTTGTTTTTGACAAGCAGGATTCTGGTGCTCGCCTTATTCTTGTAGAATATAATTCCGCCGCAGGACTTTTCGTATAGGCATTTTATCGAGGTGAGCTCCGCGTTGCGCAGGCGCGAAAAGCTGACGCGGATATCGGGCTCGTAGTAAACCGCGTGCTCGGGCGCTACGATGAGCTTTTCCTCGTTGTCGTTAAAGTACGCTGTGGCAATAACTATGCCCTTGAACGTCTCGCTGACAGGGGCATCGGACAGAACGTAGACTTTTTTAGTTGTAGTTTTTTCGACAGTGGTGTAACCCGAGTAAATGTTCTTACTCAGTTTGCCGAAAATATTTACAGTAACCCGGTTTGCTAACATTCTTATCCCCCCTTATCAAAGCTTTATCAGCCTATTATACCCCTCATACTTTCGAGCTGGGTTTCGGTAGCCGAGCTCATAACTCCGTTGGCGAACAGCACGTTCTTGATTCCGTTTTCCTCACAATAGGACTTCAAGTCGCCTGTAAATGAACGGAAGTCAATTGAATGAATCTCGCTGTAATTAGCCGCGAAATACGGAATCAAAGCGTTGCCGTAGCTCTCGTGGATTATAGCGATTTTCTCATCGCTTGCCGTTTCGCTCTCGCTCTTTATAACCTCAAGCGGATTGTCGCCGAACAGGAACACGCCGTAGGTGTTGCTGCCGGGTTTCTCGTACCAGTAGTACATAGTGTCGGTCTCGAGCTTGTTGCCGTCCGCCTGTGTAACCGTATTGTGTACGTCAAAAGGCATTGACCAGAAATAGACAGTGTCTTTGTCCAAATCAACGTTGCTGAGCCCGTAGAAGCTGCCCGTGAAACCCTCAATCTTGTTTTCCTTCATAGCGGAAAGCTCAATCGGAGTCTGCTTTGTCTGCTTGGCGAAAGCCTGATACGCGTAGTACGCGCCCAAGCCTGTCCAGTGATGGTCGGAGCTGAAGTAGATATAGTCGTTGCAATGGTCGGCGAGATTATTGTACGCGTTGATATATTTAACGCCGTTCATAGCCTCGTAAGATGTCTGTATGTAATTAGCCTGCGAGTCGGTCTGAACGCCGTCCTCGGTGTTCTTGAGCCTCTGCGGAAGTCCCATCTCCGTGTGGTTGGGAATAAGCATAGAATAGACGTTAACGCCTTTGCCCAGCTTGGTCTTTGCCTTGCTGACAACCTCGGCGTATTCCTTAGCCTTGGCTTCGGAACCGTAGAAAAGCTCGAACGCGGATTTGTCCCAGATATATAGACCGTTTTCTTTATCATAAACGCCTGTGGAGCTGCCGTCGTCCTTGATTTTGGGTGTTTTGAACGTCAGAGACGCTTTTTTCTTAACGGCTTTCTTGGCGCTTGCCGCCTTTTTAGCGTTGCCGTCAGGCGACACTGTCGCTGTGGGTACTGTCGCCGAAGGCGCGCAGGACGAAGCTATGCCCGAAACAAGCTTAACCATTCCGACAATTATCGCTACCGCGACGCAACATACTATTATTCCCGAGAGAACAATTATTGTACGGTTTCTTATTCGTTTTAAATTTCTTCTTCTGTTTACTCTATACCGCGAGGACGGTCGGTAACCTCCCGCGCTTCGGTAATCGTTATTGTAGCCGTATGCCACAACTACTCCCCCTATTATAATCTGATACAAGATACATTATACACTAAAACCGCTTACTTTACAACGGTTTTTTCCGTTTTATTCTTAATTTTTTTCGCACTTGAAAGAATACTCATATTGTGATAAAATAAAACGCAGATTATTAATGTGAGGTAGTTTGTATGAAATACAGTTTTTCCGACAGGACTGACAACCTTAAACCCAGCGCTATCAGAGAGATTTTTAAATACGCGGCTGACCCGACGGTTGTGTCTCTGTCCGCGGGCAACCCCTCTCCCGACGCTTTCCCCGTAAAGGAGCTCGAGGAGATTTCGGCGAGACTTTTCAGCGAAAACCCGATAGCCCTTTTACAATACAGCGTAACAGAGGGTTATCCTCCGCTGAGGGAATATCTCAAAAAATATATGAAAGAAAAGTACAATATCGGCAGCGAGAGCGACGATATTATCATCACGACAGGCGCCCAGCAGATTATGGACTTCGCGACAAAATCTCTCGTAAACGAGGGCGAGGTCATCATAACCGAGGCTCCGAGCTTTATCGGCTCGCTCAACTCTTTCAGGGCGTATAACGCGAAGCTCGTGGGCGTAGAGGTTGAGTCGGACGGTATGAACACCGACAAGCTCGAAGAAGCGCTCAAAGCCAACCCGAACACAAAGTTTATCTATACAATCCCGAATTTCCAGAATCCGTCGGGTGTTACAATGAGCCTACATAAGCGCAAAAGAGTGTATGAGCTCGCCAAAGAATACGGCGTGCTTATCCTTGAGGACAACCCTTACGGAGATTTGCGTTACAGCGGAGAGTTCCTCCCCGCTATCAAGAGCTTTGACACCGAGGGTATTGTGATTTACGCGGGCTCGTTCAGCAAGGTTATCTCCCCCGGTATGCGTGTCGCTTACACAATAGCTCCGAAGGAAATCATCCAGAAAATGACCGTATGCAAGCAGGGCAGCGACGTTCATACAAATATCTGGTCACAGATGGTTTGCTATGAGTTCATCACAAAATACGACTTTGAGGCTCACCTCGAAAAGCTCAGAAGCATTTACCGCGTTAAGGCAAAATACTGTATGGATTTGCTTGACAAATATTGCGCTCCCGAAATCACGTACGACAAAATCGACGGCGGACTTTTCATATGGTGCAAGCTCCCCGAGGGTGTGGATATGCCCGACTATGTGCGCAAGGCGATTGAGCGCAAGGTGTGCGTAGTACCCGGCAACGCTTTCTTAACCGACGAGAGCGAAAGCTCAAACGGCTTCAGAATCAACTTTTCCACACCGACAGACGAACAGCTTGAAAAGGGAATCAAGGCGCTCGGCAAACTGATTAAGGAAATTATGAATTGAGGTAAAACAAATGGAAGTTGAAAATAAAAAAACGGCGCTGAGCCTTATTCAGCCCAGCGGAACAATTACGCTCGGCAACTATCTCGGAGCTATCAGAAACTGGGTAGCTATGCAGGAGGAGTTCAACTGTATTTTCGCGCTCGCGGATTTACATACAATCACGGTAAGACAGGAACCCGCTAAAATGCGCAAGAATATTCTGGACGCTTACGCTTCCATTATCGCCTGCGGTATCGACGTTGAAAAAACTCTGTTCTTCATACAGAGCCACGTCAGCACTCATGCTCAGATGGCGTGGATTCTCAACTGCTACACACAGTTCGGCGAGCTTTCCAGAATGACGCAGTTCAAGGACAAGAGCCAGAAGCACTCAGACAACATCAACGCGGGCTTGTTTACATATCCCGCGCTTATGGCGGCGGACATCCTGCTTTATCAGGCTGACCTCGTGCCAGTAGGCGCCGACCAGGTTCAGCACCTTGAGCTCACGCGCGACATAGCGACGCGCTTCAACGGACTTTATCCCAATGTGTTCAAAATTCCTGAAGCCTATGTTCCCAAAACAGGCGCGAGAGTTATGAGCCTTCAGGACCCGACACGCAAAATGAGCAAGTCGGACGAGAACGTAAACGGATGCGTCCACCTGCTTGACCCGCCCGAGGTTATTATGAAGAAATTCAAGAGAGCCGTGACCGACAGCGAGGCGGTTGTACGCTACGCCGAGGGCAAGGACGGAATCAACAACCTGATGGATATTTACGGAGCTGTTACGGGACTTACTCACGAACAGATTGAAAAGGACTTCGACGGTAAGGGCTACGGCGACTTTAAGGTTGCGGTGGGCGAAGCGGTTGTGGAAGCTCTGCGTCCGATTAAAGAGGAGTACGAGAGGCTCAGAGCCGACAAGGCTTACCTCGAAAGCTGTTACAGAAAAGCCGACGAAACCGCTCAGAGAATCTCTCAGAGAACTCTCTCGAAAGCTATGAAGAAGATAGGATTTATTCAGTAAAAAAAGGAGCCTTACTGGCTCCTTTTTCAGTGGTCAGTATTCAGTGGCTAGTGGTCAGTGTAATGTCGAGAACAAAAACTTGAATAATACAAACTTTTTGTTCCCGAACTATTGATAAAACATCTAATACTATATAGTAAAGCCCAAAGGTTTGCGATAAAAACCTTTGGGCTTAAATAGTATATATCAATATTTATCCAATCGGGATACAAATGTTGTGGAAGATGAAAGGTTTCTCCCCGACCACAACTGATCACTGACTGCTGACCACTGACCACTAAATCTCCACTATCACAAAGCTCTGGGGGCTGAGAGTCATCTTCTCCCAGGATTGTACATACTCGCCGATTTTGTAGACTTCCTGCTTCACCTCATAGTCAAAGCGGACATCCGTTAAATGGTCGAGCGGATTTACGAAAATTACATATTTGCCCCTGCGGTAAACAAACGGAAAGGAATTTTCCTCGGCGTAAATCACCTCGAAATCACCGTCGGCGCCGAGCTCGGGATGTTTCTTCCTGAGTTTTATAATACCCTTTACAGCTTTATAGATACTGCCCTTTTTGCGCCTCTGTTTCTCTACGGTAGGCGCGTTTTTGTCGGGGTCAACGGGGATGTATGTCTTGTCACATTCGGAGAATCCGAAGTTTTTGCCTTTGCCCCACTGCATAGGCGAACGCGAGCCTGTACGGCTGTATCCGCCCTCGACGCTTGTGAGGTCGGGAAGGTATCTCATACCGATTTCGTCGCCGTAAAAGAGGAACGGCACTCCCGGCAGAGTAAAGATTGTGGCGTAGGCAATTTTGATAGCATCCTCGTCGAGATAGGCTGTCATACGGGGAGTATCGTGGTTACAGGTTATGAAGCTTATGTATCCGTTGTCTTTCGTCGCGAGATACGCGGGAAGATACTCGTCCACAAAAGCCTTGATATTTCCCTCGCCGTTCTTGTTGAAGAACGCCTTGTCGCCCCAGCTTCCGCCGCGCATAAGCGTATTGTAGCCGTTGCCGATATGGTCAAGATAAAAGTCGCTGTGGAATCCCGCCTTATTGACGGCAATCTGAGGATTGCACCACTCGGAAACCAGCGCCGCGTCGGGGTATTCCTCGTCCATCATTTGTCTGATGTCAGCCCAGATTGTCGCGGTTGGCTCCTTGGTATCATCGTTCTTTACGAGCGAATCAGCCATATCAACACGGAAGCCGTCCGCGCCCTGGTCGAGCCAGAAACGCATAATCTCCTTTAGCGCCTTTCTGGTCGCGAGGCAATCGGGATGGTCCATAGGAAGCTGCCACTCGGGGTGGGTGACTTCGGCAAAGCCGTAGTTGAGCGCGGGCTGGGAGCTGAAATAGTTGACCATATAGTTTCCGTCACGCTCACAAAGTCCGCACATCAGCCTGTACTCCGACGGAGCGTTCCAGACGTTGTCGGTAAAGATATATCGGTTTGAAAAATTATTTTTCTTAGCCTGTTTAGCCTGCTTGAACCACGGGTGGGTGTCGCTGGTGTGACCCGGGACAAGGTCGAGTATAATGTGCATACGTTTTTTATGCACTGTATTAATCAAACGAACAAGGTCTTCGTTTGTACCGTAGCGGGGAGCAACCTTGCGGTAGTTGCGCACGTCGTAGCCCGCGTCCTTGAAAGGAGAGTCATAGACAGGGTTGAGCCAGATTGCGTTGCAGCCCAGCTGTTTTACGTAGTCGAGTTTTTCGATGATTCCGTTTATGTCGCCGATACCGTCGCCGTTGCTGTCATAGAAGCTCTGGGGATAAATCTCATAGAATATCGCGTCTTTTAACCATTTGGGCATAGTTTTACCTCCCGTTTTGTTTTCTGTTTAAATCATACCATACTAATGAATGTTTATGCAACAGCACATACAAAAAATTTGCCAAATTTTAGTTTCCAGTAATATTTACTTGCCAAAGCGCAGTAACTTTCATATTATGTTTATAGGTGGTACTAATGACAATTGAACAGATTGACCCGAGCAAAGTTATGATTGTGCTGGGCAATAATGATATGAAGGATTTCTCACTCGAATACAATACTCTGAGCTTCAGCGACCCGCACTCACGCAAAATACTTTCACGTCTGCTCACGCTCGCGTGCAGCAAAACGGGAATGAGCATAGACAATAAAAAGATGATTGTTGAGGCGCTTCCGCACAAAAGCGGGTGTCTTATTCTGCTCACCCTGAAGCCAAAAGCCAAACGCCGCGCTTACAGAATCAAAAAAGCCGACAAATATCTGTGCTGTATTTTCCCTGATGCGGAAAAGCTGATAAACGCTTCGGTAGCGTTAAACGGCAGACTGCCCGAAAACAGCGTGTTTTATTGCAACGACAAGTATTATCTTCTGATTGAAAAGAACCTTGCGCTCCACACCTTAGCAACGCTGGAGGAGTTCTCCGAGTGCTATATGTGCTCCAAAATAGCAATAGCCAAGGTCAGAGAAGCAGGCAGTGAAATAGGAAATATAACGGTTATGGCGAAGTATTTTGAATAGAAAAAACGGCTCGGAAAACCGAGCCGTTGATTTTTTATTTACCAGCTGATATACATAACATCTTTCTGCATTTCGCCGTAGATGTCGCTGTAAATTCTTTCGCCGAATTTGTTGTACGCGGAGTACCAGATTCTGCAGCTGTTATATGCGGGATATGTAATTCTGCCTACCTTCAAAGACTGAGGAGCGATGAGGTTATCCTTGAGATATGTGAGCAGTCTCTTTTTAACGCCCTTGCGGCTGTAGGAATAAATAGTGATAGTATATTTTCTTCCTTTGATTTTAGCCGTAATCTTAGCGATACCGTGCTTCTTGGCTTTAATCTTGCCCTTTTTGTCTACGGAAACGACAGACTTTTTGCTTGAGGACCATTTGGCTTTCTTATAGCCTGAAGCTTTCTTAACCAAGCCTGACAAATCCTTTTTCTTACCGCACTTCATCTGAACATAAGTGCTTTTTACAACAACGGTACATTTAGCTGTCTTGTTACCCATTTTAGCTTTAACGGTACAGGTTCCAAGGTTTTTGCCTTTAACAAAGCAATATTCTCCGTCCTTGGAAACAGTAGCTATCTTCTTGTTGGAAGATGAAAATGTAAGCTTTGAGGATACATCGGAGGGGCTGTAGGTGGTTTTGATGTAATATCCGTTGCCTCTTTCCAAGCTAAGCTTAGTTTTGCAGAACTTCAGCTTTGTGGGGTTTTTGGGTGGCTGATAATAACGATATCCGTAGAGGTCATAAGAGAGATCGTTATCATATTCATCATCATTATATACATATACGTAATATGTACCTGCCGCGAGGGATACCGAATATGTTACGTCATATCCGTCAAGATAACCGGACTTTGATAATACCTGCTTACCGCTTTCGCTTTCAACCTCAAGTCTGTAATAACCGCTGCAGTAACTATAACCGCTGCTGAATTTAAACTTTACGGTTGTTGCTGAACTTAGACTGAACTCAGTGTCCCTGCAGCTGTTATATTCGGAAAGATGTCCCCAGATATTAAACATCTAAATATCGCTGCCGCCCGAGCTTGTACCCGCGCTGGCGACAGTCGGCACAACAACAATTACCGAAAGAACCATTACCAGTGCCAGAACGACACTGATTGATTTCTTTAATGCCTTCATAAATTCTCCTCCTCTTGGAATATAAAACATATTCCTATTATTAGCTTCATTTTACCATAATATCCCGTACTTGCCAACAAGAAACAGCCTTATTGTTGCACGAATTTTACTGCTACCATTTGTATAAAGTGCACAAAACGTGAAGGAACCGCTACAAAGCGCAGCGGTTCCTTTTATCTTACTTAATTATTCGTCTTGAATTATTTTTGTCTTTTTTCTTTCTGCCTAACATTACGTTAGTGAGGATACCGAGGATAAGCGCGCACGCAACTTCGGTGATTGTAACGTCGCCGAACTTGAGAACCATTCCGCCTACACCCGCGATGAGAATTACTGAAGCGGTGAAAAGGTTGCGGTTATCGTCGAGGTCAACCTTCTGGAGCATTTTAAGACCTGATACAGCGATGAAGCCGTAGAGAGCTACGCATACGCCGCCCATTACGCAAGCGGGGATTGTGGAAAGGAAGCCTACGAAAGGAGCGATGAACGAAATAACCATAGCCTCGATAGCTGTGATGATTATAGTTCTTACGGAAGCGTTCTTTGTGATAGCAACACAGCCTACGGACTCGCCGTATGTAGTGTTGGGACAACCGCCGAAGAAAGCGCCTACCATTGAACCTACACCGTCGCCGAGGAGGGTGTTGGAAAGACCGGGATCCTCGAGGAGGTCCTTCTCGATGATTGAGGAGAGGTTTTTGTGGTCGGCAATATGCTCGGCAAATACAACGAACGCAACGGGAATGTAAGCTACGGCAATTGTACCGAAGTAAGAAAGGTCAAACTTATCGAAGTTGCCGAACGCTTTAAGGAAAGTAAAGTCGGGAAGCGCGATAAAGCTTTCGAGCTTAACGTTCCGGAAGAGGCTTGTGAGCGCTGAATAATCAATAACCTTCAAAGCGTCGTTTCCGACGGCGTTGCCGATAATATAGAAAACGGAAGCTGTCGCGTAACCCGCGAGGATACCGATAATGAACGGAATGAGCTTGCCCATCTTCTTGCCGTAAACGGAGCAGAGCATTGTAACCGCTAAAGTAACAATTCCGCAGATAATCTTGATGTAAACATTTAACGGATCACCATCCGCAAAATTTGCTTCTGTCGCGCCGAGGTCGCCGATAGCGTTACCCGCGAGCGAAAGTCCGATGATAGCAACCGTAGGTCCGATTACAACAGCGGGCATAATCTTGCTGATCCATTTTACGCCTACAAACTTAACAATAAGCGCGATTACTACATAAACAAGGCCTGCCATAGCCGCGCCGATAATGAGCGCGAAATAGCCGAGAGCAGCTGTCGCGGCGCCCGCGAAAGCAGTCATCATTGAGCCAAGGAACGCGAATGACGAACCGAGGAACACAGGGCTTTTAGCTCTTGTAAAAGCAACATATACAAGTGTACCTACGCCCGCGCCGAAGAGAGCGGCAGAGGTGCTCATCTGAGAACCCGCGGCCTCGTTGACAATCATCGGCACCGCGATAGTAGCCGCCATAATAGCGAGCAGCTGCTGGAACGCGAAAACGAGGATTGACGGGAACTTAGGTTTGTCTTTTACGCCATAAATCATTTTCATAACATTTTCCCCCTTAAATATTCTTTTTCTAAACTTACCAAATAGACATTATATCGAAAAAAAAACGATATTACAACAGTTTTGACGCAATTTAGTTATATTTCGGCTTTTTACCGTCTGTCGGTTGACTTTTTGTGTTCTTTTTTGTAATATTATACTATAATATTATTTCGAAAGGATGTATTTAATGGACAATAGTAAAATACATATTATGACGCACCCTCTTATCAAGCACAAGATAACTATGCTCCGTATGGATACTACCGTTACTAACGATTTCAGAAGCCTGGTTGAGGAAATAACCATACTTATGGGTTATGAGGCTCTGAGTGATTTAAAAACAACAGATATGGAAATTAAAACTCCTATCGAGGATACGGTTCAGCCCGTTATCGACGGCAAAAAGCTGGCGATTGTCCCCATCCTCAGAGCAGGTCTGGGAATGGTCGGCGGTATGCTGGAGCTTGTTCCTTTGGCTAAGGTCGGTCATATCGGTATGTACCGCGACGAGGAAACACATATGCCCCACTCCTACTACTGCAAGCTTCCTCCCATTATTGACAGAAGACTTATCGTTGTTGTTGACCCGATGCTCGCGACAGGCGGCTCGCTGATTGACGCTGTAAGCGAAATCAAGAAACAGGGCGGTAAGGAAATTAAGTGTATGTGCATTATCGCGGCTCCCGAGGGTGTTGAGGCTTTCTCAAAGGTTCACCCCGACGTCGATGTATATATCGGCTGTATGGACCGCTGTCTTAACGATGACGCTTATATCTGCCCCGGTCTCGGCGACGCGGGAGACAGAATCTTCGGCACCAAGTAAGACAGTTCTCAGTAATCAGTAGTCAGTTATTCACGCGACAAAGTTTTAATAAAGAAACGGCAGAACTTCTCCCGTGAGATGTTCTGCCGATTTTTATTGTTTATTTGCTAACGACTAACTGAATACTGTCTGCTAAAAACTGACTACTTTACGGTAATCTTACACTTCAGCTTAACGCCGTTCGCTGTGACGGTTATTATCGCTTTGCCCTTGGATACGGCTTTTACTTTACCGCCTGAAGTTACCGAGGCGATCTTTTTGTCGGAGGACTTAAATGCCGCCTTTCCGATTTTACCCGTTACCTTGATTGTAAAGGTCTTGCCCTTTTTGAGAGTCTTTGACGTCGCGTTGAGCCTTGGGTTCTTTACGGTAACGGTGAAGGTCTTTTTGACGCCGTTGTTCTTGACTGTAATCTTGGCTTTTCCCTTTTTGAGAGCCGTAACCTTTCCGCTTGAGCTTACCTTTGCGATTTTGGAATTACTGCTCTTATAGGTTGTTTTGCCCTTGGGGTTGCGTACGACGGCTTTGATTTTGTAAGTGCCCTTTACATACAGACCGGCGGAGGATTTTTTAAGTGTGAGATACGTCTGCTTCGCGGGGTCGTTATTTGTATTTTTGAGAGGCAGCAGATATGCTGTTTTGGCGGTCTCGGTGTAGTCATCATCATCGTCGTCATCGTCATCGTAGTCGTAACTCGCGGCGGATTTTGAGTACAGCTCATAGTCGTCATCGTCATAATCGCTGCTTGGTTTATCGGCGGTGAAACCAATGAAGCAGCCCGGGATAGTTGTTCCGAATATTTTGCCGTCTTTCAGCGAATTGGTCATTGAGTACGCCGAGGCTGTAACGCTGTCGTTCGCGGGATTGTAGGTGAATGTATCACCCAAACCGTAAACATAAGCGCCGTTACAGAACACGCCGTTTTCGCCCAAACCAGCATTACCGTCATAGAGATAGTAGGTTTTGCCGTCGGCGGCGGTATCATAACGAACACAGTCGTCGCTGTCAAACTCAATCGCCGATTTTGTCCACGCGGTTCCGTCATAAATTATCGGAGCAGGCATATTCCCGTCGGCGTGAGCGCCGTAAACACCGACGAGCTTATCGCCGCTTACAACGAACTTGGCGCAGGCTCTGCCCTCGGGAAGCTTTGCGGTCATTTCTTCAAATGATTTTGAAGCGGAATTGTACTTGTAGACAGTGTCGCAGAACACCCTGTCATCCATATCATAACCGCCGATGATGTAGAGCCCGCCCTTGTATGCGGCGAGAGTCGCTCCCTCGACGGGTACATTCGGGATTTCACAAATAGCGGTTGTTTTTCCCTTGGAAATATCATAATAAGCCAGTATATTATCATAACCGATTATACCGCCCATACCGCTCCTGATGGGACTGACGGCGGTGAAGTAGATTTTGTTGCCGCTGTAAGCCGCCGATGTAATATAGTAGTATGATTTTTGAGCGTCTAAGCCTGTCAGATTAATTAAGCCCGCGTACTCATAATAGTATTTGTCGGAAGAAATCTTGTAGGACAGCTTTTCGATAACGCCGGAATACGCGTTGACAAAATACGCCTTGTCCCCCGCCTGTACGGATATCAATTCATCTGTGCTTTCGGGTTCACCCACAACCTTGGTTGTTGTCGGGAAAGCGGGTTTTTTGGAAACAAAAGCGTCAAATGTACCTGTTCCGTACTCGTTTGTCATAGATACCGTGAATTTTTTAGTGTTGTAGTTGTCGTCGGGGATAACGGCTTTGTCGCCGCTCACGCTTAAGGGTGTAACATTATTGCCGTTCACTTTGAAAGCAGAGGCGTTGTTTGTCGAGCCGTTTATCTCGATTTTTTTGCCGTCCGCGGAATAATTTACGGATGAGATAATGGGAGGAACCTTGTCGGTGTTATCGAGCGAAAGCGAACGCGCTCCCGCAACCTTACCTGTAAGATTTTCGCTGACTCTGCCTGTGTTGCAAACCATATTGACGATGTCGATTGCCTTCGCATCGGGGTAGCAGTTCGATGCAAGAGCCGCAGCGCCCGCAACGTAGGGAGTAGCCATAGATGTGCCGCTGTAAAAATCGTATTTGCCGAAGTCGTCTGTGTTTACGCCTTGCTTACTTACAGCAAAATCATCAATATAGAAGGTGTCGCCTTTTTTGGCGGTCAGACCGATAGTGAGCTTTCTCTCGGTGGATTTTAAATAATACTCCGTCTTTGACGGGTCTATCGTAATCTCGTAATGGTCCCATGTACCCTTGGTAGTAAAAAGCTCGATTCCCTCGGTAATGTAGTCGCCGTCATAATAACACGCCATACTCTGCGGCACATCGACAGCTATACCGCTCATAAGTCTTGCATTGCAGGAAGCCATAAAGCTTATTCTGTAAGGTTCGTCGGGGTTGTCGATTGTAAAAGGAAGATCTATAACATAAACATCATTTTCTCTCTTAGTATCTTCGTTAAAAGTAACAGCTATGGATTTTCCGCTTTCGCCAAAGCAGACGTCCGATAAATCGGCTGACGCGTCATGGAGAACGTGATAATCCGTTGAGTCAACAGGGCTTATATCAGGATAACCGAAGTCGCCCGCGGATACGCCCGAGTTGTAGTTTTGCAACGACTTTGTGAGCTCAGCATGCTGCCCCTCGTTATATATTGAGGGATTATAGCAGTTGTAGCTTACGCTGGAGAGGATATCGTTACCCGGAGCGGCAATGTCGACGTATTTTTCCGAATAATTTGAGAAATCCGTAATATTGTCGTTTTCGTCGCTCGCCGCTACGGTTATACAATACTTGCTGTCGTTGGCAGCGGGCAGAATATACTCATCATCGTCGAAATCCTCGGGATCGAGATTTTCAAGGTCCTGATACTCATTGCCCGCGGAAACCGCTGTTACTACACCGTTTGCGCCCAGTTCGTCAAATACTTCCTTATAGGCAAGTTTTTCTTCCTCGATTCCCGGGCCTCCAAACGAACAGTTGACGGCTTTGATATTAGCGCCGAGCTTGACGGCGCGAGCTATATATTCATATGCCATGAACTCAGATTCTGTGTAGCCGAATCCGCTCGCGTCAAAAATTTTTAACGGGAGAATCTTTACATTACTCTTGTTGATTCCGCTGATACCTTTTTCGTTGTCGGCAACGCCCGCGATAATACCCGCCACGTGGCTTCCGTGACCGTTATCATCCTGAGGTTTGCTGTTCGGTGTTGTATAGGTGAAATCATAGCCGTTTTTGCCTACGAGCTTTGAGCCGTAAGGATTTGACCATATAACGTCCTTTAAATCCTCGTGCTCAAAATCTATTCCTGTGTCTAACACAGCTACAACTGATTCTTTGTCTGATTGCGCTGCTTTGTCCCACAGAGCGGAGGCTTTGACGTCCTTGCCCGCGGTACCTCTGTTCTGCCCCGTGTTCTCCAGAGCCCACTGGTACTTACTGTATGTGTCATTTGTAACGCTTGATATTTTCTTTATGTAATTCGGGAAAGCGTACTTAACGGCGCTGTTCTTTTTGAGCGAGGTAATGAGCTGTTTTGTGTTCAGTTTGGATGATTTGAGAACAGCCATTTTTACCCCGTCGCCGCCGTTTGCGTCAATCGAGAACGATTCTTTCATGGAAATTCCGCCGCCGTAGGATGACGCCGCCTTGGACTTTACGGAGTAGCTTTTGTCCGCACTGTCCCTGAGCACAACGATAGCCTCTCCCTCGACGTAATCAGCCTTGGGGGGCTCTGCCTTTTTTGCTTGCTTTTTTTGCGCCGCCGAAACGGGTATAACTGCCGCGCAGGCAACTATTACCACCGAAATGAGCGCGCATAATAAACGCTTGGATATTTTCATAACAACCTCCTGTTTAAATTTTGAAAATATTATACCATACCATAAGGTATAATTCAACAAAAAAAGTGAATATTTATAGTGCTTTTATAGTGCTTTTCAATACTGCGTAACAACAGACTATATTTTAAACAGAGAATAACCCGCCGAACTATCGGCGGGTTTAAATTATATCTTGATTATTTCATAATTGTTTTTCAGAGTAAAGCTGTCCGCAATCGAGCCCGATATATAGAGCTTGTCGTCGTCGGTCAGAATGATGACGTCAAAGCCCTCGCGGGACTTGCTGTATTCTACCGCCTTGTCAGCGCCCATTACATAGAGCGCTGTGGAAAGAGCGTCGGCGCGCGCGCCGTTTTGGGATACTACGGTAACAGACTTTAAGCCGTTATCGACAGGATATCCTGTTTTGGGGTCGATTATGTGAATATACCGCTTTCCGTTTTCTTCAAAATATCTCTCATAGCCGCCCGAAGTCGCCACAACCTTGTCACTGCAGCTCAGATAGCCGAAGTAGTCACCCTCTATGTCTGAGGCTGACACACCCACTTTCCAGTTGCTTCCGTCGGGCTTCTCACCGTAGGTCAATATTGTTCCGCCAAGGTTTAGAATGGCGGATTTTACGCCCTCCTCCTTGAGTATCTCGCGGCATTTGTCGGCGGCGTAGCCTTTTGCTACAGCGCCGAGGTCAACCTTGGTTCCCTTGGGTAAGGTTGCGCCCGACTCGTCAACTTTCACCTTTTTGTAATCAACGGTTTTAAGCAGTTCTTTGATTCTTTTTTTTGACGGAACCTTATAATCTCCGCTGATGAACCCCCATTCCTCCACCAGAGGATAGACGGTGATGTCAAGCGCCCCGTCAAGCTCCCCGCACAACTCAAGGGAACGCGTCAGCGGCTCGCGTGACACGTCGCTTATATTGTTTTCGCCGTATTCGTTGAGCAGACCGATATCTCCCGTGTTGGTGGTTGAGAGCTCTTTGTCCAGCTTTTGGATTTCGTCCTTTACACCCTTCATAGCCCACTCAGCCGTGCCGCCGTAGATTGAAAATTCCATAAACGTGTCCATAGCTTCCAATGACTCGTGAGCCTCCTGAGGAGTACAGGAACAAAGTGAAATTGTAATTGCTAAAAGCAATAGAAAACTTAGCAGTTTTTTCATAATAATCATCTCATTTTTAGACTATCACAAAAGCCTTTCGGTGTCAATTTGACTGAGGCATAAAATTAGGGTAAAATGACATTATGAAAATCAAGATTCTGATAATTATTGCCGCGGCGATTTTTGCCCTGGGAATTGTCGGCAGTATTCTGGTGCTCAACGCTCCCGAAAAGGATACCGCGGTAATCAAACGCGACAACAAAATTTTATATACAATCGACCTTAAAACGGCTGAGGACAAGGTGTTTGACATAAAATACAAAGACAGCAAAAACACTGTGGAAATCAAAGACGGAAAAATCCGCGTAAAGGACGCTGAATGTCCCGACAAGGTGTGTGTAAAAACAGGCTGGCTGAGCTCGTCGGCTGTGCCGATAGTTTGCCTGCCCAACCACCTTGTTATTGAATTTGCGTCCGAGGGCGAAATTGACGCGCTGGCAGGTTGATATGAAAGCTAAACGACTGGCTGAGCTGGGCTTACTCACTGCCGCGGCTCTGATAATCTTTATAATTGAATCATTCATACCCTATCCGTTTCCTGTCCCCGGAATAAAACTGGGGCTTGCGAACATCATCACCGTCTACGCGGTTTATCGCTACCGCGCGTATGAAGCGGCGGCGGTGCTTCTGGTCAGGATACTGCTGGGGGCAATTTTCGGCGGGAATCTTTACGCTCTTGTTTACAGCCTGGCGGGCGGATTTTTGTGTATTGCGGGTATGCTGCTGCTCAAAAAAGTTATTGACGAAAAACACCTGTGGCTGGCGAGTATTTTCGGCGCTGTACTGCACAACACAGGACAGATTATCGCGGCGGTAATACTGCTCGGCACCCCCGCTATTCTGGCGTACTATCCGTTCCTTATTGTGTCGGGATGCCTGTCGGGAGCGTTCACGGGACTGTGCGCCCAAATTGTAGTTAATCGAGTGAACAGTGGTCAGTGATCAGTGGACAGTTATGGTCGGGGAGAAACCTTCCAGCTTCCACAACGTTTGCGACCCGATTGTATTAATATTGATATAAACAAATTAAACCCAAAGGTTTAGCTGTTAAGGCACCTTTGGGTTTATATTATAGTATTAGATGTTTTATCAATAGTTCGGGAACATAAGGTTTGTATTAATCAGACTTTTGTTCTCGACATTCACTGATCACTAATCACTGATCACTGACCACTGAATATTTTTATACCCTTTGTTGTGCAGACTTCGGCGCACGCGCCGCAGTTTGTGCATTTTTCGTAGTCAATTACGGCAAGGTTATTTATGACCTTTATGGCGTCATACTCACAGGTTTTTTCGCACTTCTTGCAGCCGATACATCCGTTTGAGCACACCTTGCGCGTGAGCGCGCCCTTGTCCTTGTTGCTGCAGACAACAACCGTAGTCGGCTGGTCTTTACGCAGTGAGATGAGGTTGTTGGGGCAGGTTCTGACGCAGGCTCCGCAACCGATACACAAAGCGGTCTTTACGTGGGCGATACCCTCTTTGACGCATATTGCGTCCTCGGGACAGGCTCTGGCGCAGTCGCCTAAGCCTATACAGCCCCAGCCGCACTTGCCTTTGCCGCCGAAAATCATCTTTGCCGCCGCGCAGCTCTCCATTCCGTGGTAGTCAACTTTGTCCTCGGTGGCGTTGCAGTCGCCCAGACAATGAACCACGGCAACCTGAGCGGCAACGTCGTTAAACTCTACGCCCAGCACTTCGCTGATTTCTTTCGCGCACGCGGTGCCTCCCGGAACACAAAGGTTGGAGGGTGTGCTGTCGTCCTCACAAAGCGCTTTGGCGTAGCCGTCGCAGCCCGCAAAACCGCAGGCTCCGCAGTTGGCTCCGGGGAGACATTCTCTTACCTTCGGGAAGCGTTCGTCCTCCTTGACCGCCATAACCTTTGACGCGACAACAAGCATTACCGCGCTTATAATTCCGATTATCACAACAGGGATAACCGCGATTAGAATAGCATTCATACACAGTCCCCCTTACTTCGCGAACATATTCTCGATAACGCCGCCGAAACCTATAAACGACAGCGATGTAATCGACGCCGCTACGAGCGTAATCGGCAGACCTTTGAACGATTTCGGAATATCCGCGCCCTCAAGCTTTGAGCGCACGCCCGAGAACATAACCATAGCCAGGAAGAATCCCAGACCGCTGCCCAGCGAGTTCACCATAGCCTCAAGGAATGTGTAACCCTCGTCGATGTTGAGTATTGTAACGCCGAGAACGGCGCAGTTTGTAGTGATGAGCGGAAGATATACTCCGAGCGATTTGTGGAGCGCGGGAAGATATCTTTTCATCGTGATTTCCACAAGCTGAACCAGCGCCGCGATTACGAGGATAAATACAATTGTCTGAAGATATTCGAGCTGATTCGGAACCAGCAGGTACATCTGTATGGGGTATGTAACCGCGGTGGCGATGAGCATTACAAAAATTACGGCAAGGCTCATTCCCGTAGCGGAATCCAATTTTTTTGATACACCTAAAAACGGACAGATTCCTAAAAATCTGTTTAGCACATAGTTGTTGATAAATACTGCCGAGAGCAGAATAATGATAAGTTTAGTCATCACTGCCCTCCTTTACCGCGCAAGCACCCGAGCACACCGCAGCCGACGGACATCCCGCGCATCCGAAGTCCTTTTTGCGGGGCTTGTGCTTGGAGAATTTGTTTACAATAGCTATGAGCAGACCGAAAACGAAGAATCCGCCGGGCGCCATGGTAAGTATTGAAATATGGTTGTCGGACAACAGCGGGATTGAAATACCCATCCATGTACCGTTGCCGAAAATCTCACGGATGGACGCCATAGCCGCGAGCGTAAGGGTAAAGCCCGCGCCCATTCCGAGGGCGTCGACAGCCGAGTCGATTACCGTGTTCTTTTGGGCGAACATCTCGGCTCTGCCGAGGATGATACAGTTAACCACTATAAGAGGCAGGTAAATTCCGAGCGCCGCGTCCAAAGCGGGAGCAAACGCCTTTACGAGCATCTGAACCATCGTTACAAATCCCGCTATGAGCACGATAAAGCAGGGGATTCTGACCTTGTCGGGAATAACCTTTCTGAGCGCGGAAATTACGATATTGGAGCACAGCAGGACAACAGTCGCCGCCACACCCATACCGAGAGCGCTCTCGACGTTTGTAGAGGTGGCGAGCGTCGGACAGGTTCCCAGCACCAGTACGAGCACGGGATTTTCTCTTATTATTCCTTTGGAAAAGTTCTGAAGCTTGTTCATCATCCCGCCTCCTTTACTGTTTTATACGCTTTGAAAACATTCTCAATTGCGCTTTTGTACGCTTTCGAGGAAATTGTCGCGCCCGAAACCGCGTCAACCTCGTCTAAGGTGTCGGATGTTTTGCCGACATATTGTTTTCTGTAACTCGAATCGTTATCCGCAACCCTTGAACCGATACCGCTCGTTTCCGAGTGGAAAAGGGTTTTTGTTTTTTCTATTGAACCGTCGGATTTGATACCGCAGATAATTATGATATCTCCGCCGTAGCCCTTGGTTGTCACCATAAACACATAGCCCGAACCGTTGTCGGCTTTATACACCTCGGTGATTTCCTCGGGCATTTTTGCGGTTTTTACAGGTGTAAAGCCGTCAGCCTCGCCGAGCACTTCGGCTCTCGCCTGCTCAGCCGCCTGTTCCTCCGCCGCTTTTATTACGGGGGCGGTTACGCTGTTGGTATAGGCGAGCGCGGCGGTTACGACAAGACAGATACAGGTGAGCACTATAATCGGTTTGATTATCTCTTTGAAAATGTTGTTCTTCATCGTTTACCACCTCCTACGCCGAAAGGTTTGGAGCGCGTGAGCCTGGTTATGTAGGGAGTGAGGATGTTCATAATCAGAATCGAGAAGCTGACGCCCTCGGGGAAGTTGCCCCAGAAGCGAATTAAAACGGTGATAAGTCCGCAGCCGATACCGAAGATGATTTTGCCCCATTTTGTGGGCGGTGTGGTGGAATAATCGGTCGCCATAAACAACGCTCCCAGCACAAGACCGCCCGCCATAAGCTGATAGGGAACGTCCTTGCCGCAAACAAGCGACATCAGCGCAACCGTGCCGATAAACGCGACAGGTGTGTGCCAGCTTATGACGCGTTTTACAAGCAGATATACTCCGCCGAGCAGCAACGCGAAAATACAGGTCTCGCCGAGACATCCGCCGCGGTATCCGAAGAACATCTGAAGATACGAAGGCATTGAGCTCATATCGCCCTTAGCCATCAGTGCCAGCGGAGTCGCGGAGGAAACGCCGTCGGGAATAACCCATGAAGTCATTGTTCCCGAGAACGCTGTCATCATAACAATACGGGCGGTTATCGCGGGGTTCGCGAAATTCTGACCTATACCGCCGAACAACTGCTTTACAACCACAATCGCCACAACGCTTCCGAACACAGCCTGCCAAATCGGAATCTCCACAGGCAGGTTATAGGCGAGCAGAAGTCCCGTTACGACAGCTGAAAGGTCGGTGATTGTGTTTTCCTTTTTGCAGATTTTTTCAAATCCCCATTCCATAAACACACAGACTGCAACGCACACGCCGATTACCAGCAGGGCGCGCAATCCGAAGATTATTACCGACGCTATGCCCGCGGGCAAAAGCGCGATGACAACATCGAGCATAATCTTCTGTGTAGTCAGAGGACTGTGAACGTGAGGGGAAACGGACGAAATCAGTTTTCTCATTTAGTTCCCTCCTCTTTCTTGGAATTTATATATTCTCTGAGCTTTATTTTTGCCAGTTTATTTGTCTGGACAAGCGGACGCTTGGCGGGACAGACATAGGAACAGCAGCCGCACTCCATACATAGGTCAACATTGAGCGCCTCCAGCGCCTCGCCGTCACCTATATTGTACGCGCTCATTATGCCCTTGGGGTCGAGCCTGAACGGACAGTGCCTGAGACAGTTGCCGCAGTTTATGCAGGGCGTAGTCTTAGGCGGAGTCGCTTCTTTTTCATCCATAGCTATAATCGCGTTTGTCATTTTGAGCACGGGCGTGTCTGTTGACGGCACGGCGATTCCCATCATCGGTCCGCCGTAAATAATCTTAGCGGGCTCGCATTTCAGTCCGCCGCAGGCTTCAAACAGATTCTCAATCGGCGTACCTATCGGAACGATTACATTAGCGGGATGTTTTACCGCCGAGCCGTCCACGGTTACGCACTTTTCAATCAGCGGCATACCTGTCTCCAGATATTCGGCGCAGAAAGCAAGCGTGGTTACGTTGACGACTATCACTCCGACATCAAGGGGCAAGCCGCCCTTGGGGATAATCTTGCCTGTTGTATTGTAAACAAGAACTTTCTCGCCGCCCTGCGGATAGATTGACGGGAGCACGCGTACCTCTACCCCGTCGGTTTTGGCGGCGTGTTCTTTCATCACCTTGATTGCTTCTTTTTTATTGTCCTCTATGCCGATAATGAAGCGTTTTATGCCCATAAACTTCCTGCACGCTTCAATCGCCTTGAAAATATAGTCGGGCTTGTCGAGCATAGTGCGTGTGTCGGACGTTATGTAAGGTTCGCACTCCGCGGCGTTGATTACAACTTCCTCAATCTTGTCGAGTTCCTTGACGTTGAGTTTGACGAAAGTGGGGAATCCCGCGCCGCCGAGACCTACCACGCCGCTGAGCTGAATCGCTTCGACCAAGCTCTGATAATCATTGACTTCGGGCGGAGTGATACCCTCGTATACTTCGTTCAACCCGTCGGATTTGATGAAAACCACAGGCACCTTCTGCCCTGTGGACATAACCATATCCTCGACCTTGCTGACTGTTCCCGAAACGCTGGCGTGAACAGGCGCGCTGACGAAACCGTCGCGCTCACCGATAACCTGACCTACCTTGACGCTGTCGCCGCGTTTTACAACGACTTTAGCGGGTTTGCCTATGTGCATAGACATAGGAATACCAACCTCGTCCGGGACAGGCAGTCGTACGGGAGGCAAATCCGAGGTGTTCTTTTTGTGCTGAACTTTTATTCCGTGAAGTTTCATTTTCTGTTCTTCAGCCTCCGATTTATAGAGATTTTTTGCAAGATTTTACATATGAACTTGCATAATAAACCGCATACACAAAGTTATTATACTACAAAAGTTGATTTTAGCCAATAGCTGAGCATAAATTATTTTATAATATTTCTTTTGTCTTATGACATTTTTCGCGCGTAAAAAACATTATTATTTTTACATATTAGACGTTATGTATATTGTAGACACGAAAACTTTGTGATATAATAAAGTAAATTAAAATAAAAGGAGTTGTGATTATGGATTTACTGCAAGCAATTTACGAAAGACACTCTGTGCGCGTTTTTAACGACAAACCCCTTGATGACGTCCTTGCGTCGGCGCTTGAGAGATTAATCACAACTTATAACGCCGAGAGCGGTCTGC
This sequence comes from uncultured Ruminococcus sp., assembly GCA_902785365.1. Lineage (GTDB taxonomy): Bacteria > Bacillota > Clostridia > Oscillospirales > Acutalibacteraceae > Ruminococcoides. The sequence goes on along the minus strand of CACZYC010000011.1, from coordinate 18,820 downwards.
ATATGCAGCTGATTCAGAACGAACGCAAGGCTTTCTCAGGTCTGAAAGCGCGTTACGGAAAATTTAAAGGCGTCAAAAACTACATCGCCTTAATCGGCCGCAAAGGCGCCGACCTTGAGGAAATGTGCGGTTATTTTGGCGAGATGCTTGTGCTTGAAGCTCAGGCTCTGGGGCTTAAAACCTGCTGGGTAGGCGGAACATACCGTAAAGTCCCTAAATCTATGACGATTGAAAAGGGCGAAAAGCTCGTGGCGGTAATCGCTGTGGGATATTCGGACGAAGACGGCGTTCAGCACAAAAGCAAGGAGTTCAACGAGGTCAGCAAAACAATCGGCGCGATGCCCGAATGGTACACTAAAGGCGTTGAGGCGGCGCTGCTCGCTCCGACCGCTATCAATCAGCAGAAGTTTGTTTTCGAGCTTATTTCCGACGAAAAGGTCAGAGTTACAGCGGGTTTCGGTCCGTTCTCAAAGGTTGATTTAGGCATAGTAAAATGCCACTTTGAGATTGCGTCAGGCAAAGACGAAACAATATGGACGGTTTAGTAGTCAGTAGTCAGTGATCAGTGAATGTCGAGAACAAAACTACAACTGATCCAAAAGTTAAGTTCCCGAACTATTTATAAAATCTAATACTATAAAGAATAAACCTAGGAGTGATTAACACAACTCCTAGGTTTAATTAATTTATACATATTGATACAATCGGGCACCGATTATTGAATTAATCCGATTTAAAAACCCGACCATAACTGACCACTGATCACTACTCACTGACAACTGTTTTTCTCCAGTTCTTCCTTGCCGACCGCGAGCATCAGCTTGATTCGGTTCTCTTGATTAACCTTGGGAGCGCCAGGGTCATAGTCGATTGAAACTATATTGGCGTTGGGGTTGAGTTCCTTAATTCTGCGGATAGCTCCCTTGCCGTTGATATGGTTCGGCAGACATCCGAAAGGCTGGGTGCACACGATATTCTCGTAGCCGCTCTCGGCAAGCTCGAGCATCTCGGCGGTCAGAAGCCAGCCCTCACCCATCTTTGAGCCGTAGCCGATTACGGGGTTAACGAGCTTCTTGATGTGGGCGTATTCTCCCGGGGGATTGAAATTATACTTTTTGGTATACTTTATCAGGATTGCCTCAAGCTTTGTGAGATAATTAAACAGCATATTGCAAAACTTGTATTTCGCTCTGCTTCCGCCGTAAAGCTTGATATCCTCGATACGGTTGTCAACCTTGAACATAGCGAATCCGAGTACACCGGGGACATTTACCTCGCAGTCCTGCTCCTCAAGGAACTGTACCAAATCGTTGTTGGCGAGGTTAGAGTATTTGACGTATATCTCTCCGACAACACCCACCTTAACCTTGGGGGTGTTGTTGAGTTTAATCTCGGAAAACTCCTTGCATATCTGGTCGGCGTAACGCTCAATCTCCTTGAAGCGGTAGCTTTCACCCTTGTTGAAATCCCCGACAAGACGGCCAACCCACTTTTCGACGAGCTCCATACTCTCGCCTTTGTTCACTTCATAGGCTTTAGTCTGATTGCTCAGAAGCGTAAGCAGATCGCCGTATACAAAGCCGGCGAGCCCGCGTCTGACAAGCGGTACTGTCAGCTTGAAGCCCGGGTTTTTCTCCATTCCTATAGAAAGGGAGATTACGGGGATGTTTTCAAATCCCGCTTTTTTGAGAGCTTTTCTCAGCAGGAATATGTAGTTGCTCGCTCGGCATCCGCCGCCTGTCTGAGTCATCATCAGGGCGGTTTTGTTTACGTCATATTCTCCCGACTGGAGGGTATAGATGAACTGTCCGATTACCAGCAGAGCTGGATAACAGGTATCGTTGTGGACGTATTTTAAGCCTGTCTGCGCGATTTCGGGACCTGTCTTGTCCATAATCTTCACTTTATAGCCCGCGTGTCTGAACACCTTCTCGAGCATTTCAAAGTGAATGGGCATCATCTGGGGAGTGAGTATTGTATAGCCCTCGTCACGCATTTCCTTAGTAAAAAGGAGGCGGCCGTCGTCGTTGTATTTTAATTCAGCCATTTCTCCTCCTATTCTCTGCCGATTGCCGACAGCAAGCTTCTCAGACGGATTTTAACCGCGCCGAGGTTTGTAATTTCGTCTATCTTAATCTGTGTATAAATCTTGTTGTTTTTCTCGAGGATTTCACGAACCTCGTCGGTGGTTATGGCGTCAACTCCGCAGCCGAACGAAACAAGCTGTACAAGCTGCATATCGTTGCGGGTGCTGATATATTTAGCCGCCGAGTAAAGGCGTGAATGATAAGTCCACTGGTTGAGCACGTTAGTGTGGAATTTTTCGGCTCTGACGCTTACGATATCCTCGCTGACCAGGCTTACGTCAAATCCCGAAATCAGCTTGTCGATGCCGTGGTTTATCTCGGGGTCAACGTGGTAGGGACGACCTGAAAGCACGATGATTTCTCTGCCCGCGTTTTCCGCGGCGGCTATGATTTCGTTTCCGCGCTTTCTCAGCTTCTCAAAATATAGGTCGTATTCCTTATACGCCGCCTTCGCTGCCGCCTTGACTTCCTCAGCCGTGAGGGTGTTGAAGTGAGGCTTAAGTTTTTCGAAAGCCTTCTTTGCGAAATCCTTGGGGCGGTGAATACCGAGGTAGGGCATAATGAAGTTAATGTCCCTGACACCCTTCATATTGTTCTTGATAACCTCGGGATAGTATGCCACAACAGGACAGTTGTAATGGTTGTCGCCCTTGCCCTCGTCAAAGTTGTATGACATACAGGGATAGAAGATGTTCTCCACACCCTTGTCAATCAGATACTGAACATGGCCGTGCATCAGCTTGGCGGGGAAACAGATGGTATCGCTGGGGATGGTCTGCTGACCTTTCTGATAAATCTTGCGGTTTGAATAAGGCGAGTGCACTACCTTGAATCCCAAATCTGTAAAGAACCTCCACCAGAACGGCAGCAGTTCATACATATTAAGTCCCATAGGCAGACCTATGGTGCCGCGCCTGCCCTCAACAGGCTCATACTGTGAAAGCAGCTCGAGCTTGTAGGCAAAAATATTTCGGTCGCTCGACGGTTCTTTCTTGGTAATCGGGCGTTCACAGCGGTTGCCCGCGATGAACTTTTTCCCGCCCGAGAATGTATTTATCGTAAGGCGGCAGTTGTTGTTGCAAAGTCCGCAGTTCGCCACCTTGATTTCGTGTACAAAATTATCCAAAGCCTCTTTGTCGGCAATTGTAGATTTGTCAACACCTTTACCCATAGCTTTCGCCATGGAATAGAGCGCCGCGCCGTACGCGCCCATAAGTCCCGCTATGTTACTGCGAACTACGTTAACGCCCATCTCCTGCTCAAACGCGCGCAGAACAGCGTTGTTGAGGAATGTTCCGCCCTGAACTACAATCCTCTTGCCGAGTTCATCGGGAGAAGCCGCGCGAATAACCTTATAAAGCGCGTTCTTTACAACCGACAGCGACAATCCCGCGGAGATATCCTCTATGGTCGCGCCGTCCTTCTGAGCCTGTTTTACAGACGAATTCATAAACACGGTACAGCGTGAGCCGAGGTCAACGGGACGCTTGGCGTAGATACCTTTCTCCGCAAAGTCCTCGATTGAGTATCCGAGAGCGTTCGCGAAAGTCTGCAAAAAGCTTCCGCAACCCGAGGAACACGCCTCGTTGAGGAAGATGTTGTCAATCGCTCCGTTGCGGATTTTGAAGCACTTGATGTCCTGTCCGCCGATGTCGATAATGAACTCAACGTCGGGCATAAAGTGTTTGGCGGCGGTGAAGTGAGCCACCGTCTCGACAATGCCGTAATCCACCGAAAAGGCGTTTTTGACTATATCTTCACCGTAACCCGTTACGGCGGATGAAGCTATTTTTATGTCGGGATTTATCTCATAAACCTTCTGCAAAAACTGCTTGATGAGCACCACGGGGTTGCCCTTTGAGGGCATATATTCCGAGTAGAGCAAATCACAGTTCTCGGAAAGCACAACCGCCTTGACGGTGGTTGAGCCCGAGTCCATACCTATGTATGCTTTGCCCTTGTAGCCCTTTAAATCCTTGGTGGCTACAAACGCTTTGTTGTGGCGCGCCACAAAAGCGTCGTACTCGTATTCATTCTTGAACAAAGGCGGGTTAAACGCGAAGTTACCCGAACCCGTGTAGTGTTTTACCTTCTCGGCAACTTCGTCAAAATCTATCGTATTTGAAGCGCACAAAGCCGCGCCGCACGCTACATAGTACAGCGAGTTTTCGGGACAGATTCCCTTGGTCTTGAGTGTTTTGTCAAAGCAGTTGCGAAGCTCGGACATAAACGTAAGAGGTCCGCCGAGGTACACGACCTGACCTTCTATCTCTCGTCCCTGGGCAAGTCCCGCGACCGTCTGTGACACAACCGCTCTGAAGATACTTTCCGCTATGTCCGCTTTCCTCGCGCCCTGGTTAAGCAGAGGCTGGATATCCGTCTTAGCGAAAACACCGCAGCGAGAAGCAATGGTGTATGTCTTTTCATAACCTTTGGCGAGTTCGTCCATATCCTCAAGCGGAACATTGAGAAGCGTCGCCATCTGGTCGATGAAAGCTCCCGTACCGCCCGCGCAGGTTCCGTTCATTCGAACTTCCAGTCCGCCCGAAAGGAAAAGGATTTTGGCGTCCTCGCCGCCGAGCTCGATTACTACGTCCGTACCTGGGATGTAGGTATTAGCCGCTACTCTTGTGGCGTAAACCTCCTGAACAAAGTCAATACCGCAATCCTCGGCGACACCCATTCCCGCGCTTCCGCTCAGGGCTACAAGCGCGTTCTCGGCACCCTTAACCTCTTTGCGTACAAGTGAAAGAAGCTCCCCGATTTTTTCAGTAATCTGGGAGTAGTGGCGCTGGTAGGTTTTATATATTAAATTGCCGTCGTCATCCAATACTACGCATTTAATTGTCGTAGAACCGATATCAAGGCCGAGTCTCATAGCACCCTCCATTTGTATATACTTTCTTAAATAATCATTATATCATAACGCTTTCTAAAGTTCAAGATAAAAACACCGCCTTTCAGCGGTGTTTTTTCCATAACATTATAGATTTCAAGCTGTAAATTATTAACCGAGAACCTCAAGCTGATCCTTGGGAACCTCAAGGTGACGGGCTCCTGTGTTATCGTCTCTGACAACGAGACCCTTGAGCTTTATGTGAGCGTCCTTGGCGGGGTAATCTGTGGGATATACCGAGTCGATAAGATAGTACATAGTGCCTACAAGAGTACCGTTATCATTCTTCTCAAGGATACCGCAGTTGGAGCCGTAGGTAGTGTTAATACCTTCTATCTCTACAACTTTGTTGTCATATTTACCCTTTGAAATATCCTTCATAAGGGAAGTCATTTTTTTGTTGTCTTCGTACTCAACCTTGGCAGCGGCCTTTTTGTAATCTGCTGTCGCGAACTCTTTACCGGCGTGGTAGCTTGTCGCATTCACCTGATTGTTGGAGGTTGCGCCGGTATTGCTGACCTCTTCACCGCATGCAACAAACGCAAAACATACCAATGCTACTGCCATAACTAATGCTAAAGATTTAACTAACGCTTTCATTTTGTCCTCCTAGTAAACTTAGCTGTCGATTACTCGACTCAAAACATATATATTCTATCATTACGCAGTCGTTACGTCAAGTCCAAATTTACGCAATCATATCATATTCGAAAACAAACGCGGGTTTTTCGGCATAGCGGTTAATCGCCGCGACATTGAATGCTCCGGCGCGCGTAAAATCCTCCGTTTCTCTTGCGATGTAAAAATCAGAACTGTTTACTCTTCCGTCCAATACAAATTCTTCAAAAGCTTTAACCATAACAAACCTCCGTAAAACTTTTCACATTTACTTTTTCAATTTAACTCTTCTGCTAATGCTCTTCTGCTAATAGCTTCTGCTAATATTATCGCACAAATAGGTGTCCTATAAGCGGGACTTTGACTCCGTTTGTCACCAAAAAAATCCCGATAAATATAATAATACAGGTGATGAAATGAGTAATCTTGTAATTATGGCGCTTATCGCGACTCTGGGCACATGGTTTGTAAATATGCTGGGCGCCGCGACTGTCGCTTTTTTCAAAAAACCTAACGCAAAAATACTGAACATTATGCTCGGGTTTGCCTCGGGCGTTATGATAGCGGCGAGCTTCTGGTCACTTCTCCAGCCGTCCATCGAGCGCGCGGAGGAATATTCGGCGCTGCCCGCATACCTCGTTGCAACACTGGGATTTCTTTTCGGCGCAGTGTTTATGTGGCTGTCGGACAAAGCCGTGGGACTTGCCCGAGGCAGAACCGAACGCTCTGACGGCGACCGCGGAGAACGGCTCAACCGAATCATTATGCTTGTGCTTTCTATAACCCTGCACAATATCCCCGAAGGTCTCGCTGTTGGCGTAGCGTTCGGAGCGCTTCAGGGAAGTTCGTACACAAACGAAGCGTTGATGGGCGCGATAACAATCGCCGTAGGAATAGGACTTCAGAACTTCCCCGAGGGAGCGGCTGTATCGGTGCCGCTGAGACGCGAGGGCTTTTCGCGCAAAAAAAGTTTTTTAATAGGCGTAGCTTCGGGATTTGTTGAACCCATAGCGGGCATAATCGGAGCTTTGCTTGTAGTGTACATTCAGGCGATTCTGCCTTACGCGCTGGCTTTCGCGGCGGGCGCGATGATACTTGTGGCGGTGCACGAGCTGATACCCGAGTGTCAGCAAAACCAAAGCGAAAATCCGTACTTGGCGACTATGGGAATTGTCGGCGGTTTTGCGATAATGATGCTTCTGGACGTTATGCTCGGCTGAATAAAAACAGATTTTCGGTTTAAAATATTAATATGATTATAAAAAGAAAAATCGCCGTGGCGGTTGTACTAAACTTAGCAATTGTACTTGCCACCATGGCGGTAATTTTATCGTTTTTTATGGGCAATAAGGACGCTTTCATACGGTCGGGCCCTCAGAGCTTCCGTTTCTTCACCACCGACTCAAATGTGCTCAGTATGCTGGGCTCAATGATAATGATTCCGTTTGAGTTCAGAATACTTCGTGGCAAATCGAAAAGTATACCGAGGTTCGCGCTCATTCTGAAATACATCGGCACGGCTTCGGTTACGCTTACATTCTTTACCGTGATGTTCTTTTTGGGGCCGGCGTTCGGATATGACGTGTTCCTCGGTGACACGGGGATTTTCACACATTTGCTGTCGCCTATGCTGGCGTTTTATACCTTTACCCTGCTTGAATCAGATTGGGAAATATCCTTTAAAAATGTACTTTGGGCGCTCGTACCGACTTTGATTTACGGCGCGGTATACCTCACTCAGGTTATCTTTGTAGGGAAAGCTAACGGCGGTTGGGAGGATTTTTACTTCTTTAATACAGGCGGTTACTGGTATTTGAGCGCGACCGTAATGTTTATAGCGGGCATACTTGTAAATCTTCTGCTTCGCAGCCTGCACAACAGCACTTATAACAAGCTGAGCGTTATTAAAAGAGACGAGGAAAAAGTTTTTGAGTGGTAACTGTGTATCATTCTGATAAAAAAGCCGACGCGGATTTTTCCGCGTCGGCTTGAACATTATAATTTATAAATTGAGTATTCCCGCGCCGCCGTTGACAGCCAAAAACGCTGTGGCAAATACGAGGGAAACAATCGTCATCAGTTTGATGAGAATGTTGATTGAGGGGCCCGAAGTATCCTTGAACGGGTCGCCGACTGTGTCGCCTACGACAGCCGCCTTGTGAGCGTTGGAGTTTTTACCCTCGGGAGAAGTCTCGATATACTTCTTGGCGTTATCCCACGCGCCGCCCGAGTTAGCCATAAATATGGCGAGCATTACGCCTGTGATAAGTGAACCCGCGAGCAATCCGCCCAGAGCCTCTACGCCGAGCAGGAAGCCTACCAGAAGCGGAGCTACAACAGCCAAAACGCCGGGGAGAATCATCTCTTTAAGCGCGGCATTTGTGGAAATTGAAACGCACCTTGAATAATCGGGGTCTTCCTTGCCCTCTAAGATTCCCGGCTTTTCCTTGAACTGACGGCGAACCTCGTCTATCATTTTGTTAGCCGCCTTGCCGACGCTGTCCATTGTGAACGCCGAGAACAGGAACGGAAGCATACCGCCGAGGAACAGTCCCGCTACTACTTTGGGAGTAAGGATTGACATTCCGCCGTCTGCTATTCCCGCTGTGTGAGCAAAGGACGCGAACAGAGCGAGCGCCGTGAGCGCCGCCGAACCGATGGCAAAGCCCTTTCCGATAGCTGCTGTGGTGTTGCCTACGCTGTCGAGCTTGTCGGTGATTTCACGAACATGAGGGTCAAGCTCGCTCATTTCAGCGATACCGCCCGCGTTGTCCGCGATGGGACCGTACGCGTCAACCGCGATTGTCATACCCGTGGTTGAGAGCATACCTACCGCCGCGAGAGCGATTCCGTAGAGTCCGAGGCCTTCGCCGTCCAGACTCATTACGAAATATGCGACAAGGATGCCTATAACAATAAAGATAATCGGGATAGCGGTGGATTTCATACCAACGCCCAAGCCCGTAATAATATTTGTAGCCGAACCCGTTTTGGAGCTTTCGGAAATGCTCTTAACCGAACGATAACGGTCGGAAGTGTACATTTCGGTGAGCTTTCCTATTGCCGTACCGACAATAAGTCCCGCCAATATACAGAAGAACGGATTGAGTGACTTGAACATATACCAGCTGAGCAGCGCTCCGCAAACTATAACAAGAGCTGTGGATATGTACTCGCCGAGGTTGAGTGATCTTTGGGGGTTGGAGCCTTTACCGCGGACAAAGAACACCGCGATAATTGAACCTATAATTCCGATAGCGCAAAGAAGAAGCGGGAAAAACGCCGCTGTCATCTTGGCAGAACCCGAGAAGCTCGCGAAAGCCAGTGTAATTGCCGAAACAATAGAGCCTACATAGCTCTCAAAAAGGTCAGCGCCCATACCGGCTACGTCGCCCACGTTGTCGCCTACGTTATCGGCAATTGTCGCGGGGTTGCGGGGGTCATCCTCGGGGATACCCGCCTCGACCTTACCTACGAGGTCAGCGCCTACGTCCGCCGCTTTGGTATATATACCGCCGCCCACACGCGCGAAGAGCGCTATTGAGGAAGCTCCGAGGCTGAAGCCTGTGAACACGTTGAGCATTTCACTGTTGTCAACAAGGTTGAACATACTGTTGAGCACAAGGAAAACAGCGCCAAGACCTACCACGCCTAAACCGACTACGGAAAGTCCCATTACCGCGCCGCCGCGGAACGCAATCTTGAGCGCGCCGCTCATTCCCTTCTCGCGAGCCGCGTTCGCGGTTCTGACGTTAGCCATTGTAGCCACGGTCATTCCGAAATAACCCGCCAATGTTGAGAACAACGCTCCGAGGATAAAGCACAAAGCTGTGCCCCAGTTTATTACAAATCCAATCACGATGAATAATAACGCCGCGAAAACTACAAGGATTTTATACTCGGAAAAAAGAAAAGCCCGCGCGCCTTTTGCTATCGCAGAGGAGATTTTCTTCATCCTTTCTGTTCCTTCGTCCTGTTTTCGTATGAACAGCGCGAAATAAATCGCGAAGCACAGCGCCAACGCGCCTGCCGCAATAGGAATGAGTAAATTTATATCCATTCTTTACCCTCCGTTCTGTGGGTTTTTTAGTAAATTTTATTTTATCATAATATTCACATTTAGTCAATATTATTCTTTTGTGAAAAAATAAAGAGCCGCTGAACGGCTCCTTATTATACGGTTTTATACATTTTCAAATGCTTCTTTCAGGTCGTAGATGATGTCGTCAATATGCTCTGTACCGATTGAAAGACGAATTGTGTTAGGTTTGATTCCCTGCTCCTCAAGCTCCTCGGCGTTGAGCTGAGAGTGAGTTGTGGAAGCGGGGTGAATAGCCAGCGACTTTACGTCCGCGACATTGGCAAGCAGTGAGAAAACCTGCAGGTTATCTATGAACTTCTTTGCCGTTTCCTCGTCGCCCTTAATCTCGAATGTAAAGATTGAGCCGCCGCCGTTGGGGAAGTACTTTTTATACAGCTTCGCGTAGCCGCTGCTCTTTAGCGACGGATGGTTTACGCGCTCTACCTGCGGGTGGTTTGACAGGAATTTAATAACCTTAGCCGTGTTCTCGGCGTGACGCTCAACTCTGAGCGACAGCGTCTCGAGACCCTGTAGGAAAATAAACGCGTGGAACGGGGAGATTGTGGAGCCTGTGTCTCTGAGCAGAATAGCTCTGATATATGTCACAAACGCCGCAGAAGGAGCCGCCGCTGTGAATACCGCGCCGTGATAGGAGGGATTCGGCTCGGAAAACTGCGGGAACTTGCCCGAAGCAGCCCAGTCAAACTTACCGCTCTCGATTATCACGCCACCTATTGCCGTGCCGTGTCCGCCGATGAATTTTGTCGCGGAGTGTACCACGATGTCCGCGCCGTACTCAATCGGGCGAAGCAAAAACGGTGTGGCGAAAGTGCTGTCCACAACGAGGGGAATGTTGTGAGCGTGAGCGATTTCCGCGACTTTTTCTATATCAATTATATTGGAATTGGGGTTGCCGAGCGACTCGATGTACAGAGCCTTTGTGTTCTCGTTTATGGCGTTTTCAAAAGCTCCGTCCTCGTCGGGATTTACAAATGTGGTTGTGATTCCGTAATTCGGCAGAGTGTGAGCGAGAAGGTTGTAAGTTCCGCCGTAGATTGTCTCGGCGGCTACAATGTTATCCCCCGCCTGAGCGAGCGCCTGGATGGTATAAGTAATCGCCGCCGCGCCCGAAGCTACGGCGAGAGCCGCGGAGCCGCCCTCCAATGCGGCAATTCTCTGTTCAAAAACGTCCTGTGTCGGGTTTGTCAGTCTGCCGTAAATATTGCCCGCGTCACGAAGCCCGAAGCGATCCGCGGCGTGCTGACTGTCGTGGAAAACATAGGAAGTAGTGGCGTAAATCGGAACCGCGCGCGCGTCTGTTACGGGGTCCGCCTGCTCCTGTCCGACATGAAGCTGAAGTGTTTCAAATTTTAAATTTCTTTCTTTAAGTGTACTCATTATAAATTACCTCTTTCTTAAAATATGGAATGTTTTATTGTCTGATCAACATCGCCACATTCGTCCGAAGCGGTAATTTTGTCTTAACAGGGATGTAAAAATATATTTCATTTTATGCACCTCTTTCGTAAAGCATATATATCATATCAGATTAGTAGGTTTTTGTCAAGCCTTTTATTTTACGCAAAAAAGCTGTCGTCTAAATCGACAGCTTTTTCTTAGTTTTTATTCAGATATTCCTCAACGCTGTGCACGGCGTTTGCTCCGTCTGCAACGGCGGTGCTTATCTGGCGCAGTCGCTTTGTTCTGACATCGCCCGCTGCAAATATACCGTCCGCTGAGGTTATGCCGCTCTCGTCGGCGACAACAAATCCGTTTTCCATATCGGCAATTCCGTCGAGCAGTTTTGAGTTGGCTTTAATGCCTACGGCGATAAACACACCGTCCACGCTGAGCTTTTCGCCGTTGTTGAGGAGCACGCCCTCGACCTTGTTTTCGCCGATGATTTCCTCAACCTGAGAATTCAGCACAAGTTTTATCTTGTCATTCTTGAAAACTTTGTCCTGAAGATACTTCGCTCCGCGCAGTTCTCCCCTGCGGTGAATCAGATATACCTGTGAGCAGATATTGGCGAGATACAGCGCGTCCTCAAGCGCGACGTCGCCGCCGCCCACTACGGCTGTTGCCCTGCCTCGGAAAAAGTTACCGTCACAGGTGGCGCAGTAGCTCACGCCCTTGCCCGCGAATTCTTTTTCTCCTTTGGCTCCCAGCTTGCGCGGATCAGCGCCAAGCGCAAAGATGATTGTTCTTGTTTCAAACCCCTGACTGCCGCAGGCAACTTTATACCCGCCGTCAATCTTCTCAATTGACTTTATCTCGTCGTTGACAAAATTCGCGCCCGACTTTTCGGCGTGATTTCTGAAAGCCTGTCCGAGAGTGAACCCGTCGGTCAGCTCAAAGCCGAGATAGTTGTTTATGTCAATTGTGTTGAGCATTTGTCCGCCCGACATCGGGTATTTTTCAACCATAACAAAGTCGAGCATAGCGTTCGACGCGTAAACCGCCGCCGAAAGACCCGCGGGACCGCTGCCCGCAATCAATAAATCCAGCATTTCAGTTTCCTTATCCTTGCTTAAATTATATTGCCTTTTCAATAAAAGCCTTTAGCTCAGCCTCGGGAGCAACTCCGACGCTCTCGTCAAATACTTCGCCGTCCTTGAACATAATAAGCGACGGAATACTCATAATGCCGTACTCACGGGCAAGGTCGGGTTCTTCGTCAACATTAACCTTGTAAAAATCAACAGCGTCGTACTGCTCGCTCATACTGTCAACCAGAGGAGAAAGCATTCTGCACGGACCGCACCACGCTGCCCAGAAGTCTACCAGTGTGGGCTTTGAGTTGTTTATAACTTTTTCGTTAAATTCCTGTGTTGTAATTTCTTTTACCATTTTTATCTCTCCTTACTATAAAATTAAATTGTGTACAATCTATTATCTATATTCTATCATATTTTTTCCAAAAGTCAAGTAAAAAATACAAAAGTCGCCGCAAAAAAGCGACGACTTAATATATTTATTTATTATTCACTGTTTCTCTGATAACTTTGGCGATACCTGTCTCGGTAAAACCAAACTTTTCGAGCAGTTCCCAGGCGGGGCCGCTGAAGCCGAATTCGTCCTGAACACCAATGCGTGTAACCTTGACGGGACACTCGCTTGATGTAACCTCGCACACAGCGTCGGCAAGTCCGCCGATGACGTTATGCTCCTCAACTGTGATAATCTGTCCGCATTCCTTTGCGGCTTTGACGATGATTTCACGGTCGATTGGTTTGATGGTGTGGATATTGATAAGGCGCGCGTTGATACCCTCGGATTCAAGGGCGTTGACTGCCTTTCTTGCTTCGTTTACAACAAGTCCCGAGGCGATTACGGCGATATCGTTACCCTCGTGGAGAGTGATACCCTTGCCGAGCTCGAACTTGTAGGTGTCGGGGTCGTTGAAGCTGTCGATAGCCAGTCTGCCCAGACGAATATATACGGGACCGCGGTGCTTTAAAGCCGCCTTGGTGGCTTCCATCATCTCATAATGGTCGGCGGGACAGAGCACTGTCATCCCGGGGAGTGTACGCATCAGCGCGATATCCTCGATACACTGGTGTGTGGCGCCGTCCTCACCTGTGGAAATACCCGCGTGCGAACCCGCGATTTTTACATTGAGATTCGGATATGCTATGGAGTTGCGAATCTGCTCGTAAGCGCGTCCTGTGGAGAACATAGCGAACGACGCCGCTACGGGGATTTTACCCGCTGCAGCCAAGCCTGCCGCTACGCCCATCATATTGCCCTCGGCAATGCCGCAATCCTTGAAGCGTTCGGGGTATTCTTTGCCGAAGATTGAGGTCTTTGTAGCCGCCGCTAAATCGGCGTCGAGTACAATGATATCTTTATTGGTCTTTGCCATTTCGCAAAGAGCGATACCAAAGCTCTCGCGGGTAGCTTTACATACAACTTTTGCCATTATAACTCAGCCTCCAGTCTCGCGATTTGAGCTTCAAGCTCAGCGGTAGCAACTTTGAATTCCTCGTCGTTGCACGCCTTGCCGTGCCAGCCGACCTCGTTTTCCATAAAACTTACGCCCTTGCCCTTGACAGTCTTTGCGAGAATCGCGAAAGGCTTGCCCTTGACTGTTTTTGCTTTATTTAAAGCTTTTTCAATTTCCTCAAAGCTGTGGCCGTCAATCTTTTCTACTTCAAAGCCGAAGGACTCGAATTTCTTGTCCAGGGGCTCAATTCCGCAAACCTCAGCGACTGTACCGTCAATCTGCAAGCCGTTCTGGTCAACGAAGAACACAAGATTGTCGAGCTTGTTGTGAGCGGCGAACATAGCCGCCTCCCAAACCTGGCCTTCCTCGCACTCGCCGTCGCCGAGAACCGTGTAAACACGATAGTCCTTGTTGTCGAGTTTGCCCGCGAAAGCCATACCGCAAGCTGCCGAAACACCCTGTCCGAGTGAGCCTGAGCTCATATCTATACCCGGGGTGGTCTTCATATCGGGATGTCCCTGTAACATCGCTCCGACGTGACGAAGGCTCTCGAGTTCGCTCCAGTCAAAAAAGCCTTTCAGCGCGAGCACCGCGTAAAGGCTGGGACAGCAGTGTCCTTTGGAAAGCACAAAGCGATCTCTGTCAGCCCATTCGGGATCGTCGGACTTGACGTTCATTTCGTTAAAATAAAGGTAGGTATAAATATCCGCCGCCGAGAGCGAACCGCCGGGGTGTCCCGACTTAGCGTGATATGTTCCTATGATTGCTCCGAGCCTTGCCTTGGCGGCGAGAAGCTCGAGCTTTTTGTAAGATTCAGCCATAAAAACCCCTCCTGAAAATCACATTTCACATACGTTATTAATATAACACATAAATTTTGATATATTGTTCACTTAAAGAAATTATTGATAAGTATTGAAAGAATTGCGATTTTAATGTATAATAAGCCGTGGTGATTGTATGTTATTATGCACTGATGTGGGAAACACTCATATAAAACTGGCTATCTTCGAAAACGACAAAATCATACTCAAGCTGAGAGTCGCCACCGACAGCAAAAAAACCGAGGACGAATTCGCCGCGGAATTGCACGGTGTTTTTCTTATCAACGGCGTTGATATAAAAAAGCTGGACGGCTCTATTATTTCCAGCGTTGTACCTAGAATTACTATGCCGTTTTGCAAGGCAATCAATAAACTTACGGGGATTAACACAATCGTTGTAGGCCCGGGGGTGAAGTCGGGACTCGACCTCAGAATCGATAACCCCGCGAGCCTAGGCGCCGACCTGCTCTGTATGTGCGTAGCGGCTAAGGAATTATACCCCTGCCCCGCTATTGTAATCGGCTTGGGCACAGCCACCACCATTGTGTATCTCAACGAAAATAAATGCTACTGCGGCGGCGCTATCACCGCGGGCGTGAACATCTCGCTCGACGCGCTGACAACGGGCGGCGCGTTGCTCCCGAGCGTTGACCTTGACCCTCCCAAAAAGTCAATCTGCACCAACACAGAGGACTGCATAAAGAGCGGAATTATCTTCGGCACGGCTTGTATGCTGGACGGAATGATTGACCGCTTTAACGAGGAAGCGGGCGTCAGCTCAACAGTTATCGCCACGGGCGGACTGGCTCCGAGCATTGTGGGCAATTGCAAAAATGATATAATCATCAACGACGAACTTGTCCTCGAAGGACTGAAAATAATTTACAATAAAAATAAAAAAACTGACCACTGATCACTGACCACTGACTACTGATTAGTTAACGTATACATAGCTTGAATTCAATCAGGCTTTTGTAAATAAATTGCGCTGTACCTACTGACGTAGGGCGGCAGCAGGAGGTAATTAAATGGTAAAAACAAACACGAAGTCGAATGTGTTTCGTATCACGGGACTAAGTATTCTGACCGCAATAATTATTGTGTTGCAGGTTCTGACTACATACTTCCCCACAAAACCGTTCGCAATCACACTTGCTCTGATTCCGATTGTAATCGGCGCGGCTCTTTACGGAGCGGGCGCGGGCGCGTATCTCGGCGGAGTATTCAGCGTAGTTGTAATCGCTATGTGCATCTTTGGCGCTGATATTGGCGGAGCTATGGTATGGAACGCCAATCCGTTTTTATGCGTTGTGGTATGTATGCTAAAGGGCGTAGCCGCGGGATTTGTTTCAGGTCTTGTGTTCAAGGCTCTCGCTCAAAAAAACACCGTGTTGGCGACAGCCGCGGCGGCAGTGCTCTCCCCGATTGTTAACACAGGCGTTTTCTCTATCGGAATGCTTCTGTTCTTCAAGCCCGTGCTTGAAGCCTGGTCGGGCGGCAGCGACATACTTTACTACGTTGTCTTCACAATGACAGGAATCAATTTCCTTGTTGAACTGGGCGTAAATATTGTTGTTACACCCATCATCGTCAGCATTATCAAGGCTGTCCGAAAGGGTAACTTAGGTTAAAACAAAGGGGCGGTTAATCCGCCCTTATTTTATCCTTAGGGTGATTTATATGCAAACAAAAATCGCGAAAATCTTATATGAATCCGACAAGCACATATCGGGACAGCAGATTTCCGAACAGCTCGGCGTGTCGCGCCAGGCTGTCAGCAAGGCGGTTAAATCTCTCAGAGACAAGGGCTTTGAGATTGAGTCGATAACCAACAAAGGTTATCTCCTCACAAAAATGCCCCAAAAACTCTGCGAGGAGGCTATAAGCTTTTATCTCGACACAAAACTTATCGGCAGAAAAATCGAGGTGCTCGACACGGTAGGTTCCACAAACGACTATCTTAAAAAGCTGGGATCTCAGGGAGCTCAATCGGGTACTGTTGTGCTCGCGCGTGAGCAGACCGCGGGCAAAGGCAGACTCGGCAGAACATGGCAGAGCAAAAAGGACGACGGTATAGCGTTGTCTGTACTTCTCCGCCCCGAAAAGTCCCCCGCCGAGATAAGCTCGATTACCCCTCTCACAGGGCTTGCCGTATGCAGGGCAATTAACGATTTTTGCAGGCTTGACAGCCGTATAAAATGGCCTAACGATATTATTGTCGGCAAGAAAAAACTCGTGGGTATTCTCACCGAAATGTCGGCGGAATTCGACCGTGTGGACTATACGGTAACGGGCATAGGAATCAATGTCAAAAACACAACCTTCCCCGACGACATCGCCCACAAAGCGACTTCCGTTCTGCTTGAAACAGGCAGACATTTTGACGTAAACAAGCTGGTCGTATGTATACTTAAAAATCTTGAGCGTGAGCTTGTCGAAAACCACTACAACCTCAGCGGGACTTCTGTCGCGGACTATCAATTGCTGTGCGCCACCATAGGGCGCTCGGTAACATTTACGCGAGGCAGGCGGAAAATCAGCGGGATGGCTGTGGGAATCAGTAACTCGGGCGAGCTTGAGGTTATGCTCTCAAACGGAACAATATCCACCGTGAATTCGGGCGAGGTCACGGTTCAGGGAATATACTGATAAAACAAAACGGCGCTGTCCAAACGGACAGCGCCTTAATTTTTTCAGTTACGCGGATTAAATAAGAACTCCCATTGACTGTAATGCTGTGATTACATACATAAGGATGAACAACGCAACGATTACATACATAAGAGGATGAACCTTCTTAGCCTTACCCTTTGCGAGCATAACAACGATGTAAGCGATGAAACCGAATGCGATACCGTCTGTGATTGAATAGAAGAACGGCATACCTACAACGGTGAAGAACGCGGGAATAGCAAGTTCAAGGTTAGTCCAGTCAATATCCTTGAGCGAAGCAGCCATCAAAATACCAACGATGATAAGTACGGGAGCTGTCGCTGCTGCGGGAACAAAACCGACAGCGGGTGAAATGAACAGCGCCAGAACAAAGCAAATACCTGTAACTGTTGATGTCAGACCTGTACGACCGCCCGCGGCGATACCTGATGTGGACTCAACGTATGTTGTAACTGTGGATGTACCGAATACAGCGCCTGCGGAAGTAGCAATCGCGTCGGCGAGCATAGCTCTCTCAATTTTGGGAAGATTGCCGTTTTCGTCGAGGTAGCCTGCCTTGTCAGCAGCGCCGATGAGTGTACCGATTGTATCGAACATATCAACAAGTACGAGTGTAATCATAACCGCTATAAGTGAAGCAATCGGCGCCGAGAACAACTCGCCCATACCTGTGAAGCACTGTCCGAACATTGAGAAATCGAGGTGCGGAACCCAGGATTCGGGAAGAGTGATGCCCATATCGAAGCCGAATACAAACTGCATTATATTGCCTATAACAGCAGTAACAATCATTCCGATGAAGATACCAGCTTTTACATTTCTGACGAGCAGAACTGTAATGATGAGAATACCTGCTAACGCAAGCAGAACCTTGGGGTCGGCAAAGTTACCGAGGTCAACGGTTGTAGCGCCGCCTGATTCCTTGTCAACAACGATGCCCGCGTTTACAAATCCGATGATTGCGATAAACAAACCGATACCGGCTGTGATAGCCTTTTTAAGTGAAAGCGGAATAGCTTCTACAATAGCTCTTCTCGCGCCTGTAACTGTAAGCAGAATGAAGAATACACCCGCGATAAATACAGCAGCCAGAGCTGCGGGAGCCGAAAGACCGAATCCTAAGCAAAGTGTGTAAGTGAATACCGCGTTAAGACCGAGACCGGGAGCCTGAGCCATAGGATAGTTGGAAAGCCAACCGATGAGCCATGTACCTAAAGCCGCCGCAATACAAGTCGCGGTGAATACCGCGGAGTGTTCCATTGCTCCGGGAACCTCAGCAAGCGCAGGGTTTGCTTTACTGATAACCTGCGGGTTAAGAAAGATGATATACGCCATTGTAAGGAATGTTGTAATACCGGCGATTATCTCTGTTCTTACGTTAGTGCCGTGTTCCTTGAGTTTGAACAGTTTTTCCAAGAGAATTACCCCCTCATAAGATTTTATAGTATTTCAGCGTTTTTCGCCGAAACAAAACTACATATAGAATTATAAAGAAAACTAACCACAAAATCAAGTAGGAAAATCATTATTCAAGCCATTTGTAACAACATTGGAATTGTTAAGTTTTTTAAAGAAAAAAGGGAGGCATAAAGCCTCCCTTTCAGACTGTAGAAAAACTCGGAATTCGTGAGAGCGGATTCCGAGTTTGCTGTATTTGTAGATAAATTTTTTAAATATTGTTGAAAAATGAGAAGA
>CACZYC010000010.1 GCA_902785365.1 uncultured Ruminococcus sp. | reverse complement strand
TCAAAAGAATTTCGGGTTTCTTTACTTTCGTTGTTCTTTTTTCAAGGTTCGCGCCGCCGCACGCGTTTATGCGGCGAACATTAGAATTATACGTCATCCGCTTATAAAAGTCAATACCTTTTTTGCTTTTTTTGAAAAAATTTTTCAACCTTCACCCAAATTCAAAATCTCTTTTCTTTTTTCTATATATATAGTAATTTTTCGACGTCTTATATTGACGTTTTTTTACTCTTAATATACAATATTAAATGACAAGGGGTGGTTATATGAATCCGTATCAGCAAAATATAGATATAATTAAAGGCTTTTTTAAGAGAAAACTGATTTTGTTTTTCTCAATCTCTATTATACTGCCGATTTTTTCTATTATATTCATAAATTTAAATGATATAGTTTATATCTTTAATCATAGTATAGAAGTTAACGACGGGGGGATACTTTCTTCCTTTACAAAAAGCACGGATTTATCGGGTTCTTTTTCATTAATATATATACTATTTGTTTTTCAAATACTTTTGGCCGTTGTTTTTCTGCTGTTTTTTGTTAAATCCGGCTCGGAGGACAGCTCGTTGAAAGCTCCGATAGGTATTTTCAGAGTTGTTTCTATAATAGAGCTTATAATCACGGCGATAATATTAATAGGTATGGTTTTTGCCGTGTTGTTCTCTTCACTTTATATTATGGCTACCTTTCCAATTATGATTTCAATTCTGACTGTTCCGTTTATGTTCGCAGCAATTCCCGTTATGATGCTTCTCGTGGTTTCACAGGCGCTTTTCGCGGATAGCATAAAGGACAGCGTTAATACAATATATCTCAAAAGAAAGGGCACTAAGCTTTATGGTGTTACAAACTGTATAATGGCAGTACTTTGCGTTTATACGGCTGTAATGCTTGCGGTATTTAACTCATCTTTGATTCCTGTAACAATATTTCTGGGTCTGATTGCTGTCAAATTTATCTTCGGCTCTTTGGTAGGATTAAAATACGCAAAATACATAGAAGGGTTTTCCGACAGTCCTACTGTCAAAGCAGAGGATAAACCCGCTGAGGAGTCTCCGAACATTATAGTCTGCAAAAAATGCGGAAAACCGCTGACTCCCGACGACTACTTCTGTAATCATTGCGGAACTCCCGTTGAAAAGTAAACAGAAAAAAGCAAAGGCTGAGCGCGCAATGCTCAGCCTTATATATTTGTATTATTCAGATTATTAGGATGCTTTGGAAGATGTAGTTTCCGATTTCGCGTCGGACTTTGTCTCTGCCTTAGTTTCCGCTGTCGGGTTAAATGCCTCGAACGTCTTTATGGCTCTCTGCATTGTCTTGTAAGGATCAGAGTCAGTTTCGCCGTCTTTGATATTTTTGTCGGTATAAATCATCATATACTTATCGTTGTCGGCAAGATACGCTTCGATTTCTTTATCAAACAGAGTAAATGTTCCTTTGTTCTTAACGCTGTCAACATACTCGTTCTTTTCGCCCTGTTTAAACTCATAGAGCTCGATAACAACGCTGTTGTTGACGTATTTTTCACCTTTAACCGCGCCGATATATTCATAGCCGTATTTGTAATCAACACCGTCAACGGGCGGAAGCTTTGTATTATCGGCTTTTTTGATTATATCGTCAGTAAGGAATCCGTTGTCCTTCATATAAGTTCTGAGGTCAGCAAAGGTATCATTATAGTTCTTTTGAGTCTTAGCCTTAGTTGATTTTCCAGAATCGCCTGACTGTGAAGCAGCTGAGGAAGTCTCGGCATCTTTACTCTCGGACTTATTTGAGCTTGAAAGCGGGTCGCTGCATCCTGCAAACACGGATAAAATTATTAAGCAAACGGATAACACCGTAATAATTTTTTTCATAAACGTACCTCCTAGGTATTTAACGTAACGTATTATACTATACTTCTCACCAAAAAGC
This sequence comes from uncultured Ruminococcus sp., assembly GCA_902785365.1. Lineage (GTDB taxonomy): Bacteria > Bacillota > Clostridia > Oscillospirales > Acutalibacteraceae > Ruminococcoides. The sequence continues at coordinate 53,741 of CACZYC010000010.1, read as the reverse complement.
AAGCATATAAAAGAAAGCATCGTCTAAGGTTGATATCATTAAGATAAGGAAGAAGACACTCGCATAAAAAGCGTGTGTCTTTTTTAGCCGGTATTTTCGTTTTGATCTTTTTACGAAAAAACACACCTGCTTTTGCAAGTGTGTTTTTCTTAAGCACAGGCTTATCTTGATGATATTGCCCGTGGAATTTATTTACGCAAGAATGTAAACATTAACGCTTCTTCTGCCAAACTGACAGCACGCGCTGTTGGATGTATAGAACAAGTCTACAAGTGTTCCTGAACCGTTATAAGCAAATCCGCCTGTGTCGTTCGCTACGGCATAACCGTAAACAAAAGAACCGTCAGCGTTCTGGATATAAAGCTTGGAACCATAAGGGATGATACTGGGATTAACAGCAACACCGCCGATGTGAACAGAATCACCTGTGGAGGTTCTTGCTCCCGCGGAAGCGGAATAAGCTGTTGCCATACCGGAAATGACCTTCTTGTAAGCAATTGTCTTGCCTCTGTGGTCAACGATTGTTCCGATACCACCCTTGGACTTTGTTTTGTAAGTCGTGGGGTTGTTCTCAAACATTGTAAAGTTTTTGCGCCTTGTACCGATAAGAACAACTTTGTTTTTCGCCTTTTTAGTAACCTTTGTTTTGCTGATAAATTTCTTCTTTACCTTGCCGTTTACTACTTTAATAGTATAGGTTACTTTCTTTTTACCGTTCTTACCCTTGACTTTTACTTTCTTCTGACCAACATATAATTTGTTAGATTTCTTTTTAACAACCTTATACTTGATCTTCTGAGTTTTTACTTTCTTCTTATAAGAAATACGGTAAACCTTGATTTTCTGGTTTGCTTTTACTTTAGAAGTAAGCTTTTTGTTTACCTTGTCGTTTTTACCGAGTGAAATTTTAGCATGCTTTAAAGCAGCTTTTACAGTACTGCGGGGAACCTCATAACTTTTGTATGCGTCATTTCCCACTTTAATATCAACTGTTACGCCCTCGGTAACTGTTATTTCTCCGTCATCAGATGTGAGTGTGTCTCCGTTAGGAAGGACTAAATCACTTTCCTCGCTAACTTGCGTTTCCGTACTACTTGAATTCTCGTCAGAAATTGTTTGCGCGGATACGGAAAAAGCAGAGGTCCACATAATAGCCGCGGCTGAAAGCACCGAAACTATCCTGATAACGGAACGCTGATTTTCTGTTATCGCCATAATTTTCTCCTTACATATTCAATTAGAAAATTTTGAAGCAAATCTTGCAGGCAAATGTGCCTCGTCGATTGCAACACCGAAATTATAGGTGCTTTTGCAAAATATGTCAAACAAATTTGATATATTTTTTTGTTAAAGTTGCACAATAAAATGTGTCGCATATTGTGCTTTACAGTCAACTAATTTCTTTAAAAGAAAAATAAAAGGGCTAAATATAGGCATTTTGCAAGAAAACAATCAATGACAACGTTGTAACTTTTAGTTACAGGCTTGTTACAGCTGGTTTTTTAGGTGAAAAAACTACGTCATTTTTGCTTTTTCCCTTCGTCGTAAAAAGTAGGCAAAAATCTAGGAAAAATGGGGGTTTTGCGGTGTTTTTGGTCGAATTCATCGTCTGATTAGACAAAAAGGTTGCCCTTTCCTTAATAATTTAATGTAGGATTTTTCCAAAAAAACGAGCGATTTTGCCCCGCAAAAGGGCAGTAAAAAAGCCGATTTTCATTCGAAAATCGGCATAAAAATAATTACAAAAAACTTGAAATAATAACAACTTGAAACTGTGATTTTTCGGACAAAAATCATGATATTTTGCCTAAAACATCTTTCCCGTATACGGCGCGCGCGGCATCGAATTAAAGTCGTATGAGCTCAATTCGTCCATACTTATATTGGAATGACAGCCCTCGTGAATCATCAGGTTTGAGTCCTCTCCGAGATGCACAACAAGCACGGGCGTGTTTGTCCCGAACGCGTAGCCGCATTCCCAGGCAGTTCCGCTGTCACTGTATCCGCCGTAGTAGAGCATAACCACAACATCAGCCCAGTCTATATGCTGCTTGTCGTTAGAAAACGTCTCCTTTGACCAGGCGGGGCTGTTTATGTTCTCCTCGTTTCTTACTTCATTTAAACGCGGGCTGAACACTTCATAACCGCGCGACATCAGTATTTGCTCAGCTTTCTTTACATTTTCGAGCTCGTTGTCGTCAAAAAACGGGCTTGCCAGATATATTTTCATCTTACAATTAACTCCTTGATTTTATAAACGTCGCCGTCCATAACTTTGTAATCCGCCAAAAGCCTGCCCTTTATTGCGGGGCTTATACTCTGGTGAATATACAGAGCCTTTAATCCCGCTTCTTTGGCTCCCTTAATATCCGAAATATAATCGTTGCCGATCATTATTGTTTCAGAACGGTTCAAATTATATCTATCAATTAAAACATCATAGTAACGGGTATCGGGTTTTGAGCATTCTTCATCGGAACTGATAACTATACCGTCAAAGTATTTTGTAAGCCCAAACATATTCAGCTCGTTTTCCGTAAAGCCTCTCTGAGCGTTCGAGAGCAGGTAAATCTTTTTGCCTTTTGCTTTCAGAGTATCCAGCAAATCAAGAACTCCGTCATACAATTTAATATATACCGTTGAATAACAGCGAAATGCCGTGCAGATTTCTGCTATATCACGCTTTGTTACTTTAACATCCTTTTGCTTAAAAAGCTTACGAAACACCTTTTCTATTTTAATATCAATATTTTTATATTCGGGATGACTTTTTCGGACGCTCGCCTTCTCCTCGGCGACAAATTTGCCGTAGTCCTTAGCTATCTCGTCAGCCGAATAGTCAGCTCCCTTATAATTATATAGTATAGAAAGCTTTTCCCAGAGCTCTTTTTTCCACTCATCGGTATTGATGTCAATAAGTGTTCCGTACAAATCGAACAGATAGTTTTTAAACATAAATATCACCAACAATATATTAGCATATATTATAATGTTTGAAAAGCTCTGATTTTGTGGTATAATGTCGATGGTGATATTATGACTAAAAAACAAATCGCTCAAAATGCCGTTGAGGCGCTGAAAAAAGAATATCCTGACGCTATTTGCTCTTTAGTGTATACGGATGCTCTGCACCTTTTGATTGCTACACGCTTAGCCGCACAATGCACAGACGCCAGAGTAAATATGGTCACGCCCGCGCTTTTTGACAGGTTCCCCGACGCAGAGTCTTTTGCCGAAGCATCTGAACAGGAAGTTGCGGAGTATATTAAAAGCTGCGGACTGTACAAAACAAAGAGCAGAGATATCGTCGCGATGGCTAAAAAACTGGTGGATGACTTTGACGGTCAGGTTCCCGACAATATCGATGATCTGACAAGCCTTCCGGGAATAGGCAGAAAAACCGCCAACCTAATCATCGGAGATGTTTACGGCAAACCCGCCGTAGTGGTTGATACACACTGTATTCGCGTTACCCGCCGTCTGGGTTTACACGAGCTCAAGGACGCGAAGAAAATTGAGTTTATACTTAAAGACCTGCTCCCTCCCGAGGAAAGCAACGACTTCTGCCACAGACTGGTGCTGCACGGCAGAGCTGTTTGCGACGCCAGAAAACCAAAGTGCGAAGAATGTTGTATGAAAGATTTTTGTAAAAAGAACATTTAAAAAGGCTCGGTTGACCGAGCCTTTTTTCGATTTATACTTTGGTACCTTTTTTGGTGAATTTAGTGCCGTTAAGAATCAGATTACCGTCTTTAACAGAGTAAGTGAAATCCTCTTTATCTTTTGTACCGTTGTTGTAGACCGCTTTGATTTTGCCGTCTTCTGCGCTATATGTGTAACAGCATTCCATGCTTATGCTGTTTTCATACATAACGCCGTTTTCCTGGAAACAATAGAAAGCACCGTCCTCGTTTTCCCACCAACCGAGTATTTCCGTGTCAATTGTCGGTTTTTTTGGCGCTTTGGGTACAATTGTAAAATTCTTCTGCTTGATTAGAACGATTTCACTGTCACCCTTGGAAAGCGTAAGCGTATTTTTATCCTGAGAAAAACTATATTTATATGTGCCGTCAATTACGTTGGGCATAAGCTGGAGTGTAATCGACTTATCTTTGAGAGTATACTTTGAGAAATAGCCCTCGTTTTCTCCGGAAACCAGTTCCGCTAAGTTATCGTTGCGGAAGATTATTGTCATAAAATCAAAGTCTTTGGGTCTCCACGCGCCGTAAAGGTCGTTTTTGCCCTTGGTAAACTTGTCAAGATAGCTCTGTATTTCGTTTTCACCGACATTTTCCGCGGACTGTGAGGATATTTCGGTAGATTTTGTTTCGGATGTTTTATTCTTATTGTCGTCACAACCTGTCAACGCAAGTGAAAAAATCGCCAAAACCGTTGCAAGCGCTATACATAATAATCGTTTCATCTTAATCACTCCGCTGTATATTTTAGCTTTTCGGAATGTCTTTGTCAATATAAATAAAAATTTTATTAAAAACCGTGAATTTTCTTCTTGCTTTGGCGGACATATTTTGATATAATTTACTTTAAATATAAATACTAAACACAAATTAAATACAGAACACTCTTTTCTCTTTCAATCCGTGTTTAGTAAAAAAGGGGATGGCACAATGTTAAACAAGAATTTTGATGAAAAATTCGGCAAACAGGGCATTACTTTTGACGATGTACTTCTCATTCCCGGAGAGTCAAATGTCGAGCCCAGAAACGTAAGCGTAGATACTTATCTTACAAAGAAAATCCACCTCAATACACCTCTTATGACAGCGGCTATGGATACCGTTACCGAAACAGCCATGGCTATCGCTATAGCCCGTGAAGGCGGTATCGGTATTATCCACAAGAATATGAGCATTGAGGCTCAGGCGGATATGGTTGACCGCGTAAAGCGCTCGGAAAACGGCGTAATCGCTAATCCGTTTTATCTTTCTCCCGACAGCACTGTCGGTGACGCGGACGAGCTTATGGCTAAGTACAAAATCAGCGGCGTTCCGATTTGTGAAAACGGCAAGCTTGTGGGTATTATCACAAACCGTGATATGCGTTTTATGAATCCCGCAATGTTCGGCACAAAAATCAACGAGGTTATGACCAAAGAGGAGCTTGTTACTGCTCCCGTAGGCACAACTATGGAACAGGCTCAGGAGATTCTGCGCCAGCACCGCATTGAAAAGCTCCCCATTACTGATGAAAAAGGCACACTTAAAGGCCTTATCACAATTAAAGATATCGAAAAATCCGTGCAGTACCCCAACTCGGCGCGTGACGAGAGAGGCAGACTCCTCTGCGGCGCGGCGATAGGCGGAACAACCGATGTACTCGACAGAGTAGCGGCTCTGATTGAGGCGGGCGTTGACGTTTGCTGTCTTGACAGCGCGCACGGTCACAATATAAACATCATCAATTCTGTAAAAAAGGTTAAGAAAGCCTACCCCGACGTTCAGCTTATCGCGGGCAATATAGCCACAGCCGAAGCTGCCGAGGCTCTCATTGACGCGGGCGCTGACGCTGTAAAGGTCGGTATCGGTCCCGGTTCAATCTGTACCACACGAATTGTAGCGGGTATCGGCGTTCCTCAGATTACCGCTATCTATGACGCGGCTTGCGCGGCTGCTAAGTACGACATTCCCGTTATCGCCGACGGCGGTATCAAGTACAGCGGTGACATCGTCAAGGCTCTCGCCGCGGGCGGAAATGTTTGTATGGTCGGCTCCCTTGTAGCGGGTTGTGAGGAAAGCCCGGGCGAAAATGAAATTTTCCAGGGACGTCAGTTCAAAACCTACCGCGGAATGGGCTCGCTCGGAGCTATGGGACAAGGCAGCTCCGACCGTTACTTCCAGGCGGCTAACAGGAAGTTCGTTCCCGAAGGCGTAGAGGGCAGAGTACCTTACAAGGGTTTACTTTCCGACACAATCTACCAGATGATGGGCGGACTTCGCGCAGGTATGGGTTACACAGGCTGCGCTACAATTGATGAACTCCACAAGAAAGCGAGATTTGTTCAGATTTCCGCTTCCTCGCTCAGAGAGAGCCATCCCCACGACATTCAGATTACCAAGGAGTCCCCGAACTATTCTTACAACGCATAATTTATATGGGCTGTCACAAGCGGTGACAGCCCTTTTTATTGACATTAAAATGATTATATTTTATAATTTTATTACTTTAGAAAGTGAGGAATCATTATGAAAAAAATACTTTGTTTATTATTTGCGGTAGTTCTGACTATCTCTGCCGTAGTTTTCGCGGGCTGCAGCAAAGAGGAGACAAAATCCTCTAAGGCGTCATCATCAAAAGCTAAATCCTCAGCCGCGTCACAGGTGGAAACAATTACTCCCGAACCGATGAGCAGTGAGATGCAGGCTGTCGCCGACAAGCTCGCAATCAAGGAATACAGATGTACGGGTATGGAATATGAATTTATTATATTTGTTGTTACAAATAAATCCGTCAAAGACTGCGGCCTTTCGGTTATCGTAAACTTCTATGACAAGGACAAGAACATTGTAGATTGTCAGCAGGAGGATATCAACGCGGTAGGCGCCGGCGAAACCGCTTGTGTCGCTGTTTACGCGAACGAGAAGTTCGACAGCTACACTTATGACTTTGTCGCTTCGGAGCTCACAAACTATGAGGCAATTACAAAGGACCTCAAGCTCACTGTTAAGGAAAAAGACCCAAAGATTGAATACAGCGTAACCAACAACGGTGACAAAACAGCGTGCTTTACGGAAGTATGCACACTGTTCTTCAAGGGCAACGAGATTTATGACTTCGACAAATCTTATGTTGGAGACGACAATTCTGAAATCGCCCCCGGCGCTACCGAAACCAAAGAAGTATTCAATTCTAACGGAACTGACCGTTACGAGTATTATATGAACAGCTACGCTGAAGTAAAATAACTTTTAATAATTTAAAGGACGTTACCAAGAGGTAACGTCCTTTTGTTTAGTCGTCAGTTATAAAATTTTTGAATTGGTCTTCGTATTCGTCTAATTTGTCATCAAAATTTGAATCAAATGTGCTGTAGTTTTTACGCGATAAATCGTATATCGAAGGTTTTTTGAGATTCGACGCCAATACAAAAGAAAAAATACAAACCACAATTGCTAAAATGCTCATAATAAGGCCCGCGATACTTGTGCTCTTGTATCCTCTTATAATAGAAGCTATGGCGAATGCCAACGACAACAGCGCCAGAAAAATAATAAAAATACCAAAACCGATTATTATAAAAGATAACCCTAAATTAGCATAGCCTATGTAGTTGCCGTTTTGTCCGGTGTTGTTAACTGTAATTGCGCTGAAATCAAACATAAGGAGGAAAATACAGTTGAATACAGCAACAATTCCGAGAATCATAGACGCTATTCCCATGCCTTTTCCCGGGGTCTTTTGTTTTTCTTCCGGCTGAGCGGTAAATTGCGCGGACTGTCCATAGTAAAACTGGTTGTTCTGCGGCTGAACAGGAGCAGGTTGAGGTTGAACATTCTGAAAGTTATCTCCGTAAGTCTGTTCAATCAGTTGTTCAGGTTGAGCGGGCTGCTGTTCGGGTTCTGCAATATTATAAAGTTCCTGAGGCTTTATAACAGGTTCCTCGAATTTAGTACCGCACGCGCCGCAAAACAGCGCGTCGTCATTCATTTCGGAACCACAATTTCTACAATATTTACTCATAATTATTCCTCCGTTTTCTTAATTTCCAATCCGAGAACCTCAAGGCTCTCATCGTCCACCGTTGACGGGCACTGGCTCATAAGCTCGGATGCGTTCTGAACCTTGGGGAAGGCGGTGACGTCGCGCAGGCTGTCCGCTCCCGCGAGGAGCATTGTGACACGGTCAAGACCGATACCCATTCCGCCGTGGGGCGGAGCGCCGTACTTGTAGGCTTCCACAAGAAAACCGAACTTGGCTTCGATTTCCTCGTCGCTCATTTTGAGCGCGCGGAACATCTTCTGCTGGAGCTCATAATCGGTGATACGCATTGAGCCCGAGCTGAGCTCCGTACCGTTGAGGGTGAGGTCATACGCCTTGGCGATAACCTTGCTCTTGTCGGTGTCGAGGTACTGAATACAATCCTCACGCGGCATAGTAAAGGGATGGTGCATAGCAATCCACTCACCGCTCTCCTCGTCGAACTCAAAGAACGGAAAGTCCACAATCCACACAAACTTGAACTCGTCGGGGATAATGTCGAGCCTCTTTGCAACTACCAGTCTGAGCGCACCCAAAACAGGGAGAGTAACACTGTTTTTGTCGGCTACGATAAGAACAACGTCGCCCTTTTCTGCGCCGACTGTGCAGAGAATATTCTCAAGCTCGCCCTCTTTCATAAACTTCTTGAAAGAACAGCTCGGCTCGTCCTCAACCCAACGCACAAAGGCTAAACCCTTTGCGCCTATACCGCGCACATACTCGGTGAGCTTGTCAATTTCTTTTCTTGTGTAAATCGAGGCGGCATTTTTTGCCACGATACAGCGTACCGAACCGCCGTCTTTAATCGGATTGCTGAACACTCCGAACTCGCTGTCCTTAACAAGCTCGGAAATGTCCTGAATCTTCATCCCGAAACGAACGTCGGGCTTGTCGGATCCGTAGTTTTCCATAGCCTCTTTATATGACATCTTCATAAACGGAGTTTCCAAATCCTGTCCCATAACCTCTTTGAACAGACGCTTGAAAAGTCCCTCGTTGATTTCCATAATCTCGTCGCCGTCACAGAAGCTGAGCTCCATATCAATCTGAGTGAACTCGGGCTGACGGTCGGCGCGTAAGTCCTCGTCGCGGAAACAGCGCGCAAGCTGAATGTAACGGTCAAAGCCCGATAACATCAAAAGCTGCTTGTAAATCTGGGGCGACTGGGGCAGAGCGTAGAACTTACCCTGATGAACACGGGAAGGCACGAGATAATCGCGCGCGCCCTCGGGCGTGCTTTTTATCATCATAGGAGTTTCTATCTCGATAAAATCATTCTCATAAAAATAGTCACGTGTAACCTTGGCTATCTTGCTTCTGAGCAGAAGATTGTCTTGAAGCGGCTTTCTTCTGAGGTCAAGATAACGGTGTTTAAGACGGATTTCCTCGCCTGTCTTGCTCTCGTCAACAATTTCAAAAGGCGGAGTCTGAGCTTTTGAGAGAATACGAAGTTCATTTACCTGTATTTCAATGTCGCCCGTGGGGATTTTGTCGGTTTTTGCGCTTCTTTCTGCAACAACACCGCGCGCGCCGAGCACAAACTCACTGCGGCAGTTTGACGCTTTCTCAAAAATTTCCTTATCGGTTTCATCCGAGAAAGCAAGCTGAACAATACCTGTTCTGTCGCGTAAGTCAATAAAGATAAGCTGACCGAGGTCTCTCTGACGCTGTACCCAGCCGAAAAGCGTAACCTCTCTGCCGACATCGTCTATTCTTAAATTTCCGCACATATCAGTCCTTTTAAGACCTGTCATAAATTCTGCCATTACTCCACACCCTCACTGAATTTCGCGGCAAGCTGTACGTCCGAAAACTTCTCGGCGAAGGAGCCGTCCAGCTCAATCTCCGTCTGCTCGCCTGTTGTCATATTCTTAACCTTTGCTTTATTTTCGTCAAGCTCGTTATCACCGATAACCATACTGAAACGCGCTCCGATTTTATCGGCATATTTCATTTGAGCGCGCAAACCTCTGCCGACAACATCTGTTTCCGCGGAAAGTCCGCAGGAGCGTACCGCTCCGATAAGCTCAAAAGCCTTTACCTGAGCTTTATCGCCCAATCCCGCGATATAGAGCGCGCAGGGTTCGGGGGCGGGTATTTCGATTCCTTGATTTTCCATTACCATAAGGAGTCTTTCAAGTCCCATAGCATAGCCGAGTGAGGGCAGGTGCTGTCCGCCCAGCTCCTCTACAAGACCGTCGTAGCGGCCGCCGCCGCATACTGTTCCCTGACTTCCGATTGCGTCGGAAACGAACTCAAAAACGGTTTTTGTATAATAATCAAGTCCTCTTACGATAGTCGGGTTGACCTTGTAGTCAATTCCCGCCGTTGTCAGATATGTTTTGACTGCATTAAAGTGGTTGTCACATTCTTCGCAAAGATAATCGAGTATGCTCGGAGCGTCCTTTGCAATCTCAGAGCAGCCGGGTACCTTGCAGTCTATCAGTCTCATCGGGTTTTTCTCCAGACGATTAAGGCAGTTTCCGCACAGCTTGTCCTTAAACTGAGAGAAATACTCTTTTAACGCCTGATTATATTTTGGTCTGCAATCGGGACAACCGATGGAGTTAATTTCCAGATGTAAATTGTTGATTTGCAGACGCTTGAAAATCGAGTCCGCGAGTGAAATAACCTCTGCGTCTGCCAAAGGAGAGGAAGTACCATATTCCTCAATTCCAAACTGGTGGAATTCCCTGAGTCTGCCCGCCTGAGGTTTTTCGTATCGGTAGCATGAGGTCAGGTAATACGCCTTGATCGGAAGGCCTTCGTTGGTCAGAGCGTGCTCAAGCACAGCTCTCGCCGCTCCCGCTGTTCCTTCGGGACGAAGCGTAACGCTCTCACCGCCCTTTGTGTCAAAGGTATACATTTCCTTTTGAACAACATCTGTCGTTGCTCCCACGCCTCTTGCGAAAAGCTCCGTGTGTTCAAATACGGGTGTGCGCATTTCTTTAAAGCCGAAATTCGCCGCTTCCTCGCGCATTATGTTTTCTATAAACTGCCACCGATAGCTCTGCTTGGGCAGAACATCCTCGGTACCTTTTATTTTCTTGGTGATTACTCCCATTTTTTCCTCCAAAAAATTACAATAAACGCAACTAACGGGCAGCGCCAGCCGCCCGATAGCAAATTTTAAATAGTTTACTTGATGATATTACGCCAGTCGAGGTCGCCACGCTCAAGTCCGTGGATAAGCACCTCGGCAGTAGCTATATTTGTCGCAACAGGAATGTTGTGCATATCGCAAAGTCTTAACAGGTTCATATCGTTAGGCTCGTTGGGTTTGGGGTTGAGCGGGTCGCGGAAGAACAAAAGCATATCAATCTCGTTGCACGCTATTCTGGCGGCAATCTGCTGGTCGCCTCCCTGAGAACCCGCGAGAAAACCTGTTACCTGCAAACCTGTCGCCTCGGATATAATCTTACCCGTTGTACCTGTGGCGCAAAGGTTGTTGCGGCTCAAAATTCCGCAATAGGCTATACAAAACTGAATCATCAGTTCCTTTTTTTCATCATGCGCGATAAGAGCAATATTCATAGTATCCTCCTTTGTTTACGAGGTTTTGCCTCGAAAATATCTATCCTCTGAAAGCGAGCGGTACGCTATACCCCTCTACACGTTTTGCCAAACAATCAAATATATTCATCGCGGGGCACCAACTCTGTCCCGAAAGACCGTTCTGGATTATCGAGCTTAGTCTGAAATCCATAGGAATCAAAGCAATAAGCTGTGTGCCTGAAATGTCGATAACCGCGTCCAAATCCTCATAGCAGTCAAGTTCCGCGAACTGTTTGCGTTCAAAGCGGTTGATGACAAGCCGTATATTCTGAATATTCAAATCGATAAGCTTACGGCGAATTTTAATCGCGCCGCGAAGGCTTGTCGGTTCCGCGATAGTAACTATAAGCGCTCTGTCAGCGGGAGCCGCGGCTGTGGCAAAGCCCGAGCCTATGCCCGCGGGCGAGTCAATAATGACATAATCGTAGTGTGTTTTCAATTCATCGACGAGCTGTTTAAACACAAACGGGCTGATTTCGTTATCCGAATCGAAAGGCGCCGCCATAAGATACAGCTCAGAGAGGTTTTTGCTCCTGTACACTGCTTCCTCGGGTTTGCAGTTGCCGCAAACCGCGTCGGCGCAATCAAAAAGTATCTCCTGCTCTACGTCCAGCATAAGGTCAAGCCCGCGCATTCCGCAGTCGCAGTCAATGAGCAAAACTCTTTTATTTTGTTTTACCAGAGCAACCGCCAAACCGACACAAACTGTGGATTTACCTGTGCCGCCTTTTCCGGAAGCTACAACAATAACGTCGTTCATAACACTACCTCGTTTATATCCTAACACAAAAATAAAAAAAGAGCAATCCCAAAGGAGAAATTTTTATTCACAAAAATACTGCCTGATTCTTGTTGAAAATGCCCTAAAACTCAATTGTTTCCTTATTTTGACGCGCTTTCCGATAACAATACTGTTTTTCAAAATTACAATCTTAATACTTCTCTTTTTTCTTGAACTGTCTTGTAATATAATTATAATGGATAAATATGATAGGAGGACTATCTATGAACAAACATACGGTATATGTAGCGGGCAAGCACTTTGTGCTGCTCAGCGACGACAAAAACGAATATGTACAAAAGCTCGCCGAGGAAGTAAACGAGACGATTTCAAAGTTATCTGCCGACAATCCGTCTCTAGACCGCAGGGGCGCGGCTATTCTTTGCGCGCTTGATTACGCCGATGATATGCACAAGGCGGCTGCAAAGAACAAAACTCTCTCGGAAAAAGCGCAGCCTTTGATTTCTCAGGCGGACAGGCAGTCCAAGCAGCTTATTGAACTTAAGGAAAAGCTCGCGGGAAAAGATAACGAAATCGCAAAGCTCAAAAAAGACCTCGACGATTTGCGCGCGGCTTTCGAAAAATCTACGCGCGTTCTCGACGGGTCGGGAATGGTAAAGAACAATCCCGCTCCCAAATCCGACAACAATAATAACCAAAACCATCATCAAAAGAAAAAACCCGGCAAGGGTTACAGACCTATGCGTCAATACACTCTTTTTGACGATGAAAAATAACAAATCTATCGAAATACTCGCTCCATGCGGCGGGATGGATTCGGTTATCGCCGCCGTCCGCTCGGGAGCTGACGCTGTGTATCTCGGATTGACATCTTTTTCGGCAAGAGCCGGCGCTGAAAACTTTGACAGCAATTCTCTTAAAACCGCTGTTGATTATTGCCATATCAGAGGAGTTAAAGTTTACCTTACACTCAACACTGTGGTCTTTGACAGTGAGCTCGAGGCTGTAAAGGACACCATAATCTCTGCGGCAAAAGCAAAAGTTGACGCGCTCATCGTTCAGAATATGGGAGTCGCTCAGCTGAGCAAAAAGCTTGTTCCCGACTTGCCCCTTCACGCGTCTACACAGATGAGCGTACATTCCCCGAGCGGAGCAAAGCTCCTGTATGAAACGGGATTTAAACGAGTTGTGCTATCCCGTGAACTGAGCAGGGAAGAGATAAAAGAAATTGCTGAAAGCTGTCCCGATATTGAGCTTGAAGTTTTCGTCCACGGCGCTTTATGTATGAGTGTTTCGGGACAGTGCTATTTCAGCGCGCTTATCGGCTCTCGAAGCGGCAACCGCGGACGCTGCGCTCAGACCTGTCGTCTTCCGTTTTCGGTTAACGGCAAAACAGGTTACGCTCTCAGCCTTAAAGACAACAGCATTATAGAATATATCCGTGATTTGGAAAGCATCGGCGTATGTTCCGCCAAGATTGAAGGCAGGCTCAAACGACCAGAATATGTCGCCGCTTCTGTAAAAGCGTGCGTTCAGTCGCGCGATGAAGGATTTATTGACGAAAAGACAAAAGAAAACCTCGCGAGTGTGTTTTCTCGCACAGGATTCACCGACGGATATTATAAATCCAAGCGCGGATATGAAATGTTCGGGTACAGGAAAAAGGAAGATGTTGTATCCGCGACTTCAAAACTTTTCTCCGATATTCGTAACGAATACAAAAACGAATTTAAAAGGGTAAATTTAACAGCTGAGTTTAATGCCAAAACAGGGAAATATCCGTCCTTAAATATCAAATACAACCACATCTCCTTTGAGGTTAATTCCGACGTTATATGCGCTGAGGCGGTTACCCGTCCGTTAACAGAAGAGCTTGTAAAAAAACAACTGCTCAAAACAGGCGGAACACCTTTTGAAATCACTCAACTTATCGTAAATATTGACGATAATCTGAGCGTCCCTGTGTCAGCGCTCAACAAACTTCGCCGCGACGCTCTGGACAAGCTGACGTTTCTTTTAGCCGACGAGTATCCTGACTACGAAATAAAAGATTATAAAATCCCGACATTCGTTCCGCATAATAAAAAAACTCACAAACAACGCGCAAGGTTTACTTCAACCGACATCGGAGAAGGGTTTAAGGATTTAGACCTTTGCTTTGTTCCTCTTAACAGCCCGAACGAGGACCTTTCTCGTTTGAAGACTCTCGGATTCAAATCGGGCATAGAAATTCCCAGGACGCTCTTTTCCCGTGAAAAAACAATTATCAACGGCCTGAAAAGGGTAAAAAGCCTCGGAATCAACGACGTCCTTTGCAACAATCTCGCCGCGGTTTATATCGCAAAAGAGCTGGGAATGAAAATCCACGGAGGTTTCGGGCTGAATTTTACCAATACTCTTGATTTGTTATGGGCGGAGGAGTACGGCTTTTCTTCAACCGAGCTCAGTTTTGAGATAAAACTTGACCAAATTGAGCGTTTAGGCGGCACTATCCCGCGCGGAATAGTAAGTTACGGCTATCTTCCCGTTATGATAACCCGTAATTGTCCCAACAAAAGCGCGGATATAAGCTGCAAAGCCTGCAAAGGACAGGGCAAAATGAAGGATAGGCTCGGCAAAACTTTCATTTTTTATTGTGATAATAACGCCACGGAAATCCTTAATACTGTCCCTCTGGATGTTGTGGATTCTGTGAAAAACTCAAAACATCTTGACTTTGAAGTTTTTCGCTTCTCTGTGGAAAACTATGTTGAAAAAGTTGAAACTATCCCCGATTTCATCGGAATTCTTCAAAATATCAATGAAAAAACCCACGGCTTGTATTTGAGGGGAGTTAAATAGATATTTTTCCGCATACGAATTTTTTAATTTTCTCATCACGAAAATTATATTTTTTCTTATTGGAACTAAAAGCTTTGTATAAATATTAATCAAATGTATTTTTGCAGGAAGTTATTCTTAAATTGCAGAAACGAGGTTGGTATGGAACTCAAAATAAAAAAACTCCGGGAAAAAGCCAAGCTCCCGACGAGGGGCACGGCAGGTTCGGCGGGTATGGACTTATACGCCTGTATTGACGAAAGCATAACCATCAACCCCGGGGACTTAACCGTTATCCCGACAGGTATTGCAATCGCTCTGCCCGACAATTCGTGCGTCGCGTATCTTTACGCCCGCTCCGGACTTGGGGTAAAGCATGGTATCTGCCTGTCAAACGGCGTCGGGGTTATAGATTCCGACTACCGCGGGGAGGTTTGCGTGGGATTATGTAATGTATCAAGCAAGCCCTACACCGTTTCGCCTTTTGAGCGGATTGCCCAGATGGTCATTTCGCCCGTGATAATTCCCGATTTGGTAGAAACCGACACTCTCAATGACACCGAACGCGGTACGGGAGGCTTTGGTTCAACAGGAAAGGAATAAATTTCGACAAATAATTATTGATTTAATCGGGCTAATAGGATATAATTTAGTACAGATAATGAAAGGAGTAAACAAATATGTTTTCTTTTTCAAAAGATATAGGAATTGATTTAGGCACAGCGAACACTCTGGTGTGCATTAAGGGGAAAGGTATAGTTATGCGCGAACCTTCGGTTGTGGCTGTTGACATCCGCACCGATACGGTTCTTGCCGTAGGCGAGCAGGCTCGCGATATGATTGGTCGTACACCGGGCTCTATCGTTGCCGTTCGTCCTCTTAAGGACGGCGTAATTGCCGACTTTGACATTACCGCTACAATGCTCAAGCACTTTATCCGTAAAGC
Source organism: uncultured Ruminococcus sp. (assembly GCA_902785365.1). Taxonomy (GTDB): domain Bacteria; phylum Bacillota; class Clostridia; order Oscillospirales; family Acutalibacteraceae; genus Ruminococcoides. The sequence goes on along the minus strand of CACZYC010000010.1, from coordinate 37,962 downwards.
GGCTAAACCCGGAATATTCAGCAAGCCCCGAATTGTAATTTGTATGCCCACAGGCGTTACCGAGGTCGAGAGACGCGCGGTTGAGAACGCTGCTGTTCAGGCTTCGGGCAGCAAAAACATTCTTCTCATCGAAGAGCCAATGGCTGCCGCTATCGGCGCGGGACTTCCCGTGGACGAGCCTACAGGTTCGATGGTTGTAGACATCGGCGGCGGAACAGCTGAGGTTGCCGTTATTTCTCTGGGAGATATTGTCACCGCTTGTTCCGTCAGAGTTGCCGGCGATAAGTTTGATGAATCCATCGTTACATACATAAAGAAAAAATACAACCTTCTCATAGGCGACAGAACCGCCGAGGAGATTAAAATTGAAATAGGTTCCGCGTTCCCTTATAAGGACGAACACGATATGACCGTAAAAGGCCGTTCACTGGAGACCGGTCTGCCCAAGGATATTACTATTACCGCTGATGAAATCAGAACAGCTCTTGCTGACCCGATTATGGTAATAGTAGAAGCGATTAAAAACACTCTGGAGAAAACTCCTCCCGAACTTTCCGCCGATATCATTGACCACGGCATTATGCTTACAGGCGGCGGCGCGATGCTCCGAGGTCTTGATCGTCTTGTAATGCAAGAGACAGGTATGCCCGTACACGTTGCCGAGCATCCTCTTGACTGCGTAGTTGAAGGCGCGGGTAAACGCCTGGGCGGTATCAGAGAATATAAACATAACAGAGAATAAACTAACATATATTTCGGTCAGTACTCAGCAATCAGTAAGTTGTCTAATAACTGACTACTGAACGCTGACTACTGACTGCTTTTATTATTATGAGAGACTTTTTTTCGACCAAAAGCGCAAAAATCCTTATCGCAACCCTCGCGGTTATCCTTGTTTTAGCCATTCTCGGCGCGACAGGTAACCCTTGGGTTTCTTCCGCTTTCAGCTTTATTACCAACGGTCTTTCCTCCGTCACCGCTAATCTGACTGAGGGGAACAAGGACTATGAAACGTTAAAATCCGAAAACGAAAAGCTGAAACAGGAAATTGCTGATTTGAGAACCCAACTGGTGGATTATGATGATGTCAAATCCGAAAACTCACGTTTATGGAAGTATTACAAGCTCAAGAAATCCAATCCCGACTATGAAATTCTTCCTGCTTCGGTAATCCGCCGCGATACCAACGAGGCTTTTTATTCCTTTACTATTGACGCCGGGACCTCCTCGGGTATATCCGTTCAGGACCCTGTCATCACCGAAAACGGTGTAATAGGTTTTGTTAACTCCGTAAACGCCACCAGCAGCAAAGTTACCACTATTCTTTCTCCCGATATGCAGGCGGGCGCGGTAGACAAAAAAACAGGCGAGAGCGGTATTGTAACAGGCAGCGCTGTTCTCAGTGATGAAAACCGAACCGCTTTCACAAAAATCGACGCAAACGCAAAGGTCAAAAAGGGCGATATTATTGTAACTTCGGGAATCGGCGGTGTTTATCCCGCGGACCTTATTCTGGGCAAAATCACCGATATCCGATATGACGACTATGATGCTGCAAAGTACGCCGTAATCAAGCCTTTTGAGGATATAAAAGCTGTCACTGATGTTGTGGTTCTGACCGACTTCAAAAACAAGGGAGAGATAAAGAAGGGGGCTGACTGATGGATCGGCGATATACTGTGTTCCGTTATCTTGCCTATTCGCTCGAGCTTTTACTTTTGTTTATATTGCAGACTACTCCGCGTTTGCTGCCTGAAATTTTCGGCAGCAAGCCTTTGCTTTTATTGCCCGCGGCAATAACCATCTCTTTTTTTGAGAGCGAAATTCCTTCTATGTTTTTTGGTTTAGCGTCGGGATTGCTGCTTGACTTCGGCTATAGCGATAATGTCGGTTTTTTCACGATTACTTTAACATTGTCGTGTTTCTTTATCGGTCTGATTTTCAGGGATTACCTTGTTATCAGCTTCCTTAACGCGACTGTTTTTATTGTGATGTTCTGTACATCGCTGCTGATTCTGCACTTTATGTTCAGTTACGTTTTCGCGGGAAAAGGCGATGTGTTTTATTACTTCTCACATCACATTATTTCCCGTATTGTATATACCTTTGTATGCGGTATATTGTTGTATTTTCTCAACAAGTTTCTTTACAAAAATCTCAGAGATTCATGATTTTATATATTTGTATTTGAGTAAAGCGAGGTGATTATTATGCTTCCCAGCGAGGAAAAAGAGAACAAACGGCAGGAAAAGCGTTTTCTTCAGCGCCGTTTTACTATTTGCGTAATAATCATCGCCGTTATTTTTTCCGGTTTTGCCATAAGGTTGTTTGTGTGGCAGATTGTTGAAGGAGCGAGTTACAAAAAGCTCGCGACGACTTCCACCGCATATACTGTCACCACCGACGCGACCCGCGGTGAAATCCTCGACTGTAACGGTAAAGGACTTGCTGTTAATCGAACCAGTTACAGAATCATTATAGACAAGCTGTTTATGAAACCCGAAAAGCTCGATTCCACTATACTTTCTCTCATTAAGCTAATGAACACAGGCGGGGAAAAGTGGATAGACGCTCTGCCCATCAAGCTCACGTCCGACGGTAAATACAAGTTCAAGGAAGGCATGGCGGATGAGATAAAAACTCTCAAGTCTTCTGATTATCTTGACTTAAAGGCAAGTGATTCTGCCGAAAAATGCATAGAGCTTTTGACAGCGCGTTATGAGCTTGAAAATTTCAAGAACAAAACCGATCTTCGAAACTTAATTTCGGTTCATTATAATATGGAGCTTAACGCTTATTCAAATTCTACCCCTTATGTTTTCGCGAAAAAAATCTCCTCCGATATGGTCGCGATAATAAGCGAAAATATGCAGGGCATCAGCGGCGTAGATATCCAGACTTTCCTGACACGCTCCAGTCCCACAGGTTCACTCGCTCCTCATATTATCGGCGCGTTGGGAAGCATTACACAAGAGGAGTATGAGGCAAAGGCAAAAGAGGGTAAGGATTACGGCTTTAACGATAGTATAGGAAAATTCGGTGTCGAGAGCGCGCTTGAGGACGAGCTCAAGGGAATAGGCGGAGAAAGGCTTGTTCAGAAGGATGCCGAGGGTAACGTTACCAAGGTCGCCAGTTCCGTCGAAGCAAAGCCGGGACACACGGTTTACCTTACCCTTGACTCAAACCTTCAGAAGGTAGCCAACAACGCTCTGGAAAAACAAATCACCGCCGCAAGAAAGCACGGCGAAACCGAAGCCCTTACTAAGGGTAAAAATTCGGGTGAGGATTGTGAAACAGGCGCTGTGGTTATGCTCGATGTCAGGGATTTTTCCGTACTTGCCGCGGCAAGTTATCCTTCCTACAATTTAAATAAGTACGCTAATTACGACGATTATTATGTAGCTTTATCCAAGGACAAAAACGCTCCCTTATATGACAGAGCGTTCATTGGTTCTTTCGCCCCCGGCTCGGTGTATAAGCCGTGTGTGGCGTGTGCCGCTTTGCAGGAGGGTATTATAAACTCCGCTACAACTTTTGAGTGCACAAAAAAATACACCTTCTATCCGACAAACCCTGTTGCGTGTATGGGATATCACGGATATATTTCTCTCAATCCCGCGCTCGCGCAGAGCTGTAACTGCTATTTTGCGGAAACAGGCAGAAGGCTGGGAATCAACACAATGTATCTCTATGCCGAAAAGTTCGGTCTCGGCGAAAAGACAGGGCTTGAGGTTAACGAAGGAACCGGTATTCTCGCGGGACGCGACAGCGCAACTTGGCAGGAAGGCAACACCGTTCAGGCTGCTATCGGGCAATCCGATAACGCGTTTACGCCTGTGCAGCTCGCCGCGTATACAGCCTCAATCGCCAACAACGGCACAAGATTGAAAACTCATATTGTAAAAGAAGTGCGCGACTACGAACGCAAAAAAATACTGTTTAAATACAACAGAAAAAAACCTGAAGAACTGAACACAATCGGTGTTTCAAAAAGTAATCTTGACTTGGTTCAGGAGGGTATGAGAAGCGTTGTAACCTCTCAATCGGGAACCGCGAACTCAATATTCGGAAATTATAAAGTTCCCGTTGCCGCTAAGACGGGTACCGCTGAAAACTCGGGTTCCGACCATGCGGTATTTATCTGTTACGCGCCTTATGACAAACCCAGGGTTGCAATTGCCGTTGTCATAGAACACGGTAAATACGGACAGTACAGTATGGGCGTCGCAAAAGAGCTTTTGAACGCGTACTTTAAATAGACAAAAACAAATCGGCAGCGCTTCCGGAAGCGCTGCCGATATTTTTTTAGTAACTATAACTGACTGCCGAACGCTTTTATCTGTCTGTTCAGTTCAGCGCACGGCAATCCGACAACATTATTATAGTCGCCGTTTATTTTTTTGACAAAAAGTCCTGCTTGTCCTTGAATTCCATAAGCTCCCGCCTTGTCTTTCCAGTCGTTTGTTTTTATATAGTCGTTTATTTCATCATCAGTCAGTTTATAAAACTCAACCTCGGTAACAACAGAAAAGCATACTTTCCTTTTGCCTTTTACTAAGCAGCTTCCAGTGATGACTTTATGTGTACGACTACTCAGGCTTTTGAGCATTTTTACAGCATCCTGTTCATCCTTTGGTTTTCCGAGCATTTTGTCGTCAACAATAACGGCAGTGTCACAACCGATAACCAAGCTTTCGGGATGTTTTTCGGCGATGTGTTCCGCTTTTCTCTGCGCTATTTTTTCAGGACGCAAATCCACCTTAATATCTTCGCTGATACTTTCGTCAATATCGGCAGGCATAATGTCAAATTTATCAAAGATAACTTTTAACAGTTCCTGTCTTCTCGGTGAAGCAGACGCCAGAATTACATTTTTCATATATATTATCATCCTTACATAAAACTACGACTTGCCATTGCAAGCCGCAGTTTTTATTTTATTCTTCAGTTTCTTCTGTTTCCTCCGCTTCGGATTCGCTGTTGTCAACGGGCGCGGTGGTTTCTTCGTCATCATCGTGAGGAAGCTGAGCAAAAGAAACGACCTTGTTGTCGTCCTTTATTCTCATAAGCGTTACTCCCTTGGACGGTCTCGCGCAAACTCTTACGCTGTTCGCCTGAATACGGATTACTACGCCTTCCTGGCTGATGAGAATTATATCGTCGTCGGGATTAATTACGCTGATGCCCGCAACTTTACCGTATTTTGCAACGTGATAGTTCGTGAGACCTTTACCGCCTCTGGACTGAACTCTGTAATTGTCGGGGTTGCTGAGTCTGCCGTATCCTGTTTCGGAAACGGTGAGGATTAGTCCCGTATCTGTGATTACGCTCATTCCTACAACTGTATCGTTCGGCTTCAATGTCAGAGCCTTAACGCCGCGAGCCTGTCTGCCCATAGGACGCACGTCAGTTTCCTTAAAGCGGATAGCCATACCCTCGTGGGTAGCAATGATGATTTCGTTGTTGCCGTCTGTCATCTTAACCCATGCAAGTTCATCGCCCTCGTTGAGGTCAAGAGCTATGAGTCCGCCCTTACGCGCTGTGTTATAAGCGCTGAGAGAAATTCTCTTGACTATACCGAACTTGGTGACCATAATGAGGTATTTATCCTCTTCAAACTCCTTGACGGGAATCATTGAGGTAACCTTCTCGTCAGTCGCAATAGGAAGAATGTTGGCGATATTTATACCTTTGCTCTGACGGGTTCCCTCGGGAATAGTATAACACTTAACTCTGTAAACTCTGCCTTTGTCGGTAAAGAAGAGTATGTATGAGTGTGTGTTACAAATAAACATCTCGGTAGCGACGTCCTCCTCACGGGTGGACATACCCTTGACTCCGCGTCCTCCGCGGTGCTGAGTTGTGTATTCGCTCTGCTCGATACGTTTGATATATCCATATCTTGTCATAGTAACAACGCAATCCTCAACAGGGATAAGGTCTTCTATATCAACCTCACCGCTGATTTGACAGATTTCTGTGCGGCGCGGGTCGGCGTACTTGTTTCTGATAGCGACAACTTCGTCTTTAACAACCTCCAGTAGCGCCTGATGGTTTCCGAGAAGTTCGGTATATTCTTTGATTTTAGCATGGAGAGCCGCAATTTCGTCCTCAATTTTGCCGCGTTCCATATTGGTAAGCTGACCGAGACGCATCTGAACAATCGCTTGAGCCTGAACTTCATCAAGCCCGAAACGTTCCATAAGATTTACTTTCGCCTGGGCAGTGTCTTTGCTGTGTCTGATAATATCAATAACCTCATCAATATTATCAATAGCGATTTTTAAACCCTCTAAGATATGACATCTGTCCTGAGCTTTCTTGAGGTCAAATTGTGTTCTTCGTGTAACAATCTCAACCTGGAAATCTATGTAGAGCTGCAGGCATTCCTTTAATGTGAGAATCTTGGGTTCGCCGTTAACAATCGCGAGCAAGATTGCTCCGAAAGTTGTCTGAAGTTGTGTGTAAGAGAAGAGTTGATTAAGTACAATCTGAGGAGAAGCGTCACGGCGAACATCAATCTCAATATGCATACCGTTGCGGTCGGAGTGATCCTCTATATTGGTAATACCCTCGATTTTCTTGTCTTTAACCAGGTCGGCAATATGTTCTATGAGTCTGGCTTTATTGACACTGTAAGGAAGCTCGGTAACTATAATTTTAAATCGGTTATTTTTGGCTTCAACTATCTCGGTTTTAGCGCGGACAACTATTTTTCCGCGGCCTGTCGCGTACGCTGCGCGGATTCCGCTTCGTCCCATAATAATTCCGCCTGTGGGGAAATCGGGTCCGGGAATACATTCCATAATATCCGAGATTTCGGCGTCGGGATTTTCAACCAAAAGCTCTATCGCGTCAACAACCTCGCCGAGATTATGGGGAGGAATGTTTGTCGCCATACCTACTGCTATACCGCTGGAGCCGTTTACAAGCAGATTCGGGAAACGACTGGGCAAAACTGTGGGTTCTTCCAGTCTGTCGTCGTAGTTGGGAGCAAAGTCAACTGTCTTTTTATCAATATCAGTCAACATCTCTGTTGAGATTTTGCTCATTCTGGCTTCGGTATATCTGTAAGCCGCGGGGGGGTCGCCGTCAACGGAACCAAAGTTTCCGTGTCCGTCAACAAGCATATATCTCATTGAAAAATCCTGTGCCAATCTTACCAACGCGTCATAAACCGACGCGTCACCATGGGGGTGATACGCTCCCAGCACAGCGCCGACTGTATCCGCGCATTTATGATACGGTTTGTTGGGTTCCAGCCCTCTCTCATACATCGTGTAGAGAATACGTCTGTGAACGGGCTTGAGTCCGTCACGTACATCCGGCAGCGCGCGGCTCACGATAACCGACATAGAATAATCGAGGAAGCTCTGCTTCATCTCCTTTTCAACATCGACATCAAGTATTCTTCCGCCTACTTCTCTGATTTCGTTTTCATTACTCACTTTATTCACCTCATTATTTCTGTTACACTATAACGTCGCTTTTATCTTTTCGTATAATTCCGGCATACGTTTACGCAGGTTGCACGGTTTAAATGTCTTGCTGTCTACTATTCCGTGCGTGGTTGTTCCGTAGCCCAGTTCTATTTCACTGCCGTCCTCGTTTATCTTTTTAACCGTATAAGTAAATTCCATCTGAGCCGCTCTCAGTCCTATAACCCACGTGCGGATTATAATTTTATCTTCATATAAAGCGGGGTTTTTATAATGACAGGTAAGGTTGGTAAGCGGCATCATAACTCCCGCTTTTTCCATTTCGCTTACACTTATACCGTAAAGTTTAATATAGTCGGTTCTGCCTACTTCGTACCAGACGGGATAATTGGAGTGGTGGGCAATTCCCATGCGGTCTGTTTCGGCGTAGCGGACTGTAATATATGTTTTTGAGTGCATAGCTTACTCCTTATACATCTAGGTTTTGAACAAACTTGGCGTTGGTTTCGATAAACTCACGTCTGGGTTCAACCTTGTCACCCATAAGGATACTGAATGTTTCGTCAGCTGCTTCCGCGTCGCTTAAGTTGACCTTCAGCATAAGGCGGGAGTTGGGATCCATTGTAGTCTCCCAAAGCTGATCGGCGTCCATTTCACCAAGACCTTTGTAACGCTGGATTTCGGTTTTACCCTCGATAGACTCCAAAATGTTGTCGCGTTCAATATCGGAATAAGCATATCTATGTTCTTTGCCTTTTGTAATTCTGTAAAGCGGCGGTTGAGCTATATAGACATGACCGCCCTCAATCAAAGGACGCATAAAACGGAAGAAGAATGTAAGGAGAAGAGTTCTGATATGCTGACCGTCAACGTCGGCATCAGCCATGATAATAACTTTGCCGTAGCGAAGTTTTTCTATGTCAAATTCTTCGCCGATACCCGTTCCCAGAGCGGTAATTACGGGAGTTAATTTATCGTTGCCGTATACTCTGTCGAGTCGCGCTTTTTCTACGTTAAGCATTTTACCCCAAAGCGGTAGAATCGCCTGAATACGTCTGTCGCGTCCGCCTTTCGCGGAACCGCCCGCGGAATCACCCTCGACAATGAATATCTCTGTTTCCTCGCTGTCTTTTGACTGACAATCGGCAAGTTTACCGGGTAACTGCGCGCCCTCAAGCGCGGATTTGCGTCTTACGTTCTCTCTTGCCTTACGGGCAGCTTCTCTCGCTCTTGCGGATGCAAGCGCTTTATCAAAGATAACTCTCGCGATAGCAGGATTTTCTTCAAGGAATATGGATAGTTTTTCACTGAGCAGTTTATCCACCATTGTTCTTACTTCGGTGTTGCCGAGTTTAGCCTTGGTCTGTCCCTCAAACTGAGCTTCCTTAACCTTTACGCTGATTACAACTGTAAGACCTTCTCTTACATCCTCGCCCGATAGGTTTTTGTCATTTTCTTTAAGTTTGTTGAAACGGCGAGCATAATCATTCATAACTCTTGTAAGAGCTCTTTTAAAACCTTCCTCGTGTGTACCGCCGTCAACCGTGTGAATGTTATTAGCAAATGACAGCATCAGTTCGTTATAGCTGTCAGTATACTGCATAGCAACCTCTACGGTTACAGTATCCTCGGCATTCTTGGAAGAGAAGTAGATAACTTCGGGATGTATCGGGTCAACATGTTTCTTTTTGTTGAGAAATTCAACAAAGCTGCTTATGCCGCCCTCATAATAAAAGTTCTTTTGTACGGTTTCATCTTCTCTTTCGTCACGTAGCTCAATATGAATTCCCGCGTTGAGGAAAGCCTGCTCTCTCAAACGCTTTTTGAGAACATCAAAATCGTAAACCGTAGTTTCCTTAAAGATTTTGGCGTCGGCTTTAAATCTGACTTCTGTTCCTTTTTCGGTAGATTTACCGATTTTTGTAAGGTCAGAAACAATTTTTCCGCGTTCATATCTCTGGAAATAAATATCTTCGCCGTCGCAAACCTTTACTTCAACCCATTCGGAAAGAGCGTTAACAACCGACGCGCCAACGCCGTGAAGTCCGCCCGAAACCTTGTATCCGCCGCCGCCGAACTTACCTCCGGCGTGAAGAACAGTGAAAACAAGAGTAATTGCGGGAACACCTGTTTTTTCATTTATACCGACAGGTATTCCGCGTCCGTCATCCTTAACTTTTATTACATTTCCGGGTTCAATAACAACATCAATTTTTGAACAATAACCTGCAAGGGCTTCGTCAATAGAGTTGTCGACTATCTCATAAACAAGATGATGAAGTCCGCGCGGTCCCGTGGAACCTATGTACATACCGGGTCTTTTTCGAACCGCTTCCAATCCTTCAAGAACCTGTATATCGTCCGCGCCGTATTCATTTTCTACTTTGGACATTTTGATTTCTTCATTTTCCACAATTATTACCTCCGTCTACAAAACATTATTCGATATCTATTTCTATTTTTTATAACTTATAAAAAACGGAATCATCAACATTCCTATTATTACCGCAAAAACACTTACTATTGAGATCGAAACTATGCTTACAAAAATCTCTGTTGATTTGTTTAATATAAAAATATTAATTAATATTGCCGCAGCACATATTATTATTGCCAAAACCACAAAACCGAGTCGGCTGTTATGAAATTCTTTTTTGCAATGATAGCATTCTATAACTTTTTTCCTGTTATTTTCTTTTACCTCTTTATAGCTGTAAACTGTATTACAGTGAGGACATACGGGCAATTTAAACATAGTTACAGATATCTGTTAGCGGTGTATTTATTTCCGTTTGGTTTTTCTTTTTTCGGAACATATTGTTTTACATCGTCATCATAAACCTCTGCGCTTGGAGTATATGACGGTTGAGGGTTATGAACCTTTTTCAGTGTTGATTGAGATGATGTATGTGCTTCGCTGACATCCTCTATTATCGGAACGTAGTTTTCTTCTTCTTCGATAATTCTGTCAATTTTTTCCTCTACACTCGAAGGAGCGTTTCTCTTGTTTTTGATTTCATCGAATACCTTTTTATCAAAAACAAAATCTCTCTCGGGGATAGTATTTTCCGTTGCGATTTTCTGTTCTTTGTCTCTCTCTATATCGTCAAGGAATCTTTTGAGAGGAACAAACTTGATAAAAAACGGAGTACAGAAATAAAACGCGATTAATGCGACAATAGGCGGAATAATTCCCAGAAAATTATTATAGAAAGTCGAGCTTCTCCATAAAATAAAGTACAGGATTATCAGCAAAAATAAAATTATATAGGAAATCAATAACTTTTTATCCGCCTTTATTTTACTTTCCTTATTACATCTGCTGCACTCATATATTCCGTGCTTCTTGTCATGAAACACTGTCATGTAAGAAATTCTTCTTCCGCAATACGGACATTTTTTTCCTTTCATAATTTCCTCCCGTTATTTAAAATTCGCCGATATAATGTCTGGTTTGACAATTGGCTTATATATATTTTTCTCTCATTATTATCTTCACAAATTATAAAAGACTTTGGAAGTTCATAGCTTACATTGATTACATTCCCGGCTTTTTGCTGCTTAGCCAGATAATCTCTTGTATTTTTGGATACCGTTGTATTATCAAGATCAAATATTCCTATAATATCCTCTGTTCTTATTACTGTTTTCTCTCCAAGATGAAGGTACATTAATTTATCCTTCCTTCTTCTATAAAAAACTTTTTTCCGTTTTTAAGATAATCATCCTCTTCAAAATCACAGCAGGTTATAAAAACTTGATAATCTGAAATTTTATTTAACAAAAAGCTTTGTCTTTTTTTATCCAGCTCCGAGAGAACGTCATCCAGGAGAATAACGGGATTTTCTCCCGTCATCTCACTCAAAACTTTGGCTTCGGCCAGTTTAAGTGATAATACAGCGCTTCTCTGCTGACCTTGCGAGGCAAACACTTTGGCTTTTTTCTGATTAATAATGATTTCAAAATCATCACGCTGCGGTCCGATATTTGTAAACCCTGTTCTACAATCGTCATTAACGCTGTTTTTTAAACACTTCTTGAACTTTTCATATATTTCTTCTACGCTGTCTCCCTCTTTAGCGGAGCAGGTTGAAATATATTTTATTTCAAGTTTTTCTTTTTTATCAGAGATACCGTTGTGATATTCCTTTGCATATTCAATAATTTTTTCTATATACTTTAATCTCTGAAATACAAGTTTTGAACCTAAGTTACATAGATTTTCATCCCATATTTCAAGCATTGTTCTCAATTCAGGATGTTTGTAAATATCTTTTAACAAGGCGTTTCTTTGAGTTAAAGTTTGATTATATTTTGAAATAATAACAGCATTTTGGATTCTTTCCCTACAAATTGCGCTGTCAATAAAACGCCTTCTCGCGCTGGGTCCTCTTTTAACAAGATTTAAATCCTCGGGTGAAAAAATCACAGCCGTATATTTTCCAATCAAAGAAGTAGAGGAGTGTTTTTTTACTCCGTTTATGGTAACTTCTTTTTTTCCGCCGTTATACAGAATTTCCGCTTCCTGTTCTCTGCCCTGAGAATAGAATTTTACTTTTATCCTTGAAAAATTTTCGCCGAATTTTATAAATTCGTTTTCTTTTGCTCCTCTGAAACTGTGACCTCCGCAGAATAACCAGAGAGATTCAAGAATATTGGTCTTTCCCTGAGCGTTATTTCCGTAAATTACGTTGATATTTTTTGAGGGTTCAATAATGCCGTCGTTAAGATTACGGTAATTTTTGAATTGCAAACCTGTAACGTACACCTTATTTCCCCTTTATACCATAATTACTTCTACCTGTTCATTATTATATTCAGCGATATCGCCTGTACGCAATTTTTTACCGCGCATTTCACATACTTCGCCGTTGACTTTGACTTCACCGTTTTGAATAACAACTTTTGCGTGGCCGCCGGTTTGACAAAGTCCGCTATATTTCAGAAGATCCTGAAGTTTTATATATTCGCCTTCGACTTTGATTATTTTCTTATCCATTAGACAATCTCATCGGTACAACCAAGCTGACAAAACTGTCCCCTTTTACAGGAGTAATAATCATTGGTGACAAGCTTCCGTTTAGTACCATCTTTACTTCGTCTGTATCTACATTTCTGAGAGCTTCCAATAAATATCTGTTATTAAATCCTATTTCAACATCTTCTCCCATTATAGGAGCGGAAATCTTATCATTTGCTTTTCCTACCGCGGAAGTACAGGAAAGATGAATCTCATCGGTTGAAAAGCTGCATCTTACAGGACTCTGTATTTTATCACTATTCAGAAGAGCCATTCTGTCGACTGAACTGATCAAATTTCTTGTATTAATTACAACCTCTGTTTTTGCTGTCTTTGGAATTGTACTGTTATAATCAAGGAATGTTCCCTCAATTAATCTTGAAATTACCGAATATTCATCAATCTTAAAAAGAATATGTCTTTGACCTATACTTATATTTACATTTTCGTCGTCGCTTATAAGTTTCAGAATTTCATTCTGAGTTTTTCCCGGAACAACAAACTGAGAGTTTATATCGCTGTCAATTTCTTCTTTTCTTACAGCCATTCTGTATCCGTCAATAGCTACTATCTTGAAAGTCTTATCCGAAACATCAAATAATGAACCGGTATAAATAGGTTTGGAATTATTATCCGAAACAGCATATACCGTACTCTTAATCATATCTTTGAGAATATCTCCCTTAATTTCAATATTCTCATTTTCTTCAAATGTCGGTAAATCAGGATATTCCACAGATGACATTCCTACTATCTGATAATCAGCCTGTCCGCTAGTGATATATGTAATCATTCTGTCATCAGTCTCAATACATACAACCTCTTCGGGAAGTTTTCTTACTATTTCAGAGAATAATCTTGAACTTACAACTACTTCTCCCTGTTCCTGAATTGTCGCGTCAATATTTGTAGTAATTCCGATTTCAAGATCATATCCTGAAATCGATAATTTTGAACCGTATGCTTTCAAAAGAATTCCTTCCAGCGCGGGAATAGACGCTTTACTCGAAACAGCTCTTGATACGTTATTTACCGCTTCTGCTAAATCTGTTCTTAATAGATTGATTTTCATATTTATTCTCCTTTGAATACTAACTAAGAATACATAATTATAAATATTTAAAGTAGTAGTAGTAGAGTGTGTTGAAATGTTTAAAATCTGATTTTTCCCGATATTAATTGAATTTTTTAAATTAAATAATTTTTTTGGAAATGTTGAAAGTGTTAAAAAATTATTTTACCAAATATAAAATCAAAAAAATTGTTGAATAATCAGAGTTGAAAGTTGAAAAATTAGTGGAAAATTATTCTGTACTGCAGTTTTTTATGATGTCCTCAACAATAGATTTAAGTTTTGAATCCTGTTTCATTTTTTTGTTTGTTGTATCAATGGCATATTTAATAGTTGAATGATCTCTGCCGCCAAATTCTTTTCCTATATTTTCCTGAGTGAGATTTGTCAGTTCGTTTACGATATAGATTGCTACCTGTCTTGGTTTGCTGATGTAAGCGCTTCTGTTATTTGAACTTCTCAACTCTTCCGCGTTGACATTATAGGTTCTCGCAACTTCCTCTATGATTTTTTCGACAGTTACTTCGGGAGGAGTATCGTTGTTAAGAATATCCGCAATTATATTTTGAACGGATTTAATAGAAGGCTTTTCACCGTCAAGATTATTTTTTGCCTTAATCTTTTTAACTGTACCTTCAAGCTGACGAATATTACTCTTGACGTTGGAGGCTATATATTCACAAACATCGTTCGGAATTTCTATATCCATTATATCGGCTTTTCTTTTGATGATTGCTATTCGGGTTTCAAGATCGGGCGGTTGAATATCAGCAATAAGTCCCATCTCAAATCTGCTTCTCAGCCTGTCATCAAGGGTTTTTATTTCCTTGGGAGGTCTGTCTGATGTGAGAATTATCTGTTTTTGATCCTGATATAAAGTTTCAAATGTATGGAAAAATTCCTGCTGTGTACTTTCTTTACCGCCAATAAACTGAACGTCGTCAACGAGAAGTACATCGTTATATCTGTATTTTTGTCTGAACTCAGACATAGAAACTTTATGAAGAGATTCAATCAAATCATTTGTAAAGTCTTCGCCTTTTACATAGCAGATTGATTTTGACGGGTCATTCTTTTTGATTTCATTGCTGATTGCAAAAAGTAAATGAGTTTTTCCCAGTCCCGAATTACCATATAGGAAAAGAGGATTGTATGCTTTTGAAGGGTTCTGAGCTACTGCCAGACATGCAGCGTGAGCAAATTTGTTTGAATTTCCTACGATAAAGGTATCAAAAGTATATTCATACTCATCATTAGAAGAGGGTGTGCTTGGGTTAACAATTTTCTCCTTTTCGGTTTCTTCGGGAATTTTGAAATTAATTTTTATTTTGGTATCAAATACCGCAATAAAAGCATCACTTAAAAGAACCAGATAGCAGCGTTCCAGAGTTTTTCTGTGAAAATCATTCGGAACCAAAAGATTAGCCTCTTTATTATCAAGGTCGATACCAATAGGTTCAATCTTATTTATCCATGTATTATAAGCAACGTCTGTGATATTTTTTTTGCAATATTCACATATTACTTTCCAAGCATCATCAAAACGATCCATAAAAAAATCCTTTCTTTTTTATCGTTGCGGAGTTTTCCACAATACTACGCTTATTATATCAAAAATGTTGATAAAAAGCAACTAATTTTTTGTAATATATAAGTATATTAATAACATTAATATTACAATTTTTATGTTTTTTGAGTTTATTTGAATTTGAATATCAATAGTGTTTAAAAAAACGCATAAATACTATATATTGTGTCTTAAAATTATAATATATAAAATTACAAATTTTAGTTGACGAAAAAGCTTTTTTGTACTATAATGCTATATTGCAAGTATAATGCAAGGTTATGTGTCCGAAAGGAGGTAAAAGATAATGAAAAGAACATATCAGCCCAAGAAGCTTCATAGAAAGAAGGAGCATGGTTTCAGAAAAAGAATGTCAACATCTAACGGAAGAAAAGTTCTCGCAAGAAGAAGAGCAAAAGGAAGAAAAAAGTTGTCATACTAATTGAGACCACTTTTTTATGTGGTCTTTATTACTTTATGGAAAATAGTCCCGTAAGTTCAGGTGGTTATAATGAGTGAGATTCTCACTTTAAAAGAAAACAGGGATTTTCACAGATTATATAAAAAGGGCAAGAGCCAAATCAGTCCCGTACTTGTAACTTATATTTTAAAAAACAAAACCGATAACCTTCGATACGGTATAACCACCGGAAAGAAAATTGGAAACGCAGTCAAGCGTAACCGTGCGCGCAGAGTGATAAGAGCCGCGTTCAAGGAATGCGCTCCCTACCTTAAGAGCGGATATGATATTGTTTTTGTGGCAAGAGGAAAAACACCTTTCATTAAAAGTACACAAGTAAAATCAACTATGGAATATCAGTTTAAAAAAGCTAAGATATATAAGGATATGTATGAAAAATCTGCTGATCCGCTTTATTAAATTTTATCAGAAAAACATTTCTGCAAATACTTCTTCTAAATGTAAGTATTTTCCCACTTGTTCTAACTATGCCGTAGAGGCTCTGCAAATCCACGGTGTTTTTAAGGGAACGTTGCTTGCTATATGGCGCGTTCTGAGATGTAATCCTTTTTCCAGGGGAGGGTACGATCCTGTCCCGGAAAAGAGAAAAAAGAGAGGGAACTCTTAAATGCAAATATTTGGTTTTTTCGGAAGTATCCTCGGATACTTACTCTGGGCTCTTTTTTTCGTATTTAAGAACTTCGGAGTTTCGATTATATTTTTTACTCTTGTAATCAGATTTATTATATTTCCGTTTTCTATCAAACAACAGAAAAGTATGGCGAACACAGCCAGACTTCAGAAAAAACAAAAGGAAATAAGAGAAAAATACGCTAACAATCGTCAAAAAGCTAACGAGGAAATGCAAAAGCTGTATCAGAAGGAAGGCGTAAGTCCGACAAGCGGCTGTCTTACCAGTATTATTCCTATGCTTATAATGCTTGGAATTTTTTACAGCGTTGCGTATCCGCTTACAAACACATTACATATTAACGCGGACACAGTAACTCACGCTACAAGTTTTATTAACGCGTTACCCGGACATACGGTTTCAGGAGCGTCGGGATTTGCTGCATATGAACAGATTGCTCTTGTAAAAATTCTGGCGGAATCAAAATCCCTTGTCGGAATGTTATTCGCGGGCGGAGATGTCGCTAAAATCGAAATGTTCATTAACGGCTTTAATTTTGCGGGCTTTAATCTGCTTGAAACGCCGTCAACTTACGGATTTTTGTCATTCTACATCTTAATACCCGTTCTCTGTTTTGTTTCGTCCGTGGGAGCTCAGCTCGTAACCATGAAGATTAACAAGACAGGTCAAAACCAGCAGGGTTGTATGAAAGTCATGATGATAGCTCTTCCGCTGTTCTCAGCATATATTTCGTTCAGCGTACCTGCGGCGGTTGGTTTCTACTGGATTTGTTCATCTATATTCAGTTTAATCCAGGCAATTATTATGGGCAAGTTCTATGGTCCCGATATAACAATAGCACGAAACGAAGCACAACACGTAGCTCTTCTTGAGTTAAATGAAGCTAAAGTTCAATATTCTTATTCACCCGCATACGAAAACAAACAGAAAAAATAAAGTTAACATAGAGGTTATTTATGGTTAAAGAAGTTATTGGAACAGGTGATACACCTGAGTTAGCGTTATTGGACGCTAAGAACCAGCTCGGTTTATCAGAAACCGATGACGTTGACTTCGAAGTTGTTCAGATGCCCGAAAAGAAGGTTTTGGGAATTTTCGGAGGAAAACAGGCTAAAGTAAAAATCACAATCAAAGGCAGTCCCGCCGACGTAGCGGAAGAGTTTTTAAAGAATGTTATTGCCGCTATGGGACTGACTGAGTTAACAGTAAATGTAGAAAAGACAGATTCCAGCGCTACATTTGATATAGAAGGAGAAGAAGTAGGTTTCATCATCGGAAGACGCGGCGAAACTCTTGATTCTCTTCAGTATCTTACAAGTCTGGTTGCGAATCATGTTGATAACAGTTATTTCAAAATTACAGTCAACACAGGTAACTACCGTGAAAAGAGAGAAAAGACTCTTGAAATTCTCGGCAGAAAATTAGCCTATAAAGCTGTAAAAACAGGAAAGAAAACTTCCCTTGAGCCGATGAATCCTTTTGAGAGAAGAATCATTCACACATCGGTACAGAAAGTTAAGGGCGCAACATCATGGAGCGAGGGAGAAAATATGTCCCGCCACGTTGTAATAGGTCCCGACCCCAAGGAAAGAAGAAACAGAGGCTATGGCAACAGAAAAGGTTCACAGAGGAATAATCCGCGCCCCGCGGCTAATCCCGAACGTAAACCCATTGACGAAAGCAACGGAGCAGGCCTTTACGGAAGAATAGACTAACTTGCAGGGCTGTCTCTGAGGAGACAGCCTTTTATGTTATATAGGTGTAATTTTATGAGCAACAGCACAATTGCCGCAATCTCCACAGCGCAGGGAGAAGGCGGTATCGGCGTAATAAGAATAAGCGGTATCCGCGCAATAGAAATAGCCGATTCGATTTTTAAATCCGTAAACGACAGGAAACTCAGCGGGCTCAAAGGATACAGCGCCGCGTACGGTTACATTGTAAAAAACAATGAAACAATTGACGAGTGTGTGGCTACTGTTTTCAGAGAACCCAGAAGCTACACGGGCGAGGATGTTGTGGAGCTGTCCTGTCACGGCGGACTTTTTATAACTCGCGAGGTTCTGCGCATAGTTTTGGATGAAGGAGCGCTCCCCGCGCAGGCAGGCGAGTTTACGAAAAGGGCGTTTCTGAACGGTAAAATGGACTTGACAGAAGCGGAAGCCGTAGCGGATATTATTTCAGCAAAAAGCAAAACCGCCGCAAGAGCGGCTTTGTGCGCGAAAGAAGGAGCTCTCTGGAATAGGATTGAATCTGTAAAGAAAAAACTTATCGCAACAGCGGCACATCTCAGCGCGTGGGCGGATTATCCCGAAGAAGATATTGAAGAAGTTTCGACCGAAGGCCTCAACGCCGCGTTTCTGGAAGCAAACAACACCCTTGAAAATTTGCTGAGCACCTATGACAAAGGACAAATTATAAAAGAAGGAATAGATACCGTAATCGCGGGCAAACCTAACGCGGGAAAAAGCACCCTGATGAATATGCTCTCCGGTCACGACAGAAGCATTGTCACGGAAATTCCCGGAACGACCCGCGACGTTATTGAAGAAAAAGCTCTTGTAGGAGATGTTATTCTTCGTTTGAGCGACACGGCGGGTATTAGGGAGACTGAAGATACCGTCGAAAAAATCGGTGTAGATTTAGCTAAACAGCGTTTAAAGAACGGCGGACTGGTGCTTGCGGTGTTTGACTCGAGCAGTACGCTTGACAAAAACGACTACGATTTAATCGATGCCGTCAAAGATTCCCAGACAATAGCTGTAATAAATAAATCCGATTTAAGATCGGAAATTGATGAGGAATATATAAAATCACGCATTAAGAGAGTTGTAAAAATTTCCGCTAAAACCGGAGAAGGCCGCGAACAGCTTGAAAAATTAATAATTGAAATCGCGGGGACAGAAAACTTCAATCCCAGCGAGGGAATACTCGCAAACGAAAGACAGCGTCAGGCGGCGTTAAACGCGCGCGATTCTCTGAAAGAGGCGATGGAAACGCTGAGGATGGGTATGACTTTTGACGCGGTAGGCGTTTCGCTTGAGGATGCCATTGGATATATTCTGGAGCTCACAGGCGAAAGAGTGAGCGAGGTTGTGGTAGACAATGTGTTCCACAATTTCTGTGTAGGTAAATAATAATTGCATTTGAACAAAAGAATGTTTCACGTGAAACATTAAGGAGAAGGTATGAATTATTCAGCCGGACAATTTGATATAGCTGTCATCGGCGCGGGACACGCGGGCATCGAAGCGGCACTCGCCGCGGCACGGCTCGGGTGTAAAACTGTGGTGTTTACAATTAATATGGACGCTGTTGGAAACTGTCCTTGTAATCCATCCATAGGAGGAACAGCAAAAGGCCACCTTGTCCGTGAGATTGATGCTCTTGGCGGAGAGATGGGAAAAACTGCCGACGAGTGTTTCCTGCAAAGTCGTATGCTCAACCGAGGCAAAGGTCCCGCGGTTCATTCTCTGCGCGCGCAAATTGACCGCAGAAAATATTCCGACGTAATGAAGCACAAACTTGAATTGCAGGAAAATCTGGAGCTTCATCAAGCCGAAATTGTTGATATAAAAAAGAATGAAAACGGTTATACCGTTACTACCCGAATGCTCGGAGAGTACAATGTAAAAGCAGTTATCATAGCAACGGGAACATATCTCGGAGGCAGAATATTTGTCGGCGAAGTAAGCTATGAAAGCGGCCCTGACGGGATTTTCCCCGCGAGCTTTTTGGGACAAAGTCTGAAAGATTTGGGGCTGCCGCTCAGAAGGTTCAAAACAGGAACACCTGCTCGCGTACTCAGAAGCAGTATAGATTTTTCCGACCTCGAGGAACAGCTCGGAGACGAACCGCCTATACCTTTCTCCTATGATACGGAGGAGCTCGGCGAAAACAAAGTTAAATGCCACATCAGCTGGACAAACGAAAAAACAAAGGAAATAATCCTTGAAAATATAAAACGATCCCCGTTGTACGGCGGAAAAATCGAGGGCGTCGGACCGCGTTATTGTCCGAGCCTGGAGGATAAAATTGTGAGGTTCGCCGAGAAGAAAAGACATCAGCTCTTTATTGAGCCGTGCGGACTTGACACAGAGGAAATGTATCTGCAGGGTATGAGCTCGTCTTTGCCCGAGGAGGTTCAGGTCAAGTTCTACCATACGATCAAAGGACTTGAAAACTGCGTAATTATGCGTCCTGCTTACGCGATAGAATATGACTGTGTAGATCCGACCGAGATGAAAGCCACTCTGGAGTTCAAACGATTTGCGGGATTGTACGGCGCGGGACAGTTCAACGGAAGCTCGGGCTACGAGGAAGCCGCGGCTCAGGGATTGATCGCGGGAATAAACGCAGCGCTCAAAATTCAGGGTAAAGAGGAATTGGTTCTTGACCGTTCCACCTCGTATATCGGCACACTCATCGACGACCTTGTCACAAAGGGAGCCAACGAACCCTATCGAATGATGACGTCGAGGAGCGAATACCGCCTCGTCCTCAGACAGGATAACGCCGACGTACGTCTGACTCCTGTCGGACGGGAAATTGGACTGATATCTGATGAACGATGGAAAAAGTTCAACCGTAAACAGCAATTGAAAAAAGAAGAAATCAAGCGTATTTCCAAGGTGGTAATCCCGCCGTCCGACGAAATAAACGAGATACTTGTTTCACGTGAAACATCTCCGCTTACAACGGGAGCAAAACTAATAGATTTGCTTCGCAGACCGCAACTGAGCTATGAGGATTTAACCCCGATTGACAAAACCCGACCCGAGTTGGATAACAATATATTTGAACAGGTCGAAATCGAGGTAAAATACGCCGGATACATTGAAAAGCAGCTCAGACAGGTTGAACAGATGCAGAAGCTGGAGAATAAAAAGCTTCCCGATAAAACCGACTACACCGAAATCAAAGGGCTCCGACTGGAAGCACAGGAAAAGCTCAACAAAATCAAACCGTTGAATATCGGTCAAGCTTTCCGAATTTCGGGAGTTTCACCCGCGGATATAAATGTACTGCTGATTTGGCTGGGACAAAAGAGAAGATGAAAGAATTACTGAAAAAAGAATGCGACGAACTCGGAGTGAATCTGAACGACGAGCAATGCGCACAGTTCATAAGATACTACGAACTGCTCATAGAATGGAACAAAAAAATAAACCTGACACGAATTACCGAGCCTGAAGAGGTAGTAATCAAGCATTTTGTTGACAGCTTAACGCTGTTGAAATATTGCGATATTCCGAAGGGAGCAAAGATTATCGACGTGGGCACGGGAGCAGGATTCCCGGGTGTTCCGCTCAAAATTGCGCGCCCCGATATAGAACTCACTCTGCTCGACAGCCTTAACAAACGCCTGAATTTCCTGAAAGAAGTTTGCGGGGACATAGGAATACAAGCCCAACTTGTTCATTTAAGAGCCGAGGAAGGCTCCCGAAAGCCTGAATTCAGAGACAGCTTTGATGTTGCCGTATCACGCGCTGTTGCAAGGCTTGATGTGTTGTCAGAGTTTTGTCTGCCATATGTTAAAACGGGCGGAAAGTTTATCGCAATGAAAGGACCTGACCTTTCACAAGAATTGAAGGAAGCTCAAAATGCCGTAAAAATACTTGGCGGAAAAGTTGAAAACGTTGAAGAATTTCAGCTCAACGGTTCGGGAAGAACAATAGTAACTATTATAAAGGAAAAACGAACCCCCAAAGCCTATCCCCGACACTCAAGCAAAATTAAATCCAAACCATTATAAAAGGACTGCTTCGGCAGTCCTTTTTTCAGCAGTCAGATTTTTTAAAAGAGAAAAAGAGTTAAATATACGATATAACAAAATTCTACAAAACCTTATAAAACAAATTATTTTATTCGCTCACACTTCGACAAAATATGCCTGTCCACCGTGATATGATATAGTCACAGCGAAGGGGACGGAGGCGAAAGTTTGAACTACTTAGCAAAGAGCGAAAACAGAATTGTCGAAATTCCGACAATCAAAATTCGCCCCAATAAAACCCAGCCGAGAAAAATCTTCGATGATGAACAGCTTCGGGATCTGGCTAACTCCATAGCTGAAAACGGTATACTTCAGCCGTTGACAGTCAGGAGAGTGTCACAGTCCGAATATGAAATCATCGCGGGCGAGCGCAGACTCAGAGCTTCGGTAATCGCGGGTTACTCTAAGGTTCCGTGTATTATCGTCAAGTGCAATGACCGCGAATCGGCTATGCTCGCGCTTGTTGAAAACCTTCAGCGCTGCGACCTGGGTATTTTCGAGGAAGCGCGCGGAATATCGCGTCTAATCCGCCGCTACGGAATTACCCAGGAACAAGCGGCTAAAAAGCTCGGCAAAAGCCAAAGCACAATAGCTAACAAGCTCAGACTGCTCAACCTTACTTATGATGAACAAGACTGGATTGTGCAGGCGGGTCTTTCCGAAAGACACGCCAGAGCGTTGCTCAGAATCTTTGACGTAGACTTGAGGCGTGAGGCTCTATCAAAAATAATTACGCAGAACCTCAACGTAGCTCAAACAGAGGAGCTTGTTGAAAAAATCCTTTATGACGCCGCGGTTCCCGAAGAAACAAAAAAAGGGTCGCGCAAAATAGTAATACGCGACGTAAGAATTTTTATAAATACAATAAACAAGGCTGTCAACACAATGCAGCAGGCAGGAATAGACGCCGTCTGCAACCACAAGGACAGCGGGGATTATATCGAGTATACGGTAAAAATCCCAAAATCGCAGACAGAAAAGTCCGCGTAAACAATGACAACGTACATAAAAAAGCGCGACAGTATTGTGGCTCAAAGATTATATAAAATGATACGTTGTCAAAAAACAAAATTGCCTTCCACGTGGATGCACTGCATCCATCCACTCATACCCATTTCCTTATCTAAACCCCTTGCCAAAGCCGTACGGTTATGCCGTGCGGCTTTTGGCATAAAAAAGGACTGCCGAGAAACGCGGCAGTCCTGTGGTTGCGTTAGTCTCCGAACATCTTCTTAAGACGATCGCGGAAGGTCTTTTGTTTTGCGTAGTTTTTGTCGCCGAGCATAGAATCGAGTTTTTTAACCGCTTCTTTCTGCTTGGAGTTAAGGCTCTTGGGAATTTCAATATTCATCTTGACATACTGGTCGCCTCTTCCTCTGCCGTGAATATGCGGAATGCCTTTGCCCTTGAGCTTGAACACATCGTCCTGCTGTGTGCCCTCATGAACGGTATACTTAACCTTTCCGTCAAGCGTGGGGACGACAACTTCATCGCCGAGCATAGCCTGAACAACAGTGATAGGCATTTCGCACCATACATCATCGCCTCTGCGCTCAAAGATAGAGTGTTTTTTGACGCGGATATATACATGCAAATCACCCGCGGGACCGCCGTTTATACCGCTGTTGCCGTGGCCGCCGATATTGAGCATCTGGTCGTTGTCAATACCCGCGGGAATAGTGATTTCCACCTTTTTATTGACGCGCTTTCTGCCATTGCCGTTACAGGAGCGGCAGGGTGTGTCAATAATTTTTCCTCTTCCGCGGCAGGCGTCACAGGAACGCTGAGTCTGAACTACGCCGAAAGGAGATCGTTGGCTTACGGTAACTCTGCCCGTGCCGCCGCAGGCTGTACAGGTCTTTGCCTGTGTTCCTTTTTGAGCGCCTGTGCCGTGACAATCATCACAGGTGACCACGTTGCTGTATGAAATTGTTTTTTTGCATCCTTTGGCAGCTTCCTCAAAGGTAATTGTAACCTGTGTTTCCACGTCGTTACCGCGTCGCGGAGCGTTGGGGTTGCTGCGCTGTCCGCCAAAACCGCCGAAACCGCCGAAAAAGCTGTTGAAGATATCGCCGATATCAACATCCTGACCGAACGGGCTTCCTCCGCCAGCGTTAAAATTGGGGTCGACTCCCGCGTGGCCGAACTGGTCGTAACGAGCGCGCTTCTCCCTGTCGGAGAGCACTTCGTACGCCTCGTTAACCTCTTTGAACTTCTGCTCGGCTTCCTTATCCCCCGGATGAAGGTCGGGGTGATACTTTTTAGCGGCTGTTCTGTATGCTTTTTTTATCTCGTCATCAGAGGAACCCTTGCTTACGCCCAGCACCTCATAATAATCTCTTTTGTCTGCCATAAGTACTCCTTTTGAAAATGGATATTGGATACGGGACAATATAATTATCCATTATCCATTGTCCATTTTCAATTGATAAAAACGCCCGAAGCGGTGCGGGAACTTCCCGCACCACCTTTGAGCTTTAAAAAGTTTGATTACTTGTTGTCGTCAACGTCTGTGAAATCAGCGTCATAAACGTTGCCGTCGTTGCCGCCCTGAGGAGCGCCCTGATCGGGAGCAGCGCCGCCCATATCGGGACCGGGCTGTCCGGGCTGACCCTGGGGAGCAGCCTGCTGATAGAGCTTGGAGCTTACTTCATAAAGAGTTTTCTGTAAGTCCTCTTTAGCCGCGTCCATCATGGGCTTGTCGTTCTTGGAAATAGCGTCCTTGAGAGCCGCAATCTTAGTGTTGAGGTTGTCCTTATCTGCCTGGTCAATCTTGTCGCCGCTTTCGTTGACAAGCTTCTCAGCCTGATAAACCATATTTTCGGCTTCGTTTTTGGCGTCAACTTCTTCTCTGCGCTTTTTGTCCTCTGCCGCGAACTGCTCAGCTTCCTTAACAGCCTTGTCAATATCGTCCTTGCTCATATTTGTTGAGGAGGAAATCGTGATAGCCTGTTCTCTGCCTGTGCCTAAATCCTTGGCGGATACATTAACAATACCGTTCGCGTCGATATCGAAGGTTACTTCAATCTGAGGTACGCCGCGCATAGCGGGAGCGATACCTGTGAGAGCGAACAGACCGAGCTGCTTGTTGTCCTTAGCAAACTCACGCTCACCCTGGAGCACGTTGATTTCAACCTGTGTCTGATTGTCAGCCGCGGTTGAGAAAATCTGGCTCTTCTTAGTCGGGATTGTTGTATTTCTGTCGATGATCTTTGTCATTACGCCGCCCATTGTCTCAACGCCGAGTGAAAGAGGAGTAACGTCGAGGAGCAGAAGACCGTCAACCTCGCCGCCGAGTACGCCTGCCTGAATAGCGGCGCCGATAGCGACACATTCGTCGGGGTTGATGCCCTTGAAGGGATCCTTGCCGATTAATTTCTTAACAGCGTCCTGTACAGCGGGGATTCTCGAAGAACCGCCAACCATAAGGACCTTGTCAATTTCGGAAATCTGTAAGCCCGAATCAGCCAGAGCTGTGCGTACGGGACCCATTGTAGCTTCTACGAGGTCGGCTGTGAGCTCGTCAAATTTAGCTCTTGTAAGTGTGAGGTCAAGGTGCTTGGGGCCTGTTGCGTCGGCTGTGATAAAGGGCAGATTAATCTGAGTCTGAGTAACGCCCGAAAGCTCAATCTTGGCTTTCTCTGCGGCGTCCTTTAATCTCTGCATAGCCATCTTGTCGGATGAGAGGTCAACGCCGTCGGATGTTTTGAACTGAGCTACCATCCAGTCGATGATTCTCTTGTCAAAGTCGTCGCCGCCGAGACGGTTGTTACCCGCTGTGGCGTGAACTTCCTGAACGCCGTCGCCCATTTCAATGATACTTACGTCAAAAGTACCGCCGCCGAGGTCATAAACCATAACTTTCTGGTCAGCTTCCTTGTCTACGCCGTATGAAAGAGCCGCGGCTGTGGGCTCGTTGATGATTCTCTTTACATCGAGACCCGCGATTTTACCCGCGTCCTTGGTAGCCTGACGCTGAGCGTCAGTAAAGTAAGCGGGAACTGTGATAACAGCCTGAGTTACTGTTTCGCCGAGATACGCTTCAGCGTCAGCCTTAAGCTTCTGAAGAATCATTGCGGAAATTTCCTGGGGTGTGTAGTTCTTTCCGTCAATGTTTACCTTATAGTTTGAACCCATCTCTCTCTTGATTGAGGAGATTGTTTTGTCGGGGTTTGTGATAGCCTGGCGTTTAGCCACCTGGCCTACCATTCTCTCTCCGTCTTTGGAGAAAGCTACTACGGACGGAGTTGTTCTCGCGCCTTCCGCGTTAGCGATAACGACGGGCTCGCCGCCTTCGATAACCGCTACACATGAATTAGTTGTACCTAAGTCTATACCTATTGTTTTTGCCATAATGATTACCTCCATATAATATGTTTTAAATGATTTTTTGTTTATTTAATCGCAATTGGCAACCTGTACCATTGCGTGGCGAATAATTTTATCGCCGAGCTTATAGCCTTTTTGGAAAACAGCCGAGATTTTGTTTTCTTCAAAATCTTCGCTCTCAATATTGGCTACGGCGTTGTGAATGTTGGGGTCGAAATCGTCGCCGACCTCACAAAACGCCTCAACCTTTAGTTTTTCAAATGACGCGGCAAGCTGTGAGCTTACCAATTCAAAACCTTTTTTGAATTCCTCGGGAGCGTCCTTCATGCTCTGCTGAGCCATTGTGAGACTGTCAGCCACGGGAAGAAGCTCCTCAACCGCCTTAGCGGTGGCGTCATCATATATACCCAGCTTTTCGGAAGATGTGCGCTTGCGGTAGTTTTCGTACTCCGCGGCAAGCCTGAGACGTTTATCTTTTTCGTCATTCAAGGCTTTTTCGAGTTCTTCAATTTTTTCGGAAGATTTGTCCTTCTTCTTTTTCTTTTCGGAAGGCTTCTTTTCCTTTGAGGGTTTTTCCTCTTTTTCTTCTACAACTTCTTCTAATGTTTCGGTGTTTTTTTCTTCACTCATAATACCACCCTTTCTATTGACGGACGCTGAGCAATTCCGCTATGAATTTGCCTGTGTACTCAGCGATACATTCCAGTATTGCGACCGCCTTTGAATAATCAAAGCGGGTTGAACCTATTACGGATATCAGACCCGCGGGTTGATTTTCAATTTCATATCTCGTCGCGACAACAGCGCTGCGCTTGAGGAGAATGTGAGAATTCTCTTTGCCTATATATATGTTAGTGCCCTCGGGAATGTTGTTTAAAAACTTATCTCTGCTGTCGCTGTCGCCAAGAAACTCTAAAACGCCTCTTGCCGACATCAGGTCGAAATCGTCCTGATACAGCAGCTTGGTCGAACCGCTTGTATATACATTTGTGCCGAGCGACTCCCTGCAAGCGTCCATAACCGCGTTGAGCATATCGGGCATTAAGAGCCCTAATTCTCCGAACGACGCGGCAAATGTCTGAGCAAACGGTCGATTCACAGAGGACAGCGGCTGTCCCGCCAGACGCTCGTTGAGAGCTCTGTCAAAGACATTGAGCATTTCGGGAGTGATGTCAAAATCACATCTGAACAACCTGCTCTTGACCATTCCCGACGAGGTTATAAGCACAAGCATGGACGTGTGCCTTCCTGTCTGAACAAACTTGATACGGTGAACTCTTGAGTTGTCGCCCGTGGGTGTCGTGGAAAGCGCCGCCGTACCGATTAACTCGGAAGCAATTACGCTCGCGGTTTTAATGATATGCTCGGGGGCGTCACCGGAGCTGAGCAGTCGATTTTCAATGTACCTTTTAACCCTGTCGTCGAGGACTGCGGGCTTCATCAGACTGTCGACGTAGTATCGATACCCGTATTCAGTCGGAATACGTCCCGCAGAGGTGTGCGGTTGTCTTAGAAAACCTTTTGCGGTTAAATCGGCGAGCTCGTTGCGGATTGTCGCCGAGCTGACATCAAGCCCCTCAGTGTTTTGAAGCGACTTTGAGCCGATTGGTTCGCCGGTGGCGATGTAATGTTCTATTACAGCGGCGAGAATCTTTTGCTTTCTTTGAGCAAGCTTCATATTATCGCCTCTCTTACTTATAAATTAGCACTCTCGATATTAGAGTGCTAACTGCTATGGTTATAGCCTAGCACTAAAGTCAAAAAAAGTCAATACTATTCATAAACTTTTTTCAAAAAGTTCACAGAATCCTCATTTTATCGTAATTCCCGGCGGTATACAAAAACGCGTTTTTGTTGACAATAGTGAGCTATACTATTATAATTGTATTAATTTCTGAAGTTTTGGAGTGAAAATATGCAGGTTGCTAACATTATTTATCTTGCCGTTTGGGCAATACTGGCGGCGTATTGTTTTTATTCTGCCCGAAAACTCAGCCCCATATTATATGTTCTGGGCGGTTTTTTTGTATTTATGTTTGGCTGGCGGCTTGCGGATACGCTCCTGCCTGTCAACTTATTCACGGGGATATACAATATTATTTTCAGGGCAATAGCAATCGTTTTCCTTGTCGTGATTATTTTGCTTTATATTATGATAAAGCGAAAGTCTAAATAAACACTATATATTGTGGTATTTTGAACTCACAAACACAATTAAAAATTTTTATCGAAAAAATTAAGAAAATGCTTGATTTTTAGCTCAAATAATGGTATTATCATATGTACGTGACTAAGAAAACTATGTATTTTTGATTAAGGAGGTGCGACAATGCCTAATATTAAGTCCGCTAAGAAGCGTGTTAAGGTTATCGCTACAAAAACTGCCAGAAACAAGGAAACAAAGTCCGCGCTTAAGACTGCTGTTAAAAAGGCATATATCGCTATAGAGACCAACGCAGACAACAAGGCTGAGGCAGTAAACTTTGCTGTTAAGAAGATTGACCAGGCTGCTTCAAAGGGTGTTCTTCACAAGAATAAGGCAGCAAGAAGCAAGTCTAATCTTGCGAAACGTCTTAACGCTTCCGCGTAAATATTGTGTAAATTGAAAGCAGAGTGAAAACTCTGCTTTTTCTTTAATTATAATGTTGACATTTTCGCAAAAACTTATTATTATAAGTATGTAGATATTTTTACCGAACATTTAGGAGGTTTGTAATATGGGAAAGAAAAGTAAATTTGGCTGGATTGTCGGTATAATCGCTTTTGTAGCGGCAACTACCGCGGCATTAACAGCTTTCTTCATCGTTAAAGACAAGCAAAAGAAAGACGATGAGGAACTTATGAACTATCTTGACTGTTCAATAGAGTAAAGAATTATAAGAAAACCCTTCGGCATTTATTTGCCGAAGGGTTTTTTTGAATGAAGTTATTTGCTTTCCTTTTTGCTCAAAATAAACTTGTGAATAATAGCTGCCGCTGCCGCGCCTACAAGCGGAGCGATAATAAACACATAAAGCTGACGAAGAGCTATACCGCCCTGTAATACAGCGGGACCAAAGCTTCTCGCGGGGTTTACGGATGTGCCCGTGAAAACAATACCGATGAGATGAACAAAAGTCAGAGAAAGACCGATTACCAAACCGGCGACCCTAGCGTTGTCCGCCTTTGATGTAACGCCGAGTACAGCGAGAACAAAGATAAATGTCAAAGTAACCTCTACAATACCCGCGCCTACTGCGCCAATGCCCATAGCGCTGATTCCGCTGCCGTAGCCGTTGGCGCCGAGACTCGCGTTGCTTCCGAAGACGATCCAGATGCCCGCGGCACCCGCCGTTGCACCCAGAAGCTGGGCAATTACATAACCGATGAAATCCTTAACAGACATACCGCCGTTGATGAGAACCGCCAGTGATACCGCGGGGTTGATGTGACAGCCCGATACGTTGCCGATGGAATACGCCATTGCCACAATCGAAAGACCAAACGCGAGAGCGATAGCAATTACAGACGCGGTAGTCGGAACAGGAACCTTGTAGCCCAGAGTGAGTGTGTTGATGCCCACAGCTGTTCCACAGCCGCCGATAACGAGCACGGCGGTGCCGATAAACTCAGCAAAATATTTTTTAAAGCTTTCCATAATTTCCTCCTTTTATGGTTATATTATTCAGGGTTTTGCCCTGTAAGTTATTATTTTATAATTTCCTGACCGCCCATATAAGGTCTGAGGGCTTCGGGAATACTTACTGTGCCGTCAGCGTTGAGGTTGTTCTCCAGGAACGCAATCAACATTCTGGGGGGAGCTACAACAGTGTTGTTAAGTGTATGCGCAAAGTATTTTCCGTCCTTACCCTTTACACGAATTTTGAGACGTCGAGCCTGAGCGTCGCCCAGGTTGGAGCAGGAACCTACTTCAAAATACTTTTTCTGTCTGGGGGACCAGGCTTCCACGTCAATTGAACGAACCTTTAAGTCCGCGAGGTCGCCCGAGCAGCACTCGAGTGTGCGTACGGGAATATCAAGAGAGCGGAAAAGGTCAACAGTGTTCTGCCAGAGCTTGTCAAACCACATTTTACTGTCCTCAGGTTTGCAGACAACTATCATTTCCTGCTTTTCAAACTGGTGAATACGATAAACGCCGCGCTCCTCAATGCCGTGCGCGCCTTTTTCCTTGCGGAAACAGGGAGAGTAACTCGTCAAAGTTTTGGGGAGATCTTCCTCTTTAACCATAGTGTCGATGAACTTACCTATCATACTGTGCTCAGAGGTTCCTATTAAATATAAGTCCTCGCCCTCGATTTTATACATCATTGCGTCCATTTCGGCAAAACTCATAACGCCTGTAACAACATTGGAGCGAATCATAAAGGGAGGCACACAATAGGTAAAGCCCCTGTTAATCATAAAGTCACGGGCGTAAGCAATTACGGCGCTGTGAACTCTGGCGATGTCGCCCATAAGATAATAGAAGCCGTTGCCCGCTACTTTTCGGGCGGATTCGAGGTCTATGCCGTCGAATTTTTCCATAATGTCAGTGTGATAGGGAATCTCAAAATCGGGAACAACGGGTTCGCCGAAACGCTCAACCTCTACGTTTTCGCTGTCATCCTTGCCTATGGGCACAACGTCGTCAATGATGTTCGGAATAGTCATCATTATCTTATTTACTTTAGCGGAAAGTTCGCTTTCCTGCGCTTCAAGAGCTTCCAGCTCATCGCCCTGAGCGGCAACCTGAGCCTTGAGTTGTTCGGCTTCCTCACGTTTGCCCTGAGCGTAAAGACCGCCGATTTGTTTTGAGAGTTTGTTGCGGTTAGCTCTCAGTGTATCGGCCTTGCCCTTCGCCTCGCGGCTCTTTTTGTCTAGCTCGATTACCTCATCAACAAGGGGAAGCTTGCTGTCCTGAAACTTTTTCTTGATATTTTCCTTTACAACGTCGGGATTTTCCCTTAAAAATTTAATGTCAATCATTATGTTACTCCTATATCTTTAATTACTATGCAATAAACTTGTGTAATTGAAGCTCAACAATGGTAAGCGCGACAGTTGTAACAACATTAGCCGCTGCCGCTACCAGCATTAACCTTACTATCTTTTCAGTAAAAACTCTCAGCATAAAATACAATATCGGAAGCTCGATTATGAGCGATACGACAAGATACGCGCCTGCCGCGATAATATTTGACGATATAAGCCCCTGCGTAATCATTCCTTTATAAAAGGTCTCGTGTCTCAGAAACCCTATGGCGAAGCGTGTAAGCACGAAAGATGCCGCGTTTGCGACGAGAACCGCGAAAGAAACGTTTACAATACGCTTTATATCGGTCAACAGTAAGATTATTATCCCTTCGATAACCAACATTCCGCCGACAATCAAAGGAAAACACTTGGAATAGTCAAACGGAATGGGAGCAACTTTCATATGCGAATAAGCAAAAGCCGTGGTGTTCAGCGCAAAAAGTAAAACCAGAACCGTAAGGGAAGTTGTTATACTATGTTTTCTCATTTATCTTCCAGCTTCTGAGCCAAAGACTGTAAATCGTCGTTGCTGTAGAACTCTATCGAGAGAGTTCCGCCCTTTTTATTTTTTAGCGGAGTGACCTTGACTTTTGTGCCGAGGTACTCGCCGAGAGTTTGTTCTACAATACTATAGAATGAGGGAGTTTTGACAGGCGCCGTTTTGGGCGCGGAGGTCTTTTTCTTTTGTTGAGCAATCTTTTCAATTTGTCTTACCGACATATCCGAGAGCGCGATTTCATTTGCGACGCGTATCATCTCAGATTCGTTGTCAAAGGAAAGCAATGCTCTGGCGTGACCCGAGCTGAGCTTGCCTTGTTCCAGCATAACGGTGATTTCGTCGGGAAGATTTAACAGCCTTAGGGAATTTGCCACGGCGGGACGAGATTTTCCGATTGCCTCGGAAACCTGTTCCTGAGTCAGTCCGTAGTCGTCCATAAGTGAACGGTAGCCCTTGGCTTCCTCTATGGGGTTTAGATTTTCGCGCTGAAGATTTTCTATGAGCGCGATTTCCATAGTTTCCTTGTCGGTCAGTTCGCGGATAACCACGGGGATTTCCGTAACGCCCGCAATCTGACATGCCCGATAGCGGCGCTCACCCGCCACTATCATATACCCTCCGCCGAGAATCGGGCGGACGAGTATGGGCTGAATTAATCCGTGTTGTTTAATGCTGTCAGCTAAAGAGTTGAGCGCTTCCTCGTCAAACTCGCGTCTTGGCTGATTTCGGTTGGGTTCAAGTTCGGAGATATTGAGAGTTACCGTGGACTCGCCGTTTTCGGTTTCGTTCTCAATAAATATGGCGCCGAGACCTTTGCCCAGACCACCTATTTTCTTAGCCATTTTCTCACCCCTTGCTCACAATTTCCTTGGCAAGCTCCGTATACGCGAGCGCGCCTTTACAGGATTTATCATAGTAAATAACGGGCATTCCGAAGGACGGAGCCTCCGAAAGTCTTACACCGCGCGGAATAACGGTCTTGAATACCTTGCGCGGAAAGAATTTTTTAACTTCCTCAACAACCTGCTGAGTCAGGTTGAGTCTGCCGTCATACATAGTCAGAAGTACGCCCTCAAGCTCAAGCGAGGAATTATACTGTCTTTTTACACGGCGAACGGTTGACATAAGCTGACTGAGACCCTCCAGCGCGTAGTATTCGCACTGTATCGGTACCAGAATGGCGTCTGCTATTGTCAGAGCGTTGGCTGTGATGAGCCCCAGCGAGGGCGGACAGTCAACGATTATATAGTCGTAGTTGAATTTAATCGGAAGTAACGAATT
Organism: uncultured Ruminococcus sp.; assembly: GCA_902785365.1. Classification (GTDB taxonomy): domain Bacteria; phylum Bacillota; class Clostridia; order Oscillospirales; family Acutalibacteraceae; genus Ruminococcoides. Next base: position 4,854 of record CACZYC010000010.1, on the reverse strand, counting down.
TTTAAGAATAGATTCGCGGTGCGGTTTCTCCGCGATTTCCAGTTCCGCGGCGGCGAGGTTCAGAGAGCTGGGAACAATATGAAGATTTTCATATTGTGTTGAGAACAGACACTCCTCGGCGCTCACACCGTCCACAAGAATGTTATATGTTGATTTGGTGAGCTGTCGTTTGTCCACAGCCACACCGCTTGTCGCGTTTCCCTGAGGGTCAACGTCAACCAAAAGCGTGCGTTTACCCATAGCGCCCAGACAAGCCGCGAGGTTTACCGCGGTTGTAGTTTTGCCTACGCCGCCTTTCTGGTTAGCTATCGCGATTACCTTTGCCAATAAAATCACCTTTACCCCATAGGGACAGCAACTTCTGCCCCTTTTAATTATACATACACAAAAATTGTATCATATTTTGCTATGAAATAAAAGCTTTTTTTACTAACTTGTAAAATTTTTTCTCTTGTATTATAATTGTATAGGTTTTTTGAAAGGAGACGGAGTTATGGCAGAATGGACCGAAATAAAAATCTCCGTAAACGCCGCGGATATTGACAAGGCGTCCGACATCGCGAATATGGTGGTTCCTTACGGAATATATATTGAGGATTATTCCGAGCTTGAGGAACAGGTTATGGAGATAGCGCATGTCGACCTTATTGATGAGGACTTGCTCAAAAAAGACAAAAGCGAGGCGTTTATCCATATTTATCTTGAGCCGGACGTAAACCCCGCGGAAGCTCTGGCTTTTTTGTCTGAGAGGTTTAACGCTGAAGGAATAAAACACGAAATTGACACCTCCGCGACACAGGATGAGGACTGGCGAAACAATTGGAAGAAATACTTCAACCCTACCCCCGTGGGCGAAAAGCTTCTCATCCGTCCCACATGGCGAGATGACTATGAAGCAAATGGCAGAGTTGTGCTCAATATAGACCCGGGACTTGCGTTCGGAACAGGAAGCCACGAGACCACAAAGCTTTGCCTTGAAACTATTGAAAAATATCTGAAACAGGGCGACACGGTGCTCGATGTAGGCTGCGGAAGTGGAATTCTGGCGATAGCTTCGCTGCTGCTTGGCGCTGAAAACGCTGTGGGTGTGGACATCGACGAAGTTGCGGTAAAAACCGCCAGGGAAAACGCTGAGCTCAACAATGTCAGTGATAAATTCACTGCGGTTGTCGGCGACCTCACGGAAAAAATCAGCGGAAAATATAATTTAATTGTTGCAAATATTGTAGCAGATGCTATAATATGTTTATCAAAAGGCGTCAGGAATTTTATGAATCCTGAAACCGTATATATTATGAGCGGAATTATCGACGCCCGCGGCGACGAGGTATATGAAGCCGTGTCCGAGGACTTCAATGTGATTGAAAGAATCGAGGACAACGGATGGGTTTGTCTGGTTGCTAAAATCAAATAATTCAATGACAGGAGAACAAAACTATGAAAAAGAAAAATTCAAAACGTGAGAATGTAAATCTGTTTTTCTCGGCATTTTTAATGCTGGCGTATATTGTGTGCGGTTATTTCTTTGCTCAGTTTGCCAACACATTAGGCGGCGATACCGCCAAAGCGTTTGTTACGGCTATAATTTTTGTTATATTCGGTTTGCTCGTATTCTACGCCACGAGAGTCGGCGAAGGCAAGGCAATCAAAAGATTCAGTCTCATTACTCTTATTCTTCTTGATATACCCGCGCTTTACATAATTATAGCTTCAATATTTGCTTTTATGCCCTTGCACGCCCAGCTCGCGGAAGCTCCCGTCGTAACGTATATGGCGGCTATCGCTCTTGGCTACGGAATTCCTTACACTTTCCTCAGCGGATTTGAAACAGCCTATGAGGAAAACGAGGAAGAAGAAACCAAAGAAGAGGAAGAACCCGCTGTACTTGAAGGCGGAGTAGAAGCCGATATCGAACAGGAAGAGGAAGCTCCCGCAGAAGAAGAGCCCGTTGACGAAGTTGTAGTTGAGGGTGAAGCGGCGGACACAGAGGAAACCACTGAAGAAAACCCCGAGGAAGAATAACTTATTGCTATGAATAAAGATAGTGATTTTGAGACAAAAATCTTTAGTCTCGATGATTCTGAAAATGAGGGTACTCAGGAGATAGACATTAACTCTCAGCCAGACGCCGACGATTACGGCGACGGTTTTGACGACGCGGCGGAACCTGTGGCTGTGCCTCCGGCGGAACCCGAGCGGGATTACCGCGAATATTCCGAGTATACTCCGGATAGAAAGCCTAAAAAATCAGGCAGACATCCCGACAAAAAAGGACAAAATAATAAAAAGAAAGTTATTATAATAGTTAGTGCTGTCGCGGCGGCAATTATTATTGCGTTGATTGTTCTGCTTACATTGCGAGGATGTTCGTCATCTGACAAGAAAAAAGCTGTCAAAAAGGCGACCAAGGCTACCACTTCCGCTACCACCAAGCCGACAACTCAGCCCGAGACGACAGAGTACGAACAAACAGAGGAAACCCAACCCGAAACAACGACCGAGGCTCCTCAGACCGAAGCGACAACTAAGGCGACAGCCGCAACAACACAGCAAACGCAGCCTCCCACTCAGGCGCCGACTCAAACCGAAGCGCCCAAGACAGAAACTCCAACTACTCAACAGGCTGCAACCGAAACCACACAAATGGAAGAATAAGGTGAAAAAATGGCTGAAAAAAGAAGATGTTCAAACTGTGGAGCGTTTCTTGAAAACGACGAAAAAGTCTGTTACGTCTGCGGAGAAGTTCAGCTCCCCGACGTAGTAGCTGCTCCCGACAGAAGCGGGGAATCCCGCGGTTCGTCTATGACTTTTGAAAAGGACGAGGATTTTGTAATGCCCTCACAGGCACACGAACAGAAAAAGGAACCGTTTAAAAACAGAGTTCCCTACAATGACGAGGACGTTGCCGAACCCTATTACGAGGTTGATAACCGCCGCAAAAAAGCTCAAAGAAAGCGCGGAAAAAAAGCGTTGATTATCACAATTGTCTGTGTGCTTATCGCGGCAATTGCCGGGGCGGTATGCTTCTGCCTTTTCGGCGGAGTTTTCGGCGGCAACAAAACGACGGACAAGCTTACAATTTACTTTGATAAGCCCGATTCCGACGTCAATTTAGTTAAATCCGACGGCACAATTTACCATTGGACGGATGACGTCGAAGTATCATATATTGTAAATAATAAGACCAAGACCAAGAACTGTACACCCTGCAGCGACCATGATTCGCTGTGGAAGATTAAGCTTCCCTCAAAGGCGAAATCAATCTATTTCTTTGAGAAGGACAACAAGGGACTCAGAACTCAGGTTACCCCGGGTTTTGAAGACGAGATGGTTTATTACGTTGCTCAGGAAACTTTGAATTCTCAAAACCAGTTGGTGCTCGGTCAGTGCGAACGCGAGAGTTTTGAGGGCATAGGAATCAACTACGCCACAACAGCCACAACCAGCGAGTCCGAGGAAACTTCAGCCGCGACGGAGAAGGAAACCGAAAAAGCGACCAAGAAGGTTGCTCCCACCGAGGAGGACGATTCCAGAAAAACAGAGGACAAGGGCGCTTATACCATCAACCTCCCCAAGAGCTGGCAGAGCGGAGTTACTGTTGTTGAAAACGGCAAGTGTACAACCTATTATGAGGACTACAACTATAAGTCATACAGTATGGGTAAGCTTGCTTCCATCTATGTTTTCGACGCGAAAGACAGTTCCGCGGACAACCTTGCGGGCGTGAAGGATATCAGATACACCTCCGACGGCAAGAAGAAGGTTATCATAACCACACCCACTGATATCCAGTTCAATGAAGCTGACGAAACAGCTCAGAAAAATTACATGGAGAAGAACAAGGACCTTAATTCTTTCCTTGATTCCATAACCGTACAATAAAGGAGTAATTCGAAATGGGATGCGACCACGATTGCTCATCCTGCGCTGAAAACTGTGAAAGCAGAACCGCGCCGCAGGATTTGCGAGAAAGCTTACACGAAATGAGCTCTGTAAAGAAAGTTATCGGAGTTATTTCGGGCAAAGGCGGAGTTGGCAAAAGTCTGGTGACTTCCGCGCTTGCCGTTACTATGAAAAGACGCGGACACAAGACAGCGGTGCTCGACGCGGATATAACAGGACCGTCCATTCCCAAAGCGTTCAATCTTCACGAGAGAGCCAAGGGTAATGACTTCGGGATTTTTCCTGTAACAACAAAAACGGGCATTGACGTTATGTCCATAAACCTGCTTCTCGAAAACGAAACCGACCCCGTAATCTGGCGAGGTTCGCTGATTTCGGGAACAGTAAAACAGTTCTGGACAGATGTAATCTGGGCTGACGAGGACTATATGTTTGTCGATATGCCCCCCGGCACGGGTGACGTAGCTCTGACTGTGTTCCAGAGTATACCTGTCGACGGCATTATTATTGTCACCACCCCCCAGGATCTGGTGTCGATGATTGTCGAAAAGGCGGTGAAGATGGCTCAGATGATGAACGTGCCGATTATCGGTATTGTCGAGAATATGAGCTATTTTGAATGTCCGGACTGCGGCAAACGCCACAATATTTACGGAGAGAGCAAGATTGACGAGGTCGCCGCAAAATTCGGCACCAAGGTGCTCGCTAAACTTCCCATTGACCCTAAGCTCGCTCAGGCGGTAGACAAAGGTATGGTCGAAATGATAGACGACGGACTTGTGGATGAAGCTTGCGAGGAACTTGAAAAGATATAAATAAAAAAAAACAAACCCGCTGAAACTTTTCAGCGGGTTACAGACTGTAGAAAAACTCGGAATTCGTGAGAGCGGATTCCGAGTTTGCTGTATTTGTAGATAAATTTTTTAAATATTGTTGAAAAATGAGAAGAAA
>CACZYC010000009.1 GCA_902785365.1 uncultured Ruminococcus sp. | reverse complement strand
TTCAGAATCTACTCCTATTTGTTTTGCTGCTTCACTTTTGCTTATTCTTCCTTCTAAACAATCTTCTGCAATCTGTATTTTTATTTCAGGTTTAATTTTACCTTTTCTGGACATAACAATGCTCCCTTCATAGTTAACAGTGATTTTTTATTTCACTGTCTTCCATAAAGGGAGCATATCAGTTTGAGCTGTTTACACGCTTAATTTTATTTGGAATTTGGGATTGACATCAATTCCCTTGCTCTTGTGTGTATTTGTGTTTCAATCGCTGTCAGGCGTTCTTCGGGCAGATTGATTGACGGATGTCTTGTAAAGGTGAAATCCAGAAGTTTTCGGAGCTGAGATTTTTGTTTACTGCCCATTACCGACCTGCAAACTTCATCGAATGACACGCCATAGGGAGGTGTTCTTGTTTTTGCGTATTCGCTGAGATTTGCCAAATCGTCTGCCATAGCAAAGTTGAAAAGAGATAAGCCGTTGTCGAAAATCGGAGCGGGTTTTATAATCTGTCCTGTGTGGTTATCACGCAGTACACCAAAGTTTCCGAAGTGTCTGTCCTCGTTGCAAATCACAGCATCGAACACCAACATACTGCATAGCTCATCATAGAAACTCTTGCCGAGCTCAGTGTAATAATCTAGGGCATTTTTCAGCGTTCTGTCTTTTATCAGCCTGCTTACAGGCACAAAAGCGGTGTTGATATCTGTAAACAAACGGCATTTTGAAGCGAGAATACCCTTCCAGTTTTCAAGGTCATACTCCACGCAATTCAAGCCCATAGCCTTTGCGACCTGACAGGCGTAATACTCGCTGAACGGCTCGTTGCCGGCATTTGCTGCGCCTTCTGTGCCGCCTTTGTAGAGATATATATCGTCATTCTCAATATTTCGCCAAGCCTTGCGAAGCATTCCGTTTGTTGTAAACTCAGGAGAGGTTGAGAACGCCTTTTCTGCGCTACCCACGCCCGTATAGGCTACAAGCGATAACGCTTCTGAGAAGGGATTCTCAAATAGATTATAGTCGGAAAATTTGCCGTCAAACTCAACAGGAGTAACCCAATAGCTGTCGTTGAGCGATAAGCCTAAGCAGATGTCAATAATACCCTTTGTATCGTTTACGCTCAAACCGAACGTCTTTAGAATCTCGTCAACAAAAGCTCTGTTCTTCGGAATAACACGATTAGATAGCCATTTGATAATGCCTTTTGCGGTCAGCTCCATATTGATAGGCAAGAGGTGTTTTTTCTTCTCATCAAAGGAGATGATTTCGACAACTAAGCCCTCCAAGCCCTTTTCCTCAAGTGAGAACGTGACGAGGATATCATCATAAAGTTTCAGGTTATATACGTTGCTCATTTCAACACCTTTTTCTTCCAATAATACGCTGACATCCTTGCCGAGAGCGTTTGTTATTTTAATCAGCAAGTCGAGTGATAGATTCTGCCCGCCGTTTTCAATACGGCAGATATTCGACCGTTGCGTACCGACCATCTCGGCAAGCTGAGCCTGTGACAAGCCCTTTTCAAGTCTTGCCTGTGTCAGCTTTGAAACGATTTCCTGCCGTTTGCGGATTATATTATTACTGTTTGTCATATCACTCACCTCACTTTAGTTTATGTTATCATATATGATAACAATAGTCAAGGCATAGTTTGAATAAGTTTTTAGGCGATTTTAAAAATGTACAGTTAATCCTTCTATGAATGTACAAGCGTTTTGTTGATATGTTAAAAATGATATTGACATGGTGTATTTGCAATTATATAATAAATAATACTTTTAATAATATCAAAATCTTTGAAGGCAAGGGCGATAACACGACAGGAAAGAAATATCTTATTCAACATGAAGTTGACCTTTGTAACGGAGTATTAATTTAAAAAGAGGATAATAAATGAGAATAAGACATGCAGAGATTAGTGATCTCGATATTGTTTCAAAGCTTGAGTCAGAGGGATTTCCGCCTTCAGAAGCTGACACCAAAGAAATCATCAAAGACAGACTGAATAAGTTTAGTGATTGCTTTTGGTTGCTTGACGATTATGGCGAGATATACGCTTTCATTGCAGGAATGGCAACCGATGAGCATGACTTAAAAGACGAGATGTTTAAGCATAGTGAAATGTACGATCCTGACGGCGATTGGTTGATAATTCTTTCAGTTGTTACATGGAAAAACCAAAGGCATAAAGGATATGCAAGTGAAGTGATGAATCAGGTTATAGCCGATACAAAAGCACTAAATCGCAAAGGAATTGTTCTTACTTGTAAAGAAGAACTTCTGTCATTCTATTCGAAATTCGGATTTGTCAACGAAGGTATATCTCAGTCAAATCTTGGTGGCGCAAAGTGGTATCAGATGAGACTTATACTTTGATAAAAGATAAATTACAGAAACACCGATTGGATAAACTCCAATCGGTGTTTTTATGTAAGGATGTGATAATTATGATTATTAACGCTTTAACAACGGACAGTTAATAACGTGGGGAGTAATGGTACGAATAACTGTATAAAATATAGGAACAGAGCAGCTTGTAAATAAGCTATTTTGCGGAACAACAATGCTTGATTGTTCCTAAATATGAACCTGTTAATTAGTTGTTTTTTCTGCACAAAATCTGCAATTATTGCAGAAATCTGCAATAAATCTGCAATTTGAACGTTGTTTGAAACATATGTGTGTAACCAGTTTTCGCCTCAAAATGGCTTAAACAGTACGTTCAAGGATACACAAAGGGTCTGAGCTATATAAACTCAGACCCCATTTTTTGGTGCTGGTGACCGTACACAAAGCCCGAAAAACCGCATAAACACTGACTTTTTTAAAATTTGGTTTGCAACCGTTTGCAACGCATCAAATTTTTAGCTTATTTTCCATTGATTTTATACATAATTGAGCCGCATTTGCAGCGGCTCATTTTTATATATTTAGCTTACATTTTCTTTTAAGGTTAAACCCTGTTTTTTCATATATTCGTTTACTTTTTGTATATGTTCAGCTTCAAACTGTTCAAACGCATCACAATAGGTGTTCATAGTGATTTGAATATCTTTGTGACCGAGTAACCGTTGTAAGATTTTCGCTGACATACCGCCCTCTATGCAACGGGTAGCGTATGTATGTCTGAGCGAGTGACAAGAAACTTTGCCGTTTATATTCTCGTCAATAATATCATACTTTTTCAGCGTTCTCTGTAACTCCATATTGACCTGATTTGTAGTAACATAGCCGCCGCTGCTCGTCAGGAATAAAAAGCCGTCACTATACTTTACGCAATCAGAAATAAGCGGCTTTATCTCATCAGTAATGGGAATTACCCTTGTACCCGCTTCGGTCTTTGTTACATCCCCGAGGATAGCCTTGCCCTTTTCGCCTCGAGAAATAGTCTTATTTACGCTTATAGTTTTAAAGCGTAAGTTTATATCCCTGTCGGTTAATGCGTTAACCTCGCCCATTCTCAAGCCCGTAAGCATAGATAAAAGCATCTGCTGACTATATTTAATATCGTTAGTCTGAAGAACTTCAATGAGCTTTTGCTGTTCTTCGACCGTTAAGGCTCGGACTTTTTCTCTTCTCTGTTTTGATTTTGGAGTTTTAATGTTTATCATAGGTGACTTGTTTATAATACCCCGTTTTTCAGCTTCAAGAAAAGTCGATTTAAGCATCTGATAATTCTTTTTTATAATTGAGTTTGAATAATCAAGGTGCTTTTGCAAATAGGCTCGTATTTGTGTTTCATTAGCTTGCTGTAGTGGTGTGTTATAAATCGGCTTCAGCCTCTTCAATGTGCATAAATGCGTTTCATAGGTGTTTTGTGTTATCTCGTTCATATTGTATTTATCAATAATCATTTGATAAGCAAGGTTATAAATAGTGATGCTGCTCTCGTCTATAAACTCGCCGTTAAATATCTGTAATTCAATCTGTTTCATTCTCTGTCGGACTTCGGTTTTATTCTCGCCGCTGACAGATTTTCTTTTTATCTTGCCGTTCTCGTCATAGCCCATTACAACCTGACCGATATATAACCGCTTTTTCTCGTTATAGTAGATTGAACCCTCGCCGTTAGCTCTCTTTTTCTTCATTTTCTTCACCCTCTTTTATTTTTTCTTTTAAATTTGCTATATAATCGCTATTTAACAGTTTTGTTTCATCGTCTTGAAATTCTGAATATGGGAAATATTGATTTGAATTTTCATTAATAATATTTGATGTACTGTATTCGTTTAATATATCCCGTATCTTTTCCGAAATTTCATATTTTGTCGAATTATAATCACTTTTTAATGAGGCTAAGATGTATAATTGAGTTTTCGTTGGCGGGATATTTTGATTGCCCTTGTATAGTTTATAAAGAGCTTTTTTATTCTCGTCACTTAAATTGTCATGCTCATAATAATTCGATAATATATTTTGAAATTCAATCTCGCTATGATATTGTAAGGCTGATTTTCGTAAAAAGCTGAGGCTGTTTATAAAGCCTTTATGATTTTTAGCATAATCAATAAGGAACTCAATAAACACCTTAAAACAATAATCAGTTTTCTTATTTGCAATATAATCAATAGCATCTCCGTTAAGCCCCGTATAATTGCATACAGAGTTTAAGTCGCAGTAGGCATTGCCAACGTTTGGGCGAGATAATAACCAATCAATAGAAACATCGAAATAATCAGCTACATCAATTATTGTGGATAGTTTACAGCTTTTACCGTCTTTCAGGTGTTCTAAATTAAAAATTGTGGAAGAAGAGCCCAAACCAATTTCAGCAGCTAATTCCTTTGTAGTCATAGAACCCGTATCATTTTTACATTTATGTTTTCGTAACCATACTACCTTTTCCCCGAAAGTTTTATCTTTAAGTTTATATAACTCGATAGCACTTAACATCAATAAACCTCTTTTATAGAAAATAATTTGTTATCATTATTATATGCTATTCGGTTTAATATGTCAAGAAATTATCTTATTCGGTTTAACGAATAAAACGGTTTAAAAAAATATAATTTTTTAAAAGTCGAATAACGACAATTATGTGGTAACATTTTGTTGTCGAAAGGAGGTGAGCCAAATGACGGGACGAGAAATAAAAACAATGATTGTATCAGCGGGACTAAAAAACTATGCTGTTGCAGAAAAGTATGGTATTACAGAAACCTCGTTTTCTCGTAAGCTTCGAGGAGATTTTTCTGAGGAAGATACCGAAAAGGTGTTATCTATTATTGACGAGCTTAAAGCTGTAAACGGGTAATATGTTAAATTTCAGAAAAAGGTGGTGATTTTATGAAATTAAACAATGAGAATTATCCGAAAATTTGTGAACAGCTTTATAATTCCGAAGATTATAACAAGGCTGTGTCTGTATTAGCGTTCACAAAGGACAAGAAACTGTTTGCTAAATACCTTTTTGAAACCCTTAAAATTCAACAAAAAGCAATTAATAGTATTGAAGAATAAAAATGCACACCCTCTGACCGCAAAATCGAAAGGGTATGCAAGAGATAGCAACGACAATAAGCCGCCGCTATGTTTATTATATTTATAGGCAGCGGCTCTGTCAACAAATTTGAAAGGATTGATATAATGCAAGAACTAACATTTTATAACACCAAGCAAGTCGCTGCTGCTTTAGGCTGCTCAATACCAACGGCAAGGCAGCTGTTTCATCGTTCAGACTTCCCCGCCCTCAAGGTTGGCAAAAACTTTCGAGTTGAGAAGTCAGCCCTCGAAAAGTGGGCTTCGGAAAGGCGGTTTTGATAATGCCTGATTTTAAGAATATCAAATTGACCGTAAAGCACTTTCTAACTGTCGATAGACTGTCGAGGTGCTCTGATATTTACTTATATGCTTGTTGTGTTGAAAACGCAAAAGTACCCGCACTAACAGCGAGAGAAAAGCGAACATTAACCCGTCTTTTGAAAAAGTCACATTTCTCTTTGCCGAGCGTAGCTACAGTTATAAGAGCCCGACAGAAAATCCAGAGCGATAACCCCGAGCTCGCCGAGAAACATTCAAAAGCTATTCGGGCAGAGCTTGAGCGGCAATACCGAGAGGAGTTTAGAAAACATTGAGTGTTAAGCAATCAGACACTTCATTTTTAATGATGAAACAATGGTATGAACAGATTGAAATGTTAAGCGAAAGTCAAAAATCACAACTGTTAATTGCTATTTATCATTATCAATGTTTCGGTGAAGATTTTGAAACCGAGGACGGTATGTTAAAAATGCTATGGTCTACCATTAGACAAACATTTGAATACAATCAGAAAAAATATGCGGAGCGATGCGAGAAAAACAGAAAGGCTGCAAAACAACGGTGGAATAAATCAAATGCAAACGCATACGAACGCAATCAAAGCGATGCAAACTATGCCGATATTGAAAATGATAATGAAATTGATATTGATACTGATACTGGTTATGATATTGATAAAGAGCTTGAATATTTACGGAAAACAAGGCGTTGAACTCCGAGCGAACGCCGAGAACGCAAAGAACGAACAAAGAGCGAACAGAGAGAAATTTAAAAACGAACAACAGACGAACAGCACAAAATTGCGAGGAAATAGCGAGAGCTAAAACAATATTGCGGGTGAAATGCCTTTTTTATACTATCCGCAAGATACATTTAAAAGGAAGTGATATAATGGATGAATTGTTAATGAACATTGACCTTAATAACATAAAAATACAATCAGTTAGCGGCAGTATTTTGTACCTTGCAAAAAGACTGCTAGAGGTTACAACTAATACAGAGCCAAACAATGACGATTTAAAGAAATGTTATTACGAGGCTGACAACATAGCGGATTTAATTATTGACTGTGCGAACATAATAAGTGAAGCTGCTGACATAAACGAAAAATTAATACTTGAAGCTCGAGCGAAGCCCGAGAAATAGAAAAAAGCTGAGAGGTTATCTCTCGGCTTTTGCTTTGCTGTTATAGAGTGGTGTTAGTGTGGAGTTTTGCGGTGATTTTGCGGTGAATAACACCTGTTCTCCACCTGTTCAAAAGTCATAAAGCGGTGACGAAGCGGTCGAAATTAGCGAAAAATACTAAAAAATCTCGTTTGGTTTGCAACGGAGCGTTAACGCAACCCTGATACGGCTATATACAATGCCGTTTTCGGGCGTTTTTTTGGTTTGCAACCGTTTGCAACGCAACCCTATTTTACCTTATTTTTGTTTATTTCAAGTGATTTTATAAAAACCGCTGAAACCCGCATTATATATACGTTTAAGGCACTTTTGATAAAACAAAAGAGCGGTTAAAAAACCGCCCTTTTTGGTGCTGGTGACCGGACTTGAACCGGTACGGATTATTAGTCCGAGGGATTTTAAGTCCCTTGTGTCTGCCTATTCCACCACACCAGCAAACAGATAGGGCAACAGGAATTTTCCTGCTGCCCCAGTGGTGACCCGGACGGGAATCGAACCCGTGTTACCGCCGTGAAAGGGCGGTGTCTTAACCGCTTGACCACCGGGCCATTTGGTAGCGGAAATAGGACTTGAACCTACGACACTTCGGGTATGAACCGAATGCTCTAGCCAGCTGAGCTATTCCGCCACATATGCCGACCTGTAAAGTCAGCATTGATTATTATATTATAACAAAATGTTTTTGTCAACATTTTTGTTCAAATTCCTTCGCAAAATCTAAAAAGGCTCGGAGAATCGTTCCCCGAGCCTTAGTTACGAATTGTGAATTAATTTACAGGCACGCCGCGCCGATGATACCCGCGTCATTTCCGAGGGTACAAGTGCAGATCTGTGTCTGTTTTTCATTGTGCTTTGTGATTCTTTCGTTCTCAACAATCGCTCTTACGGGAGCAAGGAGAGTCTCGCCCTGCTTGCTGACGCCTCCGCCTATGCAAAGGATGTCGGGCTGGAAGATGTTGATTACGTTTACGATACCGCAGGCAAGATAGCTGACATAGTTATTGATAACTTCTTTACCTGTGTTATCGCCTGACAGATACGCGTCAAACGGAGTTTTGCCGTTGACTTTGTCGATATCGCCCTCAACCGCGTCAAGCATAAATGAGAACTCGGCTTTCTCGTTGCGGATAGCTTCCCTGGTCTGATGAATCAGAGCGGTAGCCGAGGCGTAAGCCTCCCAGCAGCCGCGTCGTCCGCAACCGCATTTTTTGCCGTCCTTGACAATAACCATATGGCCGAGCTCAGCGCCCGCAAAGTTTGTACCGCTGTAAATTTTACCGTCAATGATTATTCCGCCGCCTACGCCTGTGCCCAGAGTTACGACAACAGCGTTTTTGCAGCCCTTCGCCGCGCCCGCGAGGAATTCACCCAGCGCCGCCGCGTTGGCGTCGTTCTCAATCTTAACATGCTTGTGAAGTCTTTCCGCCATCATTTTGCTGACTTCCCAGTTGGTTAAGAACAGGTTGGGAGATGTTTCGATAATGCCCGTTTCGGGATTGACCGCTCCGGGTACGCCGATACCGATATACGCGATATCTTCCAATGTAAGCTTCGCTTTGCGTACAGCTTTCTTTACAACGTCCGCCATCGAATCGCATACGTCCGCCTCGGGGCGTGGAATAGCGGTTTTACATTCCGCTTTTGCTACTATTTGGCATTGCTGAGCTTTGTAGTCGTGGCTTACTACGCCCGCTACTATATTTGTTCCGCCTAAATCGATTCCGACTGTGTATTCTATTGCCATTAGGATACCCCCCTGAAGATTTTAGTGGTAAGTAATCAGCGGTCAGTTTTTCGGGCTTTGCCCGCGTCCTGTATAAAATAAACTATGAAAACTTAGCGCTGATACTGATAAACCCTTTTCAATAAATCAATTATATCAATGAATTTCACAAAAGTCTATATATAATCGAAAATTTTGAACAAAAAATTTAAAATCTGAAAATTAGTATAATAGAGAAAAAAAGAGCATATAGGCGAATTTTAAAGCACTTGAAATCTATTTTAAAAAATACGCGAAAAAGTGTTGACATTCACCGCCTGTATTGCTATAATAGTCGAGCATCAAAAAGTTTTAGGAGGATTTGGCTATGTCAACTTATATGGCTAAGAAAAGCGAAATCGACCGCAAATGGTATGTGATTGACGCGGCAGGCAAGCCCCTCGGACGTGTTGCCGCTCAGGCAGCAGTGCTCCTCAGAGGTAAGCATAAGCCCACATTCACACCTCACGTAGATTGCGGCGACCACGTAATTATTATCAATTGTAAAGACGCCGTTCTTACAGGTAACAAGCTTATCCAGAAGAAATGGTATCGTCACACAGGCTATATCGGCCACTTAAAGGAAACACGTTACGACACTCTTATGGCGACTCGCCCCACAAAGGCTATGGAGCTTGCCGTTAAGGGTATGATTCCTTCCAATACTATCGGCAGAAGCGCGCTTTTAAGACTTCGTCTGTTTGAAGGCGCTGAACACAACCACCAGGCTCAGAAGCCTGAGGCTGTAGAAGCTTAAGAAGGAGGAATAGACTATGTACGATAAGGCACCATATTTTTACGGTACAGGCAGAAGAAAATCTTCTGTAGCAAGAGTAAGACTTTACCAGGGTACAGGTAAAATCACAATCAACGACAGAGACATCGACGATTACTTTGGTCTTGAAACTCTTAAGTTAATCGTTCGTCAGCCCTTTGAGCTCACAGAGACAGGCGAGAAGTTTGACGTAGTTTGCCGCGTAAACGGCGGCGGAGTTACAGGTCAGGCGGGCGCAATCCGTCACGGTATCTCCCGCGCACTTCTCCAGTATGACAGCGAAGCGCTTCGTCCCGCCCTCAAGAAGGCAGGCTTCCTCACTCGTGACCCGAGAATGAAGGAAAGAAAGAAATACGGTCTCAAAGGAGCCCGTCGCGCGCCTCAGTTCTCCAAGAGATAACAATTACATTTGTTATATTATCAGACCTCTCGAATTATCGGGAGGTCTGTTTCTTTTTGACCACAGAGGCGTCCTCGGAGCACAGCTCCTGCGGCAGAAGCTGAAAGTATTTATATGCTAAAAATCTTGTTCAAAAGTATTGACTTTGAGGACTTTTATATATATAATAAAACGATTTAGACATAAAGTCTAATTGGGCGGATGTGGGCAGAAAGGAGAGTACAATGTATCATTATATTGAAGATAAGGAATTCCTTCATGAAATGCGCTCAAAATGCGGCGAGATAATGCAAGGGCTATGCCACTGCCTGAAAGAAGATTATAATATCGGAGCTGTGTTTTACTTGGTTGGTAGTGGTGCAAGAAATCTGATTCTTCAAAACGCGGATAAACCTGTTGATTTAGACTATAATTTAGAGATAATTAAATGTGAGGATTTTGAAGATTGCCGATATATCAAGGAGTGTACTAGGAAGTCATTTAATAAAGTTCTGAGTGAATATAGTTTATCTGACTGTCAAAACTCCACGTCGTCGCTCACTTCCGGAAGAATACATTTTGTAAATGGAAATCAAACAGAGTTTTCGCTGGATGTTTGTATTACATGTAAGGATAATAAGGGGAGCTACTATCGTTTGATATGCAAGAAGACAGGTTTTGTGTTCAATGATGAATACTATTGGAACATAGCACCTAAATCAAAAGAGTTAAAGAAAAGAGCGGATTATATCAAAAAAAGCGGGAAATGGCAATTAGTTCGTCAGCAGTATTTCAATATAAAAAACAATTATCTGAAACGAAATGATACAAAAAACCACCCGTCTTTTATTTGTTATATTGAAGCCGTAAACAATGTGTATAATTCAAGGAAACATTGGTAAGAAGGAGGTTAACAATGTATTGCAGGAATTGCGGAAGCAAAATTGATGACAATTCAACATACTGTACTCGTTGCGGTGCGAGGATTGATGATATTGTACATCCTAATGATTTCGATGAAGGTTCAAGTGTTTGGTTTGCTGTTTTAGGATTTTTTATTCCGATTGTAGGGTTTATTTTGTTCCTAGTTTATGAAGGAAAGAAGCCCAAGAGGGCAAAAGCTGCGGGTAAAGGAGCGTTGATTGGTTTTATAACTAAAATTGCTGTATCAATTATTCTTACGATTTTATATGTTATTTTTGCATCGTCGAAATTTAATACAATTGTTAACGCAAATGATATAACAGTCCCTAACATCAGTAGTATTTTCCAAGAAGAGAGTACAGATGAAATCCTGAAGAATTATATAGATGTTAGTTTTGGTGAGTTTAGGGTTTCGGGAGATAAGTATTTGCCTGAAACATCGCTTGAGGTTACAGTAAAAAACAAATCAAAAAAACAGTTGAGTTTTTACATAACAATAGAAGCAGTGGATAAAACAGGAAAAAGAATAGAGTCGGATATAGTTTACATTAACGATTTGAATCCGGGACAGAATGCAACGCTAACAGCTTTTGAATATGCAGATGAAGAGATAATACCGAAGCTGGAAAAGGCAACATTTCAAGTGTTAAAAGTTGAAAAGTTTGAATATTAGGTTTTATGAGTTGCTGTGAGATTCTTTCCGTACACAACACGCAAGCAACAAAACAACGCAAAAGCCCTGTAAACAAGCCGTTTTTTGCGTTTGAAAAGTTCTCAAAGAGATAATATTTACGTTATCTATATACTCCAAGGTTCGAAAGAATCTTGGAGTTTTCTTTTTGTTGATATACAAGCTGAAAAATGCTATAATCAATCGAGAAGGTGATATTATGGCATCTACAAAAGATTATCTTGAATACATTTTGGAGCAGCTTGACGGGATTGACGGAATCTCCCACCGCGCGATGATGGGGGAGTACATTCTGTATTACAACGGCAAGGTGTTCGGCGGGATTTATGACAACCGTTTCCTTGTCAAGCCGACCAAGTCCGCAAAGGCGTTAATGCCCGACGCGCCTTATGAGCTGCCCTACGAGGGCGGCAAGGAAATGCTGCTGTGCGACAATATCGAGGACAGAGAGTTTCTGTCGGAGCTTATTGCCGCTATGTATGACGAGCTCCCCGCGCCGAAAAAGCGAAAATAAAAGCGCCGCTGATACGACGCTTGTGTCAAAAAACTCTTACTACTTCCTGCTTACTGCTTACAACTGAGCCGCCGCTGATTTTTCAGCGACGGCTCTTAAATTATCTTGGACGTTTGGACGAGACCTCGTGAGCTTTCAGCTCAATGGTGTCATCCAGCTCCTTCAAGGCTTCGGCTTTACCTGTCTTTTTCTCAATCGCCTTGCTGATTAAGAAGTCGGTAATCTTCGGATTCTTCGGTAATATGGGACCGTGAAGATAAGTGCCGATGCAGTTCTTGTAGATTACGCCCTCGGTTTTGTCCTTGCCGTTATTGCCGTCGCCCGTGATTACGGTGCCGAGCGGTTTAACGCCGTCGCCGAGATACGTCAGCCCCGAGTGGTTCTCGTAACCTACAACCTCGCCAAAGTCGGGCGTGTCAATGAGCACGTTGCCGATAAGGCGCACCTCGCCGCCCGTGGTGCTGATGTCGAGGATATGCGCGCCCTCGATTTCGTGTCCCTCATAGGTGACGAACTTGTTGCCGAAAAGCTGATACAAACCGCATATTACAAGCGTAGGAGTGCCGTTTTCGATGAACTCTTTCAGCTTGGGCGCAATAATTTTCAAATCGTCCTCAACCACGGTCTGTCCCGAATCCTGACCGCCGCCGCCGAAGATAATGTCGATATCCTCGGGCAGCTCGTCGCCCGGGTCGTGGTGTATTACATTAACCTCATAGCCGCGCCATTCAAGACGGCGTTTGAGCGCTAGCATATTGCCGTGGTCGCCGTAGAGGTTCATATTTTTGGGGTATAAATGAAGAATGTTTATAATCATAGGATACTCTTTCCCGAAATAATCTTTCGTATTGCAAGCATTGCGGTGTAAGTTGTAAAAATACGCTTGGGACGTTTGGAGCCTTTGGTGAAGTCGTTGATTGCTTTCTCAAGGTCTTCCTCAATTTCACCGATTTCAATGTTTTCGTATTTCAGCCTCAAAGCCATATCATACGCGCGCACGCCCGATACCATACTTACCTTGCTCAGCGGACTGAAGTCAACATTCCAAAGCCACGATACGTCGCGTCCGTCGGCGTAGTTGTCGTTAATCACAATCATAAAGTCGTAGCTGTCGTCGGCAAATGAAGCAATACTCAGTTGGAACGCCGAGGGGTTTTTTACCAGCAGAATCTCGACTTCGGAGTCGTTGATTTTAAGAACCTCGCCTCTGCCGAATGCGGATTCAACGCTTGAAAGGGTCTGAACGAGAGATTCATTTTTGCTCTCGTCGTCACAGATAGCCGCGCACAGCGCCAACGCGCCCGCGGCATTGAAAGCGTTGTAAATACCTTTGAGAGTGAGGTCGGCGTCAAAGCTTTTGCCGTCAATTATGTATGTCGCGTGACTGCCCGAAAGCTTGTCCATAATAACCTTGGCGGGCTTGTCCGAAACCTTGATTTCGGATGACTCAATAAGGTCGTCATCGGACGGGAATTGAGCGAGCAATTCCTCGGAAAGTCCGAAGTAGGCAGGGTTCTTGGCTGTTATCTTGCTGACGCGCGGGTCCTCGCGGTTGAGGATTACGTCTCTGTCCGCTGCGGCGGCGACCTTTTGGAGCAGGTCCGCGGTGTGGTCAATCTCGCCGAAGCGGTCGAGCTGGTCGCGCTGAACATTCAGCAAAAGCGCGTAGTTAATCGGAGCCGCCTGACAGAATTTGACCGCGTGAGCCTCGTCAAGCTCCAGTACGGCGATGTCATAGTCGAATTTTCCGCTTATGCTGATGTTCTCCAGAATAGCGGAGATAACGCCTCTGACAAAATTGCTGCCCGTGTTGTTGGTGAAAACCCTGAGCCCCTGTTTTTCAAGAAGCTCCGCGACAATTTTGGTGGTCGTGGTCTTTCCGTTTGTGCCCGAAATTACCGCTACACCGCGGGGGAGCTTGGACAAAACTTTTTTGACAAAGCTTGGATTGATTCTCTCAACAACAAGTCCCGGGAGGGCTGAACCGCCGCCGCGCAGGCGGGAAATTTTCTGTATAAGTTTTCCGATAAAAATACTGATTCTTAGCATATATTCATACTCCGTAGGTATAAAAGTTCAGGTAAATTATATACCGAATTATTGAAAAAATCAATAACTCCAAAAAATTTACCCCCTATAAAAAGGGGGTAATCTACTTAATGCTGTTAAAACTCCAAACCGTTGAAAGTTTCGTCCAGAAGTTGGCAGCTTTCCTTGAACTTTTTCATTTCGTTGTTCATCAAGGTAAGTTCAATTCTCCGCACGGCGCCGTCCTTGTTTACAACACAGGGGTTGCCGACATACACCTTACCAAGCCCGTAGGCTCCGCAAAGTCTTGCGCTGATGGTGAGAATTGAGTTTTCGTCCTGCAAAATCGCTCTGCATACTCTGCAAATCGCCATACCGATTCCGTAGTAGGTCGCGCCCTTTGCCTCGATAATTTCATAGGCGGCGTGGCGGACATTTTCCTCAATCTTTTCCAGGTCGCTCATATTGAACTCGGGGTTATCCATAAGCTCGTCGCGGATTGGCTTTGGACCTATTGTTACCTGGGACCACGGCACAAACTCGCTGTCGCCGTGTTCGCCGATTACATAGCCGTGAATGTTGCGGGGGTCGATATGAAAATACTCGCCTATAAGGTAACGCATACGCGCGGAGTCAAGCGTTGTACCCGTGCCTATTACTTTGTTGTTCGGGAATCCCGACAGCTTTCTTGTAATTCTCGCCATAATGTCAACAGGGTTAGTCGCGACGATGAAAACACCGTCAAAGCCGCTGTCTACAATGGGATTGACAATTGTCTTGAAAATCTCAAGATTACGCTGCAAAAGCTGAAGTCTTGTTTCCCCGGGCTTCTGACCGACGCCCGCGCAGATAACAACGATATCCGCGTCCTTGCAGTCGGAATAATTCCCCGCGTAAATTTTCATACTTGTCTTTGAGAACGCAAGTCCGTGGTTGAGGTCCTGAGCCTCGCCTTTGGCGCGTTTTTCGTTTATGTCGCAAAGCACAAGCTCATCGCAAAGGTTTTGGTTGAGCGCCGCGTACGCAAAACTCATTCCGACCATTCCCGTGCCTACCAATACAATTTTTTTCATAGCAGTTCTCCTCTCCGCTTTTTTGAAATTATACCACATAAAATCAAGTTTGTAAATATATAATGATTTATTTTTTACAAATTATTACTTTCGCGCCGAAAAAAATCAGGAGCCCCGTTTCGCGGAGCTCCTTTTTGTGTCAGGAGGTAATCTTATTTTGTAATATCTGAGAGTTTGTCCCCTCAGTTTTATTATATGTACAACCTGTCGATTTTGTTAATAATTAGGTATTGCGTTTTACTTTAAATTATTGTATTATATATACGGAATAATATTTTTCAGAAAAGGTGATTTAATATGATTATCAAAAGAGTTATGGCTGTGCTCATCGCCTGCTTAATTTTAACGACATTTATGGCGTCTTGCGGCGGCAATGACAAAAAAGCCTCAAGTTCATCAAGCTCGGTTACCGAAACCACAAAGGTGATTGAAACAACCGCTGACGGCGGCACTGTGGAAGAGGACTCTGAAAAAAATGTACTTACAAAAGATAAAGAAGGAAAAATAGTTTCCGTAAAGGACAAAAACGGAAACGAAGTGGACGTTGACGAGTATGTGTCCGAGCACAAAGGAACACAGAAAAGCGATAAGGCTAAAACCAAAACTTCTTCAAAAGCCAAGACATCGGGTACCGATAAATCCAAGTCTAAAAAGTCGTCGTCAAGTTCAAAGACAAGCTCGAAGACAAGCTCAAAAAGCAGTTCAAAAACAAGCTCCAAGTCTGATTCATCATCTTCTTCACGTTCAAGCTCAAGTTCTAGTTCAAGCTCAAGCTCAAGTTCTTCATCAAGCGGCTCGGCTATCCCCAAGGAACATGATAACGTAGAGATTGACTTCTCAGACTTAGAATAATTCAGGATTAACGGAGGTAAAAAAATATGAATAAAAAGTTATTACTCTGTACAGCGTCAGTGTTATTGGTTATGCTTCTGGCAATGTCGTCGCTGTTTATTGTTTCGGCGGCGGATGTTTCCGATAATCCCACAGCTGAAGAAACAGGCGCGACTTTCTCATCCGATCAGACCGATTCTACAGAGTCCACCGAACCATCAAGTCCTGTTAAGTTAGTCGGTGATGTGGACGGAAGCGGAGCTATTGACATCAACGACGCTACCGCGTATCAGCTTACTTTAGCGGGCAGACAGACAGTTACACCCGCGTTTGAGCTCAACGGCAACACAGTAACAGACGGCAAAAAAAATATAATCGACGTGACAGGTATCCAGTGTTATGTAGCCAAGGTTTTCAAGAAGCTTCCCGTTACGCTTGACGGCTACTATGCTGAAATTATCAGACCATGATTTTTAACTATAAAATAGCGGATATAGTTTTCAGCGCGGATATTAATTATCGCTATACATTTGAGCATATGAAAGACTACAGGGCGGACAAGGACGAAATTCCCGAGTTCGCCCTTGAGGTTACTAAAGCGGATGTGGAGCAGGAAAGAAATATGTCTCCGCACGACGTTCCGCTTTATGTGCATGAGTTTACGGCGCTGTACCGCAAGTTTATATACGTTGTTATGGACAGGTACGACGCGTTCTTTTTTCATTGTTCGGCAATCAGCGTTGATAACCAGGCGGTTATGTTTACCGCGAAGAGCGGGACAGGCAAGAGCACTCACCGAAATCTCTGGCTTAAGAATTTCGGCAACAGAGTAACCGTAATCAACGACGATAAACCTATCATCCGCAAGGTAAACGGAATATTTTATGTCTACGGTACTCCGTGGCAGGGGAAAGAGAACCTCGGGGAAGATATTCGTGTTCCCGCGAAGGCTCTTTGTTTTCTGTCACGCGCCGAGGAGAATTCAATAGGTCCGATAGACACAATCTCTGTTGTATCAAAAATGATGAATCAGGTATTGCGTCCCAGACAGCCCGAGCTTATGGAGAAGCTGCTCGACTTGATTGACGGCTTTCTGGCTCAGGTCGATTGCTACGACCTGCGTGTTAATATGAACGATGACGCGGCTGTGGTCGCGTATAACGGAATTAAAGGAATCTGATTATGAAAATAAAAGACGGATTTATGCTCAGGCAGTTCGGCGAGAATTATATCGTTGTTGCTATCGGCGACGGCAGCGAGGACTTTAACAAGCTGATTACTATTAACGAAGTAGGAGCATTTATTTATAAGTTTCTCAGCGAGGACAGAACCCGCGGCGAGGTTGTTGACGCCATGCTCGAAAAGTATGACGTTACCAAGGAAATCGCCGTTCGCGACTGCGACGCTTATATTACAAACCTGAAAGCGGCGGGATTGCTTGATGATTAAGACAATCGAGGATATCATCCTTGAAAAGGGCTTTTATGTCACAAGGCCCAAAGGGACGAGTATGTTCCCGCTGCTTAAAGAGAATCGCAACGAAATCTGCGTTGTCAAAGCGGACGAGATAAATAAATATGACGTGCCGCTTTACAAGCGCAAGAGCGGCGAGTATGTGCTTCACCGTGTTCTCGATATAAACGAGGACGGATATGTCTGTTGCGGAGACAACCAGTGGACTTTAGAGTACGGAGTCAAGCGGGAGCAAATCATAGGTAAGCTCGACCGCTGGTTCAAGGGCGACAAGGAATATACCGTCAGAGACAAGTCGTACCAAAGATATGTAAAATTCTGGTGCAAGTCGCTGGGGCTCAGGCAATTTATTCTATGGTTCTGTCACCATTACTGGCATTTGCGGGACAAATTAAAGAAGAAATAATATGGAAAATGTAATCACAGTTAAAAATATGCGTGAAAGCGACCAATTCACCATAAACACTTCCGTAAGCGGACAGGAGCTTATGAAGCGCGCCGCTCAGGGAGTATTTGACAGCGCTGTATGGAAAGGCTCAATCGCGATAGTATGCGGCAGCGGAAACAACGGCGGCGACGGCTACGCTCTGGCCGAGATACTCACCGACCGCGGGTTTTCACCTGTCATTTTACGTCTGAGCGATAAGCTTTCGGAGGACGGCGCGTTCTACTATAACAACTGCGTCAAAAAAGGCGTCAGAGAAGCTCTCTGCGATGAGTTCACCGATTTCGGCGAGTATGATATCATTGTGGACTGTATTCTCGGAACAGGCTTTTCGGGGACGCTAAGGGAAGATATGGTGTCGCTCATAGAGTCAATCAACCGAAGCGCCGCTTATATTGTCAGCGTTGATATCAACAGCGGACTTTCGGGCAAAAACGGCATAGCCTCTCCCACGGCGGTCAAGTCCGATTTGACGGTTTCCGTCGGATATTACAAGACGGGAATGTTCCTCAACGACGCGAGCCGCTATATCGGCAGGCTTGTTAATATCGACATAGGTATCAAGCTGTTAAAGAAACAGTATTACCTGTTAGGCGCCGACGAGCTTTCACCCTTTTCCGGGTACGGAAGCGTCAGCGTTTCCGCTGAAGAGTTCGCTCTGCGCTACGCGCTTGACGAGGAGGAGTTCAGACGAAATCCGCTCAAGGTCGTATCCAAGGAATCAGTGGACAGCAAGAGCGTGTTTATCATCGACTATGACGGCAGCAAATTGATTGTTGACCAAACATATATATACTTTCAGTCCGACAAGGTTAAAACTTCCGAGGACATCTATAAAACATTTTAGGAGGACGTTTTATGTCTGATAATCAAAAAGTGACTAATCCCGAGCTTCTCGAGGCTATCGCTCAGATGCAGGCGGATAACAACCCCGATACCGTCAATCATATGATTGACTGCGTTATGAACGCTAAGTTCATCACACCCGGTAATGTTTCCAAGCCCCGCAACGTAGCCAAGACCAACCCGCAGGGCGCCACTGTTATGCAGCAGGAAACTCAGGTTCAGTTCCAGCTTATCGAAAATAACAATAAAGAGAAGTTTTTCCCCGCTTTTACCGACGAGGAAGAGAAGAATAAATGGGACGGCTCAAAGGGTAAGGACAATGTTGTAATGACATTTGACAGCTATGCCCAACTGCTCGGAGAAGAAGGCTGCGAGGTTATGGGATTTGTCATCAATCCTTTCGGAAAATCCGTAGCGTTCCCCAAGCCTATGGTTCAATCTCTCAAGCAGCAGAAGGACGCCCGCGCTTCAGACGGACTGACAAAACAGGAAATAAAGAACGACGAGAAGGTTGAGTTCGGCGATCCCGATCCCGACGATTATCCCATCGATATGATGGCGGCTATGATTAACTACCTCAACGAGCGCGATGATGTTCACAAGGCGTATTTGCGTACATTTAAGCGTGAAAACGACGAGAAACCCAGCTATATGGTGATTGTCGATTTTTCGGGCAATAAGATGGAGGAAGTATTCAAAGGTATCTCGATGGCGGCTTCGCCCCATCTTAACGGTTTCCAGCTTTCAATGATTCCGTATTCGGTTCCCTTCGCGAAGAAGGCTGTTGAGGGCACGGATCCGTTCTATGACGAGGACGAATAATTTGAAAACCGTAAAAAGAATTGTTTTCGCGCTCTTGTGTATGGCGCTGGTTATGCTTTCGTTGCCTTTTGCCGTGTTTGCGGCGGATAAAACCGTCACGGTAAAGTCCGCTCAAAACCTGTTCAAACCCTTTTCCCGCAGTGTTTTGAGGGGCGAAGTCTTTGACGTTGTAATATGGCTTCAGTCCGATTTGCCCATAGTAGACGGTACAGTTGAGCTTGAGTTTGACAGCTCGTGTCTGAAGGTGACCGGCGGCGCGGACGGTGATAAAATCAGCGCGCTGTCAAATATCACCGAAAAGCGCCAGACGGAAGAAAACAATGTTATCAGCGCGTTTACGGCGGGCGCGGGCTTCTATGATTTTTCGACCGCGGACAGGCTTTTGTCTTACAGCTTTACAGTTACGAGCGAGTTCAGCGGCGATAAGGAAATCACTGTTGATTTTAATAACCTCATGGCAAACACAACCAAGGTTAACGAAGACCATAGCGTGGAGATAGACGTAGACGGCGACAAAAAGCTTATCAGCGGCAGCGCGGTTGTAGGCGAAAACTTTTCTGTTCGGGCGTCAATCACCCCGCTCAAGGGCGACGTAAACCTTGACGGTGAAGTAAATGTCAATGATGTAACCGAACTTCAAATCGCCTTGACAGGCAGTAAAACCCTCTCCGACGCTCAAAAAACGGCTGCTGAGGTTTATACGGACGGTAAAAATAATATCAGAGATGTTACAATGATACAGTTGTTTTTAGCGTCTTTGGTAGAATTTCTGTAAATACTTTTCACACGAGGACGGTGCGAACTGTCCTCTTTTTTTATTTATAATGCGGGATGCGGGGCTTTTTTTGAATATAATTTAACTGTTGAATTATTTTTTTGTTTGTGTTACAATCTAGTAAATATAATGTCGAATTATGTGCTTTTAATCATTTTACGTATAGATTTAGCAGTTTTAAAAGAATGGATTTGGTATTATGAACAAGATTTGTAAAAAAACAACGTCAATAATTCTGATTGCGGTAATGTTCTTATCTGTTTTCGCGGGTTTGAGCGTTACTTCCGAAGAGCCCGTCAGCGCGGCTTCCTATCCGACAGGATATCCCAATACCTATAAGAACACAGGTATGGGCGCTACGGATATTGTGGGCGTCGCCCGAACTCAGATAGGGTATAAGGAAAACGGCGTCGGCACAAAATACGGATATTGGTATCTTCCGTCGTTTGTAAACCAGCCGTGGTGCGCTATGTTTATAAGCTGGTGCGCTAATCAGGCTAAGATTCCTACCACTCAGGTACCGAGATTTGCCTCTTGTACCCTTGGAATGCAATGGTTCCAGTCTCAGAAGAGATGGTACAACAGTAAATATTTCGGCGGAAGCTATACTCCCAAAAAGGGCGATATAGTATTCTACTGTGACGCGGGAGTTCAGAGTTATTCCTCTCACGTGGGAATTGTTTTGGGTGTTAACGGAAATTACCTTCACGTTATCGAGGGTAACTCAACGAACTCGAGCGTCTGCGAGTATACAGACAACTCCGCGAGAACTCTCAGCAATAGTTATGTAATCGGCTACGGCCACCCCAAGTACTATACATCCCCGAAGAACGAACCCACCACATATGAGACATGGCAGGTCAGCACAGGTTCGCTCAACCTGCGTAAAACCGCTTCGACAGACGCGAAGTCGTTAGTCAAAGTACCCTTCGGTACCGAGGTCAACGTAACCAAGGTTGAGGTCAAGAGTGATTATATCTGGGGGTATACCAAGTATAATTCCAAGAAGGGCTGGGTAGCGCTTGATTTCTGCGAATACATCTGGGGCAGTATCAACGGAGTGTATTATCAGCTCAAGCCGAAGGTATCGCCGAAAACCGCGTCGATTTACGTCGGCTATACGAAAAAGCTTTCGAACACCAATGGATTGGGCGGTAAGTATACGAGCTCGGACAAGACTATCGCCAAGGTCAATTCCACCTCAGGCAAAATCACCGCGGTTAAGGCAGGTAAGGCTAAAATAACATTTAAGACAGCTACGGGTTCAGCTAAGTGCACTGTTACAGTCAAGAATCCGACCATCAGCCATAAGACCGCCACAACATGTATCGGCGACAGCTACACATTGAAGGTTAATCATTCAAAGCTTACCCCGACATGGAGTTCAGCGGACAAGACTATCGCCAAGGTCAGCTCAAAGGGTAAAGTTACGGGCGTCAAGGACGGCGTGACAACTATAAAAGCCAAGGTCGGCGATGTCACACTCAAGTGTACATTTACAGTCACAAAGTATCCCACAACCTACGAGAACTTCAAAACTAAGCGCAATACCTACCTCAAGAAGAGCAAAACCGACCTCAAGAGTCTTGTGAAGATTCCCAAAGGTACTTCGCTCAAAGTCACAAAGGTTTATTATTCGGATACATGGTCTCTAGGCTATACAACATACAACGGCAAAAACGGCTGGGTTATCCTGAATAAATGTAAATATCTGAACGGTTCAATCAACGGAACCACATACTTAACAAGACCGTATCTGGCAGAGAAGTCAACCACCGTTTATCTTCAGAATGTTTACTACATTAAGGTTAAGGAAGCGGGTTCGACGACAACCTATTCTTCCGAGAACAAAAAGATAGCAAGAGTAGCCAAAAACGGAAAAATCAGAGGGCTCAAGGCGGGTACAACTTCTATCAACGTTAAGAGCGGTTCAGCCAAGCTGAAGTTCAAAATAACCGTAAAGAATCCCGTTCTTTCATCAAAGAAGATTTCTCTGGTAAAAGGCAAAACAAAAAAACTTACTGTCACAGGCGGAAGCGGAACAATCACATGGTCAACCTCCGACAAGAAAGTCGCCGAGGTTAACGAAAACGGCGAGATAACCGCCAAGGGTTTCGGCACCGCGACAATCAAAGCGGTAAGAAACGGAGTAACTTTGTCATGTACCGTGACGGTATACGACCCGATACTCAACTATACAAGCAAAACAATTACTGTCAACGAAAAAATTACCCTCAAGGTAACACAGTCCGGCGGCGCCGCAGTAACGTGGAAGTCCGCTGACAAGAAAATTGCAACAGTTACCTCAAAAGGTGTTGTGAAAGGTATTAAAGCGGGCAAAACAACAATTTCCGCTAATGTTGACGGAGTTACACTCAAATGTACAATCACAGTAAAAGCTGCCTCTTAACAGGCAGCTTTTTGTTGTTATTTAGCACAAAAACCGATACTTAAAATTGTCAAATATGCCAAATGATTTGTGTATAAATATTTGATATAATACTGTTGTGAATAAGTTTTACGGAGATGATGTTATGAAAAAGACACGTTTCGCTGTTTCGATTATGCTGGTTTTCCTGCTGGCTTTTTCGAGCGCGGTAATCACGCTTGATGCTTCCGCTGTTACAGGCACAAACATCAGCTATGAATTCAAAAATAATCTTGCGGGATACGCACAGGGTACTCTGACTCTCGAGAGCGATACCGCGGGGAGTTATAAACTATACTGGGCTGACGATAGTTCTGAGCTCAGCGGATATTATCCCATTACGGTTGACGCCATTACGGGTAATGATAGTGTATATCTTTCCGCTAATTCATCCTTCAGCTTTAAATTCGGATACCATACCGCTATTCCGCCGAAGGCTACCCGAGTTATCGCTAAGAACAGCTCCAATGTTGTTGTGGCGCAGTACTCTATTCCAGCGGATAAGCGTTTAGCCGCAAGCGAACCTCTTTATAAGTTTAACTCCTACTCCGATGTTCATATCGATAGAAACGGTTTTTATCTTGACGCAAACACTCATTGGGCAGAGGCGCTTAAGTTCTCCGCTGATACAGAAACCGACTTCATTGTTTCCTCGGGCGATATGGTCACAAACGCCGCGGGGCCCGACGGTGAGTGGAATGATTATGAGAAAATTCTCTCCGAGTCCGACTATGTAAATCCTGTTTATGAAGCAAACGGCAACCACGATCTGCGTTCAGGCGTAGAATCGGGTATAAAATCCTTTGTGCGCGCTTCATGAACCGATAATACAATAGAAAACTTTGACGCTAATAAACCGTACTACTATATTCGTGAAAAAACCACAGGCGACCTCTTTATCTTTATGGCGCTTGAATATGAGTCTTCTCCCAATAAGTGCGATGAGTTTTCTCAGGGACAAATGACGTGGCTTTCAAATCTTCTTGAGGCAAACTACGGCAAAGGTAATAACATATACATAATTGAACATTCCCCGATTGAAGGGTTCGGCGCTGGAGACCGTATGAGCAGACCGTATTATAAGGCGCATCTCAGCGAGAACTATTATTCTACGGTTCAGTTTAAATCATTGCTTCAGAAGTATCCAAAGCTTATCTGGATGTCAGGTCATACCCACGAGGATTTCTCGATGGGATACAACTTCTCGGATGAGAACGGAACAGCCTGTTCAATGATTCACAATCCCGCTGTAGCGGGGTCTACATGGGCGGCGGAGAACGAAACTTCACTCGATTATAAAAACGGCACGGACTACGGCAAAGGATACAACTCTCAGGGATATCTGACTGAAGTGTATAATGATAATGTAATCTTCTACGGAGCAAACCTCACAAGTGAGTTGATTTATCCCGCTTACTGCTATATTATGGACGGCGCGAGAGGAACCGCTCCCGACGCTACCAACGCGACCGCCGAACCTACCACAAGAGATCCTCTGTCTACAACAGGCGCGACAGGCTGTACTTTGCCTGAGGAAACTCCCACTCAAAGAGTTTATTTTGCCAACACTCAGAAATGGGCTACGGTTGATTGCCACAGCTGGACAGTCGATAATGAGACAGTTACCTGCGTTTGGCCGGGTTACGGAGCAAAGTATTACGGAACATCGGAGCAGGGTGTGGACTTGTATTACTGCGACATACCCGCCGAGCATAACGGTATAGTATGGAACAACGGCGACAACGGAAAACAGACTGTCGACATTACTCTTGACGGCGTAAATGACTTCTTTACTCCGACAACCACCAGCGAAGAAGGAAAATATAACGCTAACGCGTCTGTGTGGGATTACGCGCCTGTAACCGAACCGTCGGAATCTACTGAAACGACAGAACCGACAGAGCCCTCTGACAAAACCGAACCCACCGAGCCGACGGAAACTACTGACGTTACCGAGCCCACCGAGCCCTCGGAATCATCAGAAGAAACAAAGCCCTCGCAGCCTATGACGGATTCATCCGAACCGACAGGCGCGACACAGGAACCCGTATATCAACTCGGTGATGTAAATATGGACGGTGTTGTGGACATAAACGACGCAACCGCTATTCAGTACTATCTTGTATCGAAAATTGATTTCTTCGAGCAACAGAAGAGCCTCGCCGATACATATATCGACGGGAAAATAAATATCCGCGACGTAACTAATATTCAGCTTTATAAGGCGGGTTTGATTTCAAAATTCTCTATGAGCCGTAAGACTTTCGGCAAGAAAGCCACGGGAGCGACTTTGGATGACGCCAAAACCTATCTTAACTCGTACTATTCTTTCTCGTCCTATGACCAGTATCAGAAGCTGAAAAAGCTCACAAAGAGCAACGCCGCATCCACGGAACTCGACACGGCTATTGCCGAGCTCAAAGAAATCGCCGAGCATATAGGCGCGCCGCAAATATATTCATTCAGAGATATTTATTATTTCGAGAATACTTACGACTGGGCGAATGTTTACGCTTACGCGTGGACGGGCTCGTCCAACAACGCAAGCTGGCCGGGCGTTAAAATGCAAAAGGTCGGCACAAACTACGGCCACGACGTTTACGGAATCAAGTTTGACTACGCGGGACAGTTCAAGACGCTCATCTTCAACAGCGGGCAGGGCGGCTCGCAAACAGTCGATATTGCCCTCGAAAATTACGAGCACAACTGTTTCTATATCAGCGGAACGAACTCCGATAACAAGTGTAAGGTCGGCAACTTTAATTTCAACAGTCCCGTAGAGCCCACAATTCCCACCGCTCCGATCAATGATGTCGGTGAGAACGAGCATTACCTTTTGCTGTTCTATCAATCGGGCGTTCACACTTGGAACGATAAGGATACCTACTTTAAGTATTCAAACGGTGAATATACGCTGGATTATACGTCCACGTCCTCCGAAAATATCAGCATAAGTCTGTTTGACAACAGGACTTCAAAATATATGAGCCTTTCGTCAAGCGCGGAGTTAACTTACTCGTCGGGCGCAAGCGGAACGTACACGCTCAATACAGTCAGCTCGCGAGGAAAGAGCATAACGATTAAAGGTCTTTCCTCAGGCGTGAAACTGAGGTTTAAGTATGATCCCGACTCAAACAACGTAACGATAACCTGTATATAAATTTAGGAGCTGTCGCTTGACAGCTCCTTTTTTGTTACAAAAGCCCTTTTCAAAAAGAGCGTTATGTGCTACAATACATTTGTATAGAATCTGATTCAAAATAGGATGGTAGATTATGAGTGAAATACAAACTAATCCGACTAAAAACCAAAATGAGAACAAGAATCCTTCAAGGACAAAAACAATTAATACAGTTATTATCGCTGTAGAGGTTTTTCTGTTTTTCTTAGGAGTTATGGATATCTTCGGAGCGCTGAATCTCGGAGTTTTTAACGGAGCGATGTTCTTTCTGTTTGCTGCTTCGGTACCGACCGCGCTTATGTATTTTTTGGGCAAAAAGTTTGGTAAAGGCGTATTTAAGTTTATGGGCGTTTTGCTTATTATCGCCGCTGTGTTGGAGATTACGGTGTTCCAGTATCCGACTTACAGCAGCTTTTTCGGCAGCAGCGAGCATTTCAGTATGCCCGCTTCCCAAGCCATAATAAACGGCGTGGATGTTGTTAAGAACTCTGACGGAAGCGTAACCCTCTCGGGTGAAAGTGAATCCGCTTTGGAGTTTACGAACATTAAGAGAGAGATTGATACCATCAAAACCGTTTTAAAGTTTACGGGTACGACCAAGTATGTAAATCTGACAGTCGACGCAGGCGACGAAACTAACAAAGGATACAGAGGAGCTATAGGTACTAAGAGAATAACCGAAAACGACTCCTCTCATTATATCCGAATGAATCTGAGCGGCAAGGTTACTAATTTATTGCTCAGGTACAAGGCGGTATTCCCGGGGGATAAGGTGGTAATAAAGCGCATAGAGTTCAACAAGCCCATTCCGTTCAATATAATGTATTTGAGGTTTGTGCTCATTGCTTTGCTCGCTCTGCTTTCCTACGCTTTGTTCAGTTCCAAGGCGCTCAAAAAGGCCTTCGAGAAAGACTCAGGCAAATTCGCTGTCGCGGTTGTCGCGCTGTTTTTGGTTGCGCTTGTGTTTATGTCCTCTGTGATAGTGTACAAACTGCCCAAGGGCGGTCTCGGTAAAGATTTTGAGACCCCCGATCTCAATCAGATTAACCAGGAGGTTGTAGACGCGTTTGAAAACGGCACGGTTGAGCTTGACGCCAAGGCGACCGAGGAGTTTAAAAAACTCAAGAACCCTTACGACTGGAGCCTCAGACTGGAAACAGGCGAATTGGGTGAATGGGATCACGTATATTATGAGGGCAAGTACTATACCTATTACGGCGTAGCTCCCGTTCTGGTTCTGTTTTTGCCGTATCATATGATTTTCGGGAATTACTTCCCAACCGACATAGCCGTATTACTGTTCTCGGCGATAGGGCTGGCGTTCCTGTGCTGGCTGTACTTTGAGTTTATAGCGCGGTTCTTTAAGCGGATACCGCTGAAGCTGGCGCTGGCGGGCTTTGTGGTTATGATAAGCTCCTGCGGAGTGTTCTACCTCACAGGCAGAACGCTGTTCTACGAGATTTCTATTTCGTCGGGCTTTATGTTCACGACTTTGGGAGCGTACCTGCTTGTTACCTCAAATATTTTTGAGGACAAAAAGATTAATCTGATTAAGATTTTCTTCTCCTCGCTGTGTATCGGTATGGCGGTGCTGTCGCGTCCGACGCTTGCGGTGTACGCGGTATGCGCGGCGCTGTTCTTCGGCTGGCGTATTGTCAAAGAATTTAAAGCGAAATCGAACAGCGGAATACCTCTGTTGATTGTTTCGGCGCTTCCGCTTGTCGCGTGCGCGGTGTTCCAGATGTGGTACAACTTCGCGCGCTTCGGTTCGTTCTTTGACTTCGGAATCGAGTACTCCGTAACAATCAACGACTTTACGCGCAACAGCTTCTATCTGATTTTTGTAGTTATTTCACTGTTCGGATACCTGCTCGCGACACCCACTGTTTCGCCGACCTATCCCTATGTTTCGAACGAGTTCAACCGCCTCGGAGCAAACGGCTATTACTTCCAGGACTTCGGCTCAATCCCGGGCATCATCTTCCTTGCTTTCCCCGTTCTGGGTTATCTGTTCAGCGGTAAGGCGCTCAGGCTTATTCCCGACAAAAAGCAAAGGCGCAAGTACCTGTGGATGATAGGTCTGCCTTGTTTGATTATGCCGTTAATAATCATTTGCTCTGTTTGGGAGAGCGGTTACGCGGTGCGATATGTCGCTGACTTCAGTTGGGAAATGCTTATCGGCGCGCTGGTTATACTTTATTTCCTCTATCTCAAGAGTGAAAACGAGCAGAAGAAAAAGCTCTTTGAAAAACTTATGGCGGTTTCCGCGGTGGTCGCGGTATTCGTAAACGGAATACTGATTTTCAACTTCACGTTCGCGGACAATAAATTCCCCGAAGCCGCGGCTATGCTTGAGAGAAT
The DNA here is from genome assembly GCA_902785365.1 of uncultured Ruminococcus sp. GTDB lineage: Bacteria > Bacillota > Clostridia > Oscillospirales > Acutalibacteraceae > Ruminococcoides. Next base: position 46,873 of record CACZYC010000009.1, on the reverse strand, counting down.
GATTTCTTTCTGGAGATAGCTAGTGGATAGTGATTAGTTGTGGTCGAGAACAAAATAGTCATTACTCGGATAGCCCTCCCTTGGGGGAGGGTGGCACGCCGCAGGCGTGACGGGAGAGGGTCCACTTGATAAAACCTCTCTATCTAACCTTTGATAAACATACTGTAACAAGGTTTGAACAAAGTCGGATAAATACAAAAGTCGGCGCACCAAACTATTGATAAAGGCAATAATACTTACTTGCGCCGACCCTCTATCGTCAAAGCCATTCTCTGCGAGAACGCCTTTGACACTTTCCCCCCGGGGGAAAGCTATAAAACAAAGTCTTAGGTTCTGCATAGAATCTAAGGCTTTGTTTTTTAAAGAATAATATGATTATAAATAGTTCGGGAACTGAACTTTTAAGTCAGCAGTTTCTTTGTTCCCGACCATAACTGACTACTGACCACTGACTACTGACCACTGTTAAGCGAGTTTCAGGTCCCCGTCTTTAACCCAGCCGATTTTTCTCAGCAGAGCGTTAATCAGCGGAGCTAAAACCGCGGGCAGTACAATGCAAATGAGCACAAGCCCAATCCAGTCAAACGCTGTCGGGACAATTGCCGACGCGCCCTTCGCGATAGCTTCCTCAGACGGGCTGAGCCATCCTGTAATTACGCCTATGGGACCGCAAAATCCGCAGGTACCCATACCCGAGTTGATAGCCGCGCCGTTCATCTGCAAGCCGAACACGCAGGTCGCTATGGGGCCCGTAATTGCCGAAACCAGTGTCGGTGCAATCCAGATTCGCGGATTCTTTACGATGTTCGGCATCTGGAGCATTGAGGTTCCTATGCCTTGACTTACAAGTCCACCCCAGCGGTTCTCTCTGAACGACATTACCGCGAAGCCTACCATCTGCGCGCAGCAGCCCGCGACAGCCGCGCCGCCCGCGAGACCTGTCAGCGCGAGCACTGAGCAGATTGCCGCCGATGAAATCGGAAGTGTGAGAGCAATACCCACCAGTACGGAAACAGCAATTCCCATCAGGAAAGGCTGCAGGGTTGTAGCGTTGATAATCAGCAAGCCGAAAGCGTTCGCTCCCGCGCCTATGGGCGGGGCAATGAGCTTAGCCAGGGCTACACCGATAATTATAGTCACGGCGGGAGTAACGAGGATATCAACCTTGGTTTCCTTTGAAACCACCTTGCCGAATTCCGCGGCGATTATAGCGATGATAAACACCGCCAGCGGTCCGCCCGCGCCGCCCTCGGCGTTAGCCGCCCAACCGACAGCCGCCAGTGAAAACAGCACCATCGGCGGAGCTTTGAGCGCGTATCCGATTGCGACCGCCATAGCGGGTCCCGCAATTTCCATCGCGTATGTTCCGATATCCGTGAAAAACTGCAAGCCGAACTGAACCCCGATTGTCTTGATAATCGTGCCGATCAGCAGCGAGCAGAAAAGACCCTGAGCCATAGCGCTGAGAGCGTCAACACCGTAACGCTTGAGCGAAATTTCAATATCTTTGCGTTTTAGGAACGCTTTAAACTTACTAATTTTAATCACCTGTTTTCATTGCTTTAGTTCAATAAAGCATTATACAGAATGAATACGCTTTTGTCAAATCAAGCTTTTTCCGACTTCTTTTTGGAAGCAATCGAAAGAATCTGGAATACAGCGCAGAGCACAATACCCGCGATTGACGCGACGATAATTATGGGGAAGAACACGTTAGAAACCTGCGAGAAATCAAACTCTCCCGACTCCGCGTTTTGAAGAGGCATAAAAAACGCTACCGTGTCAATCACTATTGCTGCTACGAGCGATAGAATACTTAATGATGAGAAAATAACGGTTTTGGCAGAAACAGAGGTTTTATTGGCAATTTTTATTGTTTCGCCGTTAAAATCCAGAGTTTTAAAAATCCAGAATGCCATAACGACATTGATAATCGTCTCGGGAATCATATATGTAGCGTTGTAGCTTAACGAGTACATCAGAGCCGCGCCTGTGGGAATGGATATTCCCGCCCATACTGTACAGCCCGAAACAACGTGGAAGAAGTATCTGATAACACATACAAAGGTCGCGCCGACAGCCGCCGCTACGGCGTCGTTTTTAATCTGTTTTTTAAATATGCCCGCAAGTCCGAAGAACGAAAAGGCGAAGATGTAGTCGAGCAAAATAATCGCTATCGCCGCGACTGCCGAAGTCGCGTAGGAGAGCGTGCCCATTCCGAGCAAAAGCTGTATCAGAGCGTTGACAAAGCCCGCCAGCATACCCCATTTGGCGCCGTAGCGAAAAGCTACAATTAAAATCGGCACCATACTGAACGCGGTTATGCTTCCGCCGTACGGCAGCTCAAAAAGTTTAACCAGGCTTAATACAGTTGCTAAAGCGATAAGCAGAGCGGTTTCTGTCAGTTTTAAAACTCTTTTTTTGTCCATTTGATTCACTCCTTAAATAAATAACGCCGTGCAATTGCACGGCGTAATGATACTGTATAAACAAGCTCCCTACGTCGGCATTATCCGAATCAGGTTAAGGGTATAATCTCAGCCGAGTAAACTCAGCACCCCTGTGTTAATTTGTCGTAAATATAATATACCTATTTATCGATAATGTCAAGTTGAAAATTTAAAGATAATGTATTATAATTTAGTGGTCGGTGAATGGCGGATTACGCCCGCAATCATATAAATTCACCAACAACAAAGCGAAAATGTATAGATACTCAAAAAGAGGTTAATTATGATAGAAACAGAAGAAAAAATCACGCGAGCGCTTCTGGTGTCGGTGGACACGGGAAAGTTTGACGCCGAGAGCAGTATGGACGAGCTTGAGGAACTTGTAAAGAGCGCGGGCGCAGAGCCTGTCTTTACGGTTATTCAAAAGCTCGACCGTCCCGAAACCGCTACCTACGTCGGCAGCGGAAAGCTCCTTGAGATTAAGGATATCTGCGAAGCGCAGGAGATTGATTTGATTGTCTGCGACGACGAGCTCAGCCCGACCCAGATTAAAACTCTGGAGAAAGAGACCGACACGCGCGTTATTGACCGCACAACTCTGATACTTGATATTTTTGCTCTCAGAGCGCGTTCAAAAGAGGGCAAGCTCCAGGTCGAGCTTGCGCAGTTAAAGTACGCTCTGCCGAGGCTTACGGGCAAGGGTATTGAGCTTTCTCGTCTCGGCGGCGGTATCGGTACGCGCGGCCCCGGTGAAACCAAACTTGAGACCGACAGGCGTCATATTCACCGCCGTATGGAAACTTTGAAAGAACAGCTGAAAGATGTTGAGAACCACCGCTCGCGCCTGCGTGAGCGCCGTGATAAGGACGGAGTAATCACCGTTGCCATTGTCGGCTATACAAACGCGGGAAAAAGCACCCTGATGAACTGCCTCACAGACGCGGGTGTGCTTGCTCAGGACAAGCTGTTTGCAACACTTGACCCGACTTCAAGAGCGCTTAAACTCCCCGACGGTGTCACGGTTATGCTCATCGACACGGTCGGTCTTGTGCGCAGACTTCCGCACGGACTTGTCGAGGCGTTCAAGTCTACGCTTGAGGAAGCGGCTCAGTCCGACATTATCCTTAACGTGTGCGACGCGAGCTCTCCCGAGGTTTTAACTCATCGTGAGGTCACAGCCGATTTGCTCGCGGAACTCGGCTGCGGAGACACTCCGATTATCAATGTTTACAACAAGTGCGATAAACTGTCCGCGCTCGAAATCGCGCCCGACGACAACCTCAACGTCCACATCAGCGCGAAAAACAGCACGGGAATTGACAGTTTGTTGAAAGCGATAGAAAACAACCTCCCCGTCAGAGTGAAACGCGTTAAGCTCCTTCTGCCGTTTAATATGGCGGGCGCGGTAAGCGAAATCCGAGAAAAGGCGAATCTTATCAGCGAGGAATACACCGCCGAGGGAATAGAGGTAGAAGCGGTTATCGACGAAGCTATGCACAGAAAACTGGATGAATATAGGGTATAGCAAAGCCTTCCCTTGGGGGAAGGTGGCACGCCGCAGGCGTGACGGAAGAGGGTCCACTTGTTTAAAAGTGTTCCTATCTTACGTTTTCTTAACAGACTGGAACAAGGTTTGAACAAAATCGGATAAATACAAAAGTCGGTGCACTGAACTATCAATATTGCTATATTACTAACTAACGCCGACCCTCTATCGGTTTTGTCATTCTCTGCGAGAACGCCAAAATCACTTTCCCCCCAGGGGAAAGCTAATTTGCTATTTTTCAAAAAATATACTATAATAAGGTGATAATGTGGATTTAAAAATCGGCGACAGAGTGGAACTCAAAAAGCCCCATCCCTGCGGCTGCAAAACATTTGAGCTTATGCGCGTCGGAATGGACTTCAAAATCCGTTGCGAGAACTGCGGGCGCGAGGTTATGGTTCCCAGAAAAAAGGTAGAAAAAAGCATTAAGAAAGTTCTGAGTTAATATGTTTGAAAAGATAGAGATTTTTGACAAACGATACAGTGAACTGAATAAAAAGATTTATGAGCCCGACATAGCGGCAAACGTGGAAGAATATCAGAAAATAATGAAAGAAATCCACGAGCTCGAGCCCGTCGTGCTCAAGTACCGCGAGTACAAGCAAACACAACAGACAATCGACGACAGCCTTGAGATTCTTAACGACAGCTCCGCCGACGATGAGCTGAGCGAGCTCGCTCAGATTGAACTCGACGAGGCAAAAAAGAATATCGAGGTTTTGGCTGACGAGCTCAAAATCCTGCTTCTGCCAAAGGATCCCAACGACGAACGCAACGTAATTGTGGAAATCCGCGGCGGAGCGGGCGGCGAGGAGAGCGCGCTGTTCTCAGCCGTACTGTTCAGAATGTACTCAATGTACGCTGAGAGCAAGGGTTTTAAAATTGAGCTGATTAACGCCAACGAAACCGAGCTCGGCGGATATAAGGAAATTTCGTTTATGATAAACGGTTCGGGAGCGTACAGCCGCTTTAAGTACGAGAGCGGCGTGCACCGTGTTCAGCGTGTGCCCGAAACCGAAAGCCAGGGGCGTATTCATACCTCCACTACAACCGTCGCGGTTCTTCCCGAAGCGGACGAGGTCGAAATGGAAATCAACCCCAAGGATTTAAAGATAGACACTTTCAGAAGCTCGGGCGCGGGCGGACAGCACATCAACAAAACCTCCTCGGCTATCCGTATTACTCACCTGCCCACAGGTATGGTTGTTGAGTGCCAGGACGAGCGCAGCCAATACAAAAACAAGGACAAGGCGCTCAAGGTGCTGAAGTCCCGCCTTTTACAGGAAAAACAGGAAGCGCAGGACAGCGCGATTTCCGCTGAACGCAAGAGCCAGGTAGGCTCGGGCGACCGAAGCGAGCGCATAAGAACATACAACTATCCCCAGGGCAGGCTCACAGACCACCGCATAGGGCTCACGCTTTACAAGCTTGAGGATATTCTCAACGGCAACCTCGATGAGGTTATTGACGCCCTTGTCGCGGCTGACAGAGCTCAGAAGCTGAAAGAAAGTATGGAAAACTGATGAATACACTTTTACTCAGTGACAACGAATATGATGTAAAGCAAGCGGGAGAAATCCTGAAAAACGGAGGTCTTGTCGGCATACCCACAGAGACGGTTTACGGTCTCGCGGCGAACGCTCTGGACGGTGAGGCGGTCGCGCGGATTTTCAGCGCGAAGGGCAGACCTATGGACAACCCGCTGATTGTTCATATAGCGGATATAGATGATATTGAAAGGTTCAGTCTTGTGTCCGACTTTCCGCAAAAAGCAAAACTGCTTGCGGAAAAATTCTGGAGCGGTCCGCTCACAATGATAATTCCGAAAGGCAGCGCGGTACCTCCCGAAGTCAGCGCGGGGCTCGACACAGTCGCGATACGCTTCCCCGAGCACAAAACAGCGCAAGCGATTATCAAAGCCGCGGGAGTGCCTTTGGCGGCTCCGTCGGCTAATATCTCCGGTTCGCCAAGTCCTACAACCGCCGAGCACGTTATGAATGATTTAAACGGCAGAATTAACGCCGTAGTGGACGGGGGAGAGTGCAGAGTCGGGCTTGAGAGTACAGTCATAACCATGGTTCCCGATACACCGCGCATACTGCGCCCCGGCGGCATAACACCCGAGCAAATCGAGAGTGTAATCGGCAAAATCGACATAGACGACGCGGTTTTAAACCGACTTGAGAAAAACGAAAAAGCCGCTTCCCCTGGGATGAAGTACAAGCATTATTCTCCCAAAGCCAGGGTGATTCTTGTCAGGGGAGAGGGCTACATAGATTTTGTAAACAGCAAAAGCGACAAAAATGTCGCCGCTTTGTGCTATAATGATGATGTCAATAATCTAAGCGTAAGAGCTATCCCGCTCGGTGATATGACCGATACCGAGTCGCAGGCTCACGTTTTGTTTGACAAGCTCCGACAGATTGACCGAGAAAACTTCGACATTGTTTACGCGCGCTGTCCAAAGGCTGACGGCGTCGGAATGGCAATATATAACCGCCTTATCAGGGCGGCGGGATTTGAGGTGATTGACCTTGAAAAACTATAAACTTATAGGGCTGACAGGCCCGACAGGCGCGGGAAAGAGCGCGGCTGCCCGATTCTTCCGCGATAGCGGTTACGAGGTGATTTACGCGGATTTCCTGGCGCGGGAAATTCTGAACAATCCGCTTGTAATTCAGAGTCTGAAAGCTAATTTCGGCGATGATATCATAATGAACAACAAGCTGAACAGAGGCTTGCTCGCCGAGCGCGCGTTCAAAAGCAACGACACTAAAAAATTGCTCGACAGCATTACTCATCCGTTTATTTCGCTTGAGTTTTTTGACGAGCTGAAACGAATCTCAAAAACAGGCGCTCAGAGGATTCTGTTTGACGCTTCCCAGCTTTTTGAGAGCGGCGCGGATGTTATTTGCGACTGTGTTATTTCTGTTACGGCTCCGAAAGAAGTCCGTCTGAATCGTATAAAGGAACGTGACGGCTTGACAGACGAGCAGGCTGATGAAAGAATCAGCGTGCAGCTTGCGGACGAGTATTTCAGGGATAACTGCGATTTTGTTATAGAGAACAACGGCGATTTAAGTTCGCTGAAACAAGCGGTCAGTAAGATTAAAAAAGCTTTAGAGGTGCGATTTGGCTCAGACTAGAAGACGCGGCAGACGAAAAAAACGTAATCCCAAGCGGAAGCTGATAGTATTCGTAATCGTAGTTTTGATTCTGGGTATTATCGGTTTTATAGTCGTCAGCAATTTCGGAAAGGCTCAGAGGTTTATCGGCAGCAAGCTGTACCCGATAAAGTACAGCGAGTATGTTGACAAGGCTTCGGAAGAACACAACGTCAAAAAAGAACTGATTTATGCCATGATTCGCACCGAATCTCATTTCAAAAAGGACGCGGTCAGCTCCGCGGGAGCGGTAGGGCTTATGCAGCTCACCCCCGAAACCTATGAATGGCTGTGCAGATTGCGAGGCATAGATTATGTTGACGGGGGCTTGTATGACCCCTCAATCAACATCGACTTCGGTACATATCTGATAAATTATCTGTACAAGGAATTTGACGGCGACGAAAAGCTGGTCATAGCCGCGTACAACGCGGGACCCGACAATGTCAAGGCGTGGCTTAAAAATCCCGAGTACAGTTCAAACGGCAAGACGCTCACCAATGTGCCGTACGCGGAAACCGAAAAGCACGTGGAAAAGGTTCTCGACGCCGAGGAAAAGTATAAAAAGCTGTATTTCAGCGAAGAATAGTTTTTGAATGTAATGCAGGAGGAATAAAAATGGCTGAAAAAAATAAAACCAAAGAACTTAAAGAAAAACTCTTTATGCCCTCAAAAAAAGGTATGGCGGCAGTATCCGCCGATACCGTAAAAAAGGCAGACGAGTTCTGTGAGGGATACAAGAAATTTCTTGATAATTCACCCGTAGAGCGCGAGGCGGTTCAGTATTCGCTGAAGCTCGCCAAGGAGAACGGATTTGTGGAGTTTGAGCAGGATAAGCAGTACAAGGCGGGCGATAAGGTATACTATATCAACCGCGACAAGGCTATTGCTCTCGCTGTAATAGGAAAGAACGGTACAAAGGACGGAGTAATGTTCTCAATCGCTCATATCGACTCTCCGCGTGTTGACTTAAAGCCCAACCCGCTTTATGAGGACAATTCTCTCGCTTACTTCAAAACACACTACTACGGCGGCATCAAGAAGTACCAGTGGACAGTTATGCCCCTCGCGCTTCACGGTACAGTCGTAAAGGTAGGCGGCGAAAAGGTTGATATCAAAATCGGCGTGGATGAGAGCGAACCCTGTTTCTGTATCACCGACTTGCTCCCGCACCTTGCCAAAGAGCAGGCAACCAAAAAGCTCGCTCAGGCTATCGAGGGTGAAAACCTCAACGTGCTCATAGGCTCGCACCCCATTGATACCGACGATGAAGAAGGCGACCTTGTAAAGCTCAATGTAATGAAAATATTAAACGAAAAATACGGCATTACCGAGAGTGACTTCCTCTCGGCTGAGCTGTGCTTTGTGCCCGCCCAGAAAAGCCGTGATATCGGCTTTGACCGCAGTATGATAGGCGGTTACGGCCACGACGATAAAGTTTGCGCGTATCCCGCTTTGATGGCGGCTCTCAATACCGAAATGCCCGAGCGCACCTGTATCACATACCTCACCGATAAAGAGGAGACAGGCTCCGACGGCAACACTGGTATGCAGAGCGATTTCCTCAGATATTTTGTATATGACCTCGCAAAGGTCGACGGTGTAGACGGCTACCGTGTGCTCTCAAAGAGCAAGTGTTTGTCAGCCGATGTAAACGCCGCTTTCGACCCGATTTACGCGAGCGCCTACGAGCCCAAGAACGCCAGCTATATCAATCAGGGCGTTATAATTTCCAAGTACACAGGTCACGGCGGAAAGTACGACACTTCCGACGCTTCCGCTGAGTATATGGGCGAAATCCGCACAATGCTCGAAAAAGAAGGCGTTATGTGGCAGGTAGGAGAGCTGGGCAAGGTTGACAACGGCGGCGGCGGAACAATCGCCAAGTATGTCGCGAATATGAATGTTGATGTTGTGGATTTAGGCGTAGCCGTACTGTCTATGCACGCTCCTTTTGAGATTATCAGCAAAGTTGACGTATACGAAACATACCGCGCGTTCTTCGCTTTTTATAACAATTTTAAATAAACCCTTGCATTTTTAAGTAAAAAGTGTTATTATATACGGGCGGAAAATCCGCCCGATACGCGCTGATAGCTCAGCTGGATAGAGTGACTGGCTACGAACCAGTAGGTCGGGGGTTCGAGTCCCTTTCAGCGCGCCACGCATAAAGGCAGTCCAAATGGACTGCCTTTTTTGCGTGCCGCGCGCTGAAAGGGACTCGAAGCCGACCGTTAAAAAATTGTCCCAGTGGGACAATTTTAGGGAGGAGCGATGATGAAACATATCCCACTAACGTGAACCCAACAAACGAGATGGAACTTCTCGCAAGATGGAGCGAACTTTCAGCGCGCTTTGTGCAAAGCACAAACCTCCAATAGGGATTTTTTGATAAACACACAAAAACCCCCGACCTGTCAATGATAAGTCGGGGGATTGCTTTTTATTCCGTTTTAGTCTCAAGCTGAGGATTAAACGCGGGCATCAGCTGAAGCTTAAAGAGATTCAGCTTGTGCTTGCGGTCTATAAGCTCCTTGTGCTCGGCGTTGTCAATCTCGCCGGTGCGGATATACCTGTCGAGCTCGGCATAGGTGAAGCCGAGGTTGTCCTCATCGGTTTTGCCGCAAAGACCGTCGCTGGGTACCTTGTCAACAAGCTCCGAGGGCAATCCGATAAGTCTGCCTATCTGCTTCATTTCGTCAACCGTGAGGTATGAGCACGGGCTGAAATCGCCCACACTGTCGCCGTAGCGTGTGGAGTAACCCACCCAGTCCTCGCTGAGGTTACAGGTGTTTGCTACGCGTCCGTTGTGGCTCTGGGAAACCGAGTATAAAGTCGCCATACGGATTCTCGGCGGGAGGTTCTGGCGCGTCTGCTCGCTTATCTCGAACGGAAGATTTTTGACAAGTCCGTCATACGCGTCCTTTATGTTGATTATATAGTGCTTGATTCCCAGGGTGTCTACAAGGAGCTTTGCCTTGTCGATATCCGACTGCTCGCCGTTGGGCATAAGCACGCCGATAACCTTGTCTCTGCCGAGCGCCTCAACACATAACGCGGCTACAATCGAGCTGTCCTTTCCGCCCGAGATGCCCACCACGGCATTGCACCCTTTGCCGTTTTGTTCAAAGAAATCTCTTATCCACTGTACACATTCGTTTTTAACTTTTTCAGCGTTAAACATAGTTGTCCTCACCTTCTCTGAAATGCTTTTACAATATGATAATACTACATCGGCAGGGACAAGTCAATGTTTTTTTATGGACAAACCGAATTTTTTCTGCTATTCTATAAATTGTAATTTTGATGAAGGTGTTTTTATGAATGATATCAAAGTGCTGAGAGCTACTCAGACATGGCAGAAAGCGGGCGCGTATTCCGTCAGAATCGAGGGAATGAACCGTCAGCACCATATTTCTCTGCGCGAGGAATTCGACGACTACGACGGCGACAGGAGCAAGTATATAGTGCTCCTCGACGACGAGTACCCCGTCGCCACCTGCAGGTTCTACGAACTCAGCGGGGAACGTGTGCTGTTGGGGCGCGTGGTTGTTCTTCCCGATTACAGGGGAAAGCACCTCGGCAGTATGGCAATAAGTGAAGCTGAAAAGTGGATAAAGGAACTCGGTTATCAAGAGGTTGTAATCGACAGCAGACTTGAAGCCGTCGGCTTCTACGAAAAGCAAGATTACACCCGCGAGAGCGACAAGGTGTTCAAAAGCTGGAAATTTGACTGCGTGCGAATGAAAAAGAGATTGGATTAAAATGGTATTCGGAAACTTTTTGATACAGAGCAAATCCGACTTGATTGAACTTATCAATGAGTACGGATTTCTGCCTTTCTTCGAAAACTCAATAGAGGGCTTTTCAATCGAGGAGCACATCACCCCCGACTGCTGGTGGCACAGCGACACGGGCGAGTGGAGCGCGTGGGAGTGGAAAGGCCCCGTCATCAGAGAGACGGGCTGCGCCTACGGCAAGTTTTTTGAGAAAAAGGCGTGCTACATAAGCCCCGAATGGTTCGAGGATTTTGCCAATTACCGCCGTGACGGCTACGATTTTGACGCGCGTTTTGACGACGGGCTTGCCGCGTACAGGGACAAAAGGCTCTATGACCTCGTCGCCGATAACGCCCCGATAATTTCAAAAAAGCTCAAGGAGCTCGGCAACTACAAAAAGGGCGGGGAAAAAGGCTTTGACACCGTGATGAACCGTCTGCAGGCGCAGTGCTACATCACAATCAGCGACTTTGTGTATATGAAGAACAAGAAAGGCGAGCCCTACGGCTGGGGAGTGGCGGAGTATTCCACGCCCGAGGTCTTTATGGGCAGCGGCTTTAAAGACAGGGTTTACGGGAGAACACCCGAGGAATCCTACGAGAGAATCCTCAGTCATTTTTGCGGGCTTTTCCCGAATACGGACATTGAACACATTAAAAGATTCATAAGATAAAGGAGAATAATTATGAGCAAAGTAAGAGATTTTCTTGCTGAAACAAACGTGTTTTTTATGGCAACAGTTGACGGCAATCACCCGAAGCTTCGTCCCTTGGGAGCGTTTATCGAGGAGGACGGAAAGCTGATTTTCGGCGTGGGCGACTTCAAGGAGGTTTACAGGCAGATGCAGGCTAACCCTCTGGTTGAGATTGTCGCGTGCAAGCCCGACGGCCATTGGCTCCGTTACACGGGTAAGGCGGTGTTCGAGACTGATTACAAATACGCCGAGTAGATGATACGCGAATCGCACCTCGAAGCTGTCTATAACGAGCAGACGGGCAACAAGCTGATGACGTTCCACCTTGAGGACGCCACAGCCGTAGACATCCCCGTAATGGGCGAGGGCGAAAGTCTGATGTAATGAATCGGGCAGGGATTATCCCTGCCTTTTTGCTTTTATAGCCTTGAACTATGTGCAATATTCATAAATACCGAATGATAATTTTGGTGAGATTTTTTGGCTATTAGGTGATATAATAATGGTGCCGACAAATATAGAGCAATTAAGTACTTTAATAAACATGCTACATCATCATATGCAGTTCATAAAGCATTTAAAGTTGTAAATAAGCTTTTTCGTATAGGGAATCCTAATTGTATCGAAAGAAATCAGTATTATGCCTATTGGATATAAAAATATATTAAATATTATTAAATGAGGTTTTTATGAAGAAGATAATATGTTGTATTTTATTGCTTTGTGTAATATTTTCTTTTCCATCATGCAATAATTATGAAATTGCTGATAGTTTTATTGAAAATAAAATAGAAAATGGATATAATAATTTTTTAGCCGGAGGTTCTTTATGTTTAGTTAACGGAAAATTATATTCATATAATCTAAACGCACTTGTTAATAAAAAGGCTATAGTTATTACACCTGAAAAATCAGTTGAAATGTTATCACAAAAAAATCAAGCTTTTTTAGGAATAATAACAAGATTTTATCAATATGATAATGCTATTTATAGTTTTAATGATAATTCTGAAAGATTGTATCAATACAACTTTATTGACAAAAAGTTTGTGAAAAGCAATTTGAAAATTAAGAAATGTTTAGATTATTATCTTGATAATGATTTATTTGTTTATTATGCTGATAATGATAAACTTTGTATTAGATATAAAGATAAAGAAAAAATACTTGATTTAAATGTATATAGATTTTTTCTTATGGGGAAAACGATTTATCTATTAACAGATGAAGGAAGCCTTTATACATATGATTTGTTATCTCCAAAAAACAATTGTAAATATCTAACAGAATTGGCAGATGATGCTGTAGGCGATGTTTTTACAGTTTGTTATAATTACATATATTATGTTAATTATAACAACGATAAAAATACAAATGAACTATGGAAATATTCATTAATAGATAAAACTAAGAAAAGAATTGTTGATAAAAACGTCAAATCCGTAAACATGTATGATAAATCATTTTATTATATTGTTGATAATAATCTATATGTAGATAGTGTAAAAGGTAATCCTCAAAAGGTTACAGACGTGAGTGCTGATGAAATTTACATTTTTGGCGATAAATGGATATATTTAAAAGATTTAGATGGAAGAATTTATAGATCAACTCATGATGGGAAAATTACCGAAAAAGTTTTTGGATAATCCGACGACTTTGGAAGAACAAAATACACGATAATGTGCAATAAACATAAATACACATTAAAATAGCATTTAATTCAACGATTACTATATAATATTGTTTTAAAGGAGATTATAATAATGAAGAAAATATCAGTTGCTATATTATTTGTTATTATTGTTATTGCGTTTGCATGTATAGGTTGTAAACAAACTAATTACAAAAACGAAAAAGGATACGATGTTTATATCAGCGACGCTAACAAAGGATATAAAGATATTCCATATTACAATGTGAAAGACTCTATTAATACAAAAGAGGGAAGACAGTATTTTGAAAGCAACAGCAGACGTGTAGGTGACTATCTCATTACAGACTATGAGGACGGAGTATGTATTAACCGGTGTTACAGAACTGTTGACGATTACGGAGCGACTACGATGATAAATATTCCTGAGAAGATTGACAACAAGCCTGTTGTTAAACTCGGCGGATTTTGGGACGAAGATGGAGACGAGGTTCTGGGAGCGTTTGTTGGGAATACAGAAGTAGTGTTAAATATCCCGTCTATGGTTAAGGTTATTACGTCTGACGCGGTAATGGTGCGTACTGATATGATACCAGAGGATTACAGAAATAAAGCTTTGTACGAATTATCTTTTAAAGTGGATAACGATAATCCATATTATTCTTCTATTGATGGTTCTTTGTTTTCTAAAGACGGTAAAAAGCTCTTATGGCTGCGCAGAGACGGTCAGGTTTATAATGTTCCGGAATGTGTCGAGGTGTTTGAACCGTCTAACGGAGTTTATTGTTTATATGATTCAATTACAATAGGAAAAAATGTTAAAAAAATTAATACATCAATTGATTTTGGTGAGGATGGATTCGGCCCGATAGCGGGGATTAAACCGGAAGTAGTTGTGAAAGGATATAAAAATACAGTTGCTGAAAAATGGGCGAAAGAACAGAAAGCCAAATTTGTAGCATTAAAAGATTAATCACAAAATTCACTGACGGCAAGTCGGGCGAAACTACCGATTACGTTTACGACTGCCACGGCAACACAATGAGCGTGCTTGTTTCGTCAGAGAGCGGCACACTGCTCAAACAGCTCACAGGCGATGTGGAAAAAATCACAACGATTATACATACAAGAAAATCAAAGGCTTTACAATCAAAGGGAAATGCGGCTCCGCCGCCCACAAGTACGCAAAAAAATTTAAGTTTAAATTTGTAAAGAAATAAAGTAAACCGTATCGGACAAAAATCCGATACGGTTTTTCTTATTTACTATGACATTGTCCCGACATAGGACAGGAGGAGCAGCTTCCGCAGTTGCAAACTACTGACTTGCCCTTGCGTTTCTTTCTTATCATACTCACGATAACCGCGCCGACAATCAAAGCGAGTACAGCGCAAGTTATTATCGTACCGATATTATTTGTAATCCATGTGAGCATAAACTCAACTCCTCATCTTAACATTTTTTGTGAGCTTGTTCGCTTCCTTATAAGGCTTGAACAGCATAAATACCATTCCCGCAATCAGAAGAATTGAAACAATCAGTCCGAAAATATTCAGACTGCCCGTGAACGCTCCGCCGATTTGGTTAATGCACAGAGCGATAACATAGGCGAAACCGCACTGGTAGGCGATAGCGAACGCCGTCCATTTGGCGGAGTTCATTTCACGCTTGATTGCGCCCATAGCCGCGAAGCAGGGAGCGCAAAGCAGATTAAACACAAGGAACGAGAAGCCCGTAACACTTGTGAATACTCCCGCGAGCGTTGCCCATACGGACAAATCTCCGCCGCCGTAAAGCACGCCCATTGTACCGACAATGTTTTCCTTGGCGATAAGACCTGTGATAGACGCCACAGCCGCCTGCCAGTTGCCCCAGCCGAGAGGAGCGAACAGCCACGAGATTCCGTTACCGAACGCCGCCAGCATACTGTTGCTGATTTCATCCTCGCCGAGCATTGTAAACGAACCGTCAACAAAGCCGAAGCGGCTGAGGAACCAGAGTACGATAGTCGAGAGCAGGATGATAGTACCTGCCTTTTTGATGAACGACCAGCCGCGCTCCCACATAGAGCGGAGCACGTTGCCGATTGTCGGCATATGGTAGGCGGGGAGCTCCATTACGAACGGAGCGGGTTCGCCCGCAAAGGGCTTTGTCTTTTTGAGCATAATACCCGACACGATAATCGCCGCCATACCTATGAAGTACGCTGAGGTGGAAACCCACGGAGAACCGCCGAAAATCGCGCCCGCAATCATAGCGATGAACGGAACCTTAGCTCCGCACGGAATGAATGTGGTTGTCATAATCGTCATACGGCGGTCGCGCTCGTTCTCGATAGTACGCGACGCCATAATTCCCGGGATTCCGCAGCCTGTTCCGATGAGAATCGGAATAAAGCTTTTGCCCGAAAGTCCGAAGCGTCGGAAAATACGGTCGAGCACAAAGGCGATACGAGCCATATAACCGCAAGCCTCCAAAAACGCCAGCAACAGGAACAGCACGAGCATTTGCGGTACAAATCCGAGTACCGCGCCTACACCGCCTATAATACCGTCCAGAATCAGCCCTGACAGCCATTCGGGAGCGTTGGCGGCTTCCAGCCAGCCTCCGACAATCGCGGGAATACCGGGCACCCAGACGCCGAATTCAGCGGGGTCGTCGGGTTTGCCCTCGTTCTTTATAAAGGTCGCGGCGGCGCCTTTTACGTCCTCGCCCGTGACGGTTTCCTCGCTGACTTCAAGGGTTTCCTCGTCCTCGGTTTCGTATGTAAATTCGTCGTTGTTTTTAACGCTTTTCGCGAATTTATCAACAGCTGTGACAGCGGCGGAGGAGCTGTAATCTTCATTTTCAAAATCAAGAGCGTCCGAAAGCTCTTTGTTGTCCGCGGATTCCGCGGCGCCTGTCAATACGCCGATTGCTTCCGCGTGCTCGTCATATTCCGCGTCGCCCACAGCGAAAAGGTGATAACCGTCGCCGAATACACCGTCATTCATCCAGTCGGTCGCCGCTGTTCCGACAGTAACCATAGAGATGTAATACACAAGGAACATTATGATTATGAAAATCGGAAGTCCCAGCCAGCGGTTTGTGACAACCTTGTCGATTTTATCCGAGGTTGAGAGCTGTCCTTTCAGCTTGTTCTTGTAAACGCCGTTTATGAGTTTGCCGATATAAACGTAACGCTCGTTGGTGATAATGCTTTCAGCGTCGTCGTCATATTCGTCCTCGACAGCCTTGATGTCCTTTTCAATGTGTTCAAGAGTTGTTTCGCTGAGGTTCAGCTTTTTGATAACCTTTTCGTCGCGTTCAAAAATCTTGACCGCGTACCAGCGCTGCTGTTCCTCGGGCATATCGTGCACGCACGCCTCCTCAATGTGGGCGATAGCGTGCTCGACCGCGCCGTCAAACGGATGCTTCGGCACGGGCTTTTTGTCCTCGGCTGCCTTGACGGCGGCTTCGGCAGCTTCGTTAACGCCTTTGCCCTTGAGCGCGGAGATTTCCACAACCTTACATCCCAGAGCGCGGGACAGCTCTGCTGTGTTGATTCTGCAGCCTGTTTTCTCCACAACGTCCATCATGTTGACAGCGATTACAACGGGAATACCCAGCTCGCAAAGCTGTGTGGTAAGGTACAAATTGCGTTCAAGGTTGGTGCCGTCGACAATATTCAGAATCGCGTCGGGACGCTCGTCAATCAGATAGTTACGCGCAACTACCTCCTCCATAGTGTAGGGGGAGAGCGAGTAAATACCCGGCAAATCGGCGACTGTAACGTCGCTGTGCTTTTTGAGCTTGCCTTCCTTTTTCTCGACAGTTACCCCCGGCCAGTTGCCGACAAACTGGTTAGAGCCTGTCAGCGAGTTGAACAGCGTAGTCTTACCGCTGTTAGGATTACCCGCCAGGGCTATTGTGATTTTCGATTTCATAGTATACCTCATTTCAATAGTTAGCAAATGCTAACTGAATATTAAAAATTATTCTACCTCAATCATCTGAGCGTCCGCCTTGCGGATAGAGAGCTCATAACCGCGCACGGTTATTTCGAGCGGATCGCCGAGAGGCGCAACCTTGCGCACGCTGACCTCAACGCCTTTGGTTATTCCCATATCCATAATGCGGCGTTTCACGGCACCCTCGCCGTGTAGCTTTTTTACCTTACAGCTGTTGCCGACCGCAACTTCTCTGAGTGTTTTCATAGTTTGCCTCCGTTAAATAAAAATTTTCTGAGCCATCTCTTTACTGACGGCTATGCGAGCGCCTTTTACGTTGACGATAAGATTTCCGCCCATTGAGCTTACGACGGTTACCGCGCCGCCCGCCACAAAACCCAGGTTCTGTAAATGGGCTCGTACTTCAGCGCTCCCGCCGATACGGCGTATTATATTTTCTTCGCCTAATACGGCAAGTGTGAGCGGCATAATAAATCCCCCTTTAGGGTTAGCAAAAACTAACCAAATTAGAAAATTTATAGTTAGCAAAAGCTAACCTAATGCGAAAATAAATAGTTAGCCCCAACTAACTCAATGATATTATATCAACATTATTCACTTTTGTCAATAGTTTTTAATTTGATTTTTTTATTGTGTTGTGGTAATATGAGTTAGGATAGGAGGGATACAGATGAAATTACACGAATCAGGCGAAATGTATCTGGAAACTATTCTTGTTCTGTCAAGGAAGAATCCCTATGTGCGCGCGATTGACGTGGGGGAGTATATGGGATTTTCCAAGCCCTCGGTGAGCCGCGCTCTCAGCCTGCTCAAAAGCGGCGGCTTTGTTGAAGTAGGGGAAAGCGGCGGACTTATCCTGACCGAAACAGGCAGGGAAGTTGCCGAGAAAATTTACGAAAGACATTGCTGCCTGTCGGAAGTGCTCATACAAATGGGTGTCGACAGGGAAACCGCGGACACGGACGCGTGCAAGATTGAGCATGTTATTTCGGACGAGTCGTTCAACGCTATTAAAAAGCATTTTAGCTTTGAGTAGTAAGCTCCAAATGTGAATTATTCTTGCTAAAGCCCGCCTGCGCTTGACAAATGTGCTTTACTGCATTAAAATATTATCATTCCATTTATGAGGAAACTGTTATGTGTATCAAAAGAACTGACAACTTCAGCTTTACATTCAGCTTTACAGTCTTTACAGGCGGTAGGGTTAATTTGCTATGCTGATGTTGTGAGATAGACAGTAATCACAGGGTGTGGCACTTTAACCGAGCGCCGCGCCCTTTTTATTTTTGCAAAGGAGTAACTAAACTATGATTATTGTATTGAAGTCATCCACATCACCCGAGCAGGTCAGGGAGTTCACCGACAAGCTCTGTTCGGACTATGAGGTAAAAGTAAACCGCTGGGACGGTATTCATTCCACAGTGCTCGGACTTATCGGCGACACTCACACGGTCGACATCGAGTACATCGACGCTCAGGATATTGTTGAGAGCGTCAAGCGTGTACAGGAGCCGTATAAAAAGGCAAACAGAAAATTTCACCCCGAGAACACCGTCATCAAAATCAGCGACGAGGTGAGTATCGGCGACGGCAGTCTGCATATTATGGCGGGGCCGTGCTCTGTGGAGAGCGAGGAACAGATTATTGAGATTGCAAAGAAAGTAAAGAAGTCGGGCGCGACACTGCTTCGCGGCGGAGCTTTCAAGCCCAGAACTTCTCCCTACGCTTTTCAGGGGTTAAAGTCCGAGGGGCTCGACTTGCTCAAAATCGCCCGCAAAGAAACGGGACTGCCAATTGTCACCGAGATTATGCGCACCGAGCACATCGATATGTTTGAGAATGTTGACATCATTCAGGTCGGCGCGCGCAATATGCAAAACTTCGATTTGCTTCGCGAGCTCGGAAAAACCGACAAGCCCATCCTCTTAAAGAGAGGATTGTCCGCTACGATTGAGGAATGGCTGATGAGCGCCGAGTACATTATGGCGGGCGGCAACGACAATGTAATTCTCTGTGAGCGCGGTATTCGCACCTACGAGACCTACACCCGCAACACTCTCGACGTGGCGGCGATTCCCATAATCAAAAAGCTGTCCCACCTGCCCGTTGTAGTAGACCCGAGCCACGCCTCGGGCAAGAGCTGGCTTGTGGAACCGCTCGCTATGGCGGCGGTTGCCGCGGGAGCCGACGGACTTATGATAGAGGTTCACAACGACCCGTCACACGCGCTGTCGGACGGCGCTCAGTCGCTCACTCCCAAGCAGTTTGACAGTGTAGCGGGGAAAATTCTCAAACTCAAGGAGTCTTTAAAATGATGAACAATCAACTGAGAAAAGAAATCCAAAGCGCCAAAGCACTTCCCGACACAAAGGGCGTGAAAATCGCCTACCAGGGGATACAGGGCGCGAACTCATACGACGCCGCGAAAATCCTGTTCCCCGAGGGGAAGCTGACGCCGAAAAGCTCCTTTGAGGATGTGTTCAATTCAATCGAGAGCGGCGAGTGCGTTTACGGTGTTTTGCCTGTCGAGAACTCCACGGCGGGCTCGGTGTCGGCGGTGTACGACCTTATTCTCCGCTACCGCTTCTACATAGTCGGCGCGCTCGGTATGGCGATAGATTATTGCCTTGCGGGGCTCAGACAGTCAGAGCTGAGTGATATCGAAATGGTCATATCCCACCCGCAGGCGCTTTCTCAGTGCGAGGACTATATCAAGTGCAAGGGGTTTGAAGCGGCTTCCCGTTCCAATACGGCGGTCGCCGCGCGCGACACAGCACGCGAAAAACGCCTCAACCTCGCCGCGATTTGCTCGTACAACGCGGCTGAGGAGTACGGCTTGAAGGTGCTCGACGAACATCTCCAGGACAACCCCTACAACACCACGCGCTTTATCGTGATTTCAAAGAAGCTCTACATCCCGAGCACCGCCAACAAGGTCAGCCTTTGCTTCTCGCTTCCTCACGTAGCGGGAGCGCTGCTCAATATGCTCAAAAGGTTCGACGCTCTCGGGCTCAACCTCACCAAAATCGAGTCGCGGCCTATCTCGGGTAAGGATTTTGAATATCTGTTTTATCTCGACTTTTCGGGTAATGTACACGCCGAGGGTGTAACCGACCTGCTGTGCAGACTGGACGAGGAAATGCCCGAGTTCAGCTTTCTCGGCAACTATACGGAGGAATAAATCAGAGACAATAATACACAAAAAACAAGTGCGCGGGCAAACAAAAAACCGTATCGGAAAATCCGATACGGTTTTGTTTATGTATTAAATTAAATCAAAATATCTTCAACAGAGAATCCGTCGTCAAAAATGTTAGTTGAATTAACATAGCTGTTGTCCGTGTCAGTCGACATTTTGAGCACGTCTTCCTGCAGGAGGACTTCTGTGATTATTTCAGGTTTAACATATTGCTGTTTCATAATATCCTCCTTATATTCCTGCCAACGTATAAGCGTCGTTATAGCTGGTACTGCATCCGCCGTAAACATTCGTGCCGTCGTAGTCGTTGTAGAATGTTCTGAGCAAGCCGTTAGCGTCGTAGTAACGCATATAGGCTCTCGCCACAACATTCTTTGTCATATCCTCGGCCTTGTCCTGGTATGTCACAACAAATGTCGCCAGTCGGTAATGGGTGTAATTCTGGTGGTCAATCTTAATCCTGGCGTTGCCGCCGTAGTTGCCCATTTTGGATGTACAGTCAACGTTGGTGACATATCTGAAGTTGTTGGGCGTCTGTCTTTGTGCGGATGTCTTGTTTTCTAATAAAGTATCAACGCCGTTGACGTTCTCACCCTTGTACTGAATCTTGTATTTGCTCTTATCAGTACAGAATCTGTCGTCATCCGTAACCGTGTTAACTATGTCCATTGAGGCTGTAACATATCCGTACTCAACCTTGTTGCCGTTTACGGTTTGATTCGAGAGAGCGTCAACGCTCGAAAGCAGGCTCTCGCTGATTGAGGTTACAAATCTCAGACCGCCGTAATAATACTCTCCAAGGTTTTGGTCGAACTGCGCTTCGGGACGAATCTGAACACCCTGGAGCGCAAAGCCGCTTACATTGCCTTCGTCGCCGTCCTCTTTAGCAACCTCGCCGACCTCAATCCAGTGAGCGTAAACGTCGGTCAGGTTAGCGGGGAGGGTAGCGTCAAACTCAAAGGGAATGTCGCCGTCCTCGTCGCCGTCAGCGTCATAGTACCAGCCCGCGAAAACGTAGTCGTCACCCGCGAAAGAGGGGATGTCGTAGAAGGCTTCGACTGTACCGTTTGTGAATGTGTATTCGGTAGTGTCCTCAGCCTCGCTCGCGTCACCGTTATATACACGGAAAAGCCTGTCCGCGGCGTTCGGCTCGTTTACGTGGAAGTTGAGAGTTTGCTCAACCAAAACACCGAACATCGGGTGAACCGTAACTCCCTTGGATCCGTCCTCGGAAGCGGGGTTCGTCATTTTCCAGCTGAGATATTTCTGCTCACCCGCGGCTTCGTTCTGTTCGTTTACCCAGTCGTTAAGTATAGTTAGAAGGTTTTTAGACAACGCCTCTGACCTTGTGACAGTCACAACGTTGTTCTCAAGCTTTATTTCAGCAGGGATGATATATCCATCGGTAGTCGCCGAGGAGAAGAAGCCGACATTGTTAGCTGTATCGCCTTCCAGAATCGTGCCAATCAGGTCAGTGTTGTCAGCTCCGTAAGAATGGTCAACCGCCGAATAATAGATATCTCCGATAATAGTGCCTATGACACCGTCGCCTGTCAGCTCGCTAAAGCTATAGGCGTTCTTTATTACTACATTATTGGTTACTCTTTCGTCGCAGGTAAGGCTGCCCACAACTCCGCCAATTGAGCTGTAACTATCCATATCAATAGCGGTAATGTCGCCGACGTTGTAGCAGTTCAGCACCATTCCTATATGGTTAGGCATGCCTTCGGAATCATCATCCGCGCGGATAACTCCCGCTATGCCGCCGATGCCTGGGACGTCCCTGCATGAGAGGTCAGCGGTGTTGTAGCAGTTAATAATCAGCGAGTTAAAGCACGCGCCCGCTATGCCGCCGATTCCAGTTGAACCATCATTATTCGAGTCAATCGTTCCGTGGTTCGCGCATCTGTTAATCTCTGTTGTACTGGACTGATCGGAGTAGCCGATAATACCGCCCATTCCGACATAATTGACGTCATAATAGCCATTAAGACCTTCGTCGCTTATACTTCCGCTGTTTGTGCAGTCCGTGAATTTTGTATCGGCTCCATTGGCGTAGCCGACAAAGCCCGCGGCAAAATCACCCGTTAAGGTTGTGTCCGCGCCAATGGTGGAGGAATTAACGTTGAGAGTACCTCCGCTTACAACTGCCGCAAAACCAGCCACAACGGTTGTGAAACTCGAGACAGAAGCCAAACGCGTAACCTGTGACTCACCCGTAATGTGGCAGTTTGTGATGGAAACGTCATCACCATACACCCAGCTCGTAAAAGCGCCCGAATAGGTTTTTCCGCTTGTTATACGAACGTTGTCGAGTGTAAGATCATTGATTTCCGCGCCATTCAATACGGGGAAAAAGCCGCAGTAATTGTCTGTCGACACGATGTTTGCGTTGCTGATTTTGTGACCGTTGCCGTTAAATCAACCCCTGAATTCGGCGTCGTTAGTGACCGACAGGGTGTCCCAGTCTTTTGTCAGCGTGATATCGTCCTTCAGTTCGACTGTAATTCCGCTGTAATAGTTTTTCGCCTGTACGTCCTCCCACAGGGAATCCTTAAAGGCGAATAAGTCATCCTCGGTGCTGATGTCGTAAACGCCGTGGTCGGGATCCCACGTGTTTCCTGTCGCGAAAGCGTTGAAAGGCGCGACGCACAAAATGCCGACCATTATCACCAAAGCCAGCAGAGCTGAAATTGGCTTTTTCAATCTTTTCATAAATCATTTCCTCCTGAATTCAACAATATTTAACCATTATCCCCTATTATGTGTATATTTTACACCCTCATTCACATCGATGTCAAATAAAACAGATAATTTCATATGAATAGACAATCGTATATAAAAATATAACATAAAAGTGAACAATTTGCATAATATGGCGCTAAACGCTCACATAAAAAGCGCGCAAAAAAACAGAGCGGAATCCGCTCTGCTTGATTCTGAATAAAATTAGTCAGGTCGGCTCGGAAAAATCCAAGCCGACCTTCAGCCGTTTTACCTATTTTTCATAACCTTATAAGGCTGTGAGTTATTCGTCGGTCTTTGCGGCGTCGATAACCTTCTGAGCTACGTTGGCGGGGCAATCCTCGTAACGTACAAACTCAAATGTGTAGCTACCGCGTCCCTGTGTGCACTGACGGATGAATGTAGCGAAATCGCTCATCTCGGACTCGGGAACCTCAGCCTCAACAACCTGCATACCCTTTTCCTCCGCGGGGTTCATACCCATAACACGGCCGCGGCGCTTGTTGACTTCGCCCATAACGTCGCCCATGTTGGCGTCGGGCACTGTAGCCTCAAGTGTGCCGTAAGGCTCAAGCAGTGTGGGGGATGCCTGAGGCATACCGTTCTTGTAAGCGATGTTAGCCGCCATCTTGAACGCCATCTCGGAGCTGTCTACGGGGTGATAGGAACCGTCGTAGAGGTTAGCCTTGAGCCCTACTACGGGATAACCCGCGAGAGGACCGTGAAGGATTGCGTCGCGCAGACCTTTTTCAACAGCGGGGAAGAAGCCCTTGGGAACCGCGCCGCCTACAACGCTCTCGCTGAACTCGAGACCGTCGCTGTCGCAGGGTGAGAACTCAATCCAGACGTCGCCGAACTGGCCGTGACCGCCCGACTGCTTCTTGTGACGTCCCTGAACCTTAACAGGCTTGCGGATAGTCTCGCGATAAGCAATCTTGGGAGTGTCGAGCATAGCGTCTACATTATACTTTGACTTAATCTTGGATACAACTACATCGAGGTGCTGCTCACCGAGACCGTAAACCAACATCTCGTGAGTTTCGTGATTGTGGAAGTACTTGATTGAGGGATCTTCCTCCATAATCTTCTTGACAGCCTGAGCAACCTTGTCCTCGTCGCCCTTTGTCTTGGGCTTGATAGCCTGAGAGTAGGAGGCTACGGGATATTCAACACCCTTGAGTGTAACCTTTCTCAGAGGTGAGCAGAGAGTGTCGCCTGTCTTGACGTCGTTGAGCTTCGGGATAGCGCCGATGTCGCCCGCGCCGATGTACTGAGCGTCCTCCTGCTTTTTGCCGCGAATTGTGAGAACCTTTGTGATTCTTACGTTTTCGCCTGTACGCATATTGATAACGGGAACATCCGATGAGATTTTACCCGATATAGCCTTGATGTAGGAGAGCTTGCCTACGAACGGGTCGGATACAGTCTTGAACACGATACCCGCCGCCGCGCCGTCAGCGCTTACGGAGATTTCAACGGGGTCGCCGTTGGGGTCGGCGCCTGTCTCTGTGCCGCTGTCAGCCTTGGGAGCAAGCCAGATGAGAGAGTTGAGGAACATATCGATAGCCGCCATATTCTGAGCGTCGCCGCAGAATACGGGACAGATTGAACCGTCCTTAACGCCCTGGGAAAGACCTGTGATGATTTCCTCGGGAGTGAACTCCTCGCCCTCGAGGAACTTGTCGAGCATTTCCTCGCTTGTTTCGGCTACGGCTTCCTTGATAGCCTCTCTCAAACCTTCAAGACGGTCGCCGAGAGCGGGCATATCTGTGGGAGTTGCTGTGCCTTTTTCGTATTTATAAGCGCGGAACTCAAAGAGATTTACATAAATGTCAGCCTTGCCGTTCTCAATATAAGGAACAACAACGGGGCATACAGACGCTCCGAATGTTGATTTTAAACTTTCAAATACATCATAGAAACGGGCGTTCTCGTCACAAACACCGTTTACAAAGAAAATCTTAGCCAGATTCTGTTTCTTGGCGGCTTTAACAGCCTTTTCGGTACCGACATCAATACCGTCCTTGCCCGATACAACTACAATAGCCGAGTCGGCGGCGCGCATACCTTCGGCAACGCCTCCCTCAAAGTCGAAAAGACCGGGAGTGTCGATGATATTGATTTTAGTGTTTTTCCACTCGAGAGGAGCAACCGCTGTCATCAGGGAAACCTGACGTTTGATTTCCTCAGCGTCATAGTCAAGCACTGTGTTGCCGTCGGCTACTTTACCGAGACGGTCGGAAGCCTTTGCGAGGAAAAGCATGGACTCGGCAAGAGAAGTTTTACCGCAGCCCGCGTGTCCCGCGAAAGCTAAATTAAGAATGTTGTTAGCGTTATACTGTTTCAAAGCGATACAGCCCTTTCATTAAAAAATTTGCAATCTACTGAAATTGCAGACGAATTACCTAAAAATTATACCATTTTTGTGTAAATCGCACAATAGCTTAAAGGAAAAATAACGCCGTAAACCCATACAAAATAACTGCTCGACTTTTGTGCACAATGACGAAAAGGCTGTAGCCAGTGGTCAGTGGTCAGTGGGCAGTTGTAAATAAGGCTTCCCTTGGGGAGACTCCCTTACTAAGGGAGATGTCGCGAATGCGACAGAGGGTTTGCCGTCTCCTGCAAAGGAAAGCTGTCGAGCGTAGTGAGACTGAGGGGGTCCACTTAAAAAAGATTAAAACCTAACGTTTAATAAAACAAACATTTCTAAAGTTGACCCTCTCCCGACCTTTTTGCCGAACAAGACGGCAAAAAGCCCACCCTCCCCCAAGGGAGGGCTTTCACACTAACTATCTTTTTCATAGATAAAAGGGAGCCCGAGACGGACTCCCCTACGATTAAATGACCACTGACTACTGACCACTGACCGCTATTTAATCACTCTGCTCTTGAACTTAATTCCGTCAAGTCCGAAGCCGAGAGCTATAAACAGCGCCGCGGCGGCGGCAACCTGAAAGACCTCGTTCGGAACAGCCGCAACGGCGTAGCCGAAGTCCTTCATAAAAAGGTGAGCCGTGAAGTAGCCCGCTATTGTAATAATTGAGGAGGGAATAAGAGCCAGAGAAGTCAAGGGGTTTACAATGCGGTTGTTCTTATTCCTTTTTGCCTGAATATAGCACGCTATAATGAACGGAACAGCGTTGAGCCCTTTGATAATCGCCGTGGGGAGTATCCAGTGCGGATAACCCGAAAGCAGGTCGGCAAGTCCGCCGCCGAGCGCGCCCGCGATTATTCCGTAGGGACCGGGCAGCACACACGCGCCCAGATAAATCATACTGTCGCCTGGGTGTATATATCCCGTTACGGTCGGGACTTTAATTGTCATTGTTGATACGGTTGTCAGCGCTGCAAACAGAGCGGTGAGCACTATTATGCGCGCGTGGATGTTTTGTTTTGATTTTGCGTTTACATATTGCATATCGCGCCTCCTTGATGAATTTTTTTTCATAATAAATTACCTCGAGATAAATAGTTTTCTCTCAAACTATGATAACATAATATCATAAAACTGTCATTAATAAATAGACAGTTTTTTATAATTTTTAAAGGACAGTTTGCGTTTGTCGGGTTATGTTGACAAAAACGTGAACAAAATTATGTATATTTAGTATATTGAAAAAAATCTCTGAGAGTAATATAATTAAAAGCAGGAGGGATTTTCTATGATTAAACAGGCATTAAACAAGAGATATGTGCGTGTTTTGGCGACAATTACGTTCGCGCTTATCGCGGTAATCGCTTTTATGCTTTTGTCGGGTACAAAGGCGGACGCTAAAACTATCAAAATCAAAACACCCGCTCAGATGCGTAACATCAACTGGAAGAACAAAGGCTTCGGCCCCGGCAACACCTATAAGCTTTGCAATGATATGGACCTTGCCACGGATTTGCCCAACGACGAGTACGGATATGTCCTTCTGACAAAGGGTAAATTTACAATCGACCTCAACGGCCATACGCTCCAGAGTACAGACTCCAGAGTTACCGTTATATCCAACCGCGGAGCTAATGTTACCATCAAAGACTCCAAGGCGAAAAAACAGACTATGTCGCACCCGAGTATACGCTCGTATAACTTCGGCGCTATCGAAATGACAAAGGGCAGCCTTAATATAAAGAGCGGCTACTACCTCGGCAGAAGCGACGGCACAAATAACCCCGTTGGCTTGTATGTCGGCGGCGGAAAATGCGTAGTAAACGGCGGTACATTTGACGGCGAGTTTGTCGGCGCCTCAACAGCGAGCAGCGGCAAGCTTTACATAAACGGCGGTAAATTCATCGGCAGATATATGTTCGCGCTTATGCACTTCGGCGGCGGAACAATCAAGATTTCCAAGGGTACTTTTACAAATACATGGCAAAACTATACTATTCCGACATTTGCTCTGGGCAAACAAAATATCGACGGAAAAACATACAGCTTTAAAAAATGGCTCGCTTCGGGCGCGAAGTTCAGCCCGTCAGTAAGAACACTTTACTGGACAGGTCAGGGCAATACGGGCGTAACTAATTTGTGTCACAGTCTCCTACATATACGGTCTACTACATGACTCAAGCCTATCCCTACGCGGTGGCGTTTACGGGCAACAGCGGCTTTGAGCCTGTTACCATAAAGGTCAAGAGCTCGCCCAATCCGCCCGCTACCAAAATCAACAAGCTGACATCCCG
The DNA here is from genome assembly GCA_902785365.1 of uncultured Ruminococcus sp. Lineage (GTDB taxonomy): Bacteria > Bacillota > Clostridia > Oscillospirales > Acutalibacteraceae > Ruminococcoides. Next base: position 19,021 of record CACZYC010000009.1, on the reverse strand, counting down.
TTCAAAGGGACTGGCGGTTAAGTGGGCGAAAAAGTCCAAAAAGACTTCGGGCTATCAGATTCAATACAGCACGAATTCCAAGTTCAAAAAGGCTAAGATGATCACCGTCAAGGGTAAGAAAAAGAGTTCAAAGGCTATCAAGAAGCTCAAGGGCGGCAAAAAGTACTACGTAAGAGTAAGAACCTACCGCTCGTTCAACGCCACAAAATTCTATTCAAAGTGGAGTAAAGCCAAGAGCAAAAAGACGAAGAAGTGAGCAGTTCTCAGTGAGAAAGAAGGCTTCCCTTGGGAAATTCCCCTGCTAGGGGAAATGTCACGAAGTGACAAAAGGGTTGCCGTCTCCCGCTAGGGAAAAGCTGTCAGCGCTTGCGCTGACTGAAGAGGGTCCACTTGATAAAAGTATTAAATCTAACATTTGATAAAACGAGCGTTTCTAAAGTTGACCCTCTCCCGACCTTTTTGCCGGACAAGACGGCAAAAAGCCCACCCTCCCCCAAGGGAGGGCTTGCGCTCTATCCAAAAACATTTTTTGACAAACTAAAAGTCTTAGGTTCTACGCAGAGCCTAAGACTTTGTTTTATAGTATTAGATGAATATAAATAGTTTGGGAATTAAACTTTTAAGTTAGCAGTTTCTTTGTTCTCGACATTAACTGACCACTGATCACTGACTACTGACCACTGCCCACTGAATACTGACAACTGATTTATATAGTTTGTAGAACATATTATAACATATGTGGAAATATAAAAGCTAATATTCACAAAAAAACCCTCAAACCCGCATATTATCTGCATAATAGTTGAATTTGAAGGTAAATTATGGTATGATTAAAAAGATGCGTGAAAAAAATCCGAGCTTGTTTCAAGCTTTCTTTTGATTTAGGAGAACAGGATTATGAAACCATTATTATCTATATTTGTCGCGGTTGTCATAGCGTTTTCGGGTATGACATTCGTGTTCGCGGCGGAGACTTCCGACAAAGCGGAACCCGTCGGCGCGGCTGTATCTGAAAATGCCGTACAAGAGAATACTCAGCCTGTTACACAGAACAGCGAACCAACCGAAACAGAATCGGAAACCGAGCCCGCGGCGGCTGCGCCCTGCGGTACGGTTATCAGCAGTGACGGCAATTATAAACTCTATGTTTATCAAGAGGGAGATATTTCGTACGCTGATATCATCAAGTACCTTGGTGAGGACAAGTTCCCCAAAACTACTGTTATTTCCGAAATTGACGGGTACAAAATCAGACAGATTCGCGCCAAGGCGTTCTGCGGATTAAAGTCTCTGAGAACTGTCAAGTTTATGGGCGCGTACTTCGCCAAAGGCGTAAAGAGCGAAGTGCTCAAGAAGGGCTTCTATAACTGCAAGAAGATGACAACGCTGGTCGTCAATTCTTACGTTACGCTGAATTCAAAGTGCGCGGGATATGTCAACAGTAAAAAATGCGCAAAGTTCACTGCTCTCAAGTACAACGACGTTACCAAAACCCAGAGCGATGTAAGCTCAAAGCTGAACTATGCCAAAACTCACACTGTTAAGGCTATCTATAACGTAAGCAAGAATAACAGGAATAACCGCAAGGCCAAGCTTGTTGACTTTTTAAACGGTTCGGTTTTCTACGCCAAAGTCGCGGGCAAGAACGTCAAAGGTTGGAAATCCTCAAACTCAAAGGTTGTTTCCGTTACAAGTAAAGGCAAAGCGGTTGTAAAAACCAAGGGCACAACCACTCTCAGCGTTAAGGTCGGCAAGCTGAAGATTAAGCGTAAGTTTGTCGTAACAACAAACCCCTATCTTACTGTTAAAGGTGAAAAGGTTACTTTCGTATCTGTTGATAACGGAGAGACAGTTAAGCTCGGAATCAAGGGCAAAGCCTCAGATATCGACAACGTATACACCGACACGGAATACGCCAAGATTACAAGCAAAAAAAATGCGGCAACACTCAAAATTAAGGGTATGCGCCGCGGAAAAACCACCGTGAAAGTCAATGTCAACGGTCATACAATCAAGCTGAAAGTAAATGTCAAAAAGAACCCCATATCCGACAAAACAATGGCAAATATCGCCGACAAGATAGGCTCTCAGGTTGATTACAGTTACGCTGATTCAACTGTAATGTGCAGCGCCTACGCGTTCTGCTACGCTTACTATCAGGTCAAGGGCAGCAAGATTACACCCATCAGCGTCTGGTGCCCGGGCGGATGCACATGGTACGGCGGAACACAGACGTATTTTTCATCGGCATCGTCTATGCTGAAAGCCATAAAAGCGTCGCTTGACAAGAACCGGGCTTGCGTGGGACTTTTGAGTATAGGCAACTCGTCTCATCATTATGTCACATTCTATGACTACAACGGCAAAGGGACCAAGCTCAGCGATTTCAAAATTCTTGACCCGTGGGACGGAAGCCTTACGACAGGCGAGTACTACGGTTACAGCCGAGGCTACGGCTACCAGGCAGTCACGATAAATACGTGATTGTTTAGTTCTCAGTAGTCAGTAGTCAGTAATCAGTTGTGGTCGTGGAGAAACCTTTCATCTTCCGAGGACTTCCCCAGTACAAAAATATAGTCGTTATGCGGACAGCTTGGAGCACTGTCCTTTAACTCCTTATTTTGCACAGCGCTTTTGCTCCCTTAATCCGCCACTGGCGGCGGGAGCAACGGGTTTCACCCCCGTACAAAATATAGTCGTTATGCGGACAGCTTGGAGCGCAGTCCTATAACTCCTTATTTTGCACAGCGCTTTTGCTCCCTTAATCCGCCACTGGCGGCGGGAGCAACGCTACCCGATTGTATAAAATCCGCCACTGGCGGCGGGAGCAACGCTACCCGATTGTATAAATAATGATATAAACTAATTAAAGTCTTAGGTTCTGCGCAGAGCCTAAGACTTTGTTTCTATTATTTGTCATTCTGAGGCTTGCCCTTTGTCATTCTGAGGAGCAATGCGACGAAGAATCTTAAAGATCCTTCGCTGCGCTCAGGATGACAGTATTGTTTTGTTCTCGACATTCACTGACCACTGACTGCTAACTACTGACAACTGAAAAAAAGGCTGACCATAACGGTCAGCCTTTTCTGTTTATTAATTATGAATTAGCTTCGATGTAATTTACGATAGCGCCGACAGTTTTGAGGTTCTCAATTTCATCGTCGGGAACTTCGATTTCGAACTCGTCCTCAATGGACATAAGAAGGTCAACAACGTCGAGAGAATCAGCGCCTAAATCTTCCTGAAGGTCTGTGTCCTCAGCGATTTTGTCTTCGTCAACATCGAACTGCTCGGCTAAGATAGCTCTAACTTTTTCTAAAATCATTTTTCTCCTCCTAAAATACTTTTGCCGCAAAACATCCGAATTCTGGACAAATCCGGGATTTTTTGCTACAATAATCTGGAAACAACTAATGTGTTGTTACTTGTCTATATTATTAGTTAATAACCACTTTGTCAATATTTATTTCAAAAATTTTACTTTTTATCAAAATTTTTTCGCCGAGGTAAAATATGAGTATCAAAAGATTTGCCGTCATAGGCCATCCGATAGGTCACACAATGTCGCCGTTTATTCACAAGCGGCTTTTTGAGCTTGCGGGTATTTCGGCGGAGTACGGCGTTCTTGATATAGCTCCCGAAGCATTGAAATCCGACTATAACTCCGTATTAAAGGAGCTCGACGGCTACAATATAACTATTCCGCACAAGCAGAGTATAATTCCTTTGATTGACGAAATCGATTCCAAGGCAAAGCTCTACGGCAGCGTCAACACGGTTCTGAACAGGGACGGCAAGGCTAAGGGCTTTACAACCGACCCCGACGGCTTTCTCAAGGCGCTGGAGTACGCTCGTATCCCGCTGAGCGGCAGGGTAGTTATACTCGGCTGCGGAGGAGCGGCGCGCACAATGGCGTATGAGGCGGCTCTGGCGGGAGCAAAGCTCGAATTCGCCGTCAGAGAGCAGAGCGTGGAAAAGGCTGAGAAGCTCGCGCGGGAAATCAAAACGGCAGTAAAAACCGACGATATTAAGTGCGTGGACGTAAAAAATCTTTCGGGTGATATAAAAACTCTGATTAACGCCACACCCGTCGGTATGTCGCCGAATACGGAGTATCAGCCTGTGACCGACAGCCAGCTTGAAAAATGCGAGAACGTATTTGACGCGATATATAATCCCCTCGAAACAAGGCTCATAAGCAAAGCCAAAGCGAACGGCAGCAGAGCCGAGGGCGGGATGTCTATGCTCGTCTGGCAGGCGGTTGTGTCCCACAGGCATTGGGACGGATCAACCTATGATGTAAAGGATATCGAAAAGCTTTGCGCGGACGCGTATGAGGAGTTGAAAAAGCGATGAACAACATAATCCTCTGCGGCTTTATGGGCTGCGGAAAAAGCTCCGTCGGGCGCAAGCTCTCCCAAAGGTGCGGGCGTGAGTTTGTCGATATGGACAGATATATAGAGGAAAAAACGGGTATGACCGTTGCAGAGATTTTTGAGCAAAAGGGCGAGGAGGGTTTTCGCGAAATCGAGACCGAGGCTTGCAAGGAGCTCAGCGAAAAGGAAAATCTCATCATAGCCGCGGGAGGCGGAACTCTGACTTTTGAGAGGAATGTTGAAATTCTCAGACAGGGCGGAAAGATAATCTTCATCGACGTCAGTTACGAGAACCTCTGCGAACGTCTCAGCCATGATACGCGCCGTCCGCTTCTGCAGGTGGAAAACCGTAACGAGGTTATCAGACAACTGCTCGACAAGCGTCTGCCTCTCTACAAAAAAGCCGCCTCGGTATATGTCAACGGCAACTTTAACAGCACGGTTGTGGTAAACAACATTCTGACTATTATAAGATAAAGGAAAAGATATTATGAATATAGCGGTAATCGGCTTGGGTATTATCGGCGGCAGCTTCGCGAAAGCTTTGAAGAAATACACCGACCATCACATTATAGGAATAAACCGCACACGCTCTGTTCTGGAAAGAGCATATGAGGAAAACGCGATTGACGAAATCGGCGATGAGCGCAGTCTCGAAAAAGCCGATGTAATCATCCTCGCGCTCTATCCTCAGACGGCTGTAAAATACATTGAAACCAACGGAAAATACATAAAGAAGAACGCGATTGTGACGGACTCGTCGGGTATAAAACGCGAGATTTGTCCCCAAATGATTGAGCTCTCCGAACGCTTCGGGTTTGAGTTTGTCGGCAGTCATCCTATGGCGGGCAAAGAGACCAACGGATACGAAAGCAGCGAGGCGGAGCTCTTTGAGGGCGCGAGCTATATCGTAGTTCCCTGTGAGGCGGACGACAAGTCGGTCAAAACCATTTCGGATTTAGCTTTGCAAATGCACTTCGGCTCCGTCAAAATCACAACTCCCGAGGAGCACGACAGGATGATAGCCTTTACCTCTCAGCTTCCTCACGTTCTCGCGTGCGCCTATGTCCTCAGTCCGTGCTGTCCCAATCACAAGGGCTTTTCCGCGGGCTCGTACAAGGATGTGTCCAGAGTGGCAAACATCAACGCCGAGCTGTGGAGCGAGCTGTTCCTTGAGAACCGAGAACCGCTGATAAAGGAGCTCGACACGCTTATCGACAACATCCACGCCATCACCGACGCGGTCAAGGCCAACGATAAAAGGAAGATTGAACAACTGCTTGAAGAAGCTCACAAAACCAAGGAGATGCTCGGCGAATGAAAACAGTTAGAGTAAATACAAATACCCCTTACGATATACTCATCGAAAGAGGTCTTATCGAAAAAACAGGCGAGCTTGTTAAGGGCGTTTCAAACGCTTCAAAGGTCTGTGTGATTACGGACTCCAACGTCGGAGCTTTTTACGGCGAAACGGTCGTGAACTCGCTTAAAGCGGCGGGCTTTGACACGGCTATGTTCACCTTTGAGGCGGGCGAAAAGAACAAGCGGCTCGACACAATATCCGCTATGTACAGCTTTATGGCTGACTTCAATATGTCCCGCAAGGATTTGGTCGTCGCGCTGGGCGGCGGCGTTACGGGAGATATGGCGGGATTCGCGGCGGCTACATATATGCGCGGAATCAACTTTGCGCAGATTCCCACATCACTGCTGGCTCAGGTGGATTCCTCGGTCGGAGGAAAGACGGGTGTGGATATTGAACAGGGCAAGAACCTTGTCGGAGCGTTCCTCCAGCCTGTGCTTGTAATTATCGACCCGAATACACTCGAAACTCTGCCCGACGCTTTCCTCAGCGACGGAATGGGCGAGGTAATCAAGTACGGATGTATCAAGGACGCAAAGCTGTTTGAAACGCTGGAGCAAAACAACGCCTATACTATAATAGAAGATATAATTTTTAAATGCGTCAGCATAAAGCGCGACGTCGTGGAACGTGACGAAAAGGAGAGCGGCGAGCGAATGCTGTTGAATTTCGGCCATACTTTAGGTCACAGCCTCGAGAAGATTTACAACTTTGACGGGCTCTCTCACGGACAGGCTGTGTCAATCGGAATGGTTATGATTGCCGCGGCGGGAGAACGCGCGGGGCTCACCGAACAGGGTGCTTCCGAGCGTATAAAAACCCTGTGCGAAAAGTACGGCCTGCCCACCTCGGATAAAGCCTCCGCCGAAGAAATCGCGCGCGTATGCCAAAGCGACAAAAAGGCGTCGGGCGGATATGTCAACCTTGTACTGCTCAAAAAAATTGGCGAGAGTTTTATTAAGAAAACCGAGCTTGGTAAACTGGAGGAGTTTATAAGGAAGGCTTAAAGGAGATTATATGAACATCAAAGTTACACCCTCACAACTTAACGGAAAAGTCTGCGCGCCGCCGTCAAAAAGCGACGTCCACCGCGCTGTAATCTGCGCCGCTCTTTCGGGCGGGGTTTGTGAGGTCGCGCCCGTGGCTATGTCCGACGATATCAAAGCCACTATCGGCTGCGTCGAGGCTCTGGGAGCGCGGACAGTTTTAAAAGACGATGTTCTCACCATAGACGGCTCTGATATGTTCAAGAATAAGTCCGCCGTGCTCGATTGCTTTGAGAGCGGTTCAACACTTAGATTTTTTATCCCCATAGCGGCGGCGGGTGGTGTAAAAACCACTTTCATCGGCAGGGGAAGGCTGCCCGAGAGACCTCTGGATGTTTATCTTGATTGTCTACCCGAGGCGGGTGTGAAATGCGAGGCTGAAAACAACCTCCCTCTCACAATTGACGGAAAGCTCCAAAGCGGGATTTTCAATATCGCGGGCAACGTCAGCTCGCAGTTTATCACAGGGCTTTTGTTTGCTCTGCCGTTGCTGAACGGCGACAGCAAAATCGTCCTCACCACCGAGCTCCAGTCCGAGGGTTATGTCGATATGACAATCCGCTGTATGGAACGCTTCGGCGTCTGTGTCGAGCGAACCGATTACGGCTGGTTTATAAAAGGCTCGCAAAGCTATACCCCGCAAAATTACCGCACCGACGGCGACTGGTCTCAAGCGGCGTTCTTTATGACAGCGGGCGCGCTGTCGGGTAATGTTGAGGTCGAAAGCTTACGGCTGTCGTCCGCTCAGGGCGATATGAAGATTATAGAAATACTGGAGAGCTTCGGCGCGGATATTTCTGTTAATCTCGACAAAGTAACCGTGAAAAAATCCAAGCTGAAAGCCATAGATATTGACGCTTCGCAAATTCCCGATTTAGTCCCGATACTTGCTGTCGCGGCGAGCGCGGCAAAGGGAAAAACACGGATTTATAACGCGGAAAGGCTCAGAGCCAAGGAGAGCGACAGACTGCAAAGCACAGCCGATATGATAAACGCTCTCGGCGGCAAAGCCGAGATAGTTTCGGACGAGCTCCTTATCGACGGAGTACGGAAGCTTCGGGGCGGTACGGTCAAAGGATACAACGACCACCGAATTGTTATGGCGGCGTCCGTGGCCGCTCTGAAATGCGAAAATGAAGTTACGATAACCGACAGGGAAAGCATTAACAAAAGCTTCCCGAATTACTTTGAGGAATATGAAAAACTGGGAGGGAAAACAGATGTCAACCTACGGAGATAAAATCAAACTGACCGTGTTCGGCGAAAGCCACGGGGACGGTATAGGATGTGTGCTCGACAACATTCCCGCGGGAATATGTATTGATATGGACAAGGTGCTGACGCAAATGGCGAGACGCGCCCCGGGTAAGGACAAGACATCCACCCCCAGGCTCGAAAAGGATTTTCCGATTGTAAAATCGGGTATCCTCGACGGCGTAACAACAGGCGCGCCGATATCTTGTTTTATTGAAAACACAAACACAAGAAGCGGGGATTACTCCAATCTGCTCGACAAGCCCCGCCCCGGACACGCGGACTATACGGCGTATATAAAGTACGACGGCAAGAACGATATCCGCGGCGGCGGACATTTCAGCGGACGGCTGACCGCTCCGATTGTTTTCGCGGGCGCCGTTGCCCGTCAGATTCTTGAGCAAAAGGGTATTAAAATTGCCGCGCACATAGCATCAATCGGCGGTGTGAGCGACGAGCGATTTAATCCTGTGGATATCCCCGACGAGCTTATCGAAAGATTAAACACGGAAACATTCGCGCTGATTGACAAAGACAAAGAAGCCGCTATGCGCGATGTAATAGAAAAAGCAAGGATGGATCTCGACAGCGTCGGCGGTGTGGTAGAGTGCGCAGTGACAGGCGTTCCCGTCGGTATAGGCGGCCCGCTGTTCGACGGAATCGAGGGCAAAATCAGTCAGGCTGTTTTCGGGATTCCCGCCGTCAAGGGCGTGGAGTTCGGCTCGGGTTTCGCCTGCGCCGAAGCGCGCGGCAGCGAGAACAACGACAGCTTTGTTTTTGAGGACGGAAAGGTCAAGACCGCCACAAACAATTGCGGCGGAATCCTCGGCGGAATTTCGGACGGTATGCCGATTATATTCCGCGCGGCGTTCAAGCCCACTCCGTCAATAGCCAAAGAGCAGAAAACCGTGAATCTTACCACGGGTGAAAACACGACGCTCAGCGTAAAGGGCAGACACGACCCGTGCATAGTGCCCCGCGCGGTAAGCGTTGTAGAAGCGGTCGCGGCTCTGGCGGTTTTGGATATGGTGACACTATGAGAGATTTAAACGAAATCAGAAAAGAAATAAACGAAATTGACGTACAGCTCGTTAAGCTCTTCGTTCAGCGAATGGACTGCGCGAAGGATGTTGCCGAGTACAAAAAAGCGAACAACATTCCCATCCTCAACGAATCGAGGGAAAAGGAAGTCCTCGACCGCGTTTCCAAAGAGGGCGGAGAGTACGGTTCCTATACAAGAACTCTGTTTGAGGATATTATGAGTATGTCACGCTCTTTGCAGCAAGAGTTGATTGACGAAAACTGAGGTTGCTATGAGTACGGTAAAGGAAAGAGATTATCTGTGGGATAATATAAAAGCGCTCCTTATCTTCTTTGTTGTAGCGGGACACGTTCTCGAGATGAATCCCGTTACCTGTGAGTTCGCTATGGGCGCGGATGCTTTTATATATTCATTTCATATGCCTGCTTTTATTTTCGCTTCGGGCTTCTTTTCGAAAAAATACTCCGTAGGCGGTAAGGTGCGAGCCGAAAAAGCGGGTACGATTTTTGCGTATTACATTATTTTTCAGAGCTTGATGATGATTCTGAGGGCTGTTTTCGGAATTTTCCCGGAGAATCTTTCTATGTTCAATCCGTGCAGCGGCTTGTGGTATCTCCTCGCGCTGTTCGGTTATTATCTGATTACGCCGATTATCGAAAAACTCCCCGCGTGGCTTGTGATTCCCGCTTCGGTCTTACTCGCTCTTTTTATCGCTAATGACAGCGGAGCAGGTCACTACTTTACGATTATGCGCGCGTTTACATTTGCTCCTTATTATTTTATCGGATATTATCTGAGCGGAAATGTCATCAAAAAATTACGTTCCCTAAAGGCGTATATCCGTTATCCTTTAGCGGCGGTATGCGTCGCGGGATCTATATGCAGCTGGGCGCTTACACCGTGGATTTCGTGGCTGAAGCTGTTTTTCGGAAAGGTAAATAATGTTTCGCTGAAAACAGACTTCATCGACGTGTCACTGTGCAGACTTTGGGCTTACGGAATAGCACTTTTGATGATTGCCGCGCTGATACTGGCTATGCCCGACAAAAAGAGCGTTGTCGCTAAAGTAGGACAAAACTCGCTTCAGGTTTATTTACTGCATATGATATTAGTGCTCCTGCTGTTTGTTTCCGACTGGGTAATCATCCTGATCGACACCGACCTTGTGTTCTGGCTGTCTATGCTCGGAGCGCTCGCCGTGACAATTCTTTTGTCGCTGTGGTTCTTCGGTTATCCGTTCAAGTGGATACAAAAGGGTGTTCACAAGCTCTATTCGATTAAGAAATAATAGTATTGAAAGGACTGCTTAGGCAGTCCTTTTTGTTTTAGTGGTCAGTAGTTAGTGGTCAGTGGTCAGTATGGCTTCCCTTGGGGGAAGCTGTCAGCGCTTACGCTGACTGAAGAGGGTCCATTTGATAAAAGATTTAATCTAACATTTTATAAAACGAGCATTTCTAAAGTTGACCCTCTCCCGACCAATTCGCCTTTGGGCGAATTGCCCACCCTCCCCCAAGGGAGGGCTTTGTACTCCATCCAAAATCACTTTTTCGAAAACAAATTAAAGTCTTAAGCTCACAGCAGAACCTAAGACTTTAATTTAGTTTATATCTATATTGATACAATCGGGAACCGATGTGTAAGCTAATCCGATTTGTCCGTCCCGACCACAACTGATCACTGACCACTGATTACTGAGAACTGCGAAGCCCATTGATTACTGAGAACTGACAATCATTTTATTTTCATAAGCTCCTCAATGTCATAGCTTGGTTCTGACGGCATAAAATAATCTCTTTTACTGTTCGCTCTCTCTTTATAATTAGTATTATTACTATTATTATATATATTATTATTATTATTATGGCTAGATTTTAGCCTACCCTTGGTATAATTTTTATACTATCATTGGTATAAATTTTATCCTTCGAGGGATAAATAAAACGCTCATTAAAACTGAGCCTTTCCGAAGTAATGTATTTATGTTTTCTGAGTTGCCTGAGCGCGTTCTTAACAGTGGGCAAGGACAGACCCAGTCTATCCGCGAGATAGGCGTTTGAAGCGTAGCAGTGTCCCTCAAGCTTAGACAAGCTGAGTATCTCGGCGAGCAAAATCTTTGCCGACAGCGTCAGTCCCTTTAGGTTTAATATGTTGTACGGAATGGTAAGAAAACTTGTGTTTTGCAAAAAAACACCTCCTACTATTCCCGCAAAAAAAGAAAAAATTGCATTGTTTAATGCAATTTTTTAAAAATTTTTTTTAAAAAAGGCTTCCCTTGGGGGAAGCTGTCGAGCGTAGCGAGACTGAAGAGGGTCCACTTAATAAAAGATTTAAATCTAACGTTTGATAAAACGAGCATTTCTAAAGTTGACCCTCTCCCGACCTTTTTGCCGGACAAGACGGCAAAAAGTCCACCCTCCCCCAAGGGAGGGCTTTACGCTCTATCTGAAATCGCTTTTTCAATAAACAAAAAGGATTCCTTTTATTTCTAATAAGGAAAAATGTGTCATATTTTTAATTCTTTTTAGGAAAAAATAACACCCTTTTAACCTATTTAGTCATTATCGGAATAAATATTACAGTCTGCTGACAAATCTCATACAAGATTACCAAATTTAGGTTACATTTTCTGAAAACGTCTTGACTTTGATTATATTATAGGGTATTATTTTTGTGGATGAAATTGTGGTGATATATGTGCGACGCCACAACAGGTTGTGATTTTTTACATTTTTGTAACATTATAGAATGTTGCGGTATTAAATCATAATCAGGAAGGTAAATGATAAACTAATATAAGTAATTAACTATTATTCAGTTTAATTTTGGAGTGTGCCACGTTGGAAAAATTTGTAATAAACGGAGGCAGGGCGCTTGACGGCGATGTTGCCATCAGCGGCGCGAAGAATGCCGCGGTTGCTATTATTCCCGCTGTCGTACTTTGTGACGAGCCTTGCCGCATAGAAAATATACCTAATATCAGCGACGTTACTCTGATTGGTCGTATCCTTCAGGAGATGGGCGCTGAAGTAAAAAGAATAAATAAAAGTACCTTATATATTGACCCTAAGGGAATCGAAACTACGAGCGCGACTTCGGACCTTGTCCGCGGAATGCGCGCGTCGTACTACCTTTTGGGCGCGCTTTTGGGCAGAAGTCACAGCGCAAGAGTTTGTCTCCCCGGCGGCTGTAATTTCGGCGCGCGTCCTATCGATTTGCACCTTAAGGGTTTTGCCGCTATGGGAGCTCGTCACGAGCTTGTTAACGGCGCTATCATTGATGTTCACAGCGACTACAGGCTCAAGGGTAATCACATCTACCTCGACTTTGCTTCGGTAGGCGCTACTATCAATATTATGCTCGCCGCCGTTAAGGCTGAGGGGCAGACAATTATCGAGAACGCCGCCAAAGAGCCGCATATAGTTGACCTCGCGAACTTCCTCAACTCTATGGGCGCGCAGATCAGAGGCGCGGGTACCGATACAATTAAAATCCGTGGTGTGGACTTCCTCCACGGCGTTAGCTATTCAATTATTCCCGACCAGATTGAGGCGGGTACTTATATGTGCGCTGCTGCCGCTACAAGGGGCAGAGTGCTTGTTAAGAACGTAACTCCCAAGCATCTCGAGTCAATCACGGCTAAGCTTCGTGAAATCGGCTGTGAGATTAAGGAGTTTGACGAGGCTGTTCTTGTTGACGCCACAAAGCGTCCTCTTACACGCTGTAACGTCAAGACTATGCCTCATCCCGGATTCCCCACCGACTGCCAGCCCCAGTTCGCTGTTCTGCTCACAACAGTTGAGGGTACAAGTATCATCAACGAGAGCGTTTGGGATAACCGCTATCAGTATGTTTCCGAGCTCACACTTATGGGCGCTCACATTTCGGTAGAGGGCAGACTTGCCATTATCGAAGGCGGTTCGCGTCTTTCGGCGGCTCCCGTTAAGGCTTCCGACCTCAGAGCGGGCGCGGCTATGATTATCGCGGGACTTTGCGCTGACGGTACAACAGAGGTAAGCTCAATCCAGTATATCGAAAGAGGTTACGAGGACATCGTTGAGAAGCTCACAAACCTCGGCGCCGATATCAGAAAGGTTTACTACGAGGATCACAGCGGAGAGAACAGCTTGAGAGCGTAAGCAGTGGTCACTGTTCAGTTTTCAGTGGACAGTTGTTGTCGGGTAGAAACATTTCATCTTCCGAGAACTTCGTGTCACGACTGTATTAATAATGATATAAACTAATTTAAGTCTTAGGTTCAGCGTTGAGCCTAAGGCTTTCTTCTGTTATGTGTCATTCTGAGGAGCAAAGCGACGAAGAATCTTAAAGATCCTTCGCTTACGCTCAGGATGACAGAAGAAAATGCTCAGGATGACAGTATTGTTTTGTTCTCGACATTCACTGACCACCGATTACTGACTGCTGACCGCTATTAATATAAACTATTCCCTTTTTCATATCTTTGTGCTATAATTATATTGGAATAATTTGTGGAAGGAGAGATTGCCGTGGCTAAGGTTGTGCCGCTGTTTTCGGGCAGCAAGGGCAACAGTTATTTTGTCGGTTCCTCGGGCGAGGGTGTTCTGATCGACGCGGGCAGGTCGGCAAAACAGCTTGACGAAGCTCTGGAATATTGCTCCATTAACCCCAAGTCAATAGCCGCGGTGTTCGTCACCCACGAGCACGTGGACCATTGCAGCGCCCTGCGTGTGTTCGCGAAACGGCACGGTCTGAAGATTTACGCCAGCGAGGGTACACTGTCCGCTATGGCTGAAAAAGGTTTTATCTCTCCCGATAATGATTGTGAAGTTATCAGCGATACCGTTGATATCGGAAATATGCGCATAATACGCTGTGATACCTCCCACGACGCGAGGGAGAGCTGTATTTTTCAAGTGATTACCGCCGACGACAGACGCGCGTCCATAGCGACCGACCTCGGTGTTATGACTGACAGCGTAAGAGATTTAATACGTTCCGGCGACTTTGCCGTGGTGGAATCAAATCATGACATAAATATGCTGAAAAACGGTTCTTATCCGCCCAACGTAAAGGCGCGTATACTCTCGGACAAAGGACATCTCAGCAACGAGGCGTGCGCCGCGGAGCTCGCGGATTTTATAAGGTGCGGAGTTTTCCGCATTATGCTCGGGCATATCTCCGAGAACAACAACCGTCCCGCGCTCGCGGTGAACACGAGCGTTGATATGCTTCGTTCCGTGGGGATGAAACAGGATTTGGACTACACGCTTTCGGACGTTCCCGCTGTATGCAGCGGAAAATCTATTTTGTTTTAATAAATTATGCTTACTGTTAATATTATTTGTATTGGAAAAATTAAAGAAAAATACTGGACAGACGCGATAGCCGAGTACAAAAAACGGCTGTCGGCGTTTTGCCGTTTCAACATAGTTGAGCTGGACGAGGAAAAGACCTATCAGAACCCCAACCCGTCACAGATTAACGCTATTCTGAACGCGGAGGGCAAGCGTGTGCTCGCGGCATTGAGCAAGGGCTCATATGTGATTTCGATGTGCATTGAGGGAAAGCTGATAAGCTCTCCCGAGCTTGCCGATAAGCTTGAGGATATCAGTCTCGGCGGAATAAGCAGCGTTGATTTTATCATCGGCGGAAGCTGGGGACTGTCCGACGAGGTCAAAAGAAGGTCGGATTTCAAGCTCTCTATGAGCAGAATGACGTTCCCTCACCAGATGGCGCGCGTGGTGCTCTGCGAGCAGATTTACCGCGCGTTTGAGATAAACAATAACGGGAAGTATCATAAATGAGTTATCAGTAGTCAGTGATTAGTGGTCAGTGAATGTCGAGAACAAAAAGACTACTAATTCAAAAGTTTAATTCCCGAACTATTTATAATCATCTAATACTTTTTATCAGCGTTTAGCGGTTAGTGGATAGCGACTGTCAATATGAATCGGGTGCGGGTGTCCCGCCCTTCACTGACCACTGACCACTGAATACTGAATACTGTTTCACCGGAGGTGAAATCATATGGCTCTTGACGGTATGATGCTGCGTCACGTTGTCCGCGAACTGAAGGAAACAGCTCTCGGCGCGCGCGTATATCAGATTTATCAGCCGAACCGCGACGAAATTTTAATACACCTTCGCACAAAGGAAGGCAACAAAAAGCTGCTTGTTTCCACAAGGGCTAATTCTCCGCGCGTGAATTTCACCGAGTACAGTGTGGAAAATCCCGCCCAACCGCCAATGCTCTGTATGCTTATGCGAAAACGACTGGGCGGCGGAAAGCTGACCGACATCCGCCAGTCGGGACTTGACAGAATACTTTTCTTTGATTTTGAGTGCTCCAACGAGCTGGGCGACAAGGTTATGCTCACCCTTGTTGTCGAGATTATGGGCAAGTACAGCAACGTGATTTTTGTTGATGAAAATGACATTATCATCGACGCGCTCAAGCGAGTGGATATCACTATGTCCAGCCGACGCGTCGTGCTCCCGAACCTTAAATATGAGCTTCCCGAAAAACAGGATAAGCTCAATATCCTGCTCTCCGACAGCCAAAAAGTTGTAGACAAGATAATAGATACTCCCGACGAAAAACCGCTTAACAAGGCGATTCTGAGCGCCGTGGAGGGTGTTTCTCCCGTGATTTGCAGGGAAGTGGAGCACAAGGTTCTCGGCGGCAAAACCGCGAGCAACAAAACCCTCTCGGCGGAAGATAAGGACAGATTAAAAACCGAGCTTGAGAGCCTTTCCGATTTGCTCCTCACGTGTTCGGGGAAACCGCTTATGCTCTACCATAAAGGTGAGAAAAGACCTTTTGATATTTCTTTTATAGAAATAAATCAATACGGCAGTCTGTGCGAAACAGGGCAGAGGGAGAGCTTTTGCAAGCTTTTGGACAGTTACTACGCCGAGCGCGACAGCGCCGACCGTATGCGTGTGAAATCGGCTGACCTTACGCGCACGCTTACCAACCTTATTAACCGCACGACAAATAAAATCAACGCCCAGCGCCGTGAGCTCGCCGCCTGTGAGAACAGGGAACAGCTCAGAATAAAGGGCGATTTACTTCAGGCGAACCTGTACAGAGTGGAGAGAGGAGCGCGGAGCGTCACCGTTGAAAACTACTATGACGAGAACAACGCCGAGCTTACAATAAAGCTCAATCCCGCGATTTCTCCCGCGCAGAACGCTCAGAAGTTTTATAAGGACTACAACAGGGCAAAAACCGCCGAGCAGGTTCTTACGGTTCAGATAAAAAAGGCGGAGGAGGAGCTCGAGTACCTTGACACGCTTTCGGACGCTTTGGCGCGTGTTACAAGCGAAAAGGAGCTCAACCAGATTCGCCTGGAGTTTATGGAACAGGGATATATCAAACGTCCCAAAACCGCTCAGAAAAAGCCCGCTGTTCTGCCGCCGCTGGAATACGTCACATCGGATGGCTTCAAGGTTCTTGTCGGCAGGAACAACAAGCAAAACGACACCTTGACGCTCAAAACCGCGCGCAAGTCCGATTTGTGGTTTCATACAAAGGACATCCCCGGCTCGCACGCTATACTCATAACCGAGGGCAAAGACGTTCCCGAGAAATCACTTCTTGAAGCCGCGAAGATAGCCGCTTACCACAGCAAGGCTCGAGAGAGCACCAATGTGGCGGTGGATTATACACTTGTTAAGCACGTTTCAAAACCCAACGGCGCAAAGCCCGGAATGGTGATTTTTGTGAACAACAGAACGTTGTTTGTTGACCCTGAATTGCCTGATACAAAATGGTAAATAATTTTATTATAGTTCTGTTAAAGAATATTTATTGCGAACCTATGTATTAATATAGTAATGGTGGAAGTTGACATTTTTCGTCACATTTTCCAGCCGCATTTTCTATCCTTTTGTGGAGGAAACTATGAGTATATTCAGCGTTATAAGCGTTTTGGGCGGCCTCGGACTTTTCCTGTTGGGTATGAAGCTAATGGGCGAAGGCTTGGAGCTCGCCGCGGGTTCAAAGCTGCGTACTTTGCTCGAGAAGATTACCAGTAATAAGTTTATCGCCATGATAGTCGGCGTTGCGGTAACAGCGGTTATACAGAGTTCGTCGGCTACGGACGCGATGGTTGTCGGTTTCGTCAACGCGGGACTGATGGACATATATCAGAGCGTCGGAATCTTATTCGGTTCTAAAATCGGTACAACGGTAACATCGCTGCTTTTGTCTATTGACATCAAGGCTATTGTGCCTTTGTTTGCTTTTGCGGGCGCGCTTGTTATCACTTTCTCAAAGAAGAACAACTACAAATACTACGGTCAGATTGCCGCGGGCTTCGGCATACTCTTTATGGGTATGACAATGATGAGCTCCAATTTTGGTTTTCTCAAGGAATCTCCCGTGTTCGCGAGTATGGTTTCGGGTATGTCAAGCCCCGTCCTCGGACTCCTCGCGGGTATGATTTTTACGGGTATTATCCAGAGCTCTTCCGCTTCCGTTGGTATTCTTATGGCGCTCGGTATGAGCGGCGTAGTTTCGCTTGACAACTGTATCTACATCATATTCGGTATGAACGTCGGCGCGTGTATGCCTGTATTCCTCTCGGCAGCGGGCGCTAACCGCGAGAGTAAGCAGGTTGCTTTCTGTAACTTCCTTACGAGCCTTCTGGCGGCGATTATGACATCGGTTTTCGTTTTGCTTTTGGATGCGACGCCGTTTTCCGTTACGCATATCTGCCAGAGCATTCCTTTCCTCAGAGGCAGTACGGCGGCTCAGATTTCGGCTGTGCATATCGCGTTCAACGTGCTGAGGACGATAGTGTTCCTGCCGCTTTCAAATCCGTTAATCAAGCTTACCAAGCTGATTATTCCCGATAAGGAAGAAAAAGAGGAAGAAATTACGGTATATCTGGATCCCCGTATTCTTACCACACCTCCTATGGCGGTTCAGCAGACCGAAAAGGAGTGCGCGCGACTGGCGAGCCTTGCGAGAGCAAGCTTCGATATGGCGCTTGAGGCGCTCTTGAACGGCGACAAAAAAGCTATCGACCGCGTTCTGGAGAACGAGAAAACCGTCGACAAGCTGACAAACGGAATCACCAAGTATATTGTTAAAATTAACGGTCTTGATATTGTGGACTATGACCGAAAGGTTATGGGCGCGATGTACAACGCTATACAGGACCTTGAACGTATCGGCGACCGAAGCGAGAACATCTGTGAGTCGGCGCGCCAGCTCATTAACGGCGAGGCTGTATTCACCGAGGACGCGTTGAAGGAAATCAGAGTGCTGTGCGAAACCGTACAGGGTATTCTTGAGGACAGCTTCTATATGTTCACTCATCAAAGCAAGGACCCCAACCTCACCGAGGCTGTGCTGAGGGCGGAGGATCAGATTGACGAGTACTGCGAACTGTTCAGACAACACCA
This sequence comes from uncultured Ruminococcus sp., assembly GCA_902785365.1. Taxonomy (GTDB): domain Bacteria; phylum Bacillota; class Clostridia; order Oscillospirales; family Acutalibacteraceae; genus Ruminococcoides. Next base: position 547 of record CACZYC010000009.1, on the reverse strand, counting down.
CATCGAGCGTCTGTCCAAGGGAACGTGCAGCGCTGAGGCGGGCACAATCTTTATTGAGTTGCTCACCAACCTCGAGCGTGTGGGCGACCACGCCGTAACGGTAGCGTTCTGTATTCCGTACAAACACGGCACACAAGAACCGATAGCTATTAGTGATTAGTGAATGTCGAGAACAAAGATACCACTGATTCATTAGTTTAGTTCCCGAACTATTTATATTTTTTATCGTTAGGGATAAACTCGGTAAGCATTAAACTTTATTAAATACAACAGTAGGGGAGCTGCTCACGCCGCTCCCCTGCTTGCGTTAATTGTTCACATATGCAATCTTCCTTCGGCAACGCCGAACGCTCCATTGTCCGTGTACCACGGTGGGAAAAAGCGTATACGTCAGGAAATGTATGTCGGGAGCGGCAGAGCAGCTCCCCTACGAATATAAACAGTTTAGATCCATATTGATACAATCGGGTAGCGTTGCTCCCGCCGCCAGTGGCGGATTAAGGGAGCAAAAGCGCTGTGCAAAAATAAGGAGTTAAAGGACAGTGCT
>CACZYC010000008.1 GCA_902785365.1 uncultured Ruminococcus sp. | reverse complement strand
TTAACTAAAGAAATAATCCCTGAATAATCTCATCCGCCACGAATGCCAAATCGGTATTTGTGACGGATGTTCCTTTACCTACCTCATTTGACGCTTACTTACCTACCTCATTTGACGCTTACTATGGCTCACTCTTTTTTGTGATTTCAATAATCTCAAAAAGATTTTAACAAAAAAACACACAGCAACAAAACCATATCTCAATGGTTTTAATTTACTATGTGTTAATCTTCAATGAACCGTTCTGTGAATCGGTTTTTGGTATATATTTCTCCCTGTGAGAGAAAATTAAGTATATATATTTAATACAGTTATTATATCATATTTGGGTATAATTGTCAATTGTTTTTTTCGAATAATGTTAAAAGCAAAAGCTGCCAAACTCAGGATTGTTCTTATCTTTCTCAGAAAGTTTCAGTTCCTCTATTCCCTCCAGCGGCCATTCGATACCTATTGCGGGGTCATTCCACATAAGACCGCCCTCATCCTCGGGGTGATAGAAATCATCACACTTGTAACAGAACTCGGCTTCATCGGAAAGAACAAGAAATCCATGAGCAAAACCACGCGGGATAAAGAATTGTTTTTTGTTTTCTTCGCTAAGAATCACTCCTACATACTTACCGTATGTCGGGCTGTCTTTTCGTAGGTCAACGGCTACATCGTAAACTTCACCTTTAATTACTCTAACGAGCTTTGCCTGCGGATGTGTTTTCTGAAAATGCAGTCCACGGAGAACTCCTTTCGAAGATTTACTCTGGTTATCCTGAACAAACTTGGCGGTAATACCACCCTCGGCAAACTTGCGTTCCTCGTAAGTCTCCATAAAGTAGCCGCGGCTGTCACCGAAAGCAGTTGTCTCAACTATTATGACGCCGTCAATCTCAGTTTTTATAAAGTTAAAATTGCTCATTTTCTTGTAATTCCTTTAAATATCTTTTTAGCGCGTCCTGCCATGTTGGTAGCTTGTCAAAACCGTTTTCTTCAAGCTTGTCTTTGCTCATACGGCTGTTGTGAGGACGTTTGGCTTTTGTGGGATATGCGTCGCTGCCGACAGGTGTTACCTCAACACCAGCGTACTCTGGATAATACTCTGCCGCCTGCTTCATAATCTCTTTAGTAAAATCATACCAGCTGCAAACCCCTTCGTTTGTAGCGTGATAGCGTCCGTACTTATCGGTGTGAATCATATCAACAAGCAACTTGGCTAGATCAACCGTATATGTCGGTGAGCCAATCTGGTCATCAACAACTGTCAGCTTGTCGTGAGTTTTGCCGAGGTTAAGCATTGTACGAACAAAGTTTTTGCCATTAAGTCCGAATGCCCACGAAATACGAACTATGTAATACTTATCAAGCGTACTCTCAACTGCAAGCTCTCCCTCATACTTAGTTAACCCATAAGTATTAAGAGGTTCACGCTCATCATTGGGATTCCAAAAGTTCTCTCCCTCACCGTTGAACACATAATCTGTGCTGGTGTAAATCATTTTGATATTGAGCTTTTTGCAGACGTCGGCAATATTCTGCGTGCCATCACGGTTGATTTTCCTGCAAAGCTCCACATTATCCTCCGCCGCGTCAACAGCAGTATAAGCCGCACAGTGAATAACCGCGTCAACATTCGCGTTGCTTATGAATTTTTCAACGGCTTCTCTGTCGGTTATGTCCATTTCTTCAATATCAACCGCAACAGCCGTGTCGCCGTGTTTTGTCAATTCTTTAGATACATCATATCCCAACTGACCTTTGCATCCTGTAACCAAGATTTTCATTTTATCAATTCTTCCAATTTCCAAGCATTATTCTATTTGTCCATTTAAACTTTTGTATCGCAAATATAATAAGTAGAGATACCACTATAGTCATTACTGTTTCAACAATAGTAACAAAATAGTTTATTCCCGAAAAATTGTTTGTTATCAAAGGCAATAAATACGCTGCAAAAAAGAAAGATACTATATATATTCCAAGTGTATTTTTACCTAAACAAACAATAACTCTATCGACTATGCCACTAACCTTAGGAGCAAATTGGGCAATTATAAAAACAAAAACATAACTACCTAAAAGCCCAATCAGTAATCTATATATATCTATATAGAGAATTTCAAATACATTCTCTCGTCCTAAAAGTGTATATCCCGAGTTGTAAATGAAATAGTTCCCTTTAATAAATACCAGCATAATAACAAACAAAACGGATGAGATTATAAATCCAATTGTTTTAACTTTACCGTTACATTTTTCGATAAGTTTATATTTATTGACCATATATCCAATAACAAAAAACGGATACATAAACTTTATTAAAGAAAAAAGTAATATATCAGGAGTTAAGAAAGTTGCAGCAAATATCAAAGCATAAACAATAATGCTGTCTTTAAAAACTCTATTAATTAACAACAAAATCATCGAACAGACAAAAACTGCCCAAAGAAACCAAAACTGACCAATAAACTCGTTAGCCCACGCTACTCCAAATCTAAACGGATTCAGTAGACGTTCTTGATCATACAAAATACAATCCAACAATGTGCTTAGAATTGTCCAAAAAAAGATAGGTATTATCAATGATTTTGTTTTATTGATAATCATTTGTTTTGTATTGTATCTGTTTATTGAATAAAAGTACAAATACCCGCTTACTATCATAAAAATTGGCATATGAAAGCTATATATAAAATAAATTATATAATTATTATCAAACATATGAGCTTTAACATATGATCCAGAACCATACTGAATCGAATGCCCTAGTACTACAAGTATAATAGCAAAGGCTTTGATATAGTCTACAGCTTTATTTCTATCGGTTCTCCTTAATGAACTCATCTTTGCCTCCTATAACTTAAAAAATCATGGATTAAAAATCTCCTTGATTCTTGTATTATCTCCATATACAATCGGAGAATCATAGGGTCTATCAGGAAAAACACCGTACTTCAATTTCATATCTAGATTATTATCGCTTATAAACTGTTCGATTCGCTCGCCAAGGGCAACCGGCATTCCGGAACAAACATTTATAATTCCGTTTACATTATCTTGAACTGACGCAGCAATAATTTGTTCACACAATTCATCGATAGATATAAAATCATACTTGTTTTTTCCGGAATTAAGAGGAAACTCTTTCTTTCCTTCATTTGCGCTTCTGATCAGCTTTCCGAACACAGAACTGCTTCTTTCATCCTCGCCAACAATATAAAATGCTCTAAGCCAATGGAAAGCAATTCCTTTTTCCGCAACATAACATTCCAAAGCTTGCCTTAACGCGTTCTTGGCAATACCATATAACGACATCGGGTTACACGGAGTGTTTGGTTCTATTGCACCTTCATAGTAACCTATCTCGTGCATTGAGCCCATTACTGAAAGATATTTTACACCACTGTCAATCATCGAAGTCAAAAACTTATAATGCTTATCAAGGTCCTCAAGATGAGCTATATCATTATGTATAAAACCTTTTCTCCATGCAAGATGAATTAGTACATCAGGACAGCCCATTCTATCAAATAAGTTTTCATTATTGTCAAATATATTAATGTTAAGATATTCAGCTCGATTATCAATATATTTATTATCGAGATCAACTGCAACAGTTGAATATCCTTTTTCTATGCACCTTTTAATTAATGCGCTGCCGATATATCCGTTTGCGCCTGTAATAGCAATTTTCATATTTGCTCCATTATTTGAACAGTTTTAGTTTAATCTTTTTTAGTTTAAGAGCAACTCTTTGAAATAACGAAAGAGTGAACACTTTCTCTCTTTGAACAGTATCATTATATGCTTCTCTTGTCATATCAACGATATACTGTTTGTACATATAATCCGGCGGATAAGAATAGTTAAAATAAAAATAATTAACTAAATACCGCTTATATATTTTTTTAAACTTGTGGTTTGACATGGGTTTGCCGGGAATCAAACCATTATCTTTTACATATTTATCAAGATAATCCGTATAGTCAAAAATAAAAGGACCCCCTGCGTTTACCGGGAATATGCTTCTGCATGCGTCAATAAATACACATTCACAGCCAGTAATATTTGCTACAAAAATTTGATACGGATTAAAAAATGCCTGCTTTTCTACTGAAATCATTGTTTGATTTGCATGCCCAAAAAGCTGATTATGGGCTAATGAACTTGATAAAGCGCAAAAACTTTTTGCATTCTGCATAATGCCTATTGTTTCAATCAATGACAATCTTTCTGGATATAAGATTTTATATCCGTTTTTCTCGAAAAATTTATCAACGAACTTTTCATTTAAATTTGAGTAAATACTAATTTCACACTTGCGCTTGGAAAAAAAAACCTTATCGTACTTTGGACCTGTGTATTGAGATAGCCCTTTTTTATTGATATATTCATACATTTTGATAAACTCATCAGTGTAGTATTCATCATAAACAAGTCCTTCTTCAGGAACAACTACAGTTTTAAACTTAGTAGGTTTATTAATAATTTTTACCTTTTCGGCAATTCCAAGCATTTTAAGAAATTCAAGATAATTACCATTAAACTGTTTGTTTCCGTCCTTTTCTTCAATAAAGACATATGAATCTATTGTCTCATCATTTTTTAATGCATACCACAAACGTGAAACAACTTCTGTAAGGTAGTGCCCCCATGCTTTGTTAAAGAACCCACAGTAAACTACTTTTTCATCACTTGTTTCATAGTTATCAACATCGTATTTTCCAACTACTCTGGCTTTTGTTTTAGATAGCTCTACGTAATTACCCTCAGAATCAACGACTCCTCCGCGTCCGTGAGATACATCATAATCGTTGAACTGTGCCGCAGGTAATACGGTAGCATTATCATACACTTCAACTATAGAAGTTTTTCTGTTAACAAATCTGTCCCTGGCTTCTGCTATATATTTTGCTTTTGCCGGAAATACATAATCTAAAACATAACTCATATTATAACACCCAAAACAGCCTATCTATCCCCATACATCTTTTCATAATAATTCTGATACTCGCCGCTGATTATTTCCTGCCACCAGGGTTTATTATCGAGATACCACTGAATTGTCTTTTTGATACCATCCTCGAACTTGGTTTCAGGCAGCCAGCCAAGCTCATTGTGGATTTTAGTCGGGTCTATTGCGTAGCGAAGATCGTGACCTTTGCGGTCGGTAACATATGTAATAAGGCTCTCGGGTTTATTGAGTTCCTTGCAAATCAGCTTAACAATGTCGATATTTGCCATCTCATTGTGACCGCCGACGTTATAGACCTCTCCTACCCTACCATTATGGATAATCAAATCTATCGCCTTACAATGGTCCTCAACATAGAGCCAGTCGCGAACATTCTCCCCCTTGCCGTAAACAGGCAGAGGCTTGTCCACGAGAGCGTTCGCAATCATAAGCGGAATCAGCTTCTCAGGGAAGTGATACGGTCCATAGTTGTTGGAACAACGGCTGATTGTCACGGGCAATCCGTAGGTTCTGTGATACGCGAGCACAAGCAAATCAGCGCCTGCCTTTGACGAGCTGTATGGCGAACTTGTGTGAATAGGTGTTTCCTCTGTAAAGAATAAGTCAGGTCTATCGAGCGGTAAATCGCCGTAGACTTCATCTGTACTTACCTGATGATAGCGCTTTATGCCATACTTGCGGCAAGCGTCCATAAGCACCTGAGTGCCGAGGATATTTGTCTGTAAGAAGATTTCGGGATTCTCGATTGAGCGGTCAACATGGCTCTCCGCCGCAAAGTTGACAACCATATCGGGATGTTCTTCCTCGAAGAGTTTATAGACTGCCTCGCGGTCTGTAATACTCTCCTTTACGAACCTGAAATTCGGGTTGTCCATAACGGGAGCAAGCGTCGAGAGATTGCCCGCGTAGGTCAGACAGTCGAGGCATATAATCCTGTAATCAGGATATTTTTTGAGCATGTGAAATACGAAGTTGGAGCCAATAAATCCCGCTCCACCTGTAACAATTATAGTCATATTAACCCTCCGTTTTGTCCAGATATTTCCCGTCAATAACATCCTTGAGATACTCGCCGTATTGGTTCTTCTTTAGCACTTCGTAGGACTGCACAATCTGTTCTTTATCAATCCAGCCGTTCAGATACGCGATTTCCTCAAGGCACGCAATCTTGCGGTGCTGATGTTTCTCCATTGTATATACAAAGTTTGTCGCGTCAACAAGCGAGTCGTGAGTTCCTGTATCGAGCCAGGTGAATCCCTGCCCGAGCAGCTCAACATTGAGCTCGCCGTTCTCGAGATATATACGGTTGAGGTCGGTGATTTCGAGCTCGCCGCGGGCTGAAGGTTTCAGATTTCTCGCGTACTCAACAACGCGATTGTCATAGAAATACAAGCCAGTAACACAATAGTTTGTCTTTGGATTTTTTGGCTTTTCCTCAATAGAAATCGCCTTTCCATCTTTGTCAAACTCAACGATTCCAAAACGCTCAGGATCATCAACATAATAGCCGAAAACTGTCGCTCCGGTCTCCTGCGAAGCGGCTTTTCTCAGGCGCTTTTTAAGTCCGTGACCTGCGAAAATATTGTCGCCGAGAACCATAGCCACGCTGTCATTGCCGATAAAATCCGCACCGATAATAAACGCCTGAGCAAGTCCGTCTGGACTCGGCTGAACAGCATAGGAAAGCGAAATGCCGAACTGACTGCCGTCGCCGAAAAGCTCCCTGAAGCGAGGTGTGTCCTCGGGAGTTGAAATTATCAGAATCTCTCTGATCCCCGCGTTCATCAAAACCGACATCGGATAATAAATCATCGGCTTGTCGTACACGGGAAGGAGCTGTTTACTTGTAACTGTCGTCAGCGGATAAAGGCGTGTGCCCGAACCGCCTGCTAAAATTATGCCTTTCATATATTACCTTTCAATTTATCCTAGTTTTATTAATTCTCCCAAAAAAAATCTTTTAACTCTTGCAATTCATTTATTTCTTTTTTTGTAAGAATATTTTTATATCTACCAATATTATTCTTTGACACTTCAGGCAGTAAACAAGTATTCGGTCTAATATGATTCTTAGAATCTAAGTCAAGAAAACCTTCTATCAAATCTACCGTTTTTTTATAATTCAAAACAACATCTTCAAAATTAACTCTAATAACATTATCGCAAAGATTTTTTTGATTTTTATGATAAGATTTATACCATTTTATAAAAACACTTGTATCATGCGTCTTTTTTAATGTATCACCTATTAATTGAACACCTTCATCCAACATATCCACATAAACATCACGCGGATCCCTATCAACTATTATCATTTTTGCGTTTTTAAAAAAATTATTTATATAGTCAGGATTTTGAGCGGGCAAACCTTGGTCAATTATTGCAAACGAATCATTCTTATGTTCATTTAATCCAAAAATATTTTCAAGATAAATAGACGCATATTCATCAAATTCATTCGCCGAACAATTACTAAAAAACATATAATGCTTAGGATTAACACGACAAAGTTTTAGCGCTTTTTCTTTTATCCTTTCAGCCTTTGTTTGCTTGAATTGAGTAAAAAACCAACTTCCTTCATATTTAAAATCCGTTATTCTGTTAACAAATTCTACGGTTTCCTCCATAAAACGTTTACCAAACACTTCTTCAGATGAATAGCCATAGCCATATGTCAAAGACAATAAAGAATTTTGTGCATTTAAATGGTTTGTTAACCATAAAAAATCTTTTATTGAATTATCGGAGTTTAACGGATCCCATCGTTCAACTAAATTATATCTTAAGTCTATTAATCCATACGGATCTTTTATTAATCTAAATTCTGCTCTAGGTTCATATGCTCCGTTATATTCTTTTAACAAGTCTACAACTGCACTTGAACCTGTATAATAATATCCAGATACAACAACACAATTACAATTCATTTTATAACTCCTCTTTCCAATAAAGGATTTGTTAAGAAAAATATCTTTATTAAACTTCCAAATAGTTTTTTATCATAATACTATCTTCCAAAAAAAGCATTCCTATATCTCTTTTTCTATTGAATAAACTTCGTATAAAAAAGCTTTTCCTATTTTATCTTTCCTTAAAACACCTTTAAATAAAAAGCCTATTTGTTCATATATCGTTCTTGCCGCCAAATTATCCTCATAAACCTCTAAAACAACTCTTTTTAGCTTTAAAACTTCAAAAGCAATTTTTAACGCAGCATACGTTGCATTAAAGCCTATTCTTTTACCGTGTGCTTCCTTATCTCCAATAAGAATTTTACCAAACTCAGCGGTATCGCCATTAAAATTATATAACGACAAACTACCAACCATCCTATTTAACTGTTCACATTCCTCAATAGCAAAGCAAATTTCATCTTCGTTTTTTAAGTAATTTTCAAACCATCTTTTTTGAGCATTCTCGGTTATATATGGTATTTGTCTTAAAAATTTGGAATTCTTTTTTTCATTTCTCCATTCACGAAGTTTTTCGATATCATTTTTCTCCAAAGCTCGTAAAATAACATTTTTATTTCTAATTGAATAACTATGATTCATACTTCACCTAAAACAGTTTATTCTCTCTATAACAAAGCTTATCTGCTCCTCAGTCATTCCATAATACATTGGAATACTAAGAACAGTTTTGCTTATTTCTTCCGCCACAGGCAAATCTCCCTCGCACAATCCCAAATCTACATATGCGCCTTGCAAATGCATCGGAATCGGATAGTGTTTTAATATTCCAATGCCATTATAATTTAGATACTTTTCGAGTCTGTCACGCTCGTCACATCTAATAACAAAAACATGATACACATGCTCAAAAACATCATCACTTGTTTTCGGGAGTTTAATTAAAGGATTATCAATTTCTTTTATGTATCTTCCAGCAATACGTTTTCTTTCAGCGTTCCACTTATCCAACTGTTTGAGTTTTACAGACAAAAACGCTGCCTGTATTTCATCAAGACGGCTGTTACAGCCTTTGTAAATATGATGATATTTGTAGTCAGAACCGTAGTTACCTAAAGCTCTTACCTTGTCTGCAATTTCTTTATCGTTTGTTGTAACGCAACCGCCGTCACCTAATGCGCCGAGGTTCTTTCCGGGATAAAAACTAAATCCGGCTGCACATCCAAGCGAGCCGACTCGTTTGCATTTATATCTCGCGCCGTGAGCCTGAGCGGCATCTTCGATTACTTTAAGATTGTGTTCTTCTGCAATCGCGTTAATCCTATCCATATCAGCCGGTCTACCCTGCAAATGCACCGCTATGATAGCTTTTGTTTTTTCTGTGATCTTTTTCTCAATCAAATCAGGATTAATATTAAATGTATCAATTTCAGGTTCTACAAACACTGGCGTTGCACCAATATATGAAACTGCCAATGCGGTAGCAATATATGTATTTGAGGGAACAATCACCTCGTCACCCGCGCCAATATAAAGCGCTCTGAGAATCAACATCAAAGCGTCGAGTCCGTTTCCAACGCCAACACAATACTTCACTCCGCAATAATCAGCAAACTCCTGCTCAAACTTAGCGCAGGCTTGTCCTTGAATAAAATAATTGCTGTCCATCACACCCTTGTATGCGTTGTCGAGTTCTTGTCTTATTTCATTGTGCATTGTTTCAAATGAAACGAAAGGAACTTTCATAAGCTGTACTCCTTATATAATCTTCTTTTTCCTAAGTAATTTGCCTATTGGTTTTTCTATGAGTTCGTGTAAGAGTACACTGATAATTACGCAAATAAGGAAAAGAACAAATATTCTCATTAAATTTTCACATGGAAACTTATTGAAAATATATTTACCGATTCTCGGCATAAACAGTTGAGACAAGAAAAAAGCATATGAAATAGAACTTAAATACCTAACGATGCTATTATTCAAGACTCTTCCATATGAAATATTTCCCAATCCAAATATTATAAGTGCAAACGGGATAAGTGTGCCTATATTAAAAAGCATATAATTGCCACTAATTCCTTTCCAAGCACAAATACTTACAAATATGATGATGAATAGAAACTCCAAAATAATCGTGATTCTATTAAACAACACTTTTTGAACATATTTCTTTTCTTTAACATCTAAACTTAACGAAGCAGCAAATACCCCAATTGAAAACTCTAGTACTCTAAAAAAGGGATTTGAATAGATACTGCTTAAGTGAAAAAAATGAACTACAAACGGAGAAAGAATTAGAATAAAACTACTCACGGCAATTAAGACCAGCTTAATTTTCACCTTGATTTGAGTAGAGATGATTTGTAATAACGGATAAAATAAATAGCAAATAATAAGACAAGATATAAACCACGTTCCACCATTATGGCTATAAATAAACAAAGAGGAATATGTGCTTTGTAAACCTAAAAGCTCAATCGGAAATAATAAGATATTCTGTTTTACAGTTTCCGCGGAAAAGAATAATACATACAGCGTTGCTGAGAAATAATAAAGTGGCATTATTCCAAAGAATCTTTTTTTGTAAAAGCGACCCAGTTCTTTAATATTTGATATTCTTCTGTCATGATAAACGAAGAAAAGCGTATACCCCGAAAGAATATAAAACCCTGTCATAAATACCGCGCCGTTTATTATAAAGCCCTGCAAGATTCCATAGTAACAATCGAAATGAATGGCGGAGTGAAATAAAAAAATACATAATGCAGCAACTATTCTAAATAGGTCAAGCCCGCACAAATGTTTGTTCGAAACCAGGGGGGGGTGTTATCTTACTTAACATTTTCCGTCTCCATTATGTAAGCACGAAACTCATCATAATCTCTTATGTAGTCAGATTCATCATACAATTCAGACGCAAGTACCATCAATACCGCGTCGGGTGAAAAATCAAACATTTCTCTCCACATATTGTTGGACACATATAGACCTTCATATGGCTTTTCAAGAGGAATTATCTTTTTTTCTTTTCCATCATCAAGTCGAATCTTGCAACTCCCATGAATACATACAAGAATCTGTTGGAGGTTTTTGTGTGCATGATAACCACGTACAACACCCTCTTTGGTGTCATACATATAATAAACTCTTTTTATTTTGAATGGTATATCCTTAATTTCCTCCAAGGCAACTAATTGTCCTCTATTATCTCCATGAGGTTGGAATACATACTTTACTACTTGCATATTTCTCCCATCACCTAAATCTCCAATATTTTAATGCAAAATATATTTTTAAAAACAAATTAGAAAAAAAACTTAACTTTTCTTTATTGCTACACTGCCACTTATCAAGCTTTTCAAGTATAACATCTTCATCATAGTTTTTTTTCAACGCGTTTTTTGTTTCTTTCTGCATATTTCGGTATTCTAAATCACTAAGTTTTACAATATGCTTTATTTGTTCTATCCCGCTTGAACCTTCAATATATCTGCTTCCTAAATCTAATGGATTTTCATTAAAAAAACCCGTAGAAACAAACTCATATGTATCATACTGGGTCATAATAGAAGGAATCCAATAATCTGCTGCTTCTAAAACTGTTGTGCCCATACCTACATATAAATCTGTATTTTTATAATAATTTGGAAGTTTATCAGGAGTAACACCATCAATTAATTCAATTATTTCTTTTACTTTTGGATTAAGTGAATTAATTTTTTCCTTCAACTCGCTTAATTGTTCACCAGAAGAAATAATAGTAAGTTGAATGTTAGGAATTTCATTATAGCGTTGATTAATCTCCTCAAGCATTCCTATCATATACCCTTTGTAAGGAAAATCCGCTCTTGATACTGTTAAAATATGGCAAGTATCTTTGGAACGATCTTTGGGTTGATTATTCTTTATTTTATATGGTAATGGTAAAACTGTAAAAAGCTTTTCTTCATCTTCAAGGCAATAATTCTCTAAATTTCTTGTCAGAGTCTCTTGATCCATATACATAATGTTTTTATTCTTATTATATTTTGAAATAGCTTTTGAAAAAAAACGGTTAAACAGCTTTTTTCCAAGATTCGACGATTTTAAAAAACAATCTGCTGTAGGATGAACACAATAGTAAACTAATTTAACATTGTGCTTTGGATAATGAGATTTATATCTTAAAAACTCTCCTAAATCATACATATGTATAAGCTTTATCTCTTGATTCTTTGATAAAACCGCATTATGTATCTCTTTAGCTGTCCATTTGTTAAGGATCATCACTTTTATCCCAATTCTTTTATATAGCTTTACTATATTCTCAGTAGTGATTTGAGCAACAATACAAACATCACCTTTATTCTTCTTTAGCCATTCTCCTTCCCTTAATGTAAGAGTTTGCACACCACCTGTAATTAAATATCTACAAATCAAATAATACATACAGCACCTCAAGAATTAGATGGTTTTATTCCATTCATATACTCGTCATATTCATGAATATATTTTTCGTTTTGGCTTATTAACATAAACATATTGTTCACAGCCATATAATTATAGACTCTGGCTTCAAACCCCGCTCCACCATAGGGAGGATATTTATGCTGGTCTTCACAATTATAATCAATCGCTTTTAAGTCACTAACATTCGACAAGAACATCCTGTCTGTAAATAAATACGAAACATAGAACTCGTCATCCTTGTCATATTCCTCAAAGTATCTAATATCTAAATCTTCATCTATCGGTCGAGCTGCTATGTATTCTTCCTTATCCAATAAATTAAAAGCTTTTTCAACCCATTCAGAGCCACTGTTATCATTCATCGCGCAATCTTCAGTGAAATACAAAAGGCAATCAGTTTGCGCTTTGTAAATCGCACACAGCGGACTTATGGAATAATCTATACAGTCATATTGCTTTTTTCTTATTGATACAATTTTTGATTTTCCCTTTTTTTTGAAATAAAAATTATAAAAACGTTTAGCTAAAGAAACATCAAATCCCTTTTTAAATAAAGAAAAATAATCGGTATAAATGAAGTCTTTAATACTAAAAAAATCCATTACTTCTTTTTTTATATCATCAGTAAAATAGAACTCATCTATATTGCCTGAAGAGACCTCACGAAGCGCTGCTTCCTTTATCTCATTATTCTTTGTTGATGTATTAATAATCAATATCTTTTTGTCAAAATTGTAATTGAAGCGAGCAAAAATCTTCGCAAGATAACCTTCGGATAAAATGATTCTCCAATCTCGATCATAACACGCCGTTGCTACGGTAATTGTTTTTTTCATTACATACTCACCTTTTCTGTTTTAAAAGAAAACTACTGGTTTTATCACTTAATCGCTTTACTATCACACTCACAACAATCGAACCAAGTAAGAAACATAATAATACAACTATTCCAATTAATGTAGTTTGTTTTTCAAAATGTACAATTGAGATAAAGTTACTGTTTATTACAGTATGAACCAAATACAATTCAAGTGAAATAACACCTAAATATGTAAAAATCTTACTTCTTGGGGCTCCTGCAAATTTTGCACATAAACATACAACAAACTGTAAAAATCCAAATATAAAAAGGATTTCAAACAAAGTACCGCCAAAAATATAATAGGGTAAAAAGCAACACCCAAAAACAACAATAGATGCAATCAAGGCTATAATGTATCTTCTGCTCAGAAAGGTAAAAACACACTCTTTATTCTGAGCAATAAGCATACCCAAAGGGAACGCAAAGACTCCCTCATACCAGTGGGCTGTTATTCCCGTAAATAAGCCTATAATCATATAAATTATACAAATAGCAAACGTAGAGGTAATCAAAAAATTATTATTCTTTATTAATCTTGCTAAAATATAAAAAACTATATATAACCCCAGTTGTACTTTTAAGTACCAGTTAAGCACACCGGGTAAGGACATCAAAGGAATAAAAAGTATGTCTTTTAACACAATTTGCTTACCCATTATAAGCATTACTATAACATCCAATATGTATACTATCAAAAACGGAACATACAATCGAACTAAACGCTTTTTAATAAAACCTTTCAAATAATTGGGTTTCTTTATCTTTGAAATCATTAAAGAATAACCAGATAATAAAAAGAAAATAGCTACTCCAATTATTCCTAAATTCAAGCTAAATGATAATATACCATCATCATATGTTAATCCCACTAATGGTAAAAAATGGGAAAACATGATAGTGAGAATTGCAACACTTCTTAACCAATTAGTTTGAGAAATTGAAAGAAAAGTTGATTCTGTTGTTAATTTTGAACTTGCTATTCCTCCAATTGCTATAAATGCTAAAACAAAAAGAGAAAATAGCGTTACTATTACTGTATTAGTCATATGATACTATACCTTACTGTTTTTTTAGCTTACCTCTGCACTCTGCCGTTGCCGCCGTTTTGAAGCAGGGATTTGACATCCTGCACGGTGACGCGGTTGAAGTCTCCTTCAACAGTATGCTTTAAGCAGCTTGCAGCCGCTGCAAATTCTACTGTTTCTTTATCGGTCATTCTTTTTATTATACCATAAATCACACCTGCGGTAAAGCTGTCGCCGCCGCCTACACGGTCGACAATCTGAATATCATACTCTGTCGAGTGAACACACTCTCCGGTTTTACCGTCATATATAAGACCGCTCCAGCCGTTTCTGCTGGCGGAATAGCTTTTTCTGAGGGTTATGGCAACCTTTTCACATCCATAGGTCGTACAGATTTCTTCAGCAACCTTTTTATAGCCTGAAAAACTTAGTTCGCCGTTCTCAACGTCAGTATCGCTCGCTTTGATTCCGAGAACTTTATCGGCGTCCTCCTCGTTGGCAATACAGACATCAACATATGGCATCAGCCTTTTCATAACACTCTGCGCCTTTTTGCTGGTCCACAGATTCTTTCTGAAGTTCAAATCACAAGATATTATTATTCCTTTTGATTTAGCCGCCTTGCAAGCCAGTTCGCAAATTTCAGCTACGTTATCTCCGAGTGCCGGATTTATTCCTGTCCAGTGAAACCAGTCAACTCCGTCAAATATTTTGTTCCAATCGAACTCACTCTTATCAGCCATAGCAATAACCGAATAAGCTCTGTCATAAATAACCTTTGACGGACGCTGAGACGCTCCTTTTTCAAGATAATAGAGCCCCATTCTTCCGTCACCGTAGACAATCTTATCGGTGTTAACACCAAAATATTTTAAGGATTTCTCCGCCGCCATTCCGACATCATTGTTGGGAAGCTTTGTTACAAACTCACTGTTAATTCCGAAATTCGAGAGAGAAACCGCAACATTAGCTTCTCCGCCGCAGAACGTTGCGTCCAAACTATCCTTCTGAAACAATCTGTTGTACCCCGGTGAGGAAAGCCTCAACAAAAGCTCTCCAAAACACAATACTTTCATTATTCCTCCAATTAAATATGTAAATGCTTGGGTTCGGTAATAAAAATGATACTGACTGATTGGCTATACTGAGCAAGGACCTTATTCATCCCCTCATTCATAGCGTCAAGAACAGCGTTTTTGCTGATAAACTCAAGCTTTGTGTCACCGTAATTCTCTTTGACATCGTGTGTATATCCGTCAAAACCCGCGAGATAAATCTCCTTGACACCGAGAGAGATAAAGAACTTTATTGCCATTAGTCCGGCGTTATCCTTAACTGCTTCCTCGTTATTCAAAAGAGCTTTGTACGGAGTTTGCAAGTAAGCTTCACTTGTGGAAATATTAGAAGTTACAATACACTTTCCTTTAACCATGTTTTCAAGCTCTTTGTAACGTCTTAGGTTACTGAGGAAAATGTAATCAAACTCATCATAGGCAAAGTTAACACTGACAGTAACAACGTCTTTATTTTCTTTAAAAGAAATAACCTTGTCTTTTTCGTCCGATGAACTTTTACCCGGAGCTACTAAAAGAAGTTTTTTCCCTTTAATAGCTGTTTTCAAATCTTCTATATGATTGTTGTTGACAGTACCTTTTTCCATATATCTTAAATAAAGCGTTTCGATATACTTACTGTCAAAGTGCACCTTCTTCTCATCGTCCATCATCGAGAAAATCTCGTCCATATCATCAACTGTGAGCGTTTTCTTATCGTCAAGATAACCGGCATAATTGGGATGAGCGTTGTGTGAAGCGGAAAGGTAATTCGGCAGAGAATATCCCCAATAATTGCGCTGATAAAACTCATTGAGAATCTCATCAATTATGGTAAGAAGCGGTTTAATATCATAATTCTTATCAGCGTTTTCGTTAAGATAATTAACAAAAAGCTCTGTGTTAAGATTCCCCGCGCCTCTACCCATTCCATAAACCGAAGCGTCAATAATCAGATTTCTGTTTGTCGTTACAGTACACAATGTCTGCGCGTTTGAGTAGGCGAGTTGCAAGTTATTATGAGAATGGAAACCAATCCAGATATTCTCATCAAGATTATGCTCAACCACATAGAAAAGCCTAATTAAATCCTTGCTTTTCATCATACCGAAACTATCAACTATGTAGAAAGCATAAGGTTGGATTTCGTTTACGCGGTTTATGAGGCATAAGAACTCGTTATCGGAATATGCGAGCGAAACCATAGCCTGAATAAAGACAAGGTACCCCTTCTCTTTTATCTTCTCACATACCTCTATTGCTTTCGTCAAATCTTTTTTATGAAATGCAAGACGAATGCCGTCAATTGACTTGCCATCACAAGCGGGAAGCTCATCCAGATTATACTCACCATAATTCATCATGGCGACAAAAATCTTACCGTTTCGGTTTTCAGGAATTACGGCAGCAATCTCTTCAACAGTTGTATACTTAGAAGCGTCTTTATTATATTCTATTTTGTTGGTTAGAAAACCGCACTCAACAATCTCAATACCGGCGTTTACAATGCCATCGGTAATCTTTCGGATATTATTAAATCCAAATTCCCAATTGTTACAATATCCGCCGTCACGGAGGGTACAGTCAAGTATACTAACTTTATTCATATACTGTTAATCCTTGTCTTTATAAATGTGATTATAAATAGCGTCGGCAATCATAAAATCTTCAGGCTCATCAATGTCGATGCTCTCGATTTCACTTACTTCAACTATAAACGGCTTGTCCCCTATTCGGCGACCGAACTTTGTCATAACCTCGTTTTTATAAATGTAAAAGCCGCTTGTTTCCTCAAATAGAGGCGACAAATCCTGAGTACACGGAATATTATCAAGCTCATAGTTAAACGGCGCGCCGTCCTTCCAAAGAAAATCCTGAAGTTTCTTAGCCGCAAATGATGAATCATATTCGCCGCTGATTACGGCGTGCAGACCTTTTTCTATAGACTCTTTTGAGATAAACGGCGCCGTTGTATGCGTCATTACATAAACGTCGGCTGTAACATCATTAGCAAATGCTTTTAAAACCTCATTCATTTTTGTGGTATCCTGATCCAAAGATTCACTTCTGCGAAGATATTTTACTCTTTCGGGGATGAACTCTTTGATATCGGGATTGCTGCAATATACATAAACCTCGTCTACGCCTTCAACCGTCAGTAAAGTTGAAAGAATATACCAACACAACGGCTTACCGTTTGTGAAAGACTTGGTGTTTTTTTGCGGCAACCTTCGGTTATTCAATTTCATCGGAACTATTGCTACAGTCTTCAATTACTTTTTACTCTCCAATTCTCTGAACACTTCATCTAAATCTTTACGTTCAAGAACCTCGAGCATACCGCCTCGGGTAGCGTTATATGCTTCAACATCAATATTCTTGTTCTTAATATGATAATCAAGAGATATAAAAGCCTTGTTCATTTCGTAAAGATTCGGAATAATCAGGTCATCTGTTTCTTCATTTCTGTATTTATCGCTGACATAGTCTTTTTCAAGTTTATCGTTAACAACTATGTTTCCGTCTTTGTCCTTAGCAATCTTATAGCTTTGGTCAAAACCGATAAGATAGAATCTCCTGAAACCCATATAATACGCAAGCTGAAAAGCGGTATAGGCTACAGTTGGCGCGTCAACGACCTCTTTTACAAAATCTTTTGAAAAGCCGAAAGCCTCATCTGTTTCCGAGTTTATTGTTTTATAATAAAACGCGTTCGGGATTGTAAAGTTCTCATACCATTTCCATCGTACAGGCAAAAACTTATATTTTAGATCAAGACTCTTGAATTGTTCCTCAATTCCGTATGTAACATTGATATCCTGAGAAACATAATAAGTCGGTCGCCACGGCGTTTCGTCAAATATACAGAATATCCTGTTAAACGCAAAAGACGGAATCCCAAGTTTGTAAATTTTTGTCAAATCCTCAACCTTAAGTGAAGGTCCATTACCTATGATAAAACAAGTTTCACCTTTATGTGTATCTTTGAATTGTTTTAGTTTTTTTCCGTATATACAATTGTCATAGTTTTTATTCATTCGATTCTGATTTTGCGCTACTATTGATTTAATGGGGTGCATCATACTAAACCTTCTTTAATTTATTCTTTATTTTTCTCAATGGTCCCCTGAATATATCCTTTTCATAATCATTCATAACGAAAAGCCAGTTCAATACTATGAAAACTATTGCGTAAATCGCAATAAATGGTAATAACATAAGCCAACTATTCAGTTGAATAAAGTTAAAGGCAATAAGCGCTATCACACACATAATGATTGGAATAATAAATAGATGTCCCACACTTTTCCAGAATCTTGGAATTTCAAGACCGATTTTTTTCCAGTAATACCAGTTCATAATAAACCCTGTTCCCAGAATGTTAGCGGCTCCCGTTACAACCGCCGCGCCGATTATTCCAAAACTATTTACACAAATAATAGTACCAATAACATTGATCGTTGCAATAGCTAAAAAAACAATTGATCTAAACTTATGCTTGTTCATAGCAACAATTGTGCTTAAAGCAACATTCTGGATTAATGGTATACAAGCCGGTATCATGGTAACTAGTGCAACCCAGTATGCATCAAGATTTTCATCTCCTACCCAAAGCGATATAAACTGCCTTCCAAAAGCTATAAATCCAGTTACAACTAAAGATACTATATAACACTGAAGCCTGCCAATCCTTATCATCAAATCGGTAAGCTCAGTATTACTTTTTCCGCTAAACACCATTCCGTTAACTTTAGGTGTAAGAACACTAAGAATTCCAACAGAAAAGCTCTGTACCATATTGTTAAATGTTACTCCGATATTATAAACAGCAACACCTATAGTTGCCAATGCGGGAACCGCTCCGATTATCAATGTATCAGTAGAATTGTAAAGTTGCATTACAACATTAGCCACAAAAATCCAGAACGAAAACACAAGTATTTCCTTGATAAGATATTTGGGCATATTTTTATAATTCGGTCTGAGCTTTATGCTACGCCTTACATAAATAATGTAAAGAATTTGGACAATTATATTCAAAATCAAAGAGGATGCAACAATTCCTATGGACTTAAATCCCATATACAGAACAATAATATTTACCACAGGAACGAGAACCGTTGTAATAATATTTATAAGTTGTAAAAAAACAAATCTCTCATGACTTGTTACTACAGCGTTATATGGAGTGCATAAGAAAGAAAGAGCGGTTGTGCAGCTTAAGATGAGAACAAGGATTCTCATCTCCATCATTTGTTCGGGATTGTTTATAGCATTTCCGTAAATAGGTTCAAGAATAAATACAATTACAATTCCTGCAATAACAGTAATTACAGAAATAATTGCAAAAATAACATTGAATAAACCAAAGATACCCTCTTCGCCGTCTTTGTCGCCTTCGGTTCTATACTTTGTCAAATATCTTACAACAGCAGAACCTATACCAAATGAGATAAGAGCCAAATAGCTCGTAACACTACTTGACAATTTATATAAACCATATTCACTTTGTCCCAGCAGCTCGAGCATAATCGGAGTGTAAAACATAGGTATAAGTGTACCTATAGCCATATTAATATATGACAATACTGCTCCTATTCTAAGTTGACTTTTAGCCATTATACTTCTCCACTCTCAAATAATACATATTTACAATCTAATAATTCAATAACTACAAACGTAATAATGCTTTATACAAAAAGCTATATTTTCTTATTTTTTTTGCTCGTTGCTTTGCTTCATCCGTTGCACATTTTGGGTAGTTCCCGTCACTACAGTTTAAAAATGGATTGTTTATATTCATATTTTTTACTATACCTTTTTTTATCAAAAAGTCATTAAACGCATTATACTTTTCGTTATATTTCGAGTTAAACTTAGAATAATCAGTTTTTTCGTACAATTTATATAATGACTCTTTGTTACTGACTTGTTTCAAGGCATCACTATAATCAACACTTGGGATATCATAGAATTCTGCCATCTCTTTTACCCTTGAATCGACATTAACGATTAATGATGGCACTCCTGAAAGAATGGCCATAATATTACCATGAATTCTTGTACCGAAAGAAAAACAAAAACCTTCATTCTGTAGACTATGTTGCCAGTCCCACATATCAGACAACAATCGAATTCTATCTTCTATAATCAAATCTGTCAAATAAAAACCAAATCCAGAAGATTTCAGCCATCTTATGTTTTCCTTCACGCTTGAATTAATTGGTAAATATGTTTTAGTGTTATATAGAATGTCGAAAAGCACATCTTGATCATAAAAAACACTATCACAATTTTTTAATATTGGAAGTGCTATTTCAGATTTCCCATTTACTGCTACTTTGAATTTTTTAATTGAAACATTGTTTTTTTCAACTCTTAAGTCTGGCCCACACTGAAACAGAGATGGGCATCCAACAACATTTAGATCGTTATACCCTAGTTTTTGAAAGAATTCAGCGGAAAAATATCCTCTTAATGCAAAGTCTCCTCCAGAATGATAAACTGCTCTAATAAATCTATTTGAAATTTCTCCTATTTCGTTCACTAAGCCATTTAAATCATCATAACTATCACATTGTACTCCACAAGAAATAATATAAACTGGAATGTTTAATCTCTTAATGAAATCCGTTATCGGATCTAGTCCCTTTGAAAATTCAATAGAAAAAATATTCGCCATAGGGTAAAGCATAATGTCGAAATTACTGTTAATGTAATCTGATGTAAATGAATTATTATAATATGTTATAACGTTTTCTTCCGTTGATACTTCCGAAATAATGCCTTGATACCAAAGTTTATTTCCAAAATTAGGACAATCCACACCATATTTTTTCGAGAAGGTTTCTGCCATAGTTTTATAGTTTGATTTATTCTTGATGTCAATATTTTTATAAACTAATATTCTACTCATTTGTCTTATTTCTTTCTAGTGAAAACAGATTGTATTCTATGCGGAGTATTATAAAATATAAGATAGTATTTATTTAAAATACTTAACTTAAGTTTATACTTGTTTCTTTCCTTCTTATCTTCTTTTGATTGACGTAGTCTATGTAAGTGTGAATATAAATAATATTTTTGCTTTAAACTCAAATTATTGTAATTTCCAATATTATCCCATAATACTTTCTCACACATTGAGTTTATTCTATCTTTTTTTTCTGTACTGGTAAGTGCACCATCATGCCAACGATATTGATACAAAACATCCTGAATGTTTGCAACACAAAATCTACTGAAGATTCTTAACCAGTAATCATAATCCTCAACCAGAAACTTGTTTGTATCATATTCGCCAATTGTTTCATATACTGTTCGAGTATACATAAAACATGCACCGACAAAATTCCAACCTATAACAGCATCTTTATAATCTTTGGGAGCTTTTATAATCTCAACAACTTCATTGTTTTCATTAATTACATCACATGTTGCAAAAACAAAGTCAGCTTTTTCTGTTACAATCGTCGATACCATTCTTTCAATAGCAATTGGTAAATACAAATTATCATCAGACGTCCATGTAAGATATTCGCCTTTTGAAAGTGAAAAACCTCTGTTAAGTCCTCTCGGCAACTTTAGATTAGTTTCATTTCGATAGTATTTAATTCTTTCGTCTTGATTTGCATATTCTTTTGCTATATCAGGCGTACTATCAGTAGAGCAATCATCAATGATAATCAGTTCCCAGTTCATATACGTTTGATTAATAACACTTTCAATGCTTTGTCTCATATACTTTTCGCCGTTATAAATTGGTAAAACTATTGAAACAAGACCCTTTGAATTATTCTCCAAAATCCCTCACCAACACATCCGCAATTCTTTTACACGCAAAGCCGTCACCATAGGGGTTTGATGCTTTGCTCATCTTTTCGTATTCTTCTTTATCAGTCAGGAGCTTTTTGAACTCTCTGTAGATAACTTCTTCGTCGGTCCCGACGAGCTTTAATGTGCCCGCTTCTATACCCTCGGGGCGCTCGGTTGTATCACGCATAACGAGGACAGGCTTGCCGAGAGACGGAGCTTCCTCCTGAATTCCGCCGCTGTCCGTAAGAATTAGGTAGCTGTGCGCCATAAAGTTGTGGAAATCAAGCACATCAAGCGGCTCAATCAAGCGGATTCGATCGTTGTTTTTCAGCTCTTCATCCGCTGCCTTGCGAACAACAGGGTTCATATGTATCGGGTAAATCACCTTAACATCGGGAGTTTCCTCAACAATTCGGCGAATAGCTCTGAACATCCTGTGCATAGGCTCGCCGAGGTTTTCTCTGCGATGGGCAGTCAACATAATCAATCTGCTGTCCTTTGCCCATTCGAGCTCAGGATGGGTGTAGTCCTCACGGACAGTTGTTTTTAGAGCATCAATAACTGTGTTGCCCGTCACATAAACCGTATTGGGACTCTTTCCCTCGCAAATGAGGTTCTGCTTGGAAATATCGGTCGGAGCGAAATTGTAACTGCTTATTATTCCTACCGCCTCACGGTTAAACTCCTCGGGATACGGAGAATAGATGTTGTATGTACGAAGCCCAGCCTCAACGTGGCCAACAGGTATCTGCAAATAATAGCAAGCGAGCGCTGTGACAAATGTAGTCGATGTATCGCCGTGAACAAGCACAACATCGGGCTTTTCAGATTCGAGTACTTCTCTGATTCTGTTCAGGATATTTGTTGTAATATCGAACAGCGTCTGCTTGTCCTTCATTATGCTGAGATCGTAGTCGGGAACAACATTAAATACATCGAGCACCATGTCAAGCATCTGACGGTGCTGACCAGTGACGCAAACCTTTGTTATTAAGTTTTCTCTGCTTTTCAGCTCGTTGACGAGTGGACACATTTTGATTGCCTCAGGTCTCGTGCCGAATACTACCATTACTTTTTTCATTTATATACCTTTGCCTAATCTATTTCTAACTCTGCAAGTTGTCATTGGGAAAAGCGTAAACAGATAATACCAAATCTTTTGTTTTAAGGTTATACCTCGTGTAGGATGACCTGTTTTTCTGTATGAGGTTCTATCCAGTATATTATCAATTACTTCTTTAGGTTGATTTGCTCTTACCGCGCATTGGAGCTGGTAATGGCAACTGCCGATATATACATATAGAGCATTGTCGTATAGTTCAGGAAAGTGTTCTTTCATATACTCGCAACGCAACTCGTTCGCGTCAAGAGCATCCAGACGCTTTACGGAAAAGCCCTCACCCATAATACTGTTTGAGCGCTGCACATAATTATAAAATGATTCTTTGGCTATAGAAACACTCTTCGCTCTACCGACAATCTGATATGACCAAAAAACATCCTCATGATATTTGCCCTTTTCAAAAGGAATAGCTTTAATCAAATCATACTTGTATATTTTGTTCCAAACATGCTGCTTTAGTTTTTTATCGTTGATGAGTTCCTTCATCGCAATCGTTGTATCAAGAACTTCATCATCTGAAGTGACATCTCGGATAAGGCTTCCGTCTTCCTCAACCCACTTAACGCCGCAGGATACTATATCACTGTTATCTTTCTGCATACGATTGAGCATTTTCTCAAACATATCAAGCTCAATCCAGTCGTCAGAATCGATAAACGAGATAATCTCACCTGTCGCGAAAGGCATTCCAGCATTTCGAGCATCAGAAAGTCCGCCGTTCTCTTTATGGACTACTTTTATTCTGTTGTCTTTTTCTGCCCAACTGTCACACATTTTCGGACAATTGTCAGGCGAACCATCATCAACAAGTATTATCTCGAGATTCTTATATGTCTGATTGACAATACTCTCGACACATCGGTCGAGGTATTTTTCAACTTCATATATAGGAACTACAACACTTATTAACGGTTCTCTCATAATTCACCTTTTATATGGGATCAAGTTTTTTTACTCTTTTTTTGTCGTAAAGTCTAAATGCTATTCTATAAATTTTAGGAAAAATAATTAACAAATGATAGTTTAACCTATCCTTTTTAGAAAACAAATATTTATAGTTTTTTAGCTTTTTCTTTAAACTCTTACGTTTGTTTTTTTTATCTAAATTGTTTAGAAGAACATAAGATTTATATAAATTCAAAGAAAGATAAGCTACACGATAATCCGCTTCATTCTGATATAGTTTGTTTATTGATTTTTCCTGCATTTTCTCGGCAACATACAAAACATGTTCAGGACCTTCGCTGGTTCTCATCGAATGCGTCGCACTATCATTATTTGCTACATATGAATACAACGCCTTATCGACAAAAACAGATTTGTCTACCAAATCAAAAAGCTCATAATTTGCAAGAACATCCTCGTTAATCCTAATGCTTTCATCAAAACGAATACCGTCGAACAATTCTTTCTTGTACAGTTTGTTCCATATTCCGCCTGAGAACAGTTTCCCACTCAATAAACACATCATTGCTTCATCATGATACTGAACCATAATCTTGCCTGTATCTCCTACGGGAACAACATCATCGCCAACAACATTTTTATAACTACAATGCGCAATTTGAACATTGTACTCTTTTATTAGGTTATAAAGACATTCATACATTTCTTTGTCAATGTAGTCATCCGAATCAACAAAAGTAATATAGTCGCCAGTAGCATTATCCAAACCCGTATTTCTGGCACGAGATACACCACCGTTAGGGATTGATATCACTTTGATTCTCTCGTCTTTACCTTGCAAAGCGAAAATAACGGACTCCGTTTTATCCGTAGAACCATCATTAATCACGATGATTTCCAAATTATTGTATGTTTGATTTTGGATGCTTTTTATGCATCTTTCTATAGTATTCTGACAATTGTATGCAGGCACTATTACAGAGATTTTATCCATATCAAAACTCATATCGTTTTTCCTATATTAAATATCAGTACATAATCAATACCAAAACTATTATGCTTTTTGTCAAACGAAAACATTTGATCAAACATTAATAAGCGAAATCTTCTTCATAAATTACTTTAATATCCTTTTCATTACTCTATAATAAGAATTACGATAATACTTTAAATCTATAACCTCAAGCTTATTTGATAAGTTATATGTATGTATTCCTGATGCTTTTTTAGCATTAATCAACTCAACATCTTCAGGATTTATCGTCTTAATCACATTGTGATTGAAACACTTATCAGTTAAATCAAATCCAATAAGATTTATAGATCTTCCATATTCTTCCTTGCATTCCTGCGCAACATAAATATGTTTCCCATTATAATCGAACACTCGTCCGCCTGCTCTGGCAAAACTCATATCATTTGATAAAAAAGTTTTATCCTTTATATTTAAATCACTTTCAAACTCTAATAACATCATATTATCATCGAGTTCAAGCGAAAACGCATAATGCTTATCATTATAACCAAACGGTGTCGTATCAACTACCCTAATATTATCGAGAATAACTTTGTGCTTTTCCCATTTATCGGGGAATGATACCGCTCGATACAAATACAATTCATTTGCTTCGTTACTTTCAGGCATCATATATATATTGCCATCATCGCCAGTAAAAACAAAGGGATACGAAAGGTGATAATCCTCTCTGATTATCTCTTTGAAATCAGAAAAGCTATCTTTTTCATCGTCGTAAACCGCGCATACTAATACACCTCTGCCAATATCATAAGAGAAAAACTCAGCAAAAAGATATGTCTTTCCTTCGTAATCAAATAAAAAGGGATCCGCATACCAGCCTTTATGACCGTTATCAATCAGCTTAAAATCAGATGTATCTTCAAACAAAAGTCCAGGCTTTTTCTTTCTATATGCAATTGACCATGTTTCAATCTTTAGTCCCATACTGTTCCCTACTGATAGAAGCTTGACAGCTTCCACAACTCAATATCATTTCCTTCTAATGCCATTTTAGCTTTACTCATAACATACGGAAGGTTATTTACGTCACCACTTTTATAATTGGCAAGCATTTCCTTAGCTAAAATATATAATGCCTCTACTACGTTATCATCCAAATCTTTTACAAAAGGATAGTAATATGCGCTTAGGTGTCTGACTAACAGTGTATATAGCTTTGCGTCATTATGTAATCCAATTTTTTTGTATGAGTTAAGTATTTCAGTTATAATCCAATAACTATCAATACATTTCTTCCGTTTTGAATCATTCTGTGTATGCGAAAAATTCTTCTCATACCATTTATACTCATAAACAACCTTGGAAATATAACTGTAAGAACTAACTTGAGGAAATATCAAAAACTGTATAATATCGTCCTCATACCAGTAACCGGGGAAAAATCGGACTTTATTCCATAGCTCGCGCTTATAGACCTTTGCCCAGGGAAGTCCGGGTAGGTTCATAATCTCATCGCCGTTTTTGAACCCAATAAGGTTTTTTTGTGGGTAAACATTGGGCACGACCTCATAAACCTCGCCGTCTTTTTCTTTAACAAGATTGTGAGCGGCAACTACCATATCCAAATCCTGCTCATAGGCTTTGCTCATAAGCGTTTCAACTATATCATCATGAACGATATCGTCGCAGTCAAAAAACATCAAATATTTGCCGTTTGCGTGATTGATACCTGTATTACGGGCTGCGCCTATGCCACCGTTTTGTTGAAAAATCAACCTAACATTCGGGTGATTCTCGTATTTCCTGAGAATGTCCTGCGCGCCGTCCGTTGAGCCATCGTCAACAAAGATTGCTTCGAACTTGTAATCTGTCTTTTGATTCAAAATCGAGTTGATGTTGTCCTCGAGAATGTCGGCATAGTTATAAACGGGAATTACAATTGATAAATCAAGGTTTTCGTCAATTTCAGGATTTATGTACTCGGGATTTGACTTAGGTTGCGGATAAACTTTATCAATTATCCTACATGCTTCATCCACAGTCATAGTTGACTTTACTTTCTTGCGAAGCGTCTTTTTAATGAAAAACTTTACACAATACAAAAAGTACGCCAAGTTTGCCAGAAAACAACACAGAGTTTCATTATGAAACATTCGGTAAAATCTGAAATAAAATCCGTGTTTCATAACTTCCTCCTCATAGATTTAACAGCATATCCTCTACTGCTTTTGTTGTCTTTTCTGTGCTAAAATATTTACCGCGCTCAAACGCCTTTTGAGCATAATTCTCAAGCATATTCGGCGTTGTCAGCATTTTCTTTACGCCTTCATATAACGCGTCCTCATTATTCTCGGTTACAATACCGTATTCGTTGTTTTCACCGAGCATTTCCTGCATTCCGGAACATAATGTAGTAACTACAGGCGTTCCGACTATCAACGACTCGGTAACGGATGTACTGAATCCCTCACTCAAAGATGAGCAAACATACAAATCACAATCCCTAACATATTTGTACGGGTTAGTGTTGTAACCCAGGAATGTGAATGTATCGGTCAGATTGTTGTCAGCAAGATACTTTTCTATCTTCGGCTGCTCATCGCCGACACCGAGAATGTATATATGATTCTTTATGCCGTCATCGAGCAGTCTTTTATGTATACGTGCAAGCCGCATAAAGGCTTTGACCGCAATCACTTTGCCGACAGAAATAATGTTGAAAACATCTTTATCTAAGGTGATGTCATCTATCGGCTCATTTGACTTGGTAATTATTTCATCGGTCTCGATGGTGTTGTATAACACGCCAATCGGGTTTTTGAAATCAAATGTATCAACAAACCAGTTCTTTACCCACTGCGAAACACAGGCGGTATAATCAAACTTGTTGTAGCACTTTTTAGCTTCTTTGAAGTTCCTGAAGCCAACTGACGCGGCTTTCTCTGTATCCATTTTACAATGAATCCAGCTTACAATTTTGGTGTTCTCGTTGGTGCATCCGCTCACAATTCGAGCTGTCGGACCCTCGAGATATGAAACTATAATATCGTAGTGTTCTTTTATAAAACGCTTATAAAGGAACTCTGGAGAAAACAGCGCAAATAAGTATGAATTTGCGGGAAATACTTTTTTATATACCGATTTTGTTTTAATGTGCGGCTTTAGATATTGCTTATTAACTCCACCGTCAAAAAGCGTCTGGACTGTAATATCAAATTTGCTGTTTTCTAAATTGTTTACGAGGTTAACAAGAACCTTTTCTGCTCCTCCATGGGAAAGGGTTGGAATTAAAAATAAAACACTTTTCATATTAAGTAAATATAATATCTAATGATCGGCTATTGTATATACCATTTCCCGCAATATACATATCATACCAAAAATATGCAAAATATCCAATCAATGATGCCAGGAGAATTGATTTACCCATACTTTCATCAAAAGCATTCTTCAGAAGCCATGGTAAAAGCAAAAGGTTAAACATCTGAAAATACATAGGCATTCTTCCCATAACACCAGATGTAAACATTCCAACCAAATAACACTCTGTCGTAATAACCGATAGATTGACCCAAACCTTCACAAACGGAGAAGCTACTTCATTTATCCTCTTACGTTGAGCAAAAGCAATAATAGATGGAACTGCCATCACCAATACTCGTATAGGATTAACTCCATTATTATATTGGTCACTAGTTAAATATGCATAATCCGAATCGTCAACCAATGATGATCTCGAATATAAAAATAATGCTAAAGTAATGATAAGGCTAAAAATCACAAACTTTTTAGACCATGGTTCATAGTTTATTATAAAATAAACAGGTAGCCAGATTAGAGCTGATGAATGTATCCAGTATGCAAAAATAACAACTATAATAAATGGTATTGTTTTTCTTTCTTTTAGCCAATCTACAAAAAACAGTATTATTGCAACAGCCAAAAACTGTCTCATACCGTTTACCATCCACAGGAAAGTACTTGTAGTGAAAAAGAAATATACGCTATAAGTAAAGTTTATCGAGTATTTGTACAAGAACAACGCTATACTGACACATTGTATTAGCGCGACAAATGTAAACCAGTCATTATATGTTCCGTGTGTAAAATGTTTAAATAATACCAGAAGTATTTTAAACAAAGGTCCTTTTTCCTGTCTTGTTCCATTAATTAATTCAGTTATTTCTCCAAGATCTCCTCTAAAATAATTCTCATAAGAGTATTGATAGTCAGTTGTATCAAATATATAGCTCCTTTGTCCGACAAAAAACATCAGTAATGCAAAAGTTGCCAAAGCAAAGAATAATCCGATAGATTTATAGTTTACTTCAGTAGAGGAATCGTCAGCAGGTCCGACGGTTGCGTTTTGTACTCTGCTCTTATACATAGCCATACCGAATATTGAAACTATCATCATATATGCAAATATTCCCCACCAGACCGGCATTCGTATTCCTCCTTTCGTTTATTTTCTATCCTTTAATTCTTATACTTATTCTTATGTACCGCGCTATATACAAACTGCGGCATAAGTCCGATAATAATCGGCTTAAAAGCTTTCAGCTTTGATTTAAAGCCAAGTCCAAATTGCTTGCAAACTCTTTTTCTGAGCTTATACTCAGTCACTCTGAACTTGAATTTTTTACGCTTTATAGCGTCTCTGCCCTCTCTCATGCTGTAGAGAGGCTCCTGTATATTGTAGGCTTTATAACCCTCGGCATACATTCTCACCCAAAGGTCGTAGTCCTCAATTCGCTCAACATCAGGACTGTTACTGTAACCGCCGACCTTTCTGAGCACCTGAGCTCTCATCATACATGGAGCGTGGCAAATCGGACTGCGGCTGACGAAATCTTCTCCCTTTGGTTCCTCGGGATTGATTATCTCGCCGTATACGCCGTTTTCATCATAAAACCTCATTCCTGAGCTGACTACCGCGTATTCGGGATGCTCATTCAGAACTTTGACTTCTTTTTCGAATCTATCCTTATCGCAAATATCGTCGCCGTCCATTCGGGCAAGATACTCACCCTTTGCCTCTTCAAAACAGTGGTTTAAGGTCGGCGCCAGAGTCAGATTCTTCTCGTTTTTTATTACCTTTATTCTGTTATCCTTTTGCGCGATTTTGACAGCAATCTCATATGTATTGTCGCTTGAACAATCGTCACACATTATAAGTTCCCAGTTTTCGTAGGTTTGAGTTAAAATACAATCAACTGCTTCCTCAAGCGTATCAGCGCAGTTATAAATCCCCATCAAAACAGAAACCAAAGGTTTTTTATCCATATTTATCCTCGGCTTAAAAGCCAATCTCTGTTTTCAATAATTTTTGTAATGAGCACTTTGCTGTCGAAGTGTTCGGGAGAAAACTCCGCTCCCGCCTGTCCGAAAGCTTCGCGCTTTTCCTTATCTTCAATCAGTTCACAGGTTTTTTCATAAAGCGGCTTCCAATCTCTCGGAGGTACTTTGTAGCCTGTTTCGTTGTCAACCATACCGTTCTGAGGTCCGGGAATATCGGAAACAATTACAGGCACGCCCATAGCCTCAGCTTCGATTACAACGTTGCCGAAACCCTCTCGATAGCTCGGAAACAGGAAAATATCCATAGCCGCGAGGTAGCGTTGCGGGTCGTCAATCCAGCCGTTTGTAGAGATAATATCCTCACATTCCTCAAAGTATTTGAGAAGATTCTGGTCAACTGTGTCGGGTTTTTCATTATAGCCTACATACAGAAGCTTTACATTGTTGTACTTTTTCTTGAGTTCCTGAAAGCAAAGCATAAGCTCGTTAAATCCCTTGTCTCTGCCGATTCTGCCCAGGAATCCGAGCACAATTGTGTCGTCGTCAAAGCAGTATTTATCCCGAATTTCTTTTCGGTATTCGGGTTTTTTATTTATATCAAACTTTTCGGTGTTCAAACCATTAGCGCAGCCGTTCCATACGATACGGCTCTTTTTTTCGTCGTAAAAGCCCTGTTCACGGCAAAAATCGAGATTGCCCTTGGAATCGGGTTGAATATCGGTTGAACACTTACAGGTGATTTTTTCGGTTGTTTTGAAGATTTTTCTTTTAACTCCATCATATCCAAGGTAAATCATACCCCATTGGAAGTATAATCTTACTGGGATTTTGGCTTTTTTAGCGGCGATGGAAGCGTATAAAGAAGCGTTCGGAGTGGAGTATTGAACTATGTCGAACTTCTCTCTTTTAAATATTTTCTTCATCTGTCGGATTGAGGAAACAAGCCCTCTCGGGTCAACGCCTCTCTCCATTTTCATAGGATAGGCGTGAACGAACTCGGGCAAAGAAGCCATATATTCCTCGTCCATATCACAGATCAGAGATACGTCATAGCCCGCTTTGTGCATATCCTCAAAGGACCACTCAAGAAAATTCTTAGCCGCGAGCGCAACCGTCACTACATAACAGATTTTTTTACTCACCTAAAACACCTTGAATCCTCTCGGAGATTTTGTCGGCGCTTATGCCGTACTGCTCTCTGAGGTATGCTTGATTGCCTACCTTAGTGCAGTAAACGTCATTTATACCAAGGCGGACAAGCTTAGCTTTTCCGCCGTATTCAGCCATAATCTCAGCCACAGCCGAACCGAATCCGCCGACAATATTATGTTCCTCAACCGTAAATATGTAATCATACTTATCGGCACAAGCTTTGATGACTTTTTCATCAATCGGCTTAACCGTTGGGAAACTGTATTGTTCGACACCGATTCCCGCTGCTTCGAGCTTATCGCAAGCCGCCATAGCGTCTCTGAGAATTGCTCCCGTTGAGAAAAGCGCAACCTTCTTGTCAAAATCTTTAGCGTCGCGTATTTTATACGCTTTGCCGACTTTGAAGTCAACGCTGTCGAGCGCTCTGCCCTCTCCGCCTCGTCCGAGACGAATATATGTTGTGCCGTCTGTCTCAGCCGCGGCTTTTATGCAAGCCTCAGCCTCGGTAACATCACCGGGACAGAACACCGTAACATCAGGAAGCGCGCGTAAAATCGCGATATCCTCTGTTGCGTGGTGGCTCATACCGAGGGAACCGTAGACAAATCCGCCGCCAACGCAGATTACGTTAACATTCGCGTTGTGATAAGCACAATCGTTACGGATTTGCTCAAGGCATCTGAGCGTCGGGAAGTTACCTATTGAATAGGTAAACACCTTTTTGCCCTCAAGAGCCATACCAGCGGCAGCCGCGGTCATATTCTGCTCCGCGATACCCGTGTTTATAAACTGGTTCGGCACAGCCTCCCAGTACGGCTTCAATACGCCGAACCCGAGGTCGCCTGTCACCAGACTTATATCTTTATCATTTCTTGCTAACTCAATTAGTTTTCTTACAGCGCTGTCTCTCATTATTCGAGCCCTCCCATTCTGTAATCGGGCTTAAAGGTCAGGCACATTGTATGGTCGCCTGCCTCAGGCTCGGGTGTAGTTTCGGGACAGCCGTCGGGAGTATAAATATCCTCAACGCCGTCAGGTTTAACCTTGTGAAGCTCGTTAACGGCACAGTTGTACTCCCAGCCGTCATGCGGGAAACGGTAATGCCAGAGAATATCCATCTCCATAAAGCTTATACCCTTACCCTTAACAGTGTTGGCAATAACAACCGTAGGCTTGTCCGCGTTCTCAGCGGATAACGCTTCTTTGAGCGCACTGTGGTCGTGACCATCAATCTCAATCACATTCCAGCCGAACGCTTCCCAGCGCTTGGCCATAGGACTAACCTCTAAGGTCTTGTCACAATAATCAAGGCTCTGCATTTTGTTGTGGTCAACAACAGCAACAAGATTATTGAGCCTGAAATGGTTAGCAAACTCCGCCGCTTCCCATACGGAACCCTCGTTGCATTCGCCGTCGCCCATAACAACAAACACGCGGTTGTCGGTGTTGCCGTTCTGCTTCATAGCAAAAGCCATTCCCGCTCCAACGGAAAGACCGTGACCGAGAGAACCTGTAGAGAAATCTATGCCCGGCAAATGATGAGAAACGTGCCCCGAAAGACGGCTTCCGTTGGCGTAGTGAGTTTTGAGCTCCTCAACATCAAAAAAGCCGTTTTCGGCAAGCGCCGCGTATATGGCAGCTCCCGCGTGGCCTTTGGAGAGGATGAACCTGTCTCTGCCCTGCCACTTGGGATTCTTATTATCAAATATTAAAATGTTGGCGTACAAAACCGCGATAATATCCGCAACGGACAGTATCGCTCCTATGTGACTTCCACCCGAAAGGTGTGTCATTTCAATTCCGTGTCGCCTGATTTTCCAAGCTAACTGCTCGCTTGTCATTAAAATATCCCCTATCAATTAAGTCCTAATAAACAATTCATAACCTTGGATTTTCCGCTGAGCTTTTTGTAAATCCATACCACAAACAGCGGAACAGCTAATCCAACCGTAAACATTCCGAGAATTACAATTATCCAATGCAGATGTAAAACTCTGTTCAACGCTATCTCGGCAAATGCCTGGCAAGGCCATGACATTAAGTATATTGAAAACGTTTTACCGTTTAACAATGTCAGCAATTTGTTATTATACCTTGCGAAAAGCACTGAAAATGTAAGCACTGTATAAATCATCAGACAGCCTACAATCAGCTTTACTGCCTCATATATATTCGAATCATATCCGTTTTCACTGTAAAAACAAAGTATGTAAGCCGCAAAAATCGCAATCGAAACTATAGTGCTTAACAACGCAAACGGCAATTTAAAAATCCTGTCATAAGATTTGACAACAAAATCACCGAGAACTATACCAAGCACAAAGAAAACTAACATTTCGCTTAAATCATGCAGGCAAACCCAGTCTGTAGGTATCGGGAAAACTGCAAGAGCTGCCGCGCAAACTGTGATTGTTAGTATAATCGGCTTATGTTTGTTCATATCTAACAGGAAATATGAAAACAAATAAACAATTAAGAGCGTAGGCAAAAACCAGAAGTGTCCCCATACGTTATCTCTGGGAGAAAAGAAAGTTTTGAACAAATATTCAAACGAGAACGAAACACTGTCATTCGTAAATCTCGCCAGAAATATCTTTGGGAGAAAACCAATAATTGTATAGACAAAATACGGCACAAGAAACTTTACTGACTTTTTTCCGATAAAACTCAGATAAGGCGGCCTGCTCTCTGACTTTGTATACTGCATAAGCAATCCCGCGATAAAGAAAAACAGCGGCATATGAAAGCAATATATAAAAGATCGTATCTGGTCAACTATAATCGGGACATTACTTGCGCTTGTAGGCGTAGAGTGCCCGAGCACAACAAAAATTGCACCTATGGCATAAGCATAGTTTATAAAAGATAAGTTCTTTCTGCTGTCTGCCATACTTCCACCTTTATTCAGCATCTAGCTGAGCTATGTATTTCTTATGCTCCTCCATAATGGGAAGAATTTCCTTCGGGACTTTCTGGGTCCTTGTCAGAACCTTATAAACTGTCCAGAATATTAATCTTATATCACCGAAAAAGCTGTGGTTGTATCTGTAGTAGAGCTGCAGCTTTAACTTAAGCGGTCTTATGTATTTTAAGTAAGCTTCGTCCGCGTCCTTAGCCTTTGTAAAAGTCTCGAACTGGTCAAAGTTTGCCATACTCGCGTAGTCGGTAATACCGGGCTTCAAATCAAGAATCGGCTTTTCCTCCTCGGTATACATATCAACATACACCTGAAGCTCGGGACGTGGTCCGACAAAGCTCATATTGCCTATGAAAACATTTATTAACTGCGGAATTTCGTCGAGTTTGGTTTTCCTGAGAAAATGTCCCATTCTTGTAATGCGGTCATCGTCGTCGCCGACATTCCACTTGCCTTTGCCCTCGCTGTCGGGCTTCATTGAACGGAATTTGAAAATCCTGAATGTCTTTCCGTATTGCCCTACACGAGGTCCTCGGAAGAAAACTCCGCCTCTGCTGTCTATAACAATGCAAATTGCCACAATCAGAAACAGCCATGATAAAAGAACCAGACCGATTCCGCTGACAACTATATCAAACAATCTTTTCACAAGATTACCCCTAAATTACATATTTGCGCCGTCCACAGGAACAACCGCTCCGGGCATAAACGAACTTTTTTCGCTCGCCATAAAGAGAACCGCGTCCGCTATTTCCTCGGGAGTGCCGAAACGGTCAATAGCCTGATGATGTCTCAAAAAGTCATTAACTCTGGGATGTCCTTCCTTGACGAACTTATCCCAGTAGCTGCCCTCAAACGATACCGCGCCGGGTTCAACAGCGCTAAGCACAACTCCCTTAGGAGCCAAAGCACGTCCTACCGACTCAACATAAGCGTTCAGAAAAGCCTTTGCAGAAGCGTAGAGCGGATTACCTCGGAGCATTTTGCCTGAAATCGAGGAAATCTGAACAACTCTGCCCCAACCTTTTTCAATCATCGGAGGAATGAGAACGCTATTCATATCAATAGACGCGACAGCGTTAAATTTGAGCGCGTAGTTCCAAGCCTCACCGTCACCGAGCGGGTCACGGCTGATGAGTGAACCGCCGACGTTGTGAACAACAATATCAAACACGCCGAAACGGTCAATCAGGCTTTGAGCAAACACCTTTGTGTCGCAGACCATAATGTCCTCAATTATGTATTCAAATGAGCCGGCGCCTTTTGCAAGCGCTTCGTCCCTGACTTCTTTCATCAAATCCTCTGTGCGGGCAACAGCAACAATGTTGGCGTTTTCCCGCGCAAATCCGATTGCAATCGCCCTTCCGATGCCCTTGCTCGCGCCGACAATCAGTACATTTTTACCTTTAATTCCCAGTTCCATTTTACGCTCCGTTTTTATCGAAATTGCACACTTAGGCACAATAACACATTATTATACATTATAATCTAGTTTATTGTACTACATTTCGTCCTAAATGTCAATTATTTTTGCAAATTGGAATTATTTTGATATTATGCTAACTCAACTACTTCAACTCATAAAACTTTTAGGATTGAATCGTTGATAACAGCGAAAACTACATAAAGTAAAACTAGGATTGGAATATCTGCTCCAATCCTAGTCTTTTTTATTCTCAGAATTCTTTATATCCGATAGCTATTTTATCGATTTTCCCTTTTAGTAAACAGTTGTCAACTTTTAAATCGTATCGCTTATAATCCCAGTCTAGCGTAGAATCAAAAATAATTCCGTCGCCTGAGTATTTTATGCCTGATTTCCCCGTTTCATCTATCTGCTTAATCAATTCCAGCAACTCATATGCTGACATATCATCGATAATACCGCGACCTTCTCCTGAAACAATCTTAGGATAAGCTCTGCCTTGCCCTCTGCCCATTGGCTGTATGTCTGTAACCTCTATTTTAAACTCCTGGCTGCAGCCAAAATCATATATCATAGTCAGTTCGTCACCAACTTTTAAATCCAGTTCAGACAGCTTTACAAAAAACACACACCTGTCTTTGGGAATCTCTTTCTCAAAATTCGGCAACTCATATGATACACCTTTGAAGAAAAAATAAAAAAGATGATAAGCCATCGTATCAAAAGTAGCAAGAATCATATAACCC
Source organism: uncultured Ruminococcus sp. (assembly GCA_902785365.1). GTDB lineage: Bacteria > Bacillota > Clostridia > Oscillospirales > Acutalibacteraceae > Ruminococcoides. The sequence continues at coordinate 26,926 of CACZYC010000008.1, read as the reverse complement.
AAATCACACAAATGTGAGTTTGAAGAAATCTGCGCTTCACGCCACACCTTGCCATCACAATCAGCATATGTAATTTTTAACGTGTATACATTTGTCATTTTGAATCCTTTTCTATTATTATAACTAGCCTAAGTAAGCTCGCCAAATAATTCCTCAAGACTTTCCCTAATAGTTTTATATACATATTCAGACAAAGGATTATTTTCACCATTTCTACTATTAGTAACGGTAAAAGAAAATCCAGTTTCCGTTATTCTACTCATATGTGATATCTTTCCAAGTCTTGCAAAACTCCTTTGGTTTTTCATAAATGCAAAGGATGAGATTTGACTTAAGTGCACTTCCTCTTTCTCTTCTATCACAAGAGGCAAGGGAACTTTTTCATCTGAAGATGCAATATAGTAGTACACAATCGTTGGATCAGAAAACCATCCTTTGCTATTGTGCTTAAAATGTATATGAATAACGTTTTGATATGGAGCATCCAATACCCTTGAACACAAGTGATATAGTTTCGGAAAGTTGTTTTTCATCATCTCAAGATAACTAATCTGATGAAAATAAAAGAACTTTTGAATTCGTTTTTTCTTTTGTTCATCAGAAAACAAATCCCAAATAAATCCACCTTTTCCATTAAGCGATTGATCATAACCTGGAAGAATACACTCTGAATAATTAACTTTGCTCTCGCATAGGTGATGCAAAATTGCCTGTAAATCAAATAATTCTATTCTGTTGCCATATTGATATCTTTTAATCTCAGGATTTTTGCTTAATGCTTCATTAATTATTTTATCGACTTCATTACTTACATCATGAATAGTATCCAAGTCTTTAATTGGCTTAACATCTTTTTTTATGCAAGATAATCTTTCACATAATAGATACCTACTTTCCATCAATAACTTTTTGTCCGTTATCTCTTTGAGTCTTCGTTTGATTAAGTCAATTGCAATATATCTGCCGCTCTCTTTATTAAGTCCAGATAATTCAAGATTAATTCCATAATATGAGATATTTCTTCTCTCGCAAAGGGCTCTTTCTTTAAACTCTTGATGCCGATTGGATAATCTGTTATCAGATATACAATTAATCTCAGGCTCAGAAGAATCGATTAAATCGAACCAATAACTCAAATGCTTTTCATCTTTTGATAAACATCCAAAAATACCGATTTTCTTTCCATGAAACTTGCTTGCGTTAAGAGGATCAAATAAATCCGATATAGGACTAAAGTATGTACCAACAATATATGTGTATGTATAATAAATCTGGGACAATATTCTTTGTGCACATTCGATATTTGACAAAGAAGCACTGTTAACTAAATCAACTTTTGAATTTACACATTCCACATACAATTGTAAATTAGAACCCATAACAATATTCAAAAATTCGTCCTGCTTTTTGCTGTCTGAAAACAATCCACTTGCGAAAGTAAAAACTTCTTTCCATTCTTCATCTTGTATCAGTTTGCAATACAAATCATAATGCTCTGTTATATTATAATTGTTTACCAAATGATAAGCCGCGCAAAATTCTTTTAAAAGCTTATGCGTAAAGGTAACTCTATCAGTAACTTTAAGCAATCCAGAACTGATAAACGAAGCAATAACGCCACTGCTGTTTGTTGATGAAATCTCAGTTAGTGTTTTGTCAAACTCAATAATACCATATGTGGGTTGAGAAAATGTATCAAAGGCAATTTCCCCCAATATAATTAATGCATCACTATACGTAACACTTTGAGAACACACACCACATTTCTTTTGATTAATTCCGATATACAGGTTTTGAAATAGCTCTAAGAACAATTGGCTTCGATTAAAAATATTCTTGTTTCTATTACCTTTAAGAACCTTCTTTCCTATTGATAAAAAATATGGATTTTGAAACAGATTATAATATGACTTTGGTATAGTGGTAGTTATTCCGGATTTTTGCAATTCAAAATGGACCGTCATTTCATTTAACGGCGTTAATCTATATTCCTTATCTATAACCAGTTCACCATGATATCGATTAAAACGTGTAGTGAAGAAAAAATAATTATTTGAGTATTTTATTAGAAAGTCATTCGCATCTGCAAAAAACTTCGCTCTATTTCCCTCGCTTGTGATATCATCAATTCCATCAAGAATTAAGATAAACTTTCCATCCTTTAGAAAAGAATCCATAAGTAGCTCAATATTACCTTTACAAAACGAATTAGTTTTGCTGATAATACCATCCCTAATGGTGTCATAGAGCAAACCATACTCGTATAACGGTAGAAATACAGGTATTAATTTTTGCACCCTATCATCAGCACAGATCTTTCTTAACAAGGCCATTGATTCATAAGTTTTGCCAAAACCAGCTTCGCCAATTAGTAAGATATGCCTTTCTTTTAATATCGCATCAATGGCTTCATAATTGTTAGCTTCATCACACTTATTATAAATCGCTCTGTTTAAATGATTTCCCTTAACAATTTTTGAGGAAAGATAAAGTAGATAACTATAATATCCGCTATAATCAAAAGATACATCTTCAATTTGTTCTGTTTTACTTTTACTTACTTTTCTGTCTATTTCTGATAACGCCTTTTTAATGTCTGCTAATTCTGAAGATATGCTTTTTCCAAGTTCTTTTGCGATATTGCAAATAACCCTTGTATTTTCATCTTCTATAGGATTTAGCACATTAAAGATTACTTCAAAGTATCTTTGGATGATAGTTTTAATATCTGTGCGATTAATTGAGTATTTAGGATGCTCTTCAATGAATAACTGCTCATAATAGTCAATACTATCCGTTTGAGATTGAAATTCAAATACTGAACTGTTCAGACAATTCTGAATAAGATTACATATTACATTATTCTTTGTAAGAAATTGATCTAAATCATTATAATAAACCTCTTCCCCATAACGATTCAATATTTTAGCGGTTATTTCGCTTTTTAACCGTTTCTTCAGCTTGTATAATCTGATTCTTCCTTTTATTCCTTTAAAGAAATCCGTTCCAATATTAATAACAAGATCAATAATAGCAGATATTAAATATTCCATACATACCCCTCTCTAAAAAAACGCCCATATAGCTTATAAGTTAAACACCTCATTGATTACCTGTGCCATCTGCTTATTGTTGAGTTGATTGCGTAAATATCCCACATACCCATCCTTCGATAAATTCTCAAAGAATACTTTTACACATTCGGTTTTTGCTTCTTCTATTCCTCTCAGTTCAGATTTATATAATATAAATAATATAATTATTATATCATTTTTAAATATATTATCAACGCTTTTTGATGAGTTTCATCAAGATTATTTGCTTTTGTTATCAACCGTAAAAATCTAAAGCAGCAATCATACTCGTGACAAGGTCTTTAGTGTCAATGATATCAGTAACTATGACCCGTCACAGACAACATTGAAATCGAAACTTGCCTTCTGCAAAATCCTAAACAAGTTACGAGAGGATAAAACTCAGGTGATACATATCAACGAACAGTATTTTTTTAGCAAACAAAATCCATTTCGAGTATTAATTTATCATATTTGACAAATTAATTGCAATATGATAATATAATTATGCAAATATGATGAGTTATTAATGGTGAATTGTTATGAAACTTATTGGAAACGAAAACGAAAAAACTATTCTTCAGGAGTTAGGTGCTCGGATCAGGCAGCACCGCCTGACAATTAACCTGACACAAACTGAACTTGCAGAACGTTGCGGAATTTCTGCCAGCACAGAAACACGCATTGAAAACGGCGATGACTCCAAAATATCAAACTACATTAAAATACTGTCGGCGTTAAATATGGTCGGCAATATTGACTTGTTGATTCCCGAAGCACAGCAGGATTTCAAATCAATTTTTGAAGAAAAACCAAAACGGCAGAGAGCAAAATCAAATAAACCTAAAACCAATTCAGCGTGGACTTGGGGCGAAGATAAGGAGGACTAAGATATGGCAATACAAACAATTAAAGTAATGCTATGGGGGTCCCCTATCGGATACCTGCACCAACAGAAAAACGGATTAATCGGCTTTCAATATGACGAGAATTTCATCGGAAGCGACATCGAAGTCTCACCAATCAGAATGCCGCTGTCAAACATCACCTATTCTTTCCCTTCTTTACCTGAACAAACTTACAATGGTTTACCGGGAATGGTTGCAGACTCTCTTCCTGATAAGTTCGGCAACATTGTAATCAAACGATACCTTGACAGTATCGGCAGAAGCAGCGACAACCTCACTCCTCTTGAAAAACTGTGCTACACAGGCAAAAGAGGAATGGGCGCACTGGAATATGAACCGGCCAAAGAATTCGTAAGTGTCAATGAACAATTAGATATTGACGCTCTGAGTAAGCTAGCTTCGGAAATATTATCCAGCAAAGAAAATCTTCACGTTGTTCAAAACGACAAAATGATTGCACAGTTAATGAATTGCAGTTCTTCTGTCGGAGGTGCAAGAGCAAAAACACTTATTGCGTGGAACAGGCAAACAGGCGATATCCGCTCAGGACAAATTAATGCAGGCAAAGATTACGAATACTGGCTGTTAAAATTTGATGAAATAGACAACAACCGAGATAAGGACAGCGAACCCGATGAAGGCGAATACACAAAAATTGAATACGCGTATTATTTGATGGCTTTATCCGCGGGCATTAAGATGAATGAGTGTCGTCTTTATTATGAAAACGGCAGAGCGCACTTTATAACAAAACGCTTTGACAGAATCGGTAATAACGGTGAGAAACTGCATATGCAAAGCCTTTGCGCAATGGCACATATGGACTTTAATTCCCCAAGAGTGTATTCCTACGAAGATGCATTTCAAATTATGCGCCGGCTTGGACTTCCGCACAACGATTTTATTCAGTTGTACAAGCGTATGCTATTCAATGAATATGCTAAAAACTTTGATGACCACACCAAAAATATCGCCTTCCTTATGAATAAAAGAGGCGAATGGTCGCTTGCTCCCGTGTACGATATAACTTTCTCATATCGCAAAGGCAGTCCGTGGGTAAGCTCTCACCAAATGCTGATTAACGGCAAGGCTGATGAAATCACAACAGATGATTTGCTCTCAGTTGCGGACACAGCAGGCATTAAACGTTCAACCGCAAACTCATGCATAGAACAAATTCAAGTCGCTGTTCAAAAATGGGAACACTTTGCAGAAAGAGCAGAACTATCAAAAAAGCAAACAAAATTTGTAAAAAGTCAAATAGGATTATAAAAGAAACTAGGATTAGGCTATCTACTCTCATCCTAGTCTCTTTTTAATATATTTTTATAAGGTGAACTGTAAACAAAATCTTCCAACGCGGAAATTGTATTATTTCAAAGCAAATACGCAAAATAAAAAAGCGGTAATTATTTATACAAATAAAGGGAGAATTTTTAGATATGAAGGCAACAGGAATTGTAAGGCGGATTGACGACCTCGGAAGGGTTGTCATTCCAAAGGAGATAAGAAGGACACTGCGAATAAGAGAGGGCGACCCGCTGGAGATTTACACGGCTACGGACGGCGAGGTTATATTCAAAAAATACTCGCCTGTCGGCGAGATGTCGGTTTTCGCGGGACAATACGCGGACGTGCTGTCGAGAATCAGCAACCTGCCGACGCTCATTAGCGACCGTGACCACGTTATAGCCGCCGCGGGCGTGTCCAAGCGTGAGTTTTTGGAGAGACGTATTACAAATGTTTTGGAAAACTATATGGAGAACCGCAAGAGCTATAAGGCGAGCGCTGATGACGCCGGCGAGGTATTACCCATTGAAGGCGTTGAGCGCGGCGCGGCGGTCATCTACCCTATTATCGCGGCGGGAGATGTGAGCGGAGCTGTGGTTATGCTCAAAGATGAGAGCGGAAAGCTCCCGGGCGACACGGAAACCAAGCTCGCCCAGAGCGCCGCGGCTTTTCTCGGAAAGCAGATGGAAGAATGAGGAGCTGTCTTTTTCTGACAGCTCCTTTTTAATAAAAATATAATAAAAAATAAAATATATAAAACTATTGATATTATCACGATAGCGTGATATAATGTTAATGTAAGCAAGGAGGAATTGTCTATGCCGGTCATATCCAGATTCTACGGAATCATTATCAGAATGTATTTCATTCAAGCTGAGCACAACCCGCCTCATATTCACGCCATCTATGGCGAGGATGTTGCCGAAATAGCTATTCATGACGGCGAAGTTTTAGACGGTCATCTTCCGCCGAAAGCTCTGTCAATGGTAAGAGAATGGATTTCAAATAACAAAGACGCTCTCTTAAAAATGTGGGAGACACAAGAGTTCCAAAAACTGTCCCCGCTCGAATAAGGAGTTGATACTATGTTTCATAAGATAAAAACAGTTAACCCTCTTCCCGATTACAAACTAAGCGTACAGTTTGTGGAGGGTGTTACAAAAATATATGATATTAAACCTTTGTTTGAAAAGTGGGATGTCTTTAAAACGCTCAGAGATAATCCCAATTTATTCACTTCGGTTGAGGTAGACGCGGGCGGCTATGGTATTATCTGGAACGATGACATAGACCTCTCGTGTGACGAACTTTTCGCAAACGGAAAATTTGTCAAAACACCGTTTGACGGATTGATGGCTTTCTCTGACGCCACACTTTTGTGGGGATTAAACGAAAGCACATTACGTAAAGCAATTTCCTATGGAAAACTGGTTAACGGAGTTGACGCCTGCAAATTCGGAAAGCAATGGGTTATTTCCGTTGACGCAATGCTGCGTGAGTACGGTAATCCGAAAACTGCTTAACACAAATTCATAACAAAGAGATTAAAGGCTCGGAGAAAAAATCTCCGAGCCTTTGCTATTCGCTAAATGCTTTCGGGAGCGGCGAGAGCAGCTCCCCTACAAATACTATTTAACTTTAATCTTAACTGTTACCGTCTTTGAGGCTGATTTGTAGTTGGAGTTGCCCGCGGCGGTGACTTTTACTTTGATTGTGTAGGCGCCTTTCTTGGTGCCTTTTTTGATTGTGATTTTACCTGTTTTGGTGTTTACGGTAAAGAAGCTCTTACCCGAGGTCTTTTTATAGCTTACCTTGCCAATCGCTTTCTTCACGGTGATTGCCGATACTGTCTGCTTAGCTTTTTTGAGCTGAGAATATTTGACGGTCTTGGCGGTTGCCTTAACAGTCATAGTGTTGGCGGCTTTGACAATTTTAAATGTAACTGTCTTTGTTCCTGTGTAGCTTCCTTTGCCGGTAATGGTAATTGCAGCTGTGCCGACTTCCTTGTTGTTTTTGTAGCTGAGCGTGTAATCTTTATTCTTTGAAAGAATTTTGCCGTTATAGGTAACCTTAACTGTCGGCGTAATCGCCTTGCCCGTGTAGATCTTATCGGCTATGGTGCTGACTTTCGCCTTGCTTATGTTATAAGTCACGGGAGTGGATTCAGTCGGCTTCACTTCCGTTGACGCGGGCTGTGTAGCTTCCGTTGAAGCGGGTTCGGTATTATCCGTCTGTGTAATCTCGGTTATCTCGAACCCGAGGCTCTTATCCGCCGCGTTAATTAAAGAGATAATTCTCTCAACGTCGGTAACATCACCGTCGGCGTATGCGTCCTTAAGAAGCTTTATCTCGCCGTTCTTGTAGATAAACAGTCCCGCGCTTTGAAACGGAGTGGTTGCGGGAGCCCAGATTTTATAAGAACCTATTTGAATATACCCGCCGCTAACAGGCTCCTCATAGCCCCAACCGTAAAGCAACTCGCAGTCCTCGCCGATTTCGCCGAGGTACGTTGTCTTGGAAACATCATAGTAACCATCATACAAGCTTCCTAAATAAACCTTAAATGCACGCATAGCTGTCATCCATAACGGCTCAGGGTCAGTCGTCGGCTCGGTGGGCTCTGTATTGCCCGTCGGTGGCTGTGTAGGCATAGTTGCCACTGTAGGGTTGGTGGATTCGTCAATCTTTTCGGTAAACGGCAGGATCGAAGCAAGAAATTCAACCGTTACAATTCTTTCCTTAACCGCGTCGGCTATGCTGTAAATCTTTGTGCCGTTAAACACACAGTAGCCTGTCTTGTTCTTTTCGTTGCCGAAAAAATTCGGGTTTGTGAATTTATATCCGTTTATTATTTCTTCGCTTTCTGTACAGAGATTATCAGTAAGAGCGAATACATACATACGGTAATCCTCAGTATAAGGCGTAATTTCGTTAATTGAAATCGGCTCATTGTAACCGAGCTCATACGAGTACGAGCTGAGTTCTGTAGCAAACTGCATCTTAAGTTGCTCCTGCTCCCAATCGGTGCAGTGACCTGTGGGGTCCTCTGTTGTGGCGGTGGGATCTGTAGGCTCGGTAATAATCGGCTGTGAGCTTTCTGTCGTTTCTGTAGGTTGAGTGCTGCCTTCAAGCTTACTGCTGTGCGGAATGATTGAGGCGAGAGCGCTTGCTGTCATAATACTGTTGCTGACCGCGTCAGGCAGGTTGTAGATTGTGCCGTTATAGTACACACAATATCCTGTCTTGTTAGCCTCATGGGGGAAGAAGTTCCAATTCTCAAAGTGGTATCCGTCGATATTCTCGTGTCCCTCTGTGCAAAGGTTGTCACTCAGACCGAACACCACCGTGGTTTGGTCATAATGGAAAAGGTCAATGTCGCTTACGCTCAAAGATTCGCCCATCAGATTATTCGTATAATTCGCGAGAGCTACAGCGAAATCGGGTGAATACGGCAAATCAAATTCAGTGCAGTGACCTGTCGGGTCCTCGGTAGTCGCTGTAGGTTCTGTATATCCCGTTGTGTATGGTTCGGTATAATTGGGTTCTGTAGTGGGCTCGGTGATTACACCCGCCTTTTGAAGCGCCGCGTAAATCTTGGCCTCCCACTCGTCGATTACACTCTGATCGGGCTCATAATAAACTACCGGCAGTGCATAGTCGTAAATCTCCTTGAGCTCGTCGGCGTTTGAGTAGTTTTTATACTCTCCACTCTCGATAATCGTGCGGAGCTTTTCAATCGCCGTCCAGAGCTTTGTACGGTCTGCGGTAGAATATTCAAGGGAATTATACGCGTCTTTTAGCTCCTGCTCAGCCTCACGAAGCTGGGTATCGGTAGCGGTTGCGTCATCAAGTAAATCTTCCGCTGCTCTGAGAGCGGCGTTAAATCTCTGCTGACTCTCCTTTGTGTAGGGCGTACCGCCTACGGGAATACTGTCTCTGATACGCTGATAAGTATTGTAAAGAGAATCGTGCGCGTTGTCTGTGGACGGCTCAGTAACGGGATCGGTTGTGGGAGGTTCCACCGTGTAATAAACTTCGGTCGGATCTGTCGGCGGTTTATCGGGACCGACAAACTCCCATTTACCTTGCATTTTGTCGCTTGAGGATGAATTCCAAGCGGTTATGACATAGTAATAATCCGCAGTATGATTAACTAAATCCTCAGTCTGATTATATACGGAACCGTTGTTCCAGTCTGCTTGTTTTGTTTTGTCAACGCGCGCGAACAAAACATTGTTATCGAGGTAATTAAACGAATAAACTCTGTATGACACCTCGGTTCCCTGTACCCATCTGCCGTTTGAATTGTCGCTCCATGTCCAGGCGTACCAATTTTCTGTGCCGACTGTCGCGAAGCTCGCGTCAAGATACGTAACATTGTCGGGCGATACATATTCATACGCCGAAACCATCGGGAACGCTGAGAGGATCATCAGCACGGTGAGTAAAATTGAGATACGTTTAATATGTTTTTTCACGTCAATGTCTCCTTTCATTTATCTCTATAACCATAACCTGTTACAAAGACATTTTGTGACGGATATTCTAAAAGAATTATACATCTTTTTTCACAAAAAAGCAACGTCCGAAGAACTCTCTTCGGACGCGCTTTGAAAAAAATCATTTAGGGGAAATAGAGTATGGAGGGGAAATTACGTTTGAGAGGAACTATCAGCCTTCCCTTGGGGGAAGGTGGGCTTTTTGCCGTCTTGTACGGCAAAAAGGTCGGAAGAGGGTCAACTTTAGAAAAGTTTGATAACTCAAGCGTTTGTATATAAACCATTTCTAGTGGACCCTCTCCCGCCTCGCTTTGCTCGGTACCCTCCCCCAAGGGAGGGCTTTTTTATTTCACCTTTACTTTGAGGTTAAAAAGTTTGCCGTTGACAGTGATTTTCAGGGTAGTTTTACCCTTTTTGAGCCCACGGATTTTCACGGTCTTGGCGGAATTCGGGGAAATCACCTTGGCGTACTTCGTGTTCTTGTAGACGTTATTTATCTCGGCGGCTTTGCCGCTTATCTTAACGGACACTGTCTTGCCCTTTCTGACTGTTACGCTCGTTCCGGAGAGAGACGGGTTGTTTTTGACCGCAACTTTTACATAAGCGTTTTTGCTGCCGCTCTTCTTATAGGTCAGTGTAGCTGTACCCTTTGTGAGAGCTATCATCTTGCCGCTCTTTATCATGACAACCTTGGAATCTGAGCTGGTAAAATGCTTCGCGGTGAAGTCCACATTTCCAAAGTTCAGATACTTGCTGCTGTAACCCGCCTTACAGCTCAACGCACTCTCGTTAAAGTCGCTCAACTGATTCGCGATTTGCTCAAGCTCGGGTTTATCGATAACACCCTTATCATACGCTTCGGAGATTTCGTACATCTCTTTTCCGTCAAAAATCTTTAACGGATTGCCTCTGGGAGTATAGGCGTATTTATCAATCAGAAACGCCTTGTATGTGTAATCTATACATTTAGGTTTCACATAATAATCAGCCAAAACCGCTCCGTTGGCAAGTTCGTCATACCTGTCCACAACAATGTCTTTCTTGACAGCGCCTTGGTTTTTATCAAGAACATAGTCGATAAAGGCGTGGTAGTTATGTCTTGATTTTGTAAATGTAAACGGAGACAGCTGATAAGGCTTACCTTTATACGCGTTATACACATCCTCGATATTCACTAAATTCAGATCGCACGCTTCTTCCAGCATATAGGCGTGGTCGCCCTTTACTATCATAGCGTGAGCGCCGCACAATGCTGAGCTTACTGTATAGTCGCCTATTATCTCTTTGTAAGTTTCTCTGCCCGCTACGGCATTGTAAAGGCTGAATCCGTTGCCTACGTCGCAGAGCTTGTCGCATTTGGCGGTTATAAAGCTGTTGCCTTCCTCGTTTAAACGGTCTAAAACGGCGATTTCGAGGCGGTCACGGGTACGAACCTTGGCGATACCGTTCTCCTCAAGATAGTTTAGGAAATCCACGAGGTTATTGTCGTTGAGGATGCCTTCCTCGTACGCTTGTGCGAGAGTTATGAACTTACCGTCCTTGTAAAGATACGGCTCGCCCTGATACCCCTCATAGGATACGATGTAATCGCCGAGCAAAACTTCAAAGCTGCTATTGTCCGTTACAATAACATAGCCGTCAAACTCGCCGCGCTCCTTACATGTTTCGCCGTAAACATGCTTTCTGCTTCCCTCGCCAAAGAGGTAACTGCCCTCGCCGTATTTATATTCTAAAAACTTCTTTTCAATCTCTGTGAGCTTAACGACGTTCCAACCCGAACCGCTTGTACCGATTTTATCAATAACGTCGTCTATATCATCTTCAGAAATTACACCATCATCAAGAGCTTTGTCGAGGGTATAAAGCTTGTTATTCTCAACATCGACAATATATATTCCTAAATCATAGGGGGCGTTCTGTCCTCCCGAGCGGAACCACCAACTGCCGAGCTTAACATAATAATCCAAACAGGTCAGACCTGCGGAACCCGTGGCAATCGCGTAGTAATTATGGTTTTTGAGCTTTCCGAAGCCTGTAACAGTAAAAGGATAGTTATTGTTAGCGTTCATAACTTCTATGCAGGCTTCGGCTTCTTCACCGAACTTGTGGGATACGGCGAATCCGAACTGCATACCCTCCGCTTCAGCCTTGCGGATATATTCCGCCAACCTGTAATAATCATAAGAAACTTCGCTCATATTCGAAAAAGGCGCTACCCTTGACACGTCAACCATATACAATCCGAGGGCGTCAGGCGACTGGGCTTTTGTGATATGAAAGTTATATTCGCGAAATTCCAGAGTTTCATCACAATCCGTGGCTGTACCGCTGCCCGCGTAGCAAATCATATGACCTTGGTTAACGGCTACAATCTTAACCCAGCTTACGTCAACGCCGTACTCCTTAAAATACGATACGAGGTTTTCTTCGTCGAGGAATACGGTGTTTGGAATAATCTCGGCAAGCTCGGGTATTGAAATAATATTGTTTTTTACCGTGTTATTGCCTATCGGGTAAACAACGCCGCCCGAATAGACGCAATAGCCGCACGGATTAAGGCTTGTACTGCCGAAGTAAGTGGGAGCGGTGAACAGATAACCGTCTATCAGCTGTTTAGCTTTGTAGTCATTGAGACCTATAATGCGGAAAACCACATAATCCTCTGTTATCTTGTAGAACTCCAGACCATCGAGATTGTCATTCGTGAAGGTCGGGTAGTCGTTTTTATAAAGAGGCGGAATATACTCGTTGACCGCGCTTGCAAAGTCGTCGGGCAGGTCTTGGAGTTCGGAGGAAACGGTTGATGTTTTGCCCTGTGCCGCGCTGACCGCGGGTACAACCGAGAGCAGTAATAACGCGGTTAGTAAAATGGATATGAGCTTTTTCATAATGAACACTCCTTTCGAAGATTTATAGCTTTTATGTTAATGCGTTTGCTTTCCCCCGGGGGGAAAGTGGTTTTTGTGTCAACTTGTTGATACAAAAATCGATAGAGGGTCGGCGCAAGTAAGTATAATAGCAATATTGATAGTTTAGTACACCGGCTTTTGTCTATAATCCGACCTTGTACAAACCTTATTCCAGTCTGTTTATCTAACGTTTGATAGAGAGTTTTTATATAATTGACCCTCTTCCGTCACGCCTGCGGCGTGCCACCTTTTCCTTAGCAGGAGACGGCAACCCTTTTGTCCGCTCCGCGGACATTTCCCCTATCAGGGGAATTTCCCAAGGGAAGGCTTTCGCTTTAACAAACGTCAGTATAAATCATAATCCCAACGTGGCTCCTATATTACCTTCACCTTCAGCTTGCGCCACACGCCGTTGATTCTCACCTTGAGTGTGGTTGAGCCTTTTTTGTATGCTTTGACTTTTAATTTGGTTTTATTTTTCTTTGAAAGAATTTTAGCTTTCGATGTATTTTTATAAGCATTGTTGACTGAGCTGACTTTTCCGATAACAGAAACGTACTTGTATTTTCCTTTTTTTATCTTGATACTTGACTTAGACAGCTTTGGAGAGGTGGTCACTTTTATCGTAAATTTCAGGCTTTTTGTACCCACTTTCGCTGTGATTCCCGCGACGCCCTTTTTGAGCGCCGACACCGTGCCTGTACTACTGACGGGAGCAACCGACTTGTTGTTTGAGGAAAATGTCACCTTTTTGCCATCACTGTTGTTCACCCTGAGCTTAATTACCTTGCCGCACTTTAATGTAGCGGTACTCAGGTTGAGCTTGGGCGCGGGGTCGGTCGCGGGTGGTCTGGTGGCAATAGTCGCGGCTGATTCAGTCGGGTAAGTGGGCTCGGTGGTAGGTTTTATTATTGTCGGTTCTGTGCGGCCTGTCGGTCGTTGAGTTGACTGAGTTGCTTGAGTTGCTTGAGTTGACTGAGTTGCTTGAGTAGCCTGAGTTTGCGCGGTCTGCTGTGTTTGTGCGCTTTCTGTGGCAGGCGCGATTGTCGCGGAGGTATCATATGTACCCTCTGTGGGTTCATTAGACGGAGATATCGTTGAGGAAGTAGCGTCAGTCTGTCCCGTAGCAGGCATAGTCCAGTTTGAATCATCGTAATACGACAAATAGCCCGTAAGCTTGCCACCCCCGTTTTCATCGCCGCTCAGCGTAACCATATTGTTGACGCCGTCGAGCTTGATGTCAACTGTTTGTTTAACCATATTATTCCAGTCGGGTGTTTGAAAAGAATGACTGCAATATGCAAAGACGACGTTGCTGTCAACATTCTCAAATTTGAAGATTTCGTAGTTGTTCTGAGGCTTTACCCATCTGTCCTCTCCCTCGCCCCAGGTCCAGGCAAACCATTGCCATGATCGCAGAGCGTTATTTTCTACTTTCAGATAAACTGTGTATGAACCCGAAGTAACATTTTCCGTCGCTGTGGTTTCGTCGGTTTCTTCCGCAAGGGCTGTGGGAACAGCCGCGAGTATGATTAACGCCGAAAGAAATAATATTAATAAATTTTTCATAGCTATTCCCCCTATCTGACAGACGCGGCAATCTTGAGCATTTCGTCCGAGCCGACATATCCGACGGCTTCAAAAACATAGCCGTCACGCTCCCAGATGAGCATTGTCATATCCTCGTCCGTCTTAATAATATAATCAGTTCCGTCGTAATCTTTCCTCGTCATAGTTTTGAACTCAATATCCGACGCGGATTTATAATCGCTCGCGATAAACTGCTCAATCGTAAGATAGTCGTCATCCTTTGTATAGCAAATATATGAGCTTCTCGTATCGTCCCTGCTATCAGAAAGCTCGTAGCCCTCGGGAATATAGGACGGCTTAAGAACCTTTTCGATTTGAAAATGATAAAAATTATTATCATCAGGCGAGTGTTCCAATACACTGTAATTCTCTTCAATCGTAATAAAGAATGAAAAAATCTTTTCCCGTATCGCTTCAACACTCAAAGTAGCCGCCATAATGGTAACTATGATTGCTGCCGCTATTATAACCCGTCGTGTTTTTGTCAGTGTAGCTTTGTGGTAAATGTTCGTCTGAGACTTGATGAGCTTTTGCATATCCTTGTTGAATTTTTCGGACGGTTCAAAGCTTGATTCCTCGGAATATTGAGTTGAAAGTTTTTTCTCATATTCTCCGAAAGCCTGACTGAGAAGATTGCTGTCTATGGCTTTATTCATCAATTATCCCTCCCAAAAGTTTGCCGAGAGCCTTTCTGCCGCGCTCCAGGCGCTTACGCGCCAAAGCGTGGGAGATACCGAGAGCGCGGGCGATTTCCCTGTCGTTCATTCCGTGAAGATATTTTAAGGTCATAACGCTCCTGTAATTGTCGGGAAGCTCGGAAATCTTCTGAGCTATGTACTCGGCTGTAAGGTTTTGCTCCGCGCGCTGTTCAATGTTTTCATCAAGCGGTATATTCTCGTTCAGCTCTACAAGTTTAACGCGGTTAATCTTGTTGTAGATGGTCTTGGCGCAGTTCTCGGTAATCACGATTACAAAGCCGCGCGTACGCGGGCTGTCTACCTCGTCGATTTTGGAAAGGTTCTTTAATATCCTCATAAACGCTTCGTGAACAGCGTCCTCGGAGAGACTTTCTTCCTTCAAAATCGAATAGGCGCAGCTAATCATCAGACCTTTATACATCTGGTAAATCTGTTCAAATTTGCCCTTTTCCTCCTCGCTTTCGGCGAGGCTCAAGTAAAAACTCAGCATAAAAAATCCCCTGTTTTCCTATTCTCTATATACATAACCTTTGGGGGAAATGTTTTGTGACACTATTTTATCATATTTTTTCAAAAAAATAAACGGCTCAAATATTGAGCCGTTTGTAAATAAATGGAATTATTACGAAACTTGCAAACCTTTCCTAAAGTAAGAATAATGCAATTATCAAGTGGACCCTCTTCCGACCAAATCGCCTTTTGGGGCGATTTGCCCACCTTCCCCCAAGGGAAGGCTTGTTTACATTTTATTCCAATATTTTCTGTCGAGGGAGCGATACTGGATTGCTTCAGCCACATGCGGGAGTTTTATTTCGTCACTGCCGTCCAAGTCGGCGATTGTTCTCGCGACTTTCAGAATACGGTTATACGCGCGGGCGGACAACCCCATAGTCTCAAAAGCGGACTTGAGAAGCTCGGTGGATTCGTCGTCGATCGCGCAATACTTTTCAAACTCACTGTCGGAAATACGGGCGTTGCAGGTAGTCGTGGAATTTTTAAACCTCTCCACCTGACGCTCTCTGGCAGCGTTGACGCGCTTTTTTATTTTCGCGCTAGGCTCCTCACCCTTTTTGTCGGTCAGTTCATCATAATCGACAGGCGGAACCTCAATATGAATATCAAAGCGGTCAATCAGAGGACCCGACACACGGTTGATATATCGGTGAATCTTCTTCTCGGAGCACATACATTTGCGCGTGGGATGATTAAAGAATCCGCAAGGGCAGGGATTCATCGCGCCTATCAACATAAAGTTACACGGGTATGTGTACTTACCGTTCACGCGCGACACGGTCACCACGCCGTCCTCAACAGGCTGACGCAGAACCTCGATAGTCTTTCTGCCGAACTCGGGAAGCTCGTCAAGGAACAGAACGCCATTGTTGGCGAGAGTAACCTCACCGGGTTTTACGGGAGCGTTACCTCCCCCGCCGCCGCTCATCGCGACATATGACGCTGTATGATGAGGCGAACGGAAAGGGCGGGTATGAATGAGCGAAGCGCCCTTGGGCAGAGTTCCCGCGATTGAGTGAATTTTGGTAGTCTCTATAACTTCCTCAAACGTCATGTCAGGCAGAATCCCGGGCATACGCTTGGCGAGCATACTCTTGCCCGAGCCCGGAGGGCCTATTAGCAGAACATTATGACCGCCCGCGGCGGCAATCTCAAGAGCGCGCTTGACCTCGTACTGCCCTTTGACCTGAGAAAAGTCGGGGATATCGTCAAAGTCATCTGCTTGTGACTTTATCGGAACAGCGGGTTTAATCAGTTCAATCCCGCGAAAATGCTGAAAAAGCTGATAAACACTCTTTACGGGGTAAACCTCAATCCCGTCCACAACAGCGCCCTCAATAGCGTTATCAGCGGGAACAAACAGCCTTTTGACGTTATTCTCCTTGGCTGTTATGGTCATCGCGAGCACACCGTTAATCGGGCGGACTTCGCCCGAAAGACTGAGCTCACCCAGAAACGCGCAGTCGGAATAATCCGCAGTAAGGTTGCCCGTCGCCTTAATGAGCGCCATATAGATTGGCAGGTCATAGATCGGACCTTCCTTTTTGGTATCCGCGGGAGCAAGGTTGACGGTGATTCGGGAAACAGGAAACTCAAAGCCGCAATTCTTGAACGCTGTACGTACCCTGTCCTTACTCTCCTTAACCGAAGCGTCGGGAAGTCCGACAATATCAAACGCGCCTGTTCCGCGGGTTATCGAAGCTTCTACATCTATCGGGTAGCTTTCCACACCGAAAAGCCCGAAACTCTTACACTTTACTACCATACCGCACCTCCGATTAAATATCGAATATATGTTTGATTTGATTGTATCACACAAACGTTCGTTACGCAATACCTAAAACGAAATTTGACATAATTTTTTTTGTAGGATATAATCTAAGCAGTATTATTAAGGTGGTGGCTATGATAAATAGTAACTACGACAGTCTTAACGACAACACTCTCGCCGCTTTAACAAAGAACGGTGACGAAGCCGCGTTTGAGGAAATAACTATCAGATATATCAAGTTGATTTTTTCTCTGGCTTCAAAATATAATATAGACGGCTATGATGTTGAAGATATTGCGCAGGAAGGCTTGCTCGCCTTTTTAATCGCGTGCAAAAACTATGATGAAAAGGGCGGAGCTTCGTTTAAGAACTACGCCGTAACATGCGCGAAAAACCGCTTTAACGACCTTTCCAAAAAGAGCAGAAAGAAAAGCTCTGTGCCTGACAAAAACCTCGTCGGGCTTGAAAGTCTGTCGGACGCCGAAGACGAGCTCAGCGTTGAGGACTATGTACTCGAGAGAGAGTACCTCAAAACTATGCTCAAGCATCTTGACAATCTTCTGAGCATTGACGAGAGGAAAGTTTTCTGGATGTACGCGCACGGCTACTCATATAACGAGATTGCCGAGAAAATCGACAGCACACCCAAAACGGTTGACAATATTTTGCAGAAGATAAAGAAGAAACTCAGAGGGTAAACAGAATAATAACGGCTGGTTTGCAAGTTGCAAATCAGCCGTTTTTGAGTTTATATGTTTTGTTTTTATTTGCTCCCTGTGAGGTTATTTTCCCCTCGTCTATAAGCTCGTTCAGATAATCTCTTGTTCTGGATTGCTTCAGGCTTACAACCTCGGCAATCTCGGAGGACTTTGCGTATTCTATGCCCTTTAGGTAATCGAGAATCGCCTGTTTGGTTCTTTGATTTATCGCCGATTTTTTATCGCCGATTTTTTTATCGCCGATTTTTTTATCGCCGATTTTTTCTTCCGTTGATAAATCATATCCAATTAAAAGGCTGCGGTTCTTGAGCTTATTGTTTTCATTCAGTATAAGGTTTCTGAAAAACTTTTCAAGAAAACTCTTATCCTCATACACGCCGTTTTGAATATCAGCGTAATTAGCTCTGACGAGAGCGTTTCGGAAATACCAAGAATTCTCGGCGAACAAAGTATTGTTGACATTAAACCCGAGCAAACGAAGATACTTAATTGTAAACACAGCCGTGGTTCTGGTGTTCCCCTCGCCGAACGGGTGAATCTGCCAAAGGTTAGAGATAAACTCAGTGATATGCTTTATACTTTCGTCAACGCTCAAACCGCTGTAACTGAAGCTCTTCTCCAAATCGAAATCATAATTCAATGTATCTTTTATTGTATCGGTACCCGAATAGGTAACGGATTCCCCCTTTAAAACCCATTCCTTTTTTGAGATGTTATAGTCTCGTATTACTCCCGCGAATTTATATATACCGCCAAATAATCTGCGGTGAATTGATATAAGCTGACCGGGTGCGAAAACAAAAGCGTCCTCAGAAAGAATCTGAGCTATACGAGCGGAAACCTTGTCAGCTTCCTCGGTTCGGATTTCAACATCGTTTCTTGTCTTTTTACTTTTATAGTAGCTGTGAATAAGCTCATTTACTTCCTCCAGTGTTATATCGCCGTCAATGTTCTTTTTAGCGGTTTTGATTAGATATTCCGAAGGTTGTAATCCGTCAACATCCTGCAATCCGATTGCCGTCTGCCATAAATAACCCTTGTTCTGTTTGTCGGGCTCGCTTTGGCGTATATATTCATCAAAATCAAAGCTGATATTTTCACTCATATTTTCACCGCCTATCATACGTATTATATCATATTATAGAAGAAATAACAAGAAATCTGTTATCACATTTTCTAACAACTGAACCGCCGCGAAACGCGGCGGTTCTTGACTTTACCAGTTATTATAATGTCCGTTTTTGATTATAAGCGGGTAATCCTTGTAGCAGAAGTTTTTGTCGATAACGCCTACTCCCTCAATGCTGTTGCTCTCGAGATAGTTGGTCTCGCCGCCGTACTGCCATACACCGAGGGTTTTGCCGTTGTAAGTGCACTCGGTGTTCCACTGGGCAAGCCAGATGTCGTAATTATCAAGCAGTGTTTGATCATTGAGCTTGTTTTTTATCCAGTTCAGGTTGGCGTAAAGTATAGGATAATACTTTTTAGCGGTTATTTTTTTGAAGAATGTTTTGCAGATTTTAACGAGCATAGCGTTAGACGGCATACCGTTTTTATTCTTATAACCGTCGGCATCTTCCATATCAAACGCTACCGGAAGCGTAGGCTTTTTGCCGTTGAGCAGTCTGATTACATGAGCCGCCTCGCTCTCGGCTTCCGCCGTTGTAAGTGCGTAAGAATAAATGTACACGCCCCAGGGCATTCCCGCTTCCTCACACTTTTTGACGTTAGCCTCAAACTTGGAGTCGTCCTGCGATGTATAGTCGCTGCCGAATCCGCAGCGAATCATAACATAGTCATAACCCGCGTTCTTTATCTTCTGAATATCAACATTACCGTTGTGCGCGGAAATATCAACGCCCTTTTTACCGACAAGCGGCACATACTTCTTGGCTACAATAAGCTGAATCAAAGTAGCGTCGCGGATGTTAACCTTCTTGTCGTAGGTTATGTCGGCTTTATCAAGCGCTACGCTTGAAGCGGCAACTTTACCCGCTAGATAAAGCTGGGTTGTGGTGGCGTCATTGATGTCGATTTTGCCGTCACGGTTTATGTCGCCAATCTGGTAGATATCTTCCATACCGATAGCCATAACAAGCTGAGTAGAAACGCTGAGAAGAATCACAACCGACAACAAAACAGCAGTTAATTTTTTCATTATTTAACCTATAAGTTCAATGAGTTTGGCTCTTACCGCCTGAGCGTCAGCCTTACCCCTGCTCTGCTTCATTACGTTGCCGAGCAGAGCCATAAGCGCCTTTTCCTTGCCGCCTTTGTAGTCAGCTACGGCGGCGGGGTTGCCGTCTATTGCGTTGCGGCACATCTCGGCGAGAGCATTGTCGTCAACGCCGCCAAGGTCGCTTTCATCAATAAACGCGGTGCAGGGCTTGCCTGTGTCGAGCATCTTCTCGAGAGTTTTCTTGGCGAGGTTGTTCTGAATCTTCTTTTCCTCAAGCATCTTTACGAGCTCGTTAAGCTGCTTGGGAGTTACTGCTACATCGAAGCTCTCCTTATCCTTTTCGGTTTCAACACGGCGGAAGATTGAGCCGATGATGAAGTTCGAAACGGTCTTTGGAGTCTTTAAGCCGTCGATAGCCTCGTCAAAATACTCGCTTACTTTGCGGTACTTTGTGAGCAGAGCGGCGTCCTTTTCGGGAATGTCATACTCGTCGATATATCTCTCACGCTTCACCTCGGGAAGCTCGGGCAGAGTTGCTTTAATCTCCTCCACCTCTTCCCTGCTTGTGAGGATAGTCACAAGGTCGGGGTCGCGGAAGTAGCGGTAGTCGTTGGCGTCCTCCTTGCCTCTCATTGAGGAAGTTGTGTTGGAGGCGTCGTCATAGCGGAGAGTTTCCTGGATAACCTTTCCGCCGTTTTCGATGACGTCAACCTGACGCTCATACTCGTACTCCATAGCCTTTGCTATGTTATTGATGGAGTTCATATTCTTGATTTCGGTACGTGTTCCCAGCTTGTCGCTGCCCTCGGGACGAACAGAAATGTTTACGTCACAGCGCATTGAGCCCTCCTGCATACGGCAGTCGGAAACGCCGATATAACGCATAATCTGCTGGAGCTTTTCGACGTACTCCCGTGCCTCATCAACACTGCGGAAGTCAGGCTCGGTAACAATCTCAATCAGCGGAACGCCGCCGCGGTTGTAATCGACATAAGTGTCTCCGTGAGCGTGCACAAGCTTGCCCGCGTCCTCCTCGATGTGAATACGGAGAATACGGATTTTTCTGCCGTTTGAGAGCTGGATATATCCATGCTCGCACAAAGGCTTGTCGTACTCTGAAATCTGATAAGCCTTGGGCAAATCAGGATAGCAGTAGTTTTTTCTGTCCATTTTCGCGACTTCGGCAATCTCGCAGTTAGTGGCAAGTCCCGCCATAATCGCGTACTTTACAACCTGACGGTTGAGCTTGGGCAGAGTTCCGGGAAGTCCTATACACACGGGACAGCAGTGAGTGTTGGGCTCGCCGCCGAAAGCAGTTGTACAGGAGCAGAAAATCTTTGTTTTTGTAGATAATTCAACGTGGGTTTCAAAGCCCGCTACAAGTTCGTATTTCACAGCTTTACACCCCACTTTGTATCTTTAAAGTTCTCGCCCGCCGCTTTCTCGTAAGCGTTGGCGGCGTTGAGAATGGTCGCTTCTTTAAATTTGTTGCCGATGAGCTGCATACCAATCGGAAGTCCCTTGTTATCAAATCCGCAGGGAATTGAAACAGCGGGAAGTCCCGCGATATTCACGGGAACCGTGCAGATATCGGTAAGATATGTTTCAACAGGGTCACTTACGGCGTGTCCCATCTCAAAGGCTGTCATAGGAACTGTGGGAGCGAGCACGAAGTCGCACTTTGTAAACGCGTCGTCAAATGCCTTTACGATAGTACCTCTGAGGTTCTGAGCCTTTTTATAATATGCGTCATAGTAACCCGCCGAAAGCACATAAGTACCGAGAAGGATTCTGCGCTTGACCTCATCACCAAAACCCTCGCTTCGGGTTCTGCACATCATATCGTGAGTGCCGTTGTAGTGCTCGGCTTTGAATCCGTAACGTATACCGTCGTAACGTCCGAGGTTTGATGAAGCCTCGGCGCAGGCGATAATATAGTAAACGGGAAGCGCGAATTTAATCGCGGGCATATCGAAGTAAACTACCTCCGCGCCCAAGCTCTCGTAGACCTTAACGGCGTTTAAAAGAGCTTCTTTTACATCGTCGCGCACACCGTCGAGATACTCGCGCGCAATTCCGATTTTCATTCCCTTTATGTCATTATTAACCGTGTCAAAAGTGAGGTTTCCCTTGCGTCCCTGACAAGTGCTGTCCTTGGGGTCGTAGTCGGAGATAGCGTCATAAACAATGGACGCGTCCTCGACAGTTTTTGTAACGGGGCCAATCTGGTCAAGGCTGGAAGCGTAAGCGATAAGTCCGTAACGCGACACAGCTCCGTAGGTGGGCTTCAAACCGACAATTCCGCAGAAAGAAGCGGGCTGGCGGATAGAACCGCCCGTGTCGGAACCCAGACCGTAAGCCGCGATGTCAGCGCCTACAGCGGAAGCTACACCGCCCGAGGAACCGCCCGCGCAATGCTTTGTATTGAACGGGTTAGTCGCGCCGCCAAAGTATGAAGTCTCGCTGGAAGAACCCATTGCGAACTCATCCATATTGGTCTTGCCGAGGAGTACAGCGCCTTCATTTTCGAGCTTGTCCCAAACGGTGGCGTTATAGATAGGCTTGTAACCTGTCAGAATCTTTGAACAGCAGGTGGTCTCGATGCCCTTTGTGGACAGGTTATCCTTGAGAGTCATCGGAACGCCCTCTAAAAGTCCGATTTCCCCGCCCTTGGCGATTTTGGCGTCAACCTTTTCAGCCTGAGCCATAGCGGTGTCGGCTGTGACGTTGACGTAAGCGTTGAGCTCGGAATTAGACTTCTCAATCTCAATTAAATACTTTTCTGTAAGCTCTTTGCACGATATCTGCTTGGAAGAAAGCATATCGTGAATTTTTTTAATTTGCGACATACCTTTACCCCCTTACGCGTGATTGCGAACTAAGAAATGGTCCTCAGCCTGCTCGGGAGCGTTCTTGAGGATTTCCTCGCTCGGGAGCGACTCGACAACCTCGTCCTCACGGAATACGTTTGAGAGGTTGTTGATGTTGTCAAACTCCTCGCCCGAGTCGGGAGCGTTGTTGATAGCGTCGGCAAACTCAACGATTTCCTGCATCTGCTTTGTCAAATCGTCAAGCTCCTCCTCGGCTACAAACAGCTTTGAAAGTATAGCAATGTTTTCTATGTCTTCTCTTGTTACCATAGTATCAATCCTTTGTTAATGGAGTAGGCTTCCCCTGGGGGAAGCTGTCAGGCGCAGCCTGACTGATGAGGGACTTAGTTTGATTCCTCTAATTGTTTGATATAATAAAGAATTTCATCACAAACTCCCCTGAAATTTCGAGCAATCTCATAATTAGAGTATCTTAAAACTTTATATCCCATTTTATAAAGAATTTTATCTCTTTCTTCATCCTTGCGTTTATTATCTAGATTGCTATAATGTTGTTCCCCATCAAGTTCAATAATTATCTTAGGGTTTTCACAAGCAAAATCAACAATAAACCGACCAATTATCTTTTGTCTTTTAAACGAGAGCTTTTCAGGCTTCAAAAAATCATACCATAGATGACGTTCTTCTTTCGTCATATTTTTTCTTAATTCCTGAGCAACTGACGTTAGTTCTTTATTGCTGTTATTAATATACATTTTAACTTTTATATTGAGGAAACGCAGTCCCTCATCCGCCTCCCGTTGGTCGGCACCTTCCCCCAAGGGAAGGCTTTTCTTTTATCTAAGTTTAATGTGCACCTCACGAAGCTGCTGCTCGGATACTTCGCTTGGAGAGCCGAGCAAGAGGTCCTGAGCGTTGGAGTTCATCGGGAACGGAATAACCTCTCGAATATTCTCCTCCTCTGTCAGGAGCATAAGCATACGGTCGATTCCCGGAGCCATACCGGCGTGAGGCGGAGCGCCATACTGGAACGCCGTATAGAGAGATTTGAATTTGTCCTTGAGTTCCTGTTCGGTGTAACCGGCAATCTCAAACGCTTTAATCATAATTTCAAGGTCGTGGTTACGGACAGCGCCCGAGCTTAATTCTACGCCGTCGCAGACAATGTCGTACTGATACGCCAGAATCTCCGTGGGCTCTTTGTTGAGGAGCGCGTCCATACCGCCCTGAGGCATCGAGAACGGGTTGTGAGTGAATATAGTCTTGCCGTCCTCGTCAATTTCATACATCGGGAAGTCCACGATGAAGCAGAGCTCAAAACGGCTTGTATCAATAAGATTGAGTCGTGTAGCGACCTCTTTTCTGATTTCGCCCGCGAGCTTGGGAGCTACTTTATAGCTGTCAGCAATAAAGTAGATAACGTCGCCCGCCTTGGAGCCGTTGCGGCTGATGAGCTCTTCCCTGTCGCCTGGCTTGAGGAACTTATCGATCGGGCCGTCGAATGTCAGATCCTCGTTGACCTTGACATATCCTAAACCCTTCATGCCGATGGAGAGCGCGAACTCCTCCATACGCTTAAACCACTTTTTGCTCTGAGCGGCGGCGTTCGGAACATTGATTGAACGCACGCACTTCTTTCTGAACGGAGCAAAATCGGTCTCAACGAACATATCGCTGATTTCTTTGATTTCAAGCGGGTTTCTGAGATCGGGTTTATCCGTACCGTATTTGAGCATAGCCTCCTCAAAGGGAATGCGTCTGAACGGTTTGGGGCTTACCTTTTTATCTGTAAACTTGGTGAAAGTGTCGTATAAAACATCCTCGGCAACCTCGAAAACATCCTCCTGAGTAGCGAACGCCATCTCGTAGTCGAGCTGATAGAACTCACCGGGACTTCTGTCGGCGCGGGCATCCTCATCACGGAAGCACGGAGCCATCTGGAAATACTTATCGAATCCCGATACCATCAAAAGCTGTTTGAAAATCTGAGGAGCCTGAGGCAGAGCGTAGAACTTACCCTTGTGTTTACGGCTGGGCACGAGATAATCACGAGCGCCCTCGGGAGATGAGTTGGAAAGAATCGGCGTGTTAATCTCGGTAAAGCCGAGCTCTGTCATTTTATTGCGCATGAAGCTTACTACCTGCGAGCGCAGAAGAATATTATTGTGAACCTTGGGGTTACGCAGGTCGAGGAAACGATAACGAAGTCTTACGTCCTCGTTAGTATTCTTTGAGGTGGCAACCTCAAAGGGAAGCTCGTTTTTGCACTTGCCGAGTACCTTGATATCCTCGGTGTGAACCTCAACGTAACCGGTCGCGATTTTGGGATTGATTGTGTCCTCGTCACGCTTTACGACCTTGCCGCCGAGAGTAACCGTACACTCGCGGTTGATGTTCTTTAAAAGTTCATCGTTGTGAACTACAACCTGAAGCACGCCGTACTCATCGCGGATGTCCAGAAACATTACGCCGCCGTGGTCGCGGATGTTCTCAACCCAGCCCGCTACACGGACTTCCTGACCAATGTTTTCTTCTCTTAATTCACCGCAGTTTACTGTGCGGTATTCGTTCTTAAAAGTCATATATATTATCCTTTCACAGAAAAAATCACATATTTCCACACTATTAAGTGTTAGTATAACACATTTCAGCCCTGCAATCAAGATTTTTTATCAATAAATTTGATTTGAAATGCTTATTATGTTAGAATTTAAATATATAGATTATAATTCTTTAAAGGAATGATAATATGTTAAACATAGGTTGTCACCTT
This sequence comes from uncultured Ruminococcus sp., assembly GCA_902785365.1. Taxonomy (GTDB): domain Bacteria; phylum Bacillota; class Clostridia; order Oscillospirales; family Acutalibacteraceae; genus Ruminococcoides. Next base: position 1,172 of record CACZYC010000008.1, on the reverse strand, counting down.
TCCGTATCAAAGGGATTTGAATTTATGGGCAAGCAAACGCTGGAGCTGGGCGGAAATACGTTCCAGTTTTTCACTCGCAATCCCAGAGGCGGAAAAGCCAAAGATATCGACAAAGACGACACAGACGCGCTTATAATTCTTATGAAGAAAAATAACTTTTCTCAGGTTCTCGCGCACGCGCCTTATACCCTCAACCCCTGCTCCAAGGATGAACGCACGAGGGAGTTCGCGTATGAGGCTATGACGGACGACCTCAGGCGTATGGAGTATCTGCCGAACAATCTTTACAACTTTCACCCGGGTTCACACGTTGGTCAGGGAGTTGAAAAAGGTATCGAGCTTATCGCGGAGCATCTCAATAAAGTTCTGTATAAAGAAATGACCACTACCGTTCTGCTCGAAACAATGGCGGGCAAAGGCAGCGAGGTCGGCTCCCGTTTTGAGGAACTCAGAGCAATAATCGACCGCGTTGAACTCAACAAAAAGCTCGGAGTATGCCTTGACACCTGTCACGTCTTTGACGGCGGGTATGACATAAAGGACAATCTTGACGGCGTACTCGGGGAATTTGACAACATTATCGGACTTGACAGGCTGAAAGCTGTTCACCTCAACGACAGCAAAAACCCTCTCGGCAGCCACAAGGACAGACACGAGAAAATCGGCGAGGGTAACATCGGGCTCGACGCTTTTGAGCGTATTGTCACACATCCCGTGATAAAAAACCTGCCGTGTTTTCTCGAAACGCCCAACGAGCTTGACGGCTACGCAAAAGAAATAGCGTTATTAAAAAGTTTTTGAGTTTCCGCGTCAAACAATTCTGTTCCTATATACAACTCATCTCCCCCTCACCTTTGCTTTCCTGACCGACTTTTAACTTTCAAATAAAATGTAACACTCTTCCCTCTTACGAATACAATGTATTGTAGACGAAAGGAGGAAAGACAAATGTGTAACAACGGTTTATTTGGCGGTGGCAACTGCTGCTGGATTATTCTTCTTATTCTCATCATCTGCTCATGCTGCGGCAACAACGGCAACGACGGTTGCGGCTGCGGTTGCTAAAAGACAAGGAAAAGGGGCTGTGAAGAAATGAAGTTTTAATGCTTCGTTCTTCGCAGCTTCTCTGTTTTTTGTGGAATAATAATACGATTGATGAAAAAAAGGGTATA
>CACZYC010000007.1 GCA_902785365.1 uncultured Ruminococcus sp. | reverse complement strand
GTACTTCTTTCTACGGTAGTGTTTTGTTGCAAATTCATTATACCATATTTTGAAGTTACTTCTCTTTTTTATTGGTTCATATCATTTTAACACATACACAGCTTTGAAAAGTGAAAACCTCCTATGAGGACATCGGGCTTGAACCACTCCTGAATATTGATAATACCCTTATGCGAGCATCCGCTTATGAGCACACGTTTACCGTTCTCCTCAATCAAAAGAAAGTGCTCGTGCCGAAAGTCGTCGGGAACTTTTTTGCCGTCCTTAATCATATTTAATCCGAACGAACCGAGGTCAATCAGCTTGTCTTTTTCGTTACAGGAGTATAGCGTAAGTCCGTCGGATATTTTGGTAACACCGTCAGTTAATATAATCCGCTCAGAGCCTTCAAGACTTTTGTCCAGCCCGATATATTTCTCTCCGTTGTAATGCTCCTCAAAGGCATAACGGCTCATATAGACGGGAGCTTTGTCATTTATACTCAAAAAGGTTTTTATCCCGCCGCCGTGGTCGTAATGTCCGTGAGAAATCACGGCGATTTTTACCGAAGCTAAATCAATTCCGAGCTTTTCGGCGTTTTTCGCAAACAAGTCTGTCTGACCCGTATCAAAGAGAATAGTTCTGTCCTCTGTCTCAATATACAGGCTGAGCCCGTGCTCGACAGGGAGATTATATTCGGTTGTATTCTCTGTAAGCGCTGTTATTCTCATACTTTCAGACTTTTAAGGTAACTCTTTCTTTCAGGCGAAATACGTCTGCTTTCTATTGACTTTTGTATCGCCTTGTTGTGCGTCCACTGGTCAAGCTTTTTGTCCTCAATAAAAGGGATAACGCTGTCGTACTGTTTGGCGAGAGCCGTCGCGAAATACCACGCAATCATCATATTGACATAGTACTCATCGGATCGGATTTCGGAAACGGTATTTGCGTATTCCAAGCTGAAATCCTCGTCAAGAAAGTGCTCCATAAGCATCCCCACGCCAAAACGGATTGTGTAGGTATGTTCTGACTTTATCCACTTTTTAATATAAACCAAAAGCTCTGTCCTGTGTTTTTTGAACACCTTGGGCGACATCTGGTCGCAGGTCGCCCAATTGTCAACATAAGGCAAGAATCTCTCTGTTTCGGCTATACATCTGTCAAAATCCTTTATCAGCGAAATGATAAAGGCGTGCAGCTGATTTTCGTCAAAGTATTTGTGAGGCAGAGTGACGAGGAAATCCCCGACATCCTCCCGCTTTGCGAATTCTTTCGCCAGCGCTCTGAGCTCGGGAGTTCTGACGCCGATAAACATTTCGTCGGAAACCGATGGAATCAGCTTGCTCTGAAAGTCGCGGTATCCTTCGTCCTGAAGCTCAAAAAGCCGTTTTTCTATCTCTTCACTTATCATTTTTTTACTTTTATCTTGACAGTTACCGTCTTGGAGTTGGGCTTGTAGGTTGTGTTGCCCGCGGCAGTCACCTTGACTTTAAACTTATATGTGCCCTTTTTGAGTCCTTTTCTGACGGTGATGTTGCCTGTCTTTTTGTTTATTGTAATCTGCTTGTTGCCCGAAATCTTCTTAAAGCTGACTGTGCCCTTAGCGTTCTTGATTGTAAACGCCTTTGCTTTCTTTATTGTGGTTGTCTTTTTGCTCTTGGCTGAAGCAGTCTTAGCTTTGACGGTCATCGGGTTGTTTTTCTTTTTGATTGTGATTTTTACGGTTGCGGTCTTGCCGTTGTTTGCGGCTGAAATAATTACGGAGCCCGCCTTTTTTGCCTTAACTTCACCCGCCGCGTTAACCGTGGCTACCTTGGTATTGCTTGATTTGAATGTGGTGCTGCCTATTCCGTAATATACCGTTGCTCTTACAAGCGTTGTGCCGCCTACATAGATTGTTTTCTTTGCCGCTGTAAGAGTGATTGAGGTCTGAGGCGGCTGTGTGTCCTCTGAAATTTCAGAGGTCTGTGTACCGCCTGTGGGCTCGGTTGTCTGAGTATCCTGTGACGTATCGGAAGACTCGGTAGACTGAGTTTCGCTTGAGGTCTCCGTGCCCTGAGTTTCACTTGACGGCTCGGTTACCTGCGTCTGAGTCTCAGTTGTGGGTTCGGTCGTTTCAGGGGGTTCAGTCACCTGTGTCTGGGTCTCAGTCGCGGGCTCGGTGGTTTCGGTAGGTTCGGACGCCTGTGTCTGCGTTTCTGTTGAAGGCTCGGTTGTCTCGGTTCCACTTGTAGGCTCCGTAGGAGTAACTTCTCCGCTGCCTACATAATCAAAGTTAAAGTAATTGTACTCAACATCATTTTTGGTGATGCTCATATTGCGGTCGTACCAGTTGTTGGTATCGTAGAAAATCTTGACGGAATGTGTGCCCGCTTCCAAATCAAGCGTGAGGTGGGTGCTTGTCTGGTTAGTGTGGTTGTCATAAACCTCGGGGAACACGAGAGTGCCCTTGTCCACGCCGTCCACATATACGGAACGAACCGCACAGCTTATACCTGAAGTGGCGTCGCCCGGGTTGTTGTAAATTCCGCTGAGCTCATATTTACCTGTTTTGGGAATACTTACGCTTAAAGTGAGATTCGCGCTTTGACTGCGCTTATCAATCACATATCCTCCCGAAACCAGACTGCCGCTCGAAACTGTTCCGCTTTCCGCCTCAACTTTAATTCTGTCGGGACTTATGACAATCGGCTGACTGAGTTCGGAGCGTAATCCATCCGCCGAAACAGCCATAAGACTGTAACAGCCGTAAGCGTCATTGTCTACGCTGTAATATCCGCCGCTTACGTCAATATACTCCTTGCCTGTCCACAGCTTGTAGGTAAGTCCGCTCTTCTCTGTCCAGTGGAGAGCGCCGTTGTTGTATGACATAGTGGGCATTTCGGGGCATACAACAAGGTTATCCTCGGTTTTGTTTATTTCATAAGTTTTTCCGCTGTTCTCCATTTCAATATCAATCGTATGACTGCCTGTTGAATTATTTGGGAAAACATAAGCGCTCGCGTCTTTGCTTACGCCGTCAACCTTGAAGCTCTTTATCTTGTCGCCTTTACCCGAAAGATTGATTTTAAGAGTAGCGTTTCTGTATTTGAAGTTGGAGAGCTCGAACGGACCATCCATCCAGCTCGGAATCTGAGGATTGAAGGTTATTCCGTTCTCGTCGTAGTTCATACCGAACATTACTCGGTAGTAGCCCGCGAGCGTACCCGCGATTGACCAGAGCTGCTGGTCTGACGCTACGCCTTCACCTGTGCGGTAGTTGATAACCTCTTTCTGTGTGAGGGATGTTGCCGCACCGCGCACGTTGGAATTGAAAATCTCCTCGGCGAGAGCTTTGTTGTTGTGATATCCCGCGCCGACCATAAGAACCGAATCCCATCCGGGCCATATGCCGAAATTGTGATATATTTTATCCGCGTTTGCGAGTTTTCCCTGTTTCTGGGGATAAACCGTATCCGCGCCGTAAGGAACGAGCGGTGAATTCTTTGAAATATTGTCGAGCTGTTCATCTGTACCGATGTTGAACCACAGCGCGAAGCCGTTGCCGAGCACGTCCGTCTTTTCAGCAAGCGGACTGCCCATATATTCGGGATACTCCCATGAGGAGTATAACCCCATATTATCGTTCCAAAGTCTGTCGCTTACTTTTGCTTTGAGATCCTGAGCCATTCTTGTCCAGTACTGCTCGGCGTCGTCACCTTTGCCGAGAACCTTCGCCGCCTTGCTCATTATCTCAAGCACACGACAGTAAATCGTATTTACGGAGGTTGTTTTGCTCTCGGCGATTGCGCTGAGACCGCTGTCGTAGGTTTCGCTTGTCCAGTCGGGATATGTCTGGTCACGCCAGTCAAGACCGCAGGTTTCTCCGCGGAACAGTCCCGCGTCGCCGTCATAAGCTACGTTCATATCCTGCATAATTGTGTTGTAGCAGATGTCATAAAAATAGCTTAAATGCTCTTTGTTGCCGTCGGCGAGGTAAGTCTCCCAGACTGAAAGCATAGTGATTATCTTATCAGTTGAAACAGGGTAGGAACCGCCGGTTCCCGTATCCTGCTCAAATACGGAAATTCCGTTGTTTGTCTTGATTTTTTCACGCTCACAGTTGTAGCTGATTTCGGGGAATACCCACGCGAGCGAATAGAGGTTTGACAAAGCCGTGTCACGCGTCCACACCTTCTGCCAGTTTGTACCTGTGTAGAATACTTTGCCGTAGCTGTCGGTGTTTATGCTCTTTACGGCTTCCTCCAGGGTGAGGTTATAAACTGCAGCGGTAAGAGGTGAGTTTTGCGCTTTTAATGTCGGATACTGTGACAGGTTCTTGGACTTTGTCCAGGTCTTTCTTGAACCCGTCATATATGAGGTTATGGAATCAGGTGAATCGGCGTAGGCGTTGTAACCTGAGTCGATAACCCTGTCGTTCTTCAGTGTGTAGTCATAGGAGCTGAACTCAAATCCCCACTGTGAGCTTGTGTAGTACATAGGAACCTCAGAAGCCTGAGAGAATCCGTTGAGGCTTTCCACGTTAATTACCGCTTTGGAGTTTGATTTACTGATGAAACGAGCCGCTCCTGTGGAAGTGTCCACATCCCAGCTTGTGTTGCCCGCGTCCGCGTTCGCAACGCAAATAACCTCGCTGCCGCTGAGCGCGGCGTAGTTCTTTGTATCGTTGTTCTGAAGGTAAAAAGCTCCGTTGCCGTCGGAAATAATATTCCAATACGCTATGTCGGGATAGTTTCCGTAATCTTCTCCATACGCGACCTTGTCGCCCTGCTGAAGCAGGAAAATATTGTCGTGTTCCATCCACTTGGATTTAAGCACAACTTTTTTTACCTCTTTTTCCAGTTTGGAATGAGGGAACGCCTGTATGGTCTTGCTCGCCTTATCCGCTACAAATGTAACATCACAGTCAAAGTCAAGGTCGAGCTTAGCGTTATTAACCTCTCCTCCCTCATTGTTTTGAGGAGCTACAAAGGTACTCCAGTCCTGAGTCGCCGCCTTATACTCATAGCTTCCCTTTGTGAGGTGGATTGTAATGAGATAGTGATTGTTGTTATCTTCGGTCATCGCGTATTCGGGAGGATTTTCCCACCCGTTGAATGTTCCGCGAAGATAAACAGTCGCGCCCGCGGCGATTGCGTTTGGAACAGCCGAAAAAACAACTGTAAGACACAGAATCAACGCGCAAAAAACGCTTAACAGTTTTATATAGTAGTTTTTCATAATAACACCCCGTTAATTTCAAATTTCTATCAATTTTAATTGTATCATATACAAGAGTGAAAAGCAATAGAATAAAAAAGACCGGCTCAAAAAAATTTGAGCCGGTACTGTATTTTATGCTTTTATCAGTTTAAATGTGAAAAGTTCGATACCATTGTCGGTGACAGTTACCTCCTGCCAAGAGGAAACTTCCTCGCCGAAAGCCTCGCCCTCTATGCCCGAGTCAAAGAAGATTTTTCCGTCCTCCTCTTTCCAGGGGTGTTTCTCGGCAATCATCATATCTCCGCTGACTTCAATCTCGCCCTCCGCTACGGCGGCGTCAATCTCCTCCTGGGAAATGCCCTCGGGAAGCGGCATCATCATTTTAATAATACCGTCGTCGCCGAACTCAACAACGCTTTTTGCCATATTCTTTTCGTCATCATCGGCAGCGGAGTCGTTCAGGATAGCCTGAGCGTCTTTCCAGATTTGATTGAAATCGTCATCAAAACCAAGAATCTTGTCGACTTTCCACAGTCCTTTAATGTCCATATTCATTCTCCTTTTTGTTTTAATATTTTCACGGCTGTATCGCCGTCATGTTTAATCGCGTTTTTGAGCTCTGAAAGACTGTCAAACTTCTTTTCAGGTCTGAGAAATTCCTGAAGCCTTACTTCTACCCTCTTGCCGTAGAGCTCACCGCCCTTATAAAGCGGCATCCATGTCTCGCAGTTCGGTATATTCTTTTCCGATACAGTGGGTTTTACGCCTATATTGGTGACTCCTATGTATCTTTCTTCCCCGATAATCACTACCGAGGCGTACACTCCGTATCTTGGAATCAGTCTGTTGCTTTCAAAATTAAGGTTAATGGTCGGAGTTTCCAAAGCGGCACCGAGGTGCCTGCCCTCTACGCTTTCGCTTATTATGCCGTAATCATAACCCAGCATTTTGTTGGCTTCCTGAACCTTGCCTTCCTTGAGATATTCGCGGATTTTGGTGGAGGAAACATAATCCCTTTCCATTTTAACGGGCTTGTTTATGAACGCTTCTATCCCGTATTTTTTACACAGTTCAGTCAGAACTTCCCCTGTCGCGGTTCCGTTCTTTCCGAAATGATAGTTATAGCCGCAGAAAACTTTCTCGGCTTTGAATACCTTTTTTAATACTCCCTCCACAAACTCCTCGGGAGTTTTTTCTCTCACTGTTTCAAAGTCCAGAATATAGAGGATTTCAACGCCGATTTGTTCGAATATGCGCGCTTTCTCTTCAAAGCCCGTAAGCTGAGATTGCTCCGTACCGCGTTTAGGTGTGGAGCTGAACGTGAACACAGCGGGGGCAAGACCTTCGCGCTTGCAGTCAACAGCAGATTTGATAACCGACTTATGCCCGAGATGTACTCCGTCAAAATACCCGAGAGCCACCGCAGTAGGTTTGGGCGATACGGTTAAATCACGAAAAATCCGCATATACGAAATCCTCCTTTCGTAGAATGTAATCAGATACTTTTAAATCTTCCCCAATCTCAAAAGTTCGCTGAGTTTCAAAACTGTCACCTGGGTTTTGGCGTCGGGAATCTGATTGTTGAGAATCATTTCCAGAGCTTTGTCGATATGAATTTTCTCGGTGTTGATGAACTCATCGAAATCGGGCTGCTGTTCGCCTTCCGACTTTACCCGACACGCGTAGAGATGAATGATTTCGTCGGTATATCCAGTGCTGGGGTATAGCTGCCCGAGTGAAATGAACGAGTATCCCTCGCAGCCCGTCTCCTCCAAAAGCTCACGTTTGCCGTTTTCAAGAGGCGTTGAGCCTTTTTCGAGCTTGCCCGCGGGGAGCTCAAGGGTGATTTCCTTGTAAGGGTATCTGAATTGACGTACAAAGAATAAATTATTATCGTTATCAAGCGCGGCGATGCACACTCCGCCCGGATGCCTGACGATTTCGCGCTCCGCTGTGTTTCCGTCGGGGAGCTCAACCGTATCGAGATAATATTTTATTATTCGTCCGTCATATACTTTTTTGCTGGTTAGTGTTTTTTCGTCCAGTTTATTCATATCTTTTCCTTTGAGGTGATTTTTATTAATACTTATAACGCCGCGCCCGACTTTTATTTGCAGTCAACGGCAATCGACAATTTGTGTGAAAAATATAATTTTATCCGACGCGATATAATCGGAAAAAGTCTTTGCGGCAGAGATATTACCGCGCTCACTATCGGCAATCGGCAGCGGCGCGCGCTTTATGCCGCCGCGTTTCACGGTATGGAGTGGCTGAACACTCTTTTTATGCTGAGGTTCTGCGAGGAGCTGGCTTTCGCATACAAAAATATGGAATGTGCCAACGGAATTAACGTATTCTCTCAGCTTCAAAAACACGGAATAACGATTATCCCCTGCGTGAATCCCGACGGCGTTGAGATTGAAATTAACGGAAGCAAAAGCTGCCCCAAGTACAAAAAACTGATTGACAGCGCCGCGTCGGACACAAAACTCTGGCAGGCAAACGCTCGGGGAATTGACTTGAATCACAACTTTAACGCGGGTTGGAAAGAGCTAAAAAAGCAGGAGATAAGTTTAGGTATCAACGGTCCCTCTCCCACACGCTACGGCGGAATAAAGCCGTTCTCCGAACCTGAGACAATCGCTCTGAAAAACTTTTGCATAAAAAACAGATTTACCCGCGTACTGGCTTTCCACAGTCAGGGACGGGAGGTCTATTGCTCCTACAAAAACACTCCTGAGCTGTCCTTTACTCTGGGTGAAACCTTCGCGAAGCTTTCAGGGTATAAAGTAGCTTTACCCGACAAAATTGCAACGGGCGGCGGGTTCAAGGACTGGGTTATCGGGTACCTGAAAACTCCCGCGATTACTGTCGAAACAGGACTTGGGCAAAACCCTCTCCCTCTTTCAGACTTTCAACCCGAATACAATAGAATACGCAGAGCGTTATTCGGCTGTTTATTCATATAAAGTTAAAGAAACGGGCGGGCAAAAACCCGCCCGTAATTTAATTATTCATCAGGCAAATCATCAGAATCATCAAGGGCAAATTGTGTAATATCAACCTGCTCTTCTTCGACGGGTGTTTCAGCTCTGTCGCTGAAATTTTCAACGTCATTTAAAATACTGTCGATAACATCATCGCGGATTATTCCCGAATTATCGGTAATAATCGACTGGCTTGTGATGTCAATATATTCCTCGGCGGGTTCCTCGGGAGGCGCGCTCTGCTCTTCCTCGATGATGTGCTCATCATTCTCGTCAAATGATTCGTCGTCTTCTTCCTCAGGCTCCATCTCCATGGCGTACTGTTCAGCCTGCTGAAGCGGAGTCATATCCTCTTCCTGGATTTTTCCGACGATACCCTCGGAAATGCTGTTAATTCTTGTTTTGTAACCGTCATCATCGTCAAAAGCGTCCTCAACATTCTCAATAGCGCCTGTAGAATAACCATCGTCACTGAAGCCTTCCTTGGCGGCGAGTTCCGCCTGAACCTTAGCGATGGCTTCCTTCTGCTGTCTGAGCTTGCGTTCTGCTTCGGCTTTTGCCTTCAACTCAACAAGGTGATTCTCGGGTTTTTTAACCTTGGGCTCTTCATCGTTGAAGTAGATGCCGTACCATACAATAAATACGTAAATCGTCCATACCTTACGGCTGTTGTCTTCACGGCCGGCAAAGTGCTCGTCAAGCCATCCGATGAGAACATCGGGGTTAAAGAACTTACGGGAAATATCGTTACGGAACGTTTCCTTGACAATGTTATAATACTTTTCATCCCTGAGCCATACGCGTGTGGGAACAGGGAAGCCGAGCTTCTCCTTTTCCGCTGTCGCGGTGGGCAGGTGTCTCTCTGCCGCCTTACGCATAGCGTACTTGGTATTTTCCTTGTTTACTCTAAGGTCAGACGGGAGCTTTGAAGCAACCTTCCAGACCTCTTTATCCAGGAAAGGAACTCTAAGCTCAAGAGAATTCGCCATAGACATTCTGTCAGCCTTAAGCAGAATATCTCCGACCATCCACATATTGATATCAAGAGTCTGCATACGTGTAACATCATCGTGACGGCGTGTACGATAATAATAACGGCGTGTAAGCTTCTGAGGCGGAGTAGCTATATCGGGGTTGTTCAGGATAGCGCGCTTCTCCTCGTAATCGTACATAAACGCGTTGCCGATGTAACGCTTTTCAAGCGGATGTGTAGCGCGGATTATATAATCTCTGCCTTTGATATCGGGCAGTTTTCTGGCAATTTTGCAAAGAGCTTTGCGCAGGAAATACGGAACTATCTTCTGATAAATCCTGAAAACTCTGGGGTCGTTATAGCAAGTGTATCCGCCAAAAAGCTCGTCGGCGCCTTCGCCCGAAAGTACAACCTTGACGTAATCGCTCGCCAGTCTGGAAACAAAATACAGCGCGACACAACTCGGATCGGCAAGAGGCTGATCCATATGGTACTGAACAGTAGGAACAGCGTCCCAGAACTCCTCGCTCGAAATGAGATGAGTGTGGTGTTCAACACCGATATGCTTTGAGAGTCCCTCAGCCCAAGATATTTCGTTGTACTTTTCACCGAAATCAAAACCTACCGTAAAGGTCTTTTGGTCGGCAAAATAGGTCGAAACATAGCTTGAGTCCACTCCGCTTGAGAGAAAACAACCAACCTCAACATCAGCGATTTTGTGAGCGTTGACGGAGTTCTCAAAAACTGCCTCAATTTTATCGACAGCCTCTTTCTCGCTCATCTTGTTGTCGGGACGGAATTTAGCCTCAAAGTAACGGACAATATCAAGCTGTCCGTTGCGAAACGTCAAATAGTGACCGGGCAACAGGCAGTAGATACCTTCAAAGAAAGTATCGGGCGGAACCGCGTACTGATATGAAAGATAGGAGTCAAGTGCTCTTGTGTTAAACTTCTTTTCGTATTTCGGAAATTCAAGAATACTCTTTATCTCGCTTGCATAAACGAGGTCTTTTCCTATAAGCGCATAATGCATCGGCTTAATACCGAAGAAATCCCTCGCGATAAAAAGGCTTTTATCCTTGGTGTTATAGATAGCAAACCCGAACATACCTCTCAGCTTGTCAAGCATATCCTCCTGCCACTCTTCATAACCGTGGACAAGGACTTCACTGTCGGCATCGGTCGCGAAAGTATGTCCCGCTTCAATCAGCTCTTTTTTGAGCTCCTTGTAGTTGTAGATTTCACCGTTAAAAGTAAGTACAAGAGTTTTATCCTCGTTATAGATGGGCTGGCTGCCGTTTTCAAGACCGATAATACTGAGCCTTCTGAATCCCATACTTATATGTTCGTCATTATAAAAGCCGTCGGAATCAGGACCGCGGTGAGTAATAACCTCAGTCATATTCTTTATAGCTTTATCTCGGTCAACTATTTCTCCGGTAAAACCGCAAATACCGCACATATCTATTACTCCTTCCAATCTCCTAAACGTCAATTATTTGTATAGGAAGATTATTTACAAACAACTATACACATTAACTATAACACATTTATCTCTTGCTTGCAATTAATATATAAAAATTTTTAAAAAAAGCTTGAAAGTCACGCAATAATATATTAAACTATTACGCGGATTAAACTATTATGCGGACTCATAAAAAAGGAGAATAGAAATGGAAGAGAAAAATAAGGAAATTCAGCAGCAGCCCGAATCGGAAAACGCTAAAAAGGGCTTGAGCGGCAAGAAAAAAACAGCCGCGATTGTGGGATTCTCGCTTGTAGGTTTGGCGGCTCTCGTGCTGATAGCCACTGTGCTTGTGACCTTTTTCACCTCAGGCAGCACGGTGACAGAAGCAAAAGTCACACAGTTTAAAAACGAAAAACAAATCGTCGCAAAGCTTAAATCTGTAATTAACAACAGTAACAGGCTGTATAAAAGTGACGCAACCTATCTCAAAGACGTTATAGACAACTCCGCTCCATATGACGAGGAATCGGACAGCTTGCTCGAAAGCGAGCAGGAGCTCAACAACCACTCCGCGTACGCTCAGACAAGCTCCGAAAGCGAAGCGGACACGGTGAAGCTCGACGGCAAATATATTTACTGCCTTAATTCCAGGGGCGACAATAAAATCAGCGTGTTCACCGCCGAAGGCGAAGACTCCAAGTTTGTTTGTGAAATAGGCATAAGCAACAACGAAAGCGAGTCTTTCGGTTTTAAAGAGTTTTACCTGAACAATAAAAAGCTTATCGCAATCGAAGAGGAACTCGTAAAAATCTCCGCGGACAACGCAAAGACCTTCACAAGAGTAGAAACATTTGATATTTCAGATGTCCAAAAATACAAAAAACTCAACAAATTCACCCAGAGCGGAAAATACTGTTCTTCAAGGATGGACGGTTCCACACTTTATCTTGCCACCGTTCAACACGCACTGGACCAAAATGATTTGCCTCTCGCGTCGTACGGCGACAAGCCGTTATCTGAAAATGACGTGGTGCCCGCGGAAAATATCTATAATGTAGAAAACCCGAACGAGCCGAACTTTTTGATTGTCAGCGCGGTTGATACCGAAAACTCCGCGAACACCGTAAACTCAAAAGCTGTGCTCGGCTCATCGGACGGTGTTTATTTTTCCGACAACTCTCTCTATGTCACATCATATGAGTATGACAAAAATATTTTTGATAAACAGAACGCCAAGGGCGAATCCTATGTTCACCTACCCGTGAATACCTCACAGGTGGTAAAGCTTGACCTCAAAAACAACCTTGAATTGTCATCATCGGCGAGAATCGGCGGATATATTGACAGCCAATACTCGTTTGACACAAAAGATGACTACCTCAGAGTTACTACAACAAAAACGCTCGACAATGATATATTTACAGAGTCCGCGAACTACTTTACGCTGGACAAAAACCTGAAATGCGTTGGAAAACTCACCGACTTTGCTCACAACGATAGTATCAAAGCCGTCCACTACATTGATGACGCGGCATATGTGATTTCCTACAAAGCCGCCGACCCGCTGTTTATCATTGACCTCAAAAAAAACAGCGAACCTAAAATCCTCAGTGAAACAAAGATAGGCGGCTTCTCAACCACTCTTATAGCGGCTGACAAAAACACTTTGCTCAGCGTGGGATATTACACCGCAAAGGAAAACGCCGAGGACATCGACGGCGTCAAAATTGTCACATTTGATGTCAGCAATAAAACCAATCCAAAAAAGATTGACGAAAAAGTTTACAAAGGCTATGAATCGCCCGCTCAGCACAACTCAAACGCTCTGCTGATAAATGAGGAAAAGGGCGAATACACAATCCCGATGACTGCCGAAAACCAAGCCAAAGGTAAAAACAAGGCGCTCAGCTTTAAGCTTGAAAACGGCGAAATAGTCGTTACCAACGATTATTCATCGGAAATATTCCAGAACTCGGATGAGAGCCTGTCCACTCTCGACAGATGTTTAAGCTCGGGCGATTACATCTATCTGCTCGGTTCGGATTACAACTACTACAAAGGCATTTCAACCGCTCTGATTGAAGCAGTTAAGTATCAATAAAATCTATGCTCTCCTTTTTTGGAGAGCATTTTTATTTTTTGAAATTGCTTGCAACACTTTCCGTGTTTTGTTACACTTAATATACAGACGACGTCGTGGAGGAACATTATGGACGAAATAATTTTAGCGAAAAAAGCCAAAAGCGGTGACAAAGACGCATTCGCAAAATTATATATGCTATACAAAGACAGATTGTACCGATACGCGTTCTATAAACTGGGTAGTAAGCCCGACGCTATGGACGCGGTTTCCGACTGTATTTGCGAAGCATTCAAATACATTAAAACACTGAAAAAACCTGAAGCTTTTCAGGCGTGGGTTTTCCGCATACTCTACCGAAGCTGTTCTCGTCAGATTAAGGAACAGGCAAAAACCAGAGAACAAGCGGAGCTCGACGAAAATACAGTGTCATATACCGAGGATTTCAGCAAAGCCGAGCTGAGTGAAGCCCTCGAGATACTGAGCGAAGAAGAAACGGACATAGTCTTGCTCTCTTGTGTCGCGGGCTACAACAGCAGGGAGATTGCTAAAATCCTCGGATTAAAATCCAATACAGTACGTTCAAAACTTTCGAGAAGCCTCATAAAATTGAGAGAATTTCTGGAGGATACCGATGAAGACTGATTATGAATTCATTAAAGATAAATTTGACCAAAGCGGAGTGAACGCTCCCGAAAGTCTTAATGAGGATTTTGTCCTCGAACAGATTAAAGACACAAAGCCCAAAAGCAACAAAAAGCCGCTCATTGCGGGCTTGTCAGCCGCCGCGGCTCTGGCGATAATCACCGTGTCTGCGCTTGTGATTACGAGCGTTATCGGCGGCATACCCAAACCCGTAACGGTGCTGCAAAGCGGTACCGCGAAGCTTTCGAGCTTCAAGAGCTCGGACGACGTTAAAAAGGCTATCCGCGAAATCAACAGCGAACGCGCAAAATATATGAACGACAATGAACTCGCAGTTGAGGAAAACGCGGCGGGCGACAGCAGCATAAACTACGCGCAGAAAAACGACGCCGCTGCGGGTTCGGCAAAATCCGCAGACCTCGGTCACAATTCAACCTATACACAGTACACCAACGTTGACGAGGCGGACACCGTAAAGACCGATGGCAGATATATTTACTATCTGAATGACAGTACCATAACGGTATTTTCAGCCGAGGGCAAAAACTCAAAAAAGGTCGCCGAGATAGAGCCTAAATTAAATTACAAATGCTTTGAGGACTTCTATGTCAGCGGCAACAAGCTCATCGTAACCGCGGATTACAGCACTCAGAAGTACGCAAACAAAATGTACACGGTGGTCGATGTCTATGATATCTCTGACATCAACAGCATTAAGCTCGCCGACAGCTTTTCCCAGAGCGGAAAATACTGTTCGTCAAGAATGATAGGCTCGATGATGTACGTTGTGTCGACTCACTATTCAAATAACGAAAACGACCTGCCCAAAGCAGGCAAAAAGAGAGGCGCTACCGACGACGAGGCTATGCCCGACGAACTTCCCTGCAGTGATATCTATACAGTTGAGAATCCGAGCGAGGCTAATTTCCTTGTAGTCAGCAGTATTGACACCTCAAACGGCGCTCAGGTCACAAAAACAAAAGCTATCCTCGGCTCTGCCGACACAGTCTACTGCAACACGGAGAACCTCTTTGTAACCGCCGCCGAGTATGAATACGGCAGCAAATACGGCGATTTCTATTGGTTCGGCTCGGCAGTCAAGAATACCCAGATTGTAAAGGTCGACCTCAACAATAAACTGGATTTCACCGCCACAGTCAAGGTGGACGGATATATCGACAATCAGTACGCGCTCGACGAAAAGGACGGCTATCTACGCGTCGCGACTACAGCCGACCGAAACGACAGCGGCAATCGTATTCAGTCGAATCGACTATATATCTTTGACAAAAACCTCAAGCAAGTCGGACGGACAAAGGCGTTTGCCGAAAACGAGAGCATAAAGGCGGTACGCTATATCGGCGATACGGCGTATGTAATCACCTATGAGCAGACAGACCCGCTGTTCGTCATCGACACCAAGGACGTGAAGAACCCGAAAATCCTCGGCGAGGTCAAGATAAGCGGATTTTCAACAATGCTTGTGCCCGTTGACGACAACACATTACTCGGTATAGGCTATCACACTCAGGACGAGGACTACACCGATATGGAGGTTCAGGAAGGCATCAAGCTCGCGCTGTTCGACGTAAGCAATAAGGCTGAACCGAAGGTGCTCGATGAAAAAATCTTTAAAAACTACGAATCGCAGGTCCAGTTTAATCCAAAGGCTCTACTCGTTAATTTTGAGCGAAATGATTACACAATACCTTATATCCACTGGGATTATTATGACGATGATGATATAAGAGACACACAGTACGGTGTTATCAACTTTAAGATTGAGAACAGTAAACTCAAAATAGTTGACGAGTACAAATCAAACAGATTTAATCAAAGCAATCGGGATGATAACGCTGACCTCGAACGCTGTGTATATGTCGGCGACTACATTTATATGCTCGGCACAGCCACCGAATATAAAGGCGATGAGATAGATGAGATTGTCGCGATTATCGACGCAGTTCAGTATAAATAATTCTCAATTCTCAATTCTTAATTCTCAATTATAACCATAACTCCCCCGTTATATGTTATACTTAGGTGTAATTTTATGATGGGGGCTTATGTATGTCTGACGTTATACGAATTTTTGTTGAAAAGCGCGACGGAATGAACGTCGTCGCTAACGAAACCAAGTGGGATTTGCGCCACAACCTCGGCATCAGGGCGATTGAAGAGCTTCGCTTTGTAAACCGCTACGATATTGAGGGTTTGTCCCGAGAGGACTTTGACCGTGCCAAGACCACTATCCTTTCTGAACCCAATCAGGACATAATATATGAGGAGACTCTGCCTGTTGAAAACGGCTGGAGAGTATTCGCTATGGAATATCTCCCGGGTCAGTACGACCAGCGCGCCGACTCTGCGGAGCAGTGTGTTCAGCTTTTGACTCAGGGTGAAAGATGCAAAATCCTGACAGCACGTGTTGTAGCCTTAAAGGGCGATATAACCGATGAGGAATTCACTAAAATCCAGAATTATCTCATCAACCCCGTTGAGAGCCGCCTCGCCTCGCTCGAGAAGCCCGACTCTCTTGATATTCCCGTGGAACAGCCCGAAAATGTCAAGGTAATCCAGGGATTTATCAAATGGAACGACAACGAGATGCAGGAGTTCTACGACTCAATGGGATTTGCTATGACGCTCGCGGACCTCAAATTCACTCGCGACTACTTCCGCAACACCGAGCGCCGCGACCCTACCGTAACAGAGCTCAGAGTTATCGACACCTACTGGTCAGACCATTGCAGACACACCACATTCCTTACAAGACTCAACAAGATTGATATAGAAAAATCCGCGCTCACAAAGACAATTGAGGACGCTCTCAAATTGTACTATGACACCCGCGACGAGGTTTACGGCGAGGACACCAAGCGCAACGTAAGCCTAATGGATATGGCTCTCATCGGTATGAAAGCCCTCAAAAAGCGCGGGCTTATCCCCGACCTTGACGAGAGCGAGGAAATAAACGCGTGCTCTATCGAGGTTCCCGTTACAATCGACGGCAACACCGAAAAGTGGCTTGTACAGTTTAAGAACGAAACCCACAACCACCCCACCGAGATTGAACCTTTCGGCGGCGCGGCTACCTGTCTGGGCGGCGCTATCCGCGACCCGCTCTCGGGCAGAGCTTATATCTACCAGGCTATGCGTGTAACAGGCTCGGGCGACCCGACAGTGGCGTTCAAGGACACTATGAAGGGCAAGCTTCCCAGCCGCAAAATCACAACGGGAGCCGCTCAGGGCTATTCGTCATACGGCAACCAGATTGGTCTTGCCACAGGTCAGGTTGTAGAGCTCTACGACCAAGGCTATGTTGCCAAGAGAATGGAAATCGGCGCGGTAATCGGCGCTTCTCCCAAGGAGAACGTCATCCGTGAGGTTCCCTCTCCCGAGGATGTAATTGTACTTCTCGGCGGACGCACGGGACGCGACGGCTGCGGCGGCGCTACAGGTTCGTCAAAAGCCCACACCCTCAGCTCCATTGAAACCTGCGGAGCCGAGGTTCAAAAGGGTAATCCTCCCACAGAACGTAAGATTCAAAGACTGTTCCGCAACCCTGAGGTTGCCAAGATGATAAAACGCTGTAACGATTTCGGCGCGGGCGGTGTATGTGTAGCCATTGGCGAGCTTGCCGACGGACTCAGTGTCAACCTTGATAAGGTCACCAAAAAATACGAAGGTTTGGACGGCACCGAGCTCGCAATCTCCGAGAGCCAGGAAAGAATGGCTGTCGTACTGAACAAGAACGACGTCGACAAATTCATCGCTCTTTCGGAAACCGAAAATCTCGAGGCTACTGCTGTGGCGACAGTCACCAAAACTCCCCGTCTTACTATGAAATGGCGCGGTGATACTATCGTAGACCTGTCCCGCGAATTTTTGAATACAAACGGTGTTACTCAGGTTTCGTCGGCGCGCATCACCGCTCCTGACGAGAACAAATGCTACCGCACATCCTGCCCCAAGATTTTGGAAGGTCTTGAAATAAAGGAAGCAATTAAAAAGAATATGTCTCGCCTTGAGGTTTGCTCACAAATCGGTCTGAGCGAACGCTTTGACGCAAGTATCGGAGCGGGCACTGTTATTATGCCGTTTGGCGGCAAAACCCAGCTCACTCCTCAGGAGGCTATGGCAGCTAAAATTCCGCTGCTTGAGGGCGAGACCGACGACGCCACCGCTATGAGCTACGGCTTTATTCCCGGGGTATCGCGTTGGAGTCCTTTCCACGGCTCGGCTTACGCAGTTGTGGAATCCCTCTCCAAAATCCTCGCGATAGGCGCTTATCCGTTAAAAGCTCGTCTGACATTCCAGGAATACTTCGAAAAGCTCCTGAACAAACCCGAGCGTTGGGGCAAGCCCGCCGCGGCTCTGCTCGGAGCTATGACGGCTCAGCTGGGCTTAGGTATTCCGTCCATCGGCGGTAAGGACAGTATGAGCGGTTCATTTGAACAGATTGATGTTCCGCCGACGCTTGTTTCTTTTGCTGTCGCTATGACTAAGGCAAGCAAGACAATCTCCGCCGAATTCAAAAAAGCGGGTTCAAAGGTTTATTACGTACCCGTTCCCGAGGACAAGGAAACTCTTATGCCCAAATGGGACGAACTCACGGAAATGTATATGGCTGTCTACAAACTTATGGACGAGGGCAAAGTCCTCTCCGCCTCGGTTGTCAAGGAAGGCGGCGCGGCAGCCTCCGTATGCAAGGCGTGCTTCGGCAACAAACTTGGCTTTAGATTTGAGAAAGAACTCAGCTTTGAGGAGCTTTTCGCTCCGCTGTCGGGCTCCCTTATTATAGAAGTCAAGGACGACGCAAAGCTTCCTGACAATGTAGTCAATTATCTGCTTGGCGAGGTTACCGATAATGAACAAATCGAAATCAACGGCGAAAAAATTGAAAACAGCGAAATCCTTGATGAGTGGACTGCTCCGCTTGAAAAAGTATTCCCAACAAACGCGGAATGCCCGAAAATGGGAGAAAGTGTCCCACTCTATCAAACTGGGAATAATCTCTCGCCTGTAATCAAGGTTGCCAAGCCCAAGGTATTTATACCTGTATTCCCGGGCACAAACTGCGAGGTTGACACCGCGAGAGCTTTTGAAAAGGCAGGCGCCGACGCCGAACTTCTTATTGTTAAGAACCTTAAGCCCTCTGATATTGAGGACACAATCAACAAGATGGTTGAAATTATAAACAACAGCCAGATTATTATGTTCCCCGGTGGATTCTCGGGCGGTGACGAGCCCGACGGCTCAGGCAAGTTTATCGCCACTACCTTCCGTAATCCCAAGGTTAAAGAGGCTGTTGATAATCTGCTCAACAACCGCGACGGTCTTATGCTCGGTATTTGTAACGGATTCCAGGCGTTAATAAAGCTGGGACTGGTTCCCTACGGCGAAATCCGCGAGATTAAGCCTACGGACCCGACTCTCACATTCAACACCGTCGGCAGACATATCTCTCATATGGCGTACACGCGCGTTACTTCTGTCAAATCTCCGTGGCTTTCGGGCGTTAACGCGGGCGATGTGTTCGCAATTCCCGTATCGCACGGCGAGGGAAGATTTATGGCTGACGATGAGACTGTTAAGTGTCTTATCGAAAACGGTCAGATTGCCACTCAGTATGTTGACCTTAACGGCAATCCCAGCGACGACATTCGCTACAACCTCAACGGTTCTGTCTGCGCGATTGAGGGTATCACAAGCCCCGACGGACGAATCCTCGGCAAGATGGGACACTCCGAACGCAAGGGCAAAGACCTTTACGCGAACGTGCCGTTTGAAAAAGACCAGAAAATCTTTGAGAGCGGAGTCAAATACTTTAAGTAAACTGTATTATTATAGGGGAAGGCTAAACGCCTTCCCCTATTTTGTTTAAAACATAACAATGGGGATACCGAAATGGTATCCCTGCAATAAGCGTTATTCAAGCATCTACCCAACCACTGCATAAAAGCCAGAAGCGCTGAGCCTTGCGGTTGGCTCAGCGCTTCCCAGTTCTAAAAGAAAATGAGGGGTACAAAAATTGTAAGTCTCTGAGTCGACTTACAGAGGAGGGTAGAATATACTCAATCAGTTGCGGTTCTGTTTGAGTACGGTTATATTAAAACACGGGAATATGAAAACTGTGTGAAATTATATTGAATTTACCTTGAAAAAAATTCAACAAACAGTACACAATCCTTATTTTGTTCACTATGTCGATATTTTTCACCTATTTTTTTCAAACGTTTGTTTACTTTTTCTTTGCGAAATGTTATCATTACTATAACTATAGGGTATATGACCTAAGGAGGTATATTATGAAACCTTTGACAAAGAAACAACAAGCCGTATACGACTATTTAATAGAATGTTCGGACGACGGAAAAATTCCGTCAGTCCGTGAGATTTGCCGTGATGTAGGGCTCAAGTCGACTTCAACCGCACATCTTTACCTTAAAGCTCTCGAGGAACACGGTCTGATTGAACGTGAGGCGGGGCTCAACCGTTGTATTAAAGTTGTCGGCGAGACAAGCGCCAAAAGCGTGCCGATTCTCGGCGATGTCGCCGCGGGTAACCCGATTGTCGCGATAGAGAGCGTGGAGGGTTATGTATCCGTTGACAAAAATATGAGCCGCGGCAAGGAGCTTTTCGCGCTTCAGGTCAAAGGCGAAAGTATGATTAACGCGGGTATTATGCCCGGCGACGTACTCATAGTTAACCGCACTCCCGTAGCGCGCAACGGCGAAATTGTCGTTGCCCTCGTTGACGACAGCGCTACTGTAAAGCGTTTTTACAAAGAGGACGGACATTTCCGCTTGCAGCCTGAAAACGACAGCTATGAACCGATTATTGTTGACGAGGTAATACTTCTTGGCAAAGTTATCTCGCTTGTAAGGAACTATTGATTATGGAAAAATTATGTGACAAATGCGGAGCCGAACTCCTTGAAAACGGGGTATGTCCCAATTGCTCCAAAGAGCAGGATGAGCCGGAAGTAAAAGAAACGGCTTCTGAAGAAGTTAAAGAGAATACAAAAGAAGAATCCGACGTTGCACAGGAAAAGCCCGAACAGACCAAAGAGGAGCCTGTTGAACCCGCTCAAAAAGCGACAAAAACAGAGGAAGCTCCCTCAAATGAGAATGTTGCGGACACTGCGCAGTCTGAAATTTCCGAAGTTAAACCGACAAAGTTTTATTACGCGTTCAGACGCGTCGGTGAACTTTTAGGATACTTTTTCTCAAAGCGCACTGTCGAAACCATCATCAAACAATACGATGAGTCGTTGCCGATTTGGGTAATACTACTCCCTGTTTGCGCTGTCATTTCCGCTATCAGTATGACGCTCAGTTTTGACGGCAGCCGAGGTTTTTCAATCGGCGCGGGCGGACTGTTCAGCGGAATGAAGCTGAGCGGACTTGAGATTTTTCTCATTTCGTTCGCTATGTCGGTAGCGGTTGAGTTTGTTTACAGCCTTGCTGTGGATTTATATCTGAAGTTCTTCAAAATCAA
Organism: uncultured Ruminococcus sp.; assembly: GCA_902785365.1. Classification (GTDB taxonomy): domain Bacteria; phylum Bacillota; class Clostridia; order Oscillospirales; family Acutalibacteraceae; genus Ruminococcoides. The sequence goes on along the minus strand of CACZYC010000007.1, from coordinate 50,880 downwards.
AGCCAAATTCAAGGCTGCCGCAAATCTGACAATGAGCGCTTACATAGCCGTATCCGTTATGGATTTGTTCAACATCATAACTATCGGTTGGTTCAACAGCGAGAACACTACCCTTTCCAGCTTCGGAATGATAGCTTTCATATTGCTGTTGTATTTAGGGCTAACAAAAGTTCTTGACGGCAAAAAACCGTTCTGGAGTTTCTTCCTTATGATGACCTGCGCTTCTCTGGCGGCATTGGTGGCGGCGCTGGTTGTCACCTGCCCGATTATTGTTATGCGCGGTTTGCAGGAACTGGCTAACGCGAACGTAGTATTCTGATTTATAACAAACAAAAAGGTCCGTATCTCGGACCTTTTTTTACTCTTTATTAAACTTTTTGGGTTCCGTTTCATAGACATTACCGCCCTCGCTGTCCACAGCGACAATGCAGGGGAAGTCCTCAACATAATATCTTCTGACCGACTCCGTGCCCAAATCCTCGTAGCATATGGGCTCGGTTTTCTTTATGCTTTTCGCCAAAAGCGCCGCCGCGCCGCCGATTGCCGCGAAGTATACCGCGTGGTTGCGGACAATTGCCTCGATAACCTCGGGGCTTCTGGCACCTTTACCTACCATACCTTTTAACCCCAAATCCAGCAGAGCGGGAGCATACTTGTCCATACGATAACTTGATGTCGGACCTGCCGGACCTACGGCGTACCCCGGCTTTGCGGGAGCGGGACCTACATAATAAATCGTCTCGCCCTTAATATCCACGGGCAGCGCCTCACCCTTTTCAATCAGCTCAAACAACCTTTTGTGAGCGGCGTCACGTCCTGTTATCATTGTTCCCGAAAGCAGAACGCTGTCGCCTGCTTTAAGGGTGCTTATCTGTTCATCTGTTAAAGGAAGTTTTATCTTTTTCATATTCCACCTCATATTTCCGCGGTTTTGTGGCGTGCCGCGTGACAGCAGATATTTACAGCGACGGGCATACCCGCGATGTGCGTCGGGGATGTTTCGATATTTACGCCGATTGCGGTTGTATTGCCGCCCAGACCCGCGGGGCCGAAGCCCATAAGGTTGATTTTTTCGAGCAATTCCTGTTCAAGTTCCGCGTAACGCGGGTCGGGATTAGATGTGTTAATCTCCCTAAAAGTAGCTTTTTTCGCAAGTTGAGCGCAGCGCTCAAACGTACCGCCTATACCTACTCCCACAACAATCGGGGGACAGGGATTGGGGCCCGCTTTTCTCACTGTATCGAGCACAAAATCCTTGACTCCCTCTACACCGTAGGACGGTGTAATCATTTTAATCGCGGACATATTTTCGCTGCCGAAGCCTTTTCCGCCCGCGGTAATCTTTATTTTGTCACCTGAAACAATCTTGGTGTGGATAATCGCGGGGGTGTTGTCCTTGGTGTTGAGCCTGTCAAATACGGGGTCATCCACAACACTCTTTCTGAGATAAGCGTCAATGTACGCGCGGCGCACACCCTCCTGAACAGCCTCGTCAAAACTGCCGTCGACGCTCACTTTGTCGCCGTATTCCACAAACAGCACAGCCATACCTGTGTCCTGGCAAAGCGGGATTTGCTCATCGGCGGCTATCTCATCATTCTCGATAATCTGGGACAGCACATTTTTACCAACTTCGCTCTGTTCGTTCTCCCGGGCATTTTTGAGAGCGCATAAAATATCGTCACCGATATAATAGTTGCAGTCTGTGAACAGCTGCTTGACTGTTTCTGTAATTGTTTCTGCTTTAATGATTCTGTAATCCATAGTATCACTTTCCGTGTTTACTCCCTTTTACGGGGTACAATTATTATACATATAATTCCCAACTAAATCAACATTTCTCTTTTATTTTTCTCGGTCTTGTGATATATTAGATATGTCATAAGACTTTTTAAATAACAACATACAACTGTCACAAAGAACATTTAAAATAATCCTATACACTAAGGAGGGATTGCTATGAGCAAAATTCTGGTAGTAGACGACGAGGCTCGCATTCGCCAGCTTATACGCAAATACGCTGAGTTTGAGGGACACACCGTTGAAGAAGCGGTGGACGGAATGCAGGCTATTGAAATTTGCCGCAAAAATAATTATGACCTTATAATCATGGATGTTATGATGCCCGAACTCGACGGCTTCTCAGCATGCAGAGAAATCCGCAAATTTTCAAACACTCCTGTTATTATGCTCTCAGCCAGAGGCGAGGAGTACGACAAGATTCACGGATTTGAGCTCGGCTCGGACGATTATGTCGTAAAGCCTTTCTCTCCAAAAGAGCTTATGATGCGTGTTAACGCAGTTATTAAACGCTCAAGCGGAAACACTGACGAAGAACAAAACGACGTTTTCACCTATGAGAATCTGACTGTTGATTTCTCTGCGAGAATCGTTACAATAAACGGCAAGCGTGTTGAGATGACTCCCAAGGAGTACGAGCTGTTCTTCTATATGGTTAAGAACAAGGGCATCGCGCTTACACGAGAGAAGCTTATTTCCGAGGTCTGGGGTTACGACTTCTTCGGCGACGAAAGAACTCTTGACACTCACATCAAACTGCTCAGAAAGTCGCTCGGTGAATATAGCAAATGTATAGTTACACTTCGAGGGGTAGGGTACCGCTTTGAAACAAACTAAGAAACTCAACCGCTGGCGTTTGCTTCCGCTGAGGTATAAGCTTGGAATATATTTTATAGCTTTCTCAGCTATAATGCTCATATTTCTGTGGGTTTTCCAGACAGTTTTCCTTGAAACCTGCTACACTTTTATCAAGCAGCATCAGGTAAGAACGTATGCATCACAAATTATTGAAAGCATCGAAAGCGGCAAAAACACCACCGATACAATCAATAACCTCTCCCGTGAGAACGAAATGAGCGTTTATGTATACGACTCAACCGATGAGATAATGATGCAAAAATACTCCAGCGAGTTCAATAATCCGGCAGGTATGTTTGAGTTTGATACTCAAAGTGTATATGAATACTATCGCTTGGCAAAAAGGTCGGGAGGACACTACACAACAAATTATTTCAAAAGCGAAGATAACGCCGAAATTGATTTTGACAGTTTACTCGGCTCTACAAACGACGAAGCGCCGCCGATGGGCGGAGGAATTAACAATCATCATCCGAAAAAAGCCGAGAACTTGATATTTGCGGAGATAATCAATCTCAGCGATGACACCGAATGCTTTGTTCTGATAAGCGCTCTTGTATCCCCCGTTAGCTCGGTTATCAGCACGCTTCATATGCAGCTTGCCATAGTAAGTATTGTATTCCTTATCTTTTCAATTGTACTGTCCGTAATTGTCGCTCGCAGGATTTCAAAACCTCTGGGCGAAATCAACACGGGTGTAAAGGAACTCGCAAAGCAGAACTATAACCTTGAGTTCAACAGCAGCGGATATCTCGAAGTCAAGGAACTCAGCGATACGCTCAATGTAACAAGAATGGAGCTCCAGAACGTTGAAAACCTCAGGCAGGAGCTTATCGCCAACATCTCGCACGACCTGCGCACCCCGCTGACAATGATAACGGGATATGCCGAGGTTATGCGTGACCTGCCCGGCGAAAACACTCCCGAGAATGTTCAGGTTATTATTGACGAGTCCAACCGTCTGACGAACCTTGTAAACGATATGCTCGACCTCTCCAAGCTCCAGGCGGGCGCAATCGAAATTGAACGTGAGGAATTCAGCCTTACAAATTCAATCAACGAGATTTTCACACGTTATACAAAACTTATTGAACAGGATGGTTATGACATCAAGTTCATCACCGACAGAAACGCTTATGTTTACGCCGACCAAATCAAGATCGGACAGGTAATCTACAACTTCATCAACAACGCGGTCAACCACTGCGGCGAGGATAAAGCTATTATCGTCACTCAAAAGACCAGCGAGAAACGCGTACGCGTTGAAGTTACCGACCATGGTGAAGGCATCAGCGACGAAAAGCTGCAGAATATCTGGGACAGATATTATAAGGTGGATAAAACCCACAAACGCGGCGTAATCGGCACGGGCTTGGGACTTTCAATCGTTAAGAATATTCTTGACCTTCACGGCGCGCGTTACGGCGTCAAGAGCAAGGTCGGTTCAGGCTCAACATTCTGGTTTGAGCTCGACGTCACAAGAACAGAGAAGCTCAATTCGTAATTCACAATGCGCAATGCGTAATTAAAAGGAGTCCGAAAACGGACTCCTTTTTGTTTGTCGAAATATTATTGAGCCTTCCCTTGGGGGGGGGAAGCCTTATTGAAGTATATTATCGTTTACGAGCTTCAAGCTCTCGGGATTCTTGTCGGAATCGTAAATGATTTTGTAGCAGCTTAACGGCTCATCATAATCGCTGTATTCGGTTATATACAAATAATCTGTATCCGCTGCAACAACAGACTTGTACATAAAAACCTTATCCTTAGCTATATCCCACGTTTTTCCCGTGTAAGCGTCAATACAAACTATGTTGTTGTCAAATCTTTGGTCAAACAGATAGTTTTTATCTCCGCCCGAGATACCCTCTCCCTCCTCGGGATTAACGGTAATCCTTGAATCCCTGCCGTCGGGGCGCAGTATCAGGTATTCTCTATTGCTATCATCACTGAGGCTCTCATCAGACATTTCAAAAACAAGACAACCCTCTAAATATACATAATCTGCGGGAATCGGTAAAGACAGAGTTTCGTTTTCCCTCAGAATAGATTTGCCGTTTTCTCTGATGATGTATTTCTTGTTCTCTTTTGTGACGGAAAGCGTTCTGTCGCCGAGAGAATAATTAACATTTACTTCGTCCTTGTCGTAATCAAGAACGGTGTAAAGCCTTTTGCCTGTCCTTCCGTCGAGCATTACATACGCGAATTCGTTCTCAAAATATGCTATTATGTTATCGCCGCACGGGCTTATCCCAATATTCTTTTCTCCCGCCTGCTTATACAGCTTCTTGCTTTCGTTCGTACCGTGAGGAATACAATAGATAGTATCGCCGCTTGTGTAGTAGACGGCATAATCGTTAACTGTATATTCATCATACCAATATTTCCACAGTATCTGCTCGGAACCCTTATCGGGCGTATATTTATATATACCCTTATGCGGCACTTCGTAATAAAAAACTCCGTCAACGGCAGTCCCCGTAATTCTCAGGTCTCCTCCGCCCTGAAAATAACCGAGTCTGCTAAATACAGTTACAGCCGTGACGATTATTGCAATAACGAGCGCAATTGAAACAAAAATTATTATTGCTTTTTTCAATGTTCACACTTCCTTGTTATACATAAAATCCGCTTGAAATTTCAAACGGATTTTAAATCAACTGTATTACTTCATTAAGCGACGGAACAATCCGATAGCACATCGGTTTGATTTCCTCCGTCGGCTCTATGAGGTCGGGAATCATAACGGTTATCATTCCCGCCGTGTATGCGGACTTTATGCCGTTTATGCTGTCCTCTAAAGCCATACATTCCCCGGGGTTCAGTCCCAGCTTCTCAGCCGCTTTGAGGAACGGGTCGGGGTACGGCTTTCCGCGCTCTACATCCTCGGCGCATACGAGTTCGTCAAAATACGGGAGCGTTCCCGAAATTCTGAGCGTTCTTGTCGCGCTGGATTCAGTTGTCGAGGTGCACAGGGCGGTCTTAATACCTTTGCTTTTCAGAAAGTCGAGCAGTTCAAACAGCCCGTCCTTTATCGGCACACCGAATTCGTCGGTATATTTCTGATACGCCTTGCGGCACTGTACACGAAAAGCCTCGAAATCAAACTCGTCTCCGCAAAGCTCCTTGAACATCTGCACAATGTCCTCGCTCCGCTTGCCTATGGTCTGTTTGTACCAGTCGAGCGTATAGTCAACGCCCCATTCTTTTAGTATCGGTTTTTGCAATTCATATGTGAGGGTTTCCGTGTCGAACATCAACCCGTCCATATCAAAAACTACGCCTTTTATATGCATTTTAACTCTTTCAAAAAGTCTACTATTTTTTCAAACTGCATGCTGTGGCTCGCCTTTACTAGCACAACATCGCCGCGCTTTATAATTGTTTGGAGCGCTGTAATAGCGGCGTCCCTGTTTTCAAGGTAAATGCCGTCAGCACCCTTGGCGAGTTCCTCGGCAAGCGGTCCGATTGCGACAACAACGTCGCACTTTTTGGCGTATTCGCCCACCTCAAAATGAAGCTGTTTCTCGTTCTCGCCGAGCTCCTTCATATCGCCCAGAACCGCGACTTTTCTTCCCTCAAAGTTCATAAGCGTGTCGATTGACGCTTTGACGGAAGTGGGATTCGCGTTGTAGCAGTCGTCAATAATTCTGATATATTCCGTATCAATAAGATTTGCGCGGCTTCCTACCGTCTTGTAGCTTTCAATACCCCTCTTAATCTCATCAAGGTTAAGCCCGAGCAGCTCGCCCACCGCGGCGCCCGCGAGCGCGTTGCTCACCATATATGTACCGATTGCGGGTATAGTAACACTGAGGCGATTTTCGCCCAAAATAAGGTCGGCTTTTACTCCGAGAACACCGTTGTTCTCAATGTTTTCAGCTCTGTATGAGTTGCTTTCCTCTCCGTAGAACACGGGAGCTTTTCCTTTGACCTCAATAACCTGGTTGAGCTTGTCATCGTCGCAGTTGAGAACAACCGAACCGCCGTCACGCAGATTCTTGAACATCTCTGTTTTGGCGCGGAAAACACCGTCACGGTCACCGAGGTTCTCAAGATGGCACTCGCCTATTATTGTAATTACTTCAATGGTAGGCTGAACCATTTCGGAAATACGGTTCATTTCGCCGAAGTCCGAAATTCCCATTTCGATGACAGCGACCTCTGTTGTGTCGTCTATACCGAAAAGCGTCAGCGGAACACCCAACTCATTGTTGAGGTTGCCCGCGGTCTTGTGAACCTTGTATTTTGCCGAAAGCACCGACGCGATCATCTCTTTTGTGGAGGTCTTGCCGACGCTTCCGCTTATTCCGACAATCGGAATATCAAACAGCTCTCGGTATGCTTTGGCGATTTTCTTCACCGCGTCCAGAGTGCTTTCAACCAGTATGTACGGTTTTGAGGCGTTTTCGGGAGCCTTCTCACACAAAGCGCAGATTGCTCCGCTGTCAAAGCACTTTTCTATAAAATCATGACCGTCAACCCGCTCGCCCTTTATTGCCAGGAAGAGCGAGTTTTCTTTTATATTACGGCTGTCACGCTCAATTGAGCTGACAGCGGTATCTTTGAGCGCCTCGCTGCCGACGTACTGCCCGTCACAAGCGAGGGCTATTTGTTCCAACGTAAAATGTTTCATAGATTATTCCTTATATTTTTTCAGTGATATCTCTACAATTCTATCACACAAAGCCGCAAAATCTATTCCCGCCGCTTCTGCTTCCTGCGGAAGCAGGCTGGTCGGGGTCATACCCGGAAGAGCGTTAGCCTCAAGGCAATAAGTTTTTCCGTCTTTGTCTAATATGAAATCCATTCGGGCGTAGGATTTGAGCCCGAGAGTTTGGTAGGCGGCATAAGCGCTGTCTCTGAGAGCTTTGTCCTCGGCTTCGGTAATTCTGGCGGGACATTCCTCAATTGTCAGACCTGCCTGATACTTGGATTTGTAATCATAAAAACCTGTTGTCGGAATAATCTCAATCGGAGGAAGAACCTCGTTGCCGAGTACTCCGACAGCAAACTCGCGTCCGTCAATAAACTGTTCAACTACAATTTCATCATCGTACAAAAAAGCTTCCTTTACAGCCGCGTCAAACTGCTCGCGGGTGTCAACCTTGGTGAGCCCGACGCTGCTGCCGCCCGCGCAGGGTTTGATAATACAGGGGAATATATCCCAGCTGCCTGTACTGTCGCTGTTAAAATATTTCTTTCCTTTGGCAATTCTGACCCCGCGCTGTTCGAACAGCGCTCTGCTTATTCCTTTATCCATAGCGAGCGCCGCCGACAGATAATCGGTGCCCGTATATTTTATTCCCAGAATGTCAAACGCCGCCTGAAGCTGACCGTTCTCTCCCTCGCCGCCGTGAAGCGCAAAGAAAGTTATATCGGCATAACGGCAGATTGCCATAACGCTTTTACCCAGAAAACAATCGCCTCTGTCTGAGCGCATAGCCTTGACCGCCTCGATATCGGGGATATCCTCGGCAACGCTCTTGCTCTTGATAAGGTCGCTGTTTTCCGAGAAAAGCTCAGCGGGAGTTTTGTCTCCCTCATAGCCCAGGTAAACGTCCATAAAAACGACATTGTGTCCCTTTGACCTCAGAGCTTTAGCAATCTTGCCGCCCGAGCTTATCGCGACATCGCGCTCCATGCTCAGACCGCCTGTAAGTACAACAATATTCATAACTGTTACTCTCCAATTATCTTAATCAGCGCGTGTTTGTCACGCTTTCCGTCGAGTTCATAGTAGAAAATCTGCTCCCACGTTCCGAAGTCCAGTCTGCCGTTTGTAATCGCGCACACAACCTCGCGCCCCATAATTGTTCGTTTGAGGTGCGCGTCAGCATTGTCCTCAAAGCCGTTGTGAGCGTACTGGCTGTAAGGCTTTTCGGGAGCAAGTTTTTCGAGCCACTTTTCGTAGTCCGAGTGCAGACCGCTCTCGTCGTCGTTTATAAACACGGAAGCGGTGATATTCATAGCATTTACGAGGACTAAACCCTCTTTGATACCGCTTTCGTCAATCGCCTGCTGAACCTCTTCGGTTATGCGGACAATCTGTCTGCGTCTGGGCACGTTGAACCATAGCTCTTTTCGGTAGCTTTTCATAAATAATCACACCTTTTAGAACAGGAATCCGTTGAATCCCCAGTTCTCAATCTCCTCAAATTTTACGTAGCAATATGTCGGGTCCACACCGAGCTCTTCTTTCATAATCTCACAAATGCGTTCGGTGAGTTTTTCGTAAGCGTCGCGTGTAGATTTTCCGAGAATCTTAACCTCAACAAAAGCGGTGTTTTCTTTGTCACCGTGGAACATCATACTCACGCCGTCCTCAACAGCACACATAAGGTGGCTCTCGGACTTACCGGGCAGGAGTGTAATTGACTTTGTGATTTTCTCCTCGATAACTGTCTTTTTAGCCTCGTCGGCTTTGACAGATGTTTTAACATTTACAAAAGGCATAGTATCCCTCCAAAAAACTTATTAACTATATAATTATATTACTTTATTGAATGTTTTTCAACCTATAAAAAGAAAATCGGCGGAAATAATCCGCCGAACTTCATTATTTTATCGAATTGATAAGTCCGCCCTTTTGAATTATGTTCTGAATAAACTCGGGGAAGGGCTCGCCCTTGAAGCTCTCGCCTGTGGTTTCGTCGGTGATTACGCCCGTGTTGAAGTCAATGCTCACGGTATCGCCGTCGTTTATAGCTTCAGCCGCCTCGGGGCACTCAATAATCGGAAGTCCGATATTGATAGCGTTGCGGTAAAAAATTCTCGCGAAGCTCGAAGCGATTACACAGCTTATTCCGCTTGCCTTAATGGCTATCGGAGCGTGCTCGCGGGATGACCCGCAGCCGAAGTTCTTTGTGGCGACCATAATGTCACCGTCTTTTACGTTGTTTACAAATTCCTTGTCAATATCCTCCATACAATGAGCGGCGAGCTCTTTGTGGGAGGCAGTGTTTAGATAACGCGCGGGGATGATTACGTCGGTATCTACGTTATCGCCGAATTTATGTACTTTACCTTTTGCGTTCATTGTGTACCTCCTTAAACCTTCTCGGGATTAGTGATATAACCTGTGACAGCGCTCGCCGCGGCAACCGCGGGGCTGGCGAGGTAAACCTCGCTGTCAACGTGGCCCATACGTCCTACAAAGTTGCGGTTTGTTGTTGAGACTGCTCTCTCGCCCGCCGCGAGGATACCCATATGTCCGCCGAGACAGGGACCGCAGGTAGGTGTAGAAACAACCGCTCCGGCGTCTACAAAGATATCAAAAAGTCCTTCGTGCATAGCCTGCTGCCAGATTTTCTGAGTACCGGGGATAACTATACAGCGTACACCGCGGGCTATTGTTTTTCCCTTTAATATCTCGGCCGCCGCGCGCAGGTCGGAGATTCGTCCGTTTGTACACGAACCGATTACAACTTGATCTATTTTGACTTCGGTGTCGCCGATTTCGTCAACTGTGCGTGTGTTCTCGGGAAGATGCGGGAACGCCACTGTCGGGCGGATTTCAGAAAGGTCAATTGTATATTCCTCATCATAAACCGCGTCATCATCCGCCGCGTATTCAACAGGTGTGCCCTGATATCTTCCGTCGCAATATTCGCGCGTGATATCGTCAACAGGGAAGATTCCGTTTTTTGCTCCGGCTTCAATCGCCATATTTGCGATACAAAGTCTATCGTCAATGTTGAGGTATTTTACACCCTCTCCTGCAAATTCCATAGACTTGTACAGCGCGCCGTCAACACCGATTTTGCCGATTATGTGCAGGATAATATCCTTGCCCGCGACAAAACCCCGGGGTTTTCCTACAAGATTGAACTTGATTGCGGCAGGAACCTTGAACCATGCCTTGCCGCTCATCATACCCGCGCACATATCGGTTGAGCCGACGCCCGTGGAAAAAGCTCCGAGAGCGCCGTATGTACAGGTGTGCGAGTCAGCTCCTATGCACAGACAGCCAGGGCCTACCAATCCCATTTCAGGCAGAAGCGCGTGCTCAATTCCCATACCGCCTACATCGCGGTAATTCTTGATGTTATATTTGTCGGCAAACTCACGGCTCTGCTTAACCTGAGTTGCAGCTTTAATATCCTTATTCGGTGTGAAATGGTCCATAATCAGAGCAATTTTTGTGTTGTCAAAAACGGATGTCGCGCCGTTTTGTTCAAACACATTTATTGCTACAGGCGTGGTAACGTCGTTGCCGAGAACCAAGTCGAGCTTAGCCTCGATAAGCTGTCCCGCCTTGACCTCGTCGAGTCCCGCGTGGGCGGCGAGGATTTTTTGAGACATTGTCATTCCCATATAAACTACTCCTTTTTGCGCCCCTTTTTAAACGGGGTGCTTATTTAACGTAATTATCTCATATTTACTTGCCAAAAGATTGTAAAGTATGATACAATTAGCATACAAAAGATTTGGATGTGAGGTAAAATGAAGAACCGCGCGTATATCAAGGAAATTTTTGACAGTGTAAGCTACACCCGCAAATTCTCAAAGGGCTCTATAATCTACCATCAAGGGGACTTGGCTTCAAGTTTTTATTACCTGAAAAAAGGTAAGGTAAGAGTATATATGACCTCTCCCGACGGCGTGGAACACACTCTCTCGACAGCGTCAGGCGGTGAAATCCTCGGCGAGGCGGCATTTTTTGATAAAATGCCTCGAATAAGCTCCGCAAACGCCCTGTCAAACATTGAGGTAGCCGTCATAAACGAAGGAACAATGCTTGATCTCACCCGAAAGTATCCGAAGCTTGCGCTGGAGCTGCTAAACCTTCAGGCGACCAGAATCCGTCAGCTGTCTTCTCAACTTGACGCCATGACTTTTCTGAAAGCCGACGAACGTATAGCGAAAGTTATTCTGCAAAATACAAACAGCAAAAGCGAAGTGAATCTCACCCACGAGGAAATAGCGGGAGCAACAGGGGTAACGCGCGTTACCGTCAGCAAGATTCTCCGTGATTTTAAGGACAAAGGCTTGGTAAAAACCGAGTACAGGCGGATTGTTGTCAGGGATATTGATAAAATAAAAGACATTGCAGGTGAATAAGAAAAGGAGTTACCGCTTCGGTAACTCCTTTTTGTATTAAAAAATTCTTAATCTTTTTTGCCTCTGTAATTTACATGCCAAAGGTCTTTAGCGTATTCGATGATAGCACGGTCTGAGCTGAACTTACCTGCGTTGGCAACATTCATTAAGCACTTTCTGCCGAAATCTACACGCTTTGAATAATCAATATTAGCCTGAATCTTGGCGTCAATATAACTCTGTAAATCATAAAGTACAAAGTAATGGTCAGCAGCATGCCATGAAGCGCCGTTGAGCAGAGCTCTGTAAAGCTCCTCGAAGCTGCCTTCGCCCTGTGCTCCGCCGTCGGAAACAGTACCGTCAACGAGAGTATCAATAACTTTCTTAATTTCAAAGTTATCGTTATAGATAGCGCGTGAGGAATAAGTATCCTTAATATTCTCGATTTCCTCTACTCTTGCGCCGAAGATGTACTCGTTTTCAACTCCTGCCTGCTCGGCGATTTCAATGTTAGCGCCGTCCCAAGTACCGAGTGTTACCGCGCCGTTAACCATAAACTTCATGTTACCTGTACCTGAAGCCTCTGTACCCGCGAGAGATGTCTGCTCGGAGATGTCCGCTGCGGTAACTATCTTCTCGGCGTAGCTTACGTTGTAGTTGGAACAGTAAACTACTTTGAGCTTATCCTTAGTTTCGGGATCGTTGTTAACAAGGTTGGCAATCTCATTGATATATTTGATGATAGCCTTGGCTCTGGCATAGCCGGGAGCAGCCTTAGCGCCGAAGATAAAGCAGGTGGGATTCCAGTTCTTGAGCTCACCGTTCTTGAGCTTGAAATAGATAGCCATAATTGAGAACGCGTTGAGGAGCTGTCTCTTATACTCGTGCAGACGTTTAACCTGAACGTCAAAAATCATCTTCGGGTCAACCTCTACGCCGTCCATCTTCTTGATGTAATCCGCGAGCTGCTTTTTCTTCTTGAACTTAATCTTGTTGAATTCCTTAACTGTATCGTCATCCATCATCTTGTTGAGCTTTGAGAGCTTGCTCAAATCCTTGAGCCAGCCTTTGCCTACACGCTCTGTGATGAATTCAGCGAGCTCGGGGTTGCACAGACCGAGCCAACGGCGCTGTGTAATACCGTTTGTCTTGTTCTGGAAACGCTCGGGATAAACGTTGTACCAATCCTTGAGAACGTCGTTCTTCAGGATTTCGGTATGAATCTGAGCAACGCCGTTTACGTATGTGGAAACATAAGTAGCAAGACGCGCCATATGAACTGTATTGTTATCAACAATTCTCATTCTGCCCCTCTGCTCTTCGTCAACACCCTTTTCGGCAAGCTCTTCCTGGAGCTTGTTGGCAATTAAGCAAATGATGTGATAAATCTCAGGGATTACATCCATCATAAGGTCAGCGTGCCATTTCTCAAGAGCCTCGCCGAGTACTGTATGGTTGGTGTAAGAGCAGGTCTTGCGAGCGATTTCGAACGCATCGTCAAAGCTAAGACCGTCTTTCATAAGGAGACGTACGAGCTCGGGAATAGCCGATACGGGATGAGTATCGTTGAGCTGGAATACATAATCCTCAGCAAAGTGGCTGTAGTCGTTGCCGTACTTTCTCTTGTAGTGATTCATAATATCCTGGAGGGAAGCGGAGCAAAAGAAATACTGCTGCTTAAGTCTTAAAACTTTGCCCTCATAGGTATTATCGTTAGGATAAAGAACACGGGAGATATTCTCGGCGTCATTCTTAGCCTTTACGGAGCTGTCATAATGACTGTTGTTGAACTCCTGGAAATCAAAATCATCCACAGCCTCAGCCTGCCACAAACGGAGTGTGTTGATGTTGCTTGTATCATAGCCGATAATAGCCATATCATAAGGAACAGCCTTTACAGTCTGACCCTTGAAGTCTACATAAACGATGAGGTCCTCGCGGCGTACGCACCACGGATCGCCGTATTTCTGCCAATCGTCGGCAACCTCTACCTGATAGCCGTTCTCGATAAGCTGTTTAAAGAGACCGTACTTGTAGCGGATTCCGTAACCGTCGAGCGGAACTTCCTGAGTAGCTGCTGAATCGAGATAGCATGCCGCAAGTCTGCCCAAGCCACCGTTACCGAGAGCCGCGTCGTCAATTTCCTCAAATACGTTGATGTCAATATTCTTTTTCTTGAGGAATGCCTTAGCTTCATCAAGCATGCCGAGGCAGTAAAGATTATTGTACATCATACGTCCCATAAGGAACTCTGCCGAGAAGTAGAACGCTCTTCTGCCCTGAGCGTGCTTTTTCTTACTTCTTACCCAGTTGTCGGCAATCTCAGACTGAACGTATCTGCCGAAAAGATAATGCAACTGAGCGGGAGAAAGCTCCTCGGGCTTTTTACAATAAAGCGCTTTTGAGCTCTTTTTTAGCTCGTCCATAATAAGTTTACCCATAGATTTTAATCCTCCAATCGTCCGTATGTATCAGACATCCATGATAGTCTTTCAGCGAGCTCGTCAGTCAGCGCGTCGGCGTCTATACGCCATACCCAGTTACCGCCAAGGGTTGAGGGTATATTCATCCTCGCCTCTGTACCAAGCCCCAGAATATCCTGCATTTGAATAACCGCATAATCAGCCTTACTTGCGTAAGCCGTACGGATTAATCCCCAGTTAAATTCCTCGTCCTCACTGATTTGGCAATAATCAATTGCCTGGTTGATTTCATCGGCGTCAGCCTCTTCATACCAACCCATAATGGTATCGTTGTCGTGAGTACCTGTGTAAACAACACAATTGCTGTTCTCAAAATTGTGAGGAAGGAAGTCATTTTCTTCGTCACCGTCGAACGCGAATTCCAGAACCTTCATTCCGGGATATCCGCTATCCTTAAGGAGTTTTTCAACTCCGGGAGACAAATCGCCCAAATCCTCGGCAACAATAGGAATATCGCCGATGGCTTCTTTCATTTTGTTGAAGAAATCCATACCGGGACCGTCCATCCACTCGCCGTTGATCGCGTTCTCGGAACCATATGGAATAGCGTAATAATCGTTGAACGCGCGGAAATGGTCGATGCGTGTAATATCATAAAGGTTTGCCGCCGCCGCGATACGGTTGAACCACCACGCGTAGTCGGTTTCCTTGAGATAATCCCAATCATAGAGCGGATTGCCCCAAAGCTGACCTGTCTCGGAGAAATAGTCGGGAGGACATCCCGCAACACACACGGGGAGATTTTCCTCATCAAGCCAGAACACCTCGGGATTTGCCCATGTGTCGGCGCTGTCCATAGCGACATAGATGGGCATATCGCCCAGAATCTCGATGCCGAGGTCATTTACATATTCTCTGAAGTCATACCACTGCTCATAGAACTTGAACTGAATCCACTTCCAGAAATCAATATCATCAGCAAGTTTCTTTTTATACTTTCTGATAGCCGCAGGCTTGCGCATTTTAATACTTTCGTCGGGCCACTCTGTCCACGCCACCATATCAAAGTATTTTTTTACTGCCATATAGAGAGCGTAGTCATCAATCCAGTGAGCGTTATCTTCCTTAAACTCCTCGAACACATCGAGCTCATAATCCTCGATATATGTATCGTAGGCTTTTTTCAAAACTACAAAACGATTATTATAAATCTTTTCGTAATCAACCTCGTTTGGATTATCTCCCCAGTCAATAACATCAAGCTGCTCCTGAGAAATAAGCTCTTCCTCAACAAGGGTATCAAGGTCAATCATATAAGGATTGCCCGCATAGGTTGAAAACGACTGATAAGGTGAATCGCCGTAACTGGTGGGCCCCGCCGGAAGGATTTGCCAAATCTTCTGTCCGGCCTCGGACAAGAAATCCGCAAATTCCCGAGCCTCTTTACCTATGGTTCCGATGCCGTAAGGCGACGGTAGAGAGGTAATCGGCATTAAAATTCCTGCCACTCTTGCCATATGTTCATCTCCCTTCAGATGATAGTTTTATTAAATTTTTGTGAAAAAACCTTCTTCTCCACATTAGTAGTCCAATTTTAACATATTAATTCGAGTTTTGCAATACCTAATTTGTGATATTTGACGGTTTTTAAACTATTTTTCGCAGCAAAAGGTACAATGCGATGTCGCTGGAAATTTTCCGAATTTCCTCTCTTTCGAGGCTCTCCGCGTCCCAAAGCTTTGCTTTTACGACTTCTGTGCTCTTTTTGTCACACACAGATATATATACCAACCCGACAGGCTTTTCTTCAGTCCCTCCCGACGGACCCGCTATGCCTGTTGTGGCAACTCCGAAATCGGAGTCCGCAAGCTTCATAACTCCCACCGCCATCTGTTCGGCTGTTTCTTTTGATACAGCGCCCACGGTATCCAGCGTGTGGCGGTTAACTCCGAGCAGTTTATTCTTTATTCTGTTTGCATAGGAGCACACTCCGCACTCGAACACCGAGCTCGCTCCGCTGACCTCGGTTATCCTTTTACTTACAAGTCCGCCCGTACAGCTTTCGGCTGTGGCGACCTTCTTCTTTTTTTCAATAAGAGCGTTTACGGCGAGGTTCTGCAGGTCGCCGCTTTTTATTCCCTCTTTTTCCAGTATTGCTTCAAATTGTTTAGCTGTTAATTCTTTCATAATGATCACCCGAGAATTATTTTAACACAAACAACTTTATTATTGCAATCCGTGTTGTTTTTTGATAGAATAGCTGTATAGGAGGAACAATTATGGCTTGGTTTTTTACCGATAGTGAAATCGACTCCGAAAACTTCATAATTACCGGCGAAAACGCGAAACATATCTCAAAAAGCCTGCGGATGAAACCCAGTGAGGCTCTCACTCTTGTAACTCCCGAAAAGGAACAGCTCGATTGTGTCATCACGACTGTCAATTCCGAAAGCGTTGAGGTTGAAATCACCTCCCGCAAGCCCTGCGAAAATGAGCCCGATGTGGAAATCACTCTGTACCAGGCTCTCCCAAAGGGCGATAAGATGGAATACATCGTTCAGAAATGCGTGGAGCTTGGAATATCGAGAATAGTTCCCGTCATCTCGGCGAGGTGTATATCCCGCCCCGATAAAAAATCTCTGGCGAAAAAGCAAATTCGCTGGCAAAAAATCGCAAAAGAAGCCGCCCAGCAGTCACGACGCGGAATTATCCCGAAAGTTGACGCTGCTGTGAGCTTTAAGGAAGCGGTTGAACTCTGCGCTCAAAACGAACAGAACATCGTATTCTATGAACTCGGCGGTGAGAGCGTCAAAAGGCTCATCGGAAACAAACCCGAATCCATCGGCATTTTCATAGGCAGCGAAGGCGGGTTTGAACAGGCTGAGGTAGATCTTGCAACACAACGCGGCGCGAAAACCGCTACACTCGGAAAAAGAATATTAAGGGCAGAAACAGCCCCTCTCGCGGCTCTTTCGGTAATAATGTACGAAACGGGCAACTTTGAATAATGCTACAAGGAGGAAGTTATGGTAGGAATTATTTGCGCTATGTCAATTGAGGTTGACGGATTAAAGAAGCTTATGCGTGATACTGAAGAATTCAAATACGCCAATATGGTATTTACCAAGGGTTATCTGGACAACTGCGAGGTTGTCGCCGTAGAATGCGGTATAGGCAAGGTAAACGCCGCTATGTGCGCTCAGATAATGATTGACCGCTTCAGCCCCGATATTATCATAAACAGCGGTGTCGCAGGCGCTACCCATGAGGAAGTTAATATCTGCGATATGGTTATAGCCACCGAAGTTCTCGAGCACGATATGAACACTTCGGCTATCGGCGACCCTATTGGTCTGATCAGTCTGCCCGAGGGCAACCGCACCTTCTTTGCCTGTGACGGCGATATAGTCAACAATCTTTACCAGATATGCAAGGATGTTGAGGGAGCGAAAACTTTCAAGGGCAGAATTGCCTCCGGCGACCTTTTTGTTTCACGCAGAAGCAAGCGCCGCCTGCTCAACATCCGCTTTGATGCTATCGCCTGCGAGATGGAAGGCGGAGCTGTCGGACACGTATGTTACAGAAACAAAGTTCCCTTCTGTGTTTTCAGAGTTATCTCGGACGACTTCACCAAAAACCAGGGTATGGATTTCATGGCGTTCAGCCGCATAGCCGCCGAACGTTCCATAAAAGTAATCAGAGAGTATTTGTCGACACTGCAATATTGACATTATATGAAAAATCCAGTAAAATAGTTTAGTTATGTAAATTTTCTTTAAGGAAGTGTAGTAAACAATGCAGCTTACAGGCGCTGAGATTATTTGCGAGTGCTTAATTGAACAGAATGTCGACACCGTTTTCGGTTATCCCGGCGGCGCGGCGCTGAACACTTATGACGCTCTCTACAAATACAGCGATAAGATTAATCATATTCTCACCGCCCACGAACAGGGAGCGGCTCACGCGGCGGACGGTTACGCCAGAGCTACGGGCAAGGTTGGCGTTTGTATGACAACCTCGGGTCCCGGCGCGACAAATACCGTAACAGGTATCGCCACAGCCAACATCGACAGTATTCCCATGGTTATCATCACGGGTAATGTAAACGTAAATCTCCTTGGTCGCGACAGCTTCCAGGAGGTCAACATTGTAGATATTGTTAAGCCTATCACAAAGGGCTGTTATCTTGTTAAACGTATAGAGGACCTGGCTCCCGCTATCCGTACAGCATTCGCGCTGGCTCAGGACGGCAGGAAAGGCCCTGTTCTCATAGATGTTCCCAAGGATATTACCGCTCAGATAACGGATTATAAGTATGTCACTCCGCCGACGAGAGTCCCCGCCGAGGTAACCAGCGCGGAGGATATTACCAAAGCGGTTGAGCTCATCAACCAGGCAAAACATCCTATCATTTACGCGGGCGGCGGCGTAATAAGCGCGGACGCCTCACAGGAGCTTCTTGAGTTTGCCGAAAAGATTGACTCTCCCGTGTGCTGCTCACTTATGGGCTTGGGCTGTATTCCCGCAACCCACAGACTCAATATGGGCAACCTCGGTATGCACGGAACCTACGCTACGGGTATGGCTACCGAAAAGTGCGACCTGATCATAGCCTGCGGAGCGAGATTCTCCGACCGTGTAGCGGGTAACCCCAATAAGTTCGGTAATCAGGCTAACATCATTCACATCGACATTGACGAAAATGAAATCGACAAGAATGTTAAAACCGACAACCACATCGTCGGCGATATAAAATCGGTTCTCAGTATTTTAAACAATTATGTAGAAAAGCAGAGCCACACCCAATGGCTTGTTCAGCTTGAAATCTGGAAAGGCGAGCATCAGGCTCCGAGAGAAAAGCTTGACTATATGTCAGCGCTTGATGTTCTCCTGAAAATCAACGAGGTTAAACGTCCCGAGGACATCATTTCCACAGATGTCGGACAGCATCAGATGTGGGTTGCTCAGTTCTCCGAGATTGAACGTCCCCGAACACTGCTCACCTCGGGCGGTATGGGTACAATGGGCTTCGGACTCGGCGCGGCTATCGGCGCCCAGTGCGGCTGCCCCGGCAAAAGAGTTTTCCTTGTAACGGGCGACGGCAGCTTCCATATGAACTTAAACGAGCTGGTAACGCTCAAGTCTTACAATTTGCCTGTTGTAGTCGTAATATTTAACAACGGAGTTCTCGGCATGGTAAGACAGTGGCAGAAGCTCTTCTACGGAAATCGTTTCTCCCAGACCGACCCCAAGCGCAAAACCGACTTTGTAAAGGTTGCTCAGGGATTTGGTATCCCCGCGTTCAGACTCGACAAGACCGAGGACATTGACGATGTATTCGAAAAAGCTATCGGTCTAGGCGGCCCCGTTGTAATCGACTGTATCATCAGCCCCGACGCTAACGTTCTGCCAATGATTCCGCCCGGAAAGACAGTAAACGAAATCATCACCGAAATGCCGAAATAAAAACAGTTGTCAGTATTAATAATCAGAAACGCTGCCTCTTGTATATTGACTTTTCTTCTCTTTATGCTATAATAATTATAGAAAACGGAGTTGACCGAGCGAAACGGTTAGCCCATATTATGAGTTATTTACAAAATAACCGTCCTATGGTCCAGGGCGGTTATTTCTCTTTGTTAGTCAAAACAATTAAGAGAATAATTGTTAAGTATAGAATAATTTCATACATAACAATCCCTCCTAATACATATTCCCTATTGGGTTCTATGTAAACAAGGTTATCAGTACCTTGGCGGAGGGCTAACCGCTTCCGTTATGTGTTCGGACAACTCCTTGTATTATATGATAACACAAATGTTCGTTTATTTCAATAGCTTCTTTCTATTAAAAATCCCACGCGATAATTTCGCGTGGGATAATTTTGTCACAGAATTCATTTGTTAATGGTTTATTGTTCGGGCTCTTCCTTTTCCTTAAAGGCGAAGAAACGCTGACCGATGTAGTTGCACGCTACAAATACGCACGCGCCGACTGCCCAGCCCATATTTCCCGCGAAGGAATTGACGTCCATTCCGAACATTGAAAGCGACAACGCTTTGCATAGCTCGCTGACCGCAGTTGCGGCGATAACTCTTATGAGCAAACAAACCACAATATTCAGCGTAAAGCGCAGCATTGGCTTGAAGCCTTTTTCTTTGTTCTGGAAAGTAAAGTATTTGTTTAAAAAGTAACTGACAATACTTCCGATAACAGTACCCGCGACCGCGGCGGCTCCCGCGCCCCACACGAAGTTCTTCCAACCTATCAGATGCAGGCACAGCAACACCACTCCTTCGCCGACAGCGGTGTTTATTACGCCGACCAAAAGGAATTTCCAGAATTTAATATCAAAAAACTTTTTTATGGATTCTTTCATTTTTATCACTTCCAAAGATGATTATACCAATTATACACGAAAAAGTCCATATAAAAATGTAAATAAAACTAGACCTTTACAAAAATATATGTTATTATATAATGTGGAATTTTTTGCAAGGAGTTTTATCAAATGGCAAAAAACAAGACTAAAAAAAATCCCTCGACTCAATCCCGAAAAAATATGACGTCGATGGATGTGCGAAAAGCAAAACGCGACACCAGCAGATTTGAGTTTCTGTCTGTCGAGAACGAACCCGTAATGATAAAGAAAAAAGGCTTTTTAAACAACAACCTTTATATCGTTCTCGCTTTTATCATTCCGTTCCTGCTGATGTATCTGGCGTATGCCTTCCATAAATGTCAGCCTTTCGGCGACCAGCAGATTCTTGTCACAGATTTGTGGCATCAATACTTCCCGTTTTTAGTTGACTACCAGGACAAGCTCAAACACGGCGAGTCCCTGTTCTGGTCATGGACACAGGGCGGAGGTACAAATTACTTATCACTTATGTCATATTACCTCGCGAGTCCTCTCAACTTCCTGACTGTTCTGCTCCCGTCCAAGCTTTTCAACTACAATGATGTCGCGGTACTCAACATGTACCTTACGTTCACAGTAGCAGTACGAATCGGCTGCGCGGGCGGATTTTTTGCTATTTTTTCACGTTACGTATTCAAGCGCAATGATATTTCTCTGGTTATTTTCGGCACATGCTTCGCGCTCAGCGCGTTCTTTATGGGATATTACTGGTGTTATATCTGGCTCGATACAGCGGCGCTGACGCCTCTCGTTACAATGGGGCTTGTTGCCTTGATGCGCGAAAGAAAGTATCGCACATATATCATCGCTCTCGCGGTTTCTATACTTTCCAATTACTACATCGGACTGTTTACCTGCGTGTTTATGGTATTGTGCTTCATCGGATACAGCATTATAGAGTTTAAAGGCTTCAAGGTCTTATTCAGGAATTTATTGAGAGTAATAATTTGCTCGGGTGTTTCATTAATGCTGACAACCTTCCTCATGCTTCCCGCTTTCTTCGGTCTTCAGAACACCCACGCCGCGGGAAGTACCTTCCCCGCCAACTACGGGCTGAACTTCCCCGAACTGACAACCACGTTTACTTCCTTCTGGGACGCTCTGTTTAAAACGCTGGACGGCTTGCGACACGTTTACGCAAATTCTCTTTCGTTTATTCAGCCTAACACCGTGGAATCCACGGGAGCTCCGAATATCGCCTGCGGTATGCTCGCTCTCGTTATGGCTCTGCTGTTCTTTGTCAACCGCAAAGTCAAGCTTCGTGAAAAGTTATTCTGCGGCGGTCTCCTTATTTTCCTCGGGCTGAGTTGTGTTATCCGTCAGCTTGACTATATGTGGCACGGATTCCACTTTACAAATATGATTCCATTCAGATTCAGCTATCTGATTAGTTTTGTTATTGTGGTAATGGCGTTCAGAACATTCCATATCATCCACAAAACAGGTGTACTGGATATCATTCTGGCAGCCTTGCTGACAGTTGGACTGTTCCTGCTTTCGTATGATCTTAACCCTGACTACGATATGGGCACAGCCCCGAACACAATCAAAATAAGAATTGTTCTGTACTCGGCCATTCTCGCGGGTATCATCATAACCCTGCTGCTGCTCTACTCCACGTATATAATAAACAAAGCTGTTATGACAGCAATATTCGCTGTGCTAATAGTTCTCCAGGGCAGTGTTACGGCGTATATCGGAGTTAGTACCACAAAGACTACAAGCACTTTTGACTATCCTCGCGCCGGACAGAACACCGCTGAAGTTGTCGAATATATGAAAGAGCAGGAAAAGGACACCCCTGAAATGTGGCGTGCGGAGTTTACAAGCACACAAACTCTTTGTGACACAGCTCTGAACAAGTTTAACGGCGTATCAATGTTTAACTCTATGACAAATGAGAGCATCACAAAGTTCGCTGAAAACTTCGGTCTTATGGGCTGGCTCTCAGGCAACAGATACACTTACGCCGAAAGCTCTCCCGTCACCAACCTGTTTATGAATCTGAAGTATATCATCGCTCGTGACGGTAACATAAACAACGCTCCGTATCTTTCCACAGTGACAACTTCGGGCAATGTTAGACTTCTGAAAAACAAAGCTTATATTCCCATGGGCTTTATGACTGATTCCAGCTTACTCGCGTATTACGGTCAGGAAGCCGAGGATTCATACAACCCGTTTGATAACCAGAACACGTTCTTCAAACTCGCCACAGGCATTGACAAAAATGTATATGAACGCGTCGTAAATCCGACACAGTCGCACACTGAGTTCTCAAAATTCCAGGTTACTCTCCCATATGAGGGGGCGTACGGCAACTATAACTTCTCAACAGTTGACGGCACGGTTACACCTCACCTGCACTGGAACTATAAAGCGCCTAAATCCGGTTATTATTACGCGTACACGCGTATCACCGACGGCGAGAACCTGTCAGTTTACAAGAACGGTCAGCTCCGTGACGGCACAAGCAGCTTCTATATCAAGCGCCCCTATATAATGTCAATCGGATATTATAAAAAAGGCGATACGATATCACTTCACTGCGAACTCAAGCAGAACGCCAACGGTAACGCCAATATTTATGTAAATTACTTTAACGACGAAGTGTTCAACGAAGGATATGACCGTCTTAAAGGAACCAATATGAGCACCACAAAGCTTACGGGCTCATCTATGGAGGGTACAATTAACGTCAAAAAGGACGGCTTGTTTTACACTTCCATCCCCTACGAAGCGGGCAAGACAAAAGACGAAAAACTTGTCGGCAAAGTGTTCGCGAGCGACAACGAGGGCTGGCAGGCGTATGTGGATGGACAGAAAGTTGAAGTCACTCCTGTCGCGAACGCTATGTTAGCGTTCAAGCTGACCAAAGGCGAGCACAAGATTGAGCTCAAGTACATTCCCAAGGGCTTCATCAAAGGCGCTATCATCAGCGGATTCGCTCTGTTGCTGTTCGTGCTTTATACCTTATTCCTGTTCTTGTGGCGTAAAAAGAAACTACCCAAAAAGCTTCAAGACAAGCTCCCAGAGCGAACAGAAAAAGCGTATACAATACTATAAGTGTATAAAATAAACGGCTGTCGATTGACAGCCGTTTTGTTTTAAAAGTGTTTATACACCTTTATTGAATTGTCTTTAATGATACCAAGCCCCAAAAACTTTTTTAGTCCCTTTACTCTGAAAACTGAACCGTCGGGCAGGTCTTTACCGGCGAGCATGGTGCGCTGAATATCCAGCGCTCCGCCGTTATGAAATCTTGTTGCCTGAGCGTCGGTCACATAGAGCTCGGGGTAAGTATAAAACAGGCTCTCTGTACTCATAAGTTTATTTTCCAGCTCCTCTTTCGGGAGCTCTTTTATTTCGTCCAGCTTAAGCGCCTTTTCAATCTCAAAGCCGCACGCCATAGTGCGTCTGAGCGCGGTCATAACCGCTCCGACTTTAAGCTCGGCGCCGATATCGTCAATCAGCGTTCGGATATATGTACCCTTGGAGCACTTTACCCTCAGAGTTCCGCTTTGGCTCTGCTCGTCAAAGCTCAAAAGCTCCAGCTCATACACTGTAACATTCCGCGGCTTGCGCTCAACCTCTATTCCTTGGCGGGCTAAATCGTAGAGCCTCTGACCGTTAACGGAAACAGCCGAAAACATAGGCGGGATTTGTGTAATCTCGCCTATGAATTTACCTATTATTTCCTCGATTTCGCTTTGCTTTACGGCGCTTTCGGTCTCACTCTTAACCTGTCCCCAAATATCCAGAGTGTCGGTAGTAACACCGAGCTTGAACTCCGCGAGATATTCCTTGTCGTGGTTAGGCACAATGTCCTGCGCCTTTGTAGCGTTACCCAAAAGCAACGGCAGCACACCGGTTGCGTTGGGGTCAAGTGTGCCCGTATGTCCGATTTTTTTCTGACCGCTGAATTTTCTAACTACAGCGACTATGTCAAACGAGGTGAACTCCTGCGGCTTATCTACAACCAAAACGCCGTTCATAACGTTTTTTCCGCCGCTTCTTTAAGCTTTGCAATGGTGCCTTCAAGCGTGCCTTTTATCGTACATCCCGCCGCGGCAACATGCCCGCCGCCGCCGAACTGAGCGCAAAACGCGCAAGCGTCAACATCTTCGGTTGTACGCGCTGACACCTTATACTCTCCGCCCTGCTTTTCTCTGATTGTAATACCGAGCTTAACGCCCTCAATCTGGCGCGGAATAGAGGCGATACCTTCGGTTTCGTCATCGCCCATTCCCTCAACCATCTCGCAGGTTGTATAAATTATAGCGCATTTATCGTCAGCGCAGAAAATCATTTTGTCGAGGATATCTCTTTCGAGCTCTATTCTGCGCTTTGACTTTGTTTCAAACATAACCTTGTTTATATACGCGCTGTCACACCCCAGGTCGAGCAAATCCGACGCAATTCGGAGTGTTCGTGAAGTTGTGTTTGCATAACGAAAACAACCTGTATCAGTTGAAACCGCGGTGTAAAGGCAGTTGGCTATATCGACGGTTATCTCCGCGCCGAGCTCCTTGATAACTTCATAGATTATCTCGCCTGCCGCTGCCGACTCGGGATCCACATAACGATACTTCGCCTCAATGGTATTTGAGGCGTGATGGTCGATACAAAGGTCAATTCTGCCCTTGTATTTCTCCTCGTTTTTACCGAGCAGTTTTTCGTCCGCAACATCTACGGAAACAATGTATGCAGGCTCAAAGCTCTGATTTGCAACCTTTTCGGTAATATAATCAAAGCTTTTGGGCAAATCGGTTGTGATGACGTTGGCGTTTTTGCCGATTTGTCTGAGCGCCAGGCAAAGCCCGAAACCCGAACCGAGACAGTCACCGTCGGGATAGTTGTGAGTCAGGATTTCAAAATTATTATTCTGTTTTAAAATCTCAGCTATATCCTTAATCGTCATTTTCATCCTCACTAATATGCAAATCGTTGAGAATACGCGATATATTCGCGCTGTACTCTATGCTGTCGCTTGCCGTAAAAATCAAGGTCGGTACATGTCTGAGCTTGAGTCTCATACCAAGCTCACGACGTATAAATCCCGACGCGCTGTCAAGACCTTTGCATGCCAGCTTGCACCGCTCAAGACCTTCCATAGCGCTGACATAGATTGTACAGTATGACAAATCGTTTGTCAGGTCAACTCTGATTATTGATATAAAAGCGTCCTTGACGCGCGGGTCTTTAAGCTCACGGAAAATAGCCGTCAGCTCACGCTTGATATCCTCGGTTGTCCTCTCTATCTTATGTCCCATTTTTAGTTTTCCACGTCAATCGCAACTGCTCCTCACTGAAAAGCATATCCCACTGACGTTTTCTCTCCTAATATACTTTGGTATACTCTAATACTTTTACTGACCACTGACCACTGATCACTGACCACTAATTTAATCCCTATATTCCTCAATCTCGTAAATTTCGAAGATATCGCCTTCCTTGAGGTCACTGAATTTCGCGAGACAGATACCGCACTCGTAACCCTCGGAAACTTCCTTCACGCTGTCCTTAAAGCGCTGGAGTGAAGCGATTTCATCGTCGGCGATAATAATACCGTCACGAACGACGCGGACTTTACCGTCACGCGCGATTTTGCCCTTTGTAACATAGGAGCCTGCTACCGTACCGACGCTCTTAATCTTGATGATATTGCGAACCTCGGCAGTACCCAGCTCAACCTCACGGGTTTTGGGAGCGAGCATACCCTTCATCGCGCTTTCGATTTCCTCAATACAGTCGTAAATTACTCTGTACAGACGCATATCTACACCGTCGCGTTCAGCGTTAGCCTGGGCGCTGGCGTCGGGACGAACATTAAATCCTACTATAATCGCGTTGGAAGCGCTGGCGAGCATAACGTCACTCTCGTTTACGGCGCCTACACCGCCGTGGATGACATTAACACGCACTTCGTCATTTGTAAGCTTTTCAAGACTCTGGCGAACAGCTTCAACCGAACCCTGAACATCGGCTTTGACGATAATCTTGAGCTCCTTCATATCGCCCTGCTTCATCTGGTCAAACAGGTTGTCGAGAGTAACCTTGGTCTGAGCGTTGAAGATTTCCTCCTTGCGTTCTGTCTTACGCTGGTTAACAAGCTGACGCGCAAGGTGCTCGTTGGTAACAGAGTTGAATATATCTCCGCCAACCGGAACCTCGTCAAGACCTGTTATTTCAACAGGAACGGACGGGCCTGCCGTCTGGACCTTTTCGCCCTTATCGTTTGTCATAGCTCTTACTCTGCCCAGGCAGGTGCCTGCTACAACAATATCGCCCGCGTTGAGCGTACCGTTCTGAACCAGAACAGTCGCGATAGGACCTCTGCCCTTATCAAGACGAGCCTCTATTACGATACCCTTTGCCGCTCTGTCGGGGTTGGCCTTGAGCTCTTTCATCTCCGCTACGAGAAGCACGCTCTCGAGCAGGTCGTCAAGTCCCATTTTAGTCTTTGCGGAAACAGGTACACATATTACATCGCCGCCCCATTCCTCGGGGATAAGCTCATACTCTGTGAGCTGCTGCTTAACCTGGTCGGGGTTGGCGCCTTCTTTATCCATTTTGTTAATTGCTACGATAATTGTAACGCCCGCTGCTTTGGCGTGGTTGATAGCCTCAATAGTCTGAGGCATAATGCCATCGTCCGCCGCTACAACAAGAATAGCAATATCGGTAGCCTGAGCGCCTCTGGCTCTCATTGTGGTAAACGCCTCATGTCCGGGAGTATCAAGGAATGTAATGGGCTGATTGTTTACCATAGTTCTGTAAGCGCCTATGTGCTGGGTAATACCGCCCGCTTCGCCTTCGGTAACATTGGCGTGACGGATAGCGTCGAGGATGGATGTTTTACCGTGGTCAACGTGGCCCATAACAACTACAACAGGAGCTCTGCCAACGAGGTTTGCGTCGTCGTCTTCGCTGTCGTCGATAATCTGTTCCTCGATAGTTACAACTACCTCTTTTTCAACCTTTGCGTTGAACTCCATAGCGATGAGTTCGGCTGTATCATAGTCAATAGTATCATTGGCTGTAATCATAGAGCCCATCATAAACGCTTTTTTTACAACCTCGGCTACTGTCGCCTTCAAGCGTAAAGCAAGCTCTGAAACAACAATTTCGTCGGGAACGGTAATTGTGATTGAACGCTCCTTGCGCTGCTTCTCGATACGAGCCAGACGCTGAGCCTCTGTCTCGCGCTTTCCGCCGCGGCGGGCGCGCTGTCTCTGCGCGCGGTTGGTGAACTTTTGCTTTTTACTTGTATCCTGATTACGGCGGAGCTTGTCGTTCGCCATATCATCATATTTCTGGTTGTAACGCTCAACGTCCACAACACTCTGGCGTGTGTCGATTACACGGCGGTTGGAGCGGTGGTCGGAACGCTCTTCCTCTATAGTATTTTCTACCTTTACCTGCTGAGTATTCTTGGCAGGCTTTTTGCTTGTGGATTTAGCTGGTTTCGAGGGTTTTTTCTCTGTCTCATCAACAGGAATAGTCTTGCGTCTGCTCTTCTCCTCTTTTTCCTGCTTCTCCTGCTCGGCGACCTGCTTTTCGTATTCCTCTACCGCCTTATCACGTACAGCGAAATACTCCGAGAAATCCTTAAGCTCGTTACTCTGTGTCATCACATCAAAAATAACGTTGAGCTCCTCGGGTTCGAGCGAAGTCATTGCCTTTTTATTGACGCCGAGTTTATCCGAAAGGATATCGGTTATCTGTTTGCTTTTTACGCTAAAATCATCAGCTACTTCTTTAACCTTATATTTTATCATAAAATGTTACCTCCTGTTTCATTTTGTGTGAGCCTCTCAATGTTTTGGGCAAACCCTTTGTCCGTAATGGACGCTGTCGCGGCAAATCTGCCGACCGCCACACTGATTTCGTCCTTGGAACGATCCAGCTTAATCAGCTTAACGTTATTTGCTTCGCAGGTTCTTGAAAGCTTCTTTTCGGTATTAGGGGAGGTGTCGTCAGCAATAACAACCAACTGTGATTCCCCCTTGAGCACGGTTTCCTCAACCGCGTCAAAACCAGTTATTAGCTTTCCCGCCCTTCTGCAGAGACCCAGGAAATTCAAAAGCTTATCCATCCTTTGACATCTCCTCGTTTATCTGTTCAAACACTTCGTCGGGAATTGCTGTCTGAAACGCTCTCTCAAGCCTTTTAGCCTTGACGGCTTTTTTAAAGCAGTCGGGATTATTACATATATAAGCGCCTCTGCCGGGTTTCTTGCCTGTCAAGTCAAGACTGATTTCACCTTTAGCGGTTACTTCTCCGTTCTCATTCTTGACATCGGGAGCTTTTACAACGCGCACAAGCTCACGCTTGGGCTTCATCTCACCGCAACCCGTACATTTGCGCATAGGGATTTTTTTCTGTTTCAAAACAATTCCTCCAAAAAGGTCTTATTCTTCGGGATCTTCCTCTTCTTCGTCCTCGCCGTAGAATCCTGACTCGGGACGGATATCAATCTTCCATCCTGTGAGGTGCGCCGCGAGACGAACATTCTGTCCGCCGTTACCGATAGCCAGTGAGAGCTGACCGTCGGGAACTGTAACCTTGCACTTCTTGGCGCTTTCATCAAGGATATCAACCTTGACTACCTTAGCGGGTGAAAGAGCCGCGGCAACATACTCTACGGGGTCATCACTGTACTCGATTATATCAATCTTCTCGTTGCCGAGCTCGTCGACAATCTCATTGACACGGTCGCCGCGTGTTCCGATACAGGAACCTATTGCGTCGATGTTTTCGTCATTTGAGAAAACAGCCATCTTTGTACGGTTGCCCGCTTCACGGGCGATTGACTTGATTTCGACTGTTCCTTCATAAATTTCGGGAACTTCCTGCTCAAAGAGCCTCTTTACAAGCTCGGGGCTTGTGCGGCTTATCATAGCCTTGGGTCCGCCCTTACGCTGTTCGTTCTCGGGGTTATCCATATCACGGATACCCGCGACGAGAACCTTAACCTTGTCGCCTTCTCTGAGCACTCTGTCGCCTACCTGCTCGGACTTGGGCAGAGTAGCGACAGCCTTGCCGATTTTGATGATAGCGACGCCGCTCTGCGGGTCAACTCTCTCAACAGTAGCGGTAGCAAGCTCGCCGAGTCTGCTCTTGAATTCCTGAAGCATCTGGTCTTTCTCGCCGTCGCGAATACCCTGACGGATAACGTTACGGGCTGTCTGTACAGCGATTCTGCCGAGCTGTTTGGGATCGAGCGCCGCCTGGAACTCGTCGCCTACCGCGTATTTCTTACGCTTTTTGGAAACTTCTTCAAGGCTTACCTCAAAGTTCGGGTCCTCTACTTCCTCAACAACTGTCTTAATCAGTTTTACGTCAAATGTGTTTTTCTCGGGGACAATCTTAAACACTACGTTCTCGTTGCCGCCGTAGTAATTCTTACAGGCTACACGGATAGCGCGCTCAATCTGCTCTATCATATAGTCCATAGGGATACCCTTTTCTTTTTCAAGAAGGGTTAATGCCGTAAATAATTCCTTGTTATTCATTTTCCAAAACCAATCCTTTCTTTAGGAAGCAAAAGCTGCCCTAATCAAAATCATCTAATTTAATCCACGCGGCGTCTTTTGTGTTTATTATTACCTGATTTTCACCGCTGTGGTCATTTACTGTTACTTCGCCGTTTTTGTATGCCGTGAGAACTCCCTTGAATTCCTTTGGCAATCCCTCAACGGGGCGTATCATCTTTACCATAATGTCCGCGCCGATAAACTGCTCAAAATGCTCGTCACGCGTTAAAGGTCTTTCAAGCCCGGGAGAACTTACCTCCAGCGTATAAGCCTGAGGGATCGGGTCGTTTTCATCGAGCGGCTCGTCAAGCGCTCGGGAAACCTTCTCACAGTCGTTAATGTCTACTCCGCTGTCCTTGTCGATAAACACGCGCAAGTACCAGTCTGCGCCTTCCTTGACATACCGAACATCCCAGAGCTTTAACCCCATCCCGGTTACGACGGGTTCGGCAATTTCCCATACCTTCTGTACGGTATTACCTCCCTTTTTCGGCATAGAATACCTCCTTTTATTACCCTAAACATAAAGCTAAGGAGCAAGCCGTTCGCTCGCTCCTCATACTTTTAACTATTCAACATTTGAATTATAACACGCTTTTTTCAAAAATGCAAGTGTTTTTTAGAAAACTACGTCATCATCTTCGGCGTGATATGCTTTGGGTTCGTGCTCGCCTCTGAAAGTAATCATATAGATAATTTCGATTACAAGGAATACCAACTTCATAAACAGGAATATTCCGAGAGCTATCGCTACAAAATATCCCAGTCCGTTTGTAATAAGCGGTTTATCAATGACGCCGTTGTTAAACTGATTAAGTCTGAAAACAACCAAAGCATAAAATGCAATTCCCATCGCGAATTCACAGAATGTCGCGAACCTTGGAAGGAATATCAAAATAAGTATAAATATCAACAAAGAAACAAAGAAGACAACCAACGGGAATGTAGTATTGTCAAAAGTAATTACTCCGCCGAGAATATGTTTTACGGCATACTCGCACAATCCGAATGACAGGTTATTAATCGGGAAGAAAAATACCAGCACAGGCAGAATACGGCGGATAAAAATCGTATACCATTTTCCCATATCCTCTTTATAGCAGTCAATCTCGTCAAGATACCACGCGATTTTATCGCGCCTGTCTTTAAATTTATGCTTGTGAGCTCGTCTGGTTTCCTGGATTTCACTTGCTTCATCTACGTGAGCATTTCTGTGTTTTGTGTCGGGCATTAAAGTCACCTCATTAAAAAATTACAAATTCACTTTAGCAAATTATAGTTTAAAAGTCAAGCGATTACAGATAATGAGCTCTTATTTCCTCACCGCTCTCAGCACAGAGATAAGCGGGAGCAATGTCGAATACTGTCTTTGCTCCGCAAACGCCCTCGCTGTTCAGCTTATACGCCGCTCTGGCGTACGCGATAAGAACCGCTCCCGTGAACTCGGGATTTGAAGAAAGATTAAGGCTGTACTCGATAACGTGGTTGTTTCCGTCGCCTGTCTGTCCCGAATATATAACCGAACCTCCATGCGGGATTCCGCTGTGGTCGCGCTTCATCTCCTCAGCGGAAATGAAGTGAACGGTAGTGTCATAATCCGCGAAATAGTTGGGCATTGTCTTGATTTCGTTCTCTATCTTTGCTTTATCGGCGCCGTCTTCCGCAACTACAAAGCACTCGCGTGTATGCTTTTCTCGTGTTGTAAGCGTCGGATTCTCACCCGCTCTTACGGAGTTGAGCGCTTTTTCAACGGGGATTGTATACTGACGCGCGTCAACAACTCCCTTAATTCTGCGGATAGCGTCGGAATGGCCCTGGCTTACGCCCTTGCCCCAGAATGTGTACGCGTTGCCCACAGGAAGAATGGAAAGAGAGTAAAGACGGTTGAGCGAGAACATGCCGGGATCCCAACCGCAGGAGATAATGCCGACTGTGTTTCCTTTTTTCGACGCGTTGTCGACGTTTGCGAAATGTGTCGGAATATTCGCGTGTGTATCAAAGCTGTCGATTACGTTATAAAGCTCGGCGTATTTGGGAGTCATCTCGGGCAAATCAGTAGCAGAACCGCCGCAAATAACAAGCACGTCAATGTCATCGCGCTTAGGTTCAAGCTCGGATACCGAACGAACCGCCACACCCTCTGTGTTGATTTTCAGTGAATCGGGATTTCTGCGGGTATAAACGCCCGTGAGAACCATATCGTCGCTTTGTTTTATAGCTGCTTCAACACCTCTGCCGAGATTTCCGTAACCTAAAATTCCTATTTTAATACTCATAGCTTTACCTCCAATTCATAATACATTTTTATTATAGCACATTTTAAAGAGGTTTCAAGAAAAAATACAATAATTAAATCCTTTTTTACCGCGAAAAACAACAAGGAACCGTTCGATGTGAACAGCTCCTTACTTTTTTGTGCTAATTACTCTTTTCATTGCCCTGTCCGCCCGCTTGGCTGCGACAAGACAGGAATACAGCGTTATAAAAATCACCGCGAAAACCGCTGATATTATTATCCATACCATATTATTATGATATGCGCGGTACATAAGAATTATACTGTTTTATTTCAATATAATTTTACATATTTTCTCGACAATCTTCTCATCCAGTCCTCCGTATATCGGAAGCGCCAAAACTCGCTTGCTGATATCATAAGCCACAGGAGTGTCAAGAGGATTGAATCTCCCCTTGTAACAGTCAAAATCACTCGTTATCGGATAAAAGTACTTCCTCGCGACAATTCCATCTTTATAAAGCTCGTCATAAACCTCGTCACGGTTTTTCCCGAACTCTTTCCCGTCAAAAACAACAGGATAATAGGCGTAATTGGAAACCACATCCTTCTGAACGGACGTAATTTGTACTCCCTTCACATCTCCGAGGATATCCGTGTATTTTTCAAAAACGGCTTTTCGGGCTGAAATTTCCCCATCGATATGTCGCAGGTTGCACAACCCCATTGCCGCGCAGAACTCGTTCATCTTCGCGTTAGCGCCGATACCGCTGACAACCTCGGGACCGTGAATTCCGAAATTCTTCAAATCATAAATCTTGTCGCCTATTGTTTTGTCCTTGTAGCAAACCGCGCCGCCCTCAATAGTATTGAAAACCTTGGTGGCGTGGAAGCTGAAAACCGAAGCGTCGCCGAAGTTGCCGACTCCCTCTCCCTTATACGTTTCGCCAAAGGTATGAGCCGCGTCGTAAATAACCTTGAGGTTGTGTTTGCGAGCAATCTCCTCAATCTTCTCTATATTACAGATTTTGCCGTAAACGTGGACGGGAAGAATTGCAGAGGTTTTTTCGGTAATCAATTCCTCAATTTTGTCCGTGTCGATTGTAAAATCGTCGGGATTTATGTCGCAAAAAACAGGCGTTAATTTATTGCGGACAATGGCGTGAGTGGTGGACGCGAAAGTATATGGCGTTGTGATAACCTCACCCGAAAGCTCCATAGCCTGCAAGGTCATTTCGAGCGCCATATGTCCGTTGACCACAAGTTCAAGATTCTGCACGCCGAGATAAGCGCAAAGAGCCTCTTGGAATTCCTTGTGTTTCTTTCCCATATTTGTGAGCCAGTGGCTGTCCCACAGCTCTTTTATTTCTTCGCTGTACTCCTCAAATGGAGGCATTAAGGAGCGTGTAACAAAAATCGACATTTATATCCTCCGTCGTTTTCTAATCAAAATTATGCGCGGAAATTAGCGTTCGGCAGCAAATCGTGACGCATAATATCCCTGCCGTTTTCGTCAAGGACTTTCAATTCCCTGACGGCTGCGTTATGCTTGCGCTGCAATTGTTCAATATCATCATCCTGTACGGTAAAACCCGCGACTCTGTCGCCACTGCTGTTTATCGAATCGAACTCAGCGCCCTGCCAGGTGAAAGTATAATAATCGGAAATGACCTTTTCGTCCTTCAATTTATCGAAGTTTTCCAAACGGTCAAACCTGCCCTTATGACAATAGATGTATTCATTCAGAATATATTTGTTGACAGGTTCCTTTAGCTCGATATGAGGTTTTTCTCCAAGCGTTAAATCCACGGTTTCCTTGATTATATCCACACCGCACACCTGTTTTATCAGCAGATATTTTACTCCGCCGCCTGTTCGGGCGGAAAACTCAATCACGCTGATTTCCTCGCCGTCCCAGATTGCCTGAATTAACATCGGCGAATCAACCAAGCCGAAAGCATCCGCGATTTTTTGCGCTGTATCCTGTATTTGCTTATGGGCGGATTGAGATATTTCCGACGGGTATTTTTCTCGGAATATGATAAACTGTTCGTCGCTTTTTATTTTCTCACTGCACGATACGCAAAGGACTTTTGCGTTGCCGTTTTCCACATAAACATCTATGCTTAACTCAAGGCCTTCTTTATATTCCTCGATAACGGCGCTGTTAGTTCTGCTGAGCTTTGCCGCGTTTTCAAACGCCTGTTTTGCTGTGTTTGTGTCATAAGCCTTGATTACTCCCTTGGAGCTGTTGCAGTCCACAGGTTTGATAATCAAGGGAAACTTCAAATCCTTTATTTTTGAAGAATCAAACTCCTCCATAACCAGGTGCTTTGCCGTAGGTATACCGTTGTCGACAAACACTTTTTTCATATGCAGTTTGTTCGTAACATTCAAAGCAGTTTTGTTATCAATGTAACTCGGAAGCCCGAATTCCTCCGAAATCTGAGCAGAAGTCAGCAACGCCTGGTCAGTACATACGGTGATTATCAAATCGGCTTTTTCAGTTTTTACGACATTACGAACCGCGTCTATATCCAGAGTGGAAACCCTGTAATATTTGTCGGCATACGCTTTTGCCACAGGGTTTTCGTTATAGTCCGCCATCAAAACATAGTATCCGCGGCGCTGTAATTCTTTTGTCAATGCTATCTGAGGAAAACCTCCTGCTAACACAAGCGCTTTCATTGAATCACCATTTATTTAGGTCCTTTAAAATATGTGTTCTTCAAAATGTATTCTGCGTTTTGAAGATTGCTCAAACAACGTTTAATTCTCTCGTCGGTTGTTATCATAATATCACGGTCGGTCAGTACTATTCCGCCCTTGCTCAGCTTTGTTCCCCACGATTTGGCATATACAAACTCGTCGGACTCCGACCACAACTCGGGAACAGGCAGCCATCCGCCGACAAAAGCAAGATACAATCCCTCGGGAGAATACAGGTTCGGAATGTTCTTTTCCATAGCCTCAATCACCTTGCGGGCCGAGCTCTCCAGCGCAAATGTCCTCTGCCTGATTTCGCCGGTCATTGCGTCGGGTGTTTCGCCCTTTTTCTTTAACTCTCTGTATTTGTCCAAAGAAGCTCTGGTAATCTTTATGCTTTCATTGATTATATCGGGAGTAGCGAGATGTACCGCCTCGCTGTAGCTTACCACGTGGATAATATCGGGGCTGTGCGTGTTGTTCGGGTCGATGTCGTCCATCATCGCCGTAACCGCCGCCAGCTGAATCTTGGCCTCATCTATATTCGGCTTAAAGTAATCAAGCCCCGCCCTGGTTTGCAGGATCACTCTGAAAGAGCTGTCCTTTAATCCGTCAATAAGACTGATAAGCGCCCTTGACTTTGCCAGGTCCTGTATTCCCCAGGTGCTTCTGGGCGTGTTCAGCATATTCTGCAGAACAAAGCATTTTACCCCGCATTTTTTCGCCATCTTAGCGGCAAGATAAGCCGAAACAATATATGTGACGTCGTCACATCCTCTGAACGCGAAATGATGAGGAACATTGGTCTCAACGGGCTTGCCTGTTTTTGCGACAAAACGCATACACTCGATATGTTCTTTAAGATTATCGTACAGTGAATTAGGACCGCGTCCGTCCAGAACATTGAACCACCACAGTGACAGAGCGTGCCACGAGATGTTGATAGTTCTCTCGTACATCGCCGCCATAGGAAGCAGATTTTTTGTTGCTGAATATGTCCTGACAAGCATAGGACGCGCCGCGTACCAAATGTCCGAATACTCCTGTTCCGAGTTTACGGGTACGCCGCCGCCGTTTATTTTTCCTTCCCAGTTGCTTCCGAACTCTGATTGCGAAAGCTGGGAAGAACCGATTGACAGAATGTCAAGATACCCCGCCGCGGCGAGCTCTTTGCACCAGCTTTTGTACTGCTCAATACATTGCAATCGTGTCAAATCAGGTGAGTAAGGGCCCGAATGAGCTCGTATCAAGGGCTGAAATCCGCCCTCAAAATTATGGTCGAGCCTTTTCTCCAGCGTGTCTTTCGCCGTGCCGAACTCGGGATAGCTGACTCTTTTCAGCGGTTTAACTTTTTTATATTCTTCTTTTTTGATTATATCCTCGCCGAATTTCAAAAGCTGTTTGTCATACTTGCAACCCTCGGTAATGGTTGAGGGGATTTCCTCGGGCGGTATTCCCATAATCAAAAGCGTTTCCTCGGCGGACTCGCCGCCGCGGAATGTCTGTATTCTCTGTTTATACTCGTTGTCTATTTTATCGCAGGCGGGTTTTAATCCCGCAAAGGAAATCGACTTGATTTGCGCGTCCGCGCTCTCGTACAAGCCGTTCTTTTTTAACAGGTATACCATACCGCCGAGAACGCTCAGCGCGTCGTTCGGATCAAGGCGGTACGAAAAACTCAGTCTGCTGATTTGGTTCTTCTTTATCCATTTGAGAAACTTTTTCTGACTGCTGCTGTCGGTCAGTCTGCCCAGAGCGTCCTCAATCTCCAAGGGCGCAATAATGACGTTGTATCCGCAATCTTTCAAAAGGGCGGCAGCGGCGTGCAGCCCCATAGTATGCGCGTCAATCCGGGTTTTTACCAAACCGAAAATTTCTGATTTTTGAACAGACATAACCTATCTCCTTCAAAAATATCTCTTTAAAGTTTCCTCGTCAAAACGGCGGCCGTTTTCTCTGAAATCATAATCAGTCACAGCGCAAGCCAAGTCAATAATCATAGTAATAGTGGGTGTGGCAACTCCCAACTCTCTCCCCAGATACTCAATCGGAACAAGTCCGTTTGGAACATCCTCATAGATATATCTGCACTCAATGCTCCGGGGCGCGTCAATCTCGCTGTATGTGTTGTTATTTCTTATACATTCATAAATGCTTTCGCCGCCTGCACTGTATGTCCTGTTCAGCCAATCTTTTACAGATTCAATTTTACAGCCGAATTTTTTAGCGACAGCTATACGCTCCGCGTCCATTTTTTCCAGTATACCCGCCACACTTTGCGAAATACCGTCATAATAATACTTGAAATCCGCTTTTTCGGTTTCAATCCAGCCTATGTTCATCAATACGGGAGCGCAGTGAAGTATCATCCCGACGTTTGAAAATGATGTCAGTGCGACTGACTTGACGGGCGTGAAATTGCCGCGTATACACTCAGGTATTTTTGAAATGATATAGTCCATATCGTCGCCGCGAACGGACGCAATTTTAACGTCGTTTTTTATAGCGTAAATCTTGACCGAGGTTTCGTCCATACGCCTGCAGGTATATATAATTGTCTGTGTCTCGGCAATATGCGGCAGCTCTTTTACTCCGCATTCCGTTAAGGTCTGTGCAAATTCTATCGCGCCGAAAGTTCGCCCGGGATTCAGAACTATAACCATATCCTTATGAACATACGGAGCGATTGTTTCAGCTATATCGCGGTGCGCGCTGCTGGGCGTCGTCACCATCACAAAATCGGTGATAACGTCCTTCATATCCGCTGAAATCTTTTCGGGTTTCGATGTGCCCGATACGATTCCGTTTAATGAAATTGTTTTATTTTCCATCAGGGTTTTTATGTGGTCTTTGCTTCTGTTCCACAGGTTAATCTGATGACCGCAAAATGCGAGATGTCCCGCCATTGTAATGCCCTGGTGTCCCGCGCCGCAGACTAAAACATTCATTTATTTCTCCTTACTCTCTTCCTTTTTAAAGAAAGATTTGATAACTCCCAAAAGGTAACTAAACGACTCAAACTTAAACAGCTTTGAACCTAGGATATATAAAGCCGCACCCAAAGGAATCTGTATGCAAATCGTGATAATATCGGGCAGTCCTAAAAACTGAATCGGGAAAATTATGAGTCCCATAGCGACCGCCATCAAAACTCCGGGGAGTATGTCCTTTATAAGCTCAATGTAAGTATACCCGAGCAGCTTTCGGTTCGGCCACACGTTGATGATAATTGATGTAACCGTGGTAAACAGCAGGCTGTACGCCATCGCCTCTACGCTAATCCAAAGGGTTGCGAACAGCGCCGTAATGCCGATAGCTTTCTTTATAATCTCCAGTTTCAAAAACATATCGCTTCGTCCAACAGCCTTAATGGCGTTGAGGTTGGCGGTATGAATCGGGTAAAACATATATGTAACACAAAAGATTCTCAAAAACAAAACAGCGGGAAGCCATTTATCGGTGAGAATCAGCCGCACCACAGGCACCGCCGTAAACGCGAGTCCCATAAGCAGCGGCGCGATAAGATAGGTGGATGTTTTTATCGAGCGTCTTGTCATTGTTTTTACTTTTGCTTTATCGTCCTGAACATTGGACATAGTGGGAAGCAAAACGCTGTCGATAGAGATGTTGATATTATTTACAATAACATTCGGGAATTGGTTTCCCCTGTCATAAAACGCCAAATCCTTGCTGCTGTATTTTCCGCCGATTAACAGAGTTCGGATATTGTTGTACATGGTGTCAATAAGCGACGAAACAAGGAGCTTCCATCCGTAGGAAAAAAGTCCTTTTAACCGTTTAAATGAAAACATCTTTTTCGGTCTCCATTTAACGGTCAGCCACAGGATAAGCGTATCAACGGCGTTGTTGAACAAAAACTGAGCAATAAGCGCCCATACTCCGAAACCCGTATACGCCATAATAATGCCCAGTATTCCTGCGCCTACGGTTCCGCCCAGTGTGGCAAAGAAAAACCTCTTGAAGATAAGGTGTCGGGAAACATACGCCGTCTGAACATTTTTTACTCCCGCGATTATCAGCGTTATGCCGATAACCCGCAGGTACAATGTCATATCGGGGTTATGGTAAATCCCTGCAATAAGCGGAGCGGCAAAAAACAGTACAATATACAGTGTCACACAAAGAATCAGATTAACGAAAAAAACCGTTGAAAAATCCTTTTCATCGGCGTCTTTCTTCTGGATAAGCGCACTGCTCAGACCACTGTCTATGAAAATACTGAGTATCGTTATAAACGCGGTCAACAGCGCAACGATACCGTACTGCTTCGGCATAAGAATACGCGCCAAAACAATTGAGACCAGAAACTGTACAAGCTGGGCTCCGCTGCGCTCTAAAAACCGCCATATAAAATTGGACAGTACCTTTTTACTCATTAATTTCTTCCTTTAATTTTTCCGTATACCGCGTTCAGAAAATCATATCTGAAAAACAGACTTCTGACAAAACACTTCAACAGTCCGTTTTCCTCTTTGTCCGCCAGATAGTATTCTCTGTACGGCTCTTTCTTTGAGGCGAAAAACCTGCCTTGATATTTAAGCTTGTCGTATTCGTATTTTGCGACAGCCTTCTTCACCGCGGAATCGTATTTATAATCATACGCCTCGTTAAAGGTGTTAAGCATTCGTATAACTTCGTCACAATGTTCGACAGCTTTGGTGTTCTTGAACATTGTCGTCTGCGTCCAGGAACCCGCCGCGCCGAAGTTGTATGTCGACATATTGCGCGCTATATAATAGACCGTTCCGTTGAGCGCTCCGTTTATAATCCTCTGATAATCGCCGAAGCTTTTAACAGCGAGGCATTCGGGAATATCGGTATAAACATTCTTTTTTGTAAAAACCGTATTGTTCGCGAAAGAGCCTCCGCCTGTAGCTATCAGCTCGTCTATGGTAAAAATTCTGCTTTCGGTTAATTCAGGTAATAAACTGTCCTTGTTTGTTATACAGTCGTGAAAAGTCGCCTGATGAACACACATAGCGCATTCGGGGTGAGCTTTCACATAATCGTACTGAATCTGAAGCTTGTTGTTGTCTGTCCAGTAGTCGTCGCCCTCACAGAGCGCGACATATTCGCCTTTAATTATCGGCGCAATAACATCGGTCCTTGCGTTTATCCCTTTTGAATAAATATTTTCGGGCTGATAAATCGGTTTGATGATATCGGGATATTTCTCCGCGTACTCGCGGACAATATCAGCCGTACCGTCAGTTGACGCGTCGTCGTGGACAATAACCTCAAAGGGGAAATCCGTTTCCTGATTAACAAATCCTTCGAGAGCGCGTCTTATGAAATTTTTATGATTGTATGTAAGACACACTACCGAAATCTTGATATCGTTCAATGATACTCCCCTTTTCAAAACTATTTACGGAAGGATATTTTTCCATTTTTGATGCTGATATGTCTTTTGAGTCGTTTATTACCGCCTGAATACTCTTCAACGCGATAAACATTCCCCAGTCCGTCACGGTCGTACATATTAAAGAAGAATATCAGCGAATATCCGAGAAGCCAGTAAGGAATACCGCCGTTGCCGATAAGGTGGTTTCCTGTCATTTCAAGGAACAAATACAGAATGACAAACATCGAAAATCTTCTTCTGGCAATCGCGCCCGTAAACAGCAAAAACAAGAACAATCCGACAATTGAAACCTCAAGATAAAGTCTCATAATATCGTTGTGCAGACTTACATTAACGTAACTCCCGTACCAGGGTACCCTGACGGAGAAGAATGTTCCAAGTCCATGGCTCTTCATTCCACCGTCAATAGTGGCTTTTAACGCGTAATAGCGGAAGTTTGAGAAATCGACAAATGTCATACCCGTAACGTTGCTGAACCAACGCCCGAATTCTGCCGACATCATATATTCGTTTATGAGCGGATAGATTGAGAAAATAACGGCTATCGCAATAATATAACCGATTTTTACGCGCTTGTTTCTCAGTTTCATAAAGCCTGCTATCGTAATCAATATAAGACAGATAAGGCTGATTCTCTTCCACGCCATAATACAGAAGAAAGCTGAAACAAGCCTGCCCCTTTTATCCTCAATAAATGTGTAGAATATATAAATCAACAAATAAAAATGTGCTGTTTCCGACTCAAACGGAGACGTAGATTTCATAAATGAAAACGTGAGCTCCATGTCCTTGAAAAATATGGTATCGAAAATAAAAACAGAGTACAGAATACTTGTGACAATCAGCAGATATCTGACAATGCTTTTAAACCGTTTGACCGAATAATCGTTTTTGAATATCGTGTAGGCAAACAACAGCGGTAATATAAGAAAATACACCTGTGAAATCCAGTAATCCGCGAATCCGTTGAACGCCATATATCCGAACGAAATAACCAATATCGAAATAACGGCAAATAATGCCATCTTTATCTCGTAGGAAAATTTGACGATTTTAAGCTTTCCGTGTTTCAAGTCGGAGAACAAGCCCACTATTACGGTGGTTATCATAAGTATGTGCTTTATTCCCAGCGAGTCAAAAAACACGCAAAATCCGATTTTTACGGAATTAGATACAAAAAACTGCATACAAAGGAAGGTCAAAGATAAATAAATCAAAATATCGAGAAGCGATACTTTGATAGTTTTGTTCTGCATTATCTTTTCCTCCTTTGCTGTTTATTTGCGGTGTGTTATACGCTGTGTTTTAGCGCTTTATCATACACTTCCGTCAGTTTTTTATAATAAACCTCGGGAGTATGCTCCCTGCGGTATATATCAAAAGACGCTTTTTTCATAGCGTTATATTCAGCTTCGTCAAGGCTGTCGAGCGCTTTGAGTTTTGCTCTCAGGTCGTCGGGATTTCCGCTCTCAAAAAGATATCCGTTGCCGTCAATCAGCTCCGGGATTCCGCCTATATCCGCGCCGATAATCGGACGTCTCAGACATAGTGATTCTATACCCGAATACGGACTGTTTTCATAGACAACCGAGGGTATTACAACCGCCTTGGCGTTGCCGACCAGCTCATAAAGCTCCCAACCGCTTTTAAAGCCCAACATTTTTACATTGTCGAGCTTGTTTTCGGTAATATATTCCTTTATTTCTTCTTCTTTCGGACCTGTTCCTGCTATGTATAGCGGAATGTCTTTCCCGACAGCTTTTACCAGGTCAGGCACGCCTTTT
Source organism: uncultured Ruminococcus sp. (assembly GCA_902785365.1). GTDB lineage: Bacteria > Bacillota > Clostridia > Oscillospirales > Acutalibacteraceae > Ruminococcoides. Next base: position 8,685 of record CACZYC010000007.1, on the reverse strand, counting down.
TCGTGAGACAGTCTACCGTAATACAGATAGTACTGTTCTTTATCCTCTCTGTCATCAACGTCGCTTGGAACGTCCTCAACAAAATTCGCAATGTGTGTGAGTCTGTCGGAAGACTCTCCGAACTCAATGAACTTTTTCCTGTGAAAATCGCTGGGAGTGATAATCTCATCGATTGCGTCGTAGCTTTTCCTTTTACGATGCACAACTCCTTCAGCGACATTGATTAAGCTCTTTGCGGCGGATCCCTTTACACATTTATTTTTTAAACAATGTCTCAGTTTTCCGTCCTTGCAATCCTCACATATTTTACCGTGATTAAGCATCTGATAATTAAGGCAAACCAGCTTAAGGTCGTGAGCAGTATAGACTGTCGGAAGGTTATACTTCTTTATTACATAAAGAATTGACGGTGAAATCTGATGCTGAAAAATATGCAGGTGAACAATGTCGGGTTTTGTGTCCTTTACCAGTTGTTCAAACTTCTTCTTTGCTTCGCTTGAATATATAACATTTTTCGCGATTCTGATTTTTTCAAAGACTGAACCGCCTCCGTTATAATCGACATTCTTTACAAAATAACCGCTGTATTCGGACTCAAAATTCCTCTCGTCCTGCATAGAAAAATCTATTACGGTATGACCTTTTCTTTCCAACAGCTTTTTTAGAGTGAAGTAATGTGTTTCACTCCCACCGTGGATATAGTAGAACTTGTTTACCATTAGAATTTTCATTCCGTCACCGCTGTTTCTCAAGGGCTGACGCTGATGCGTTATTCCCTAAATATTTTTTCGTATTGGTCGGCGATATACTGCCAACTGTATGCTGTTCTGATTCTGTTCTTCGCCTTTTCGGACAATGCTTTTATCTCGTCCTCACCGAGAGTATCGGCTTTGTCAATCAGAGAAGCCAGACTTCCCTCTTCCTTTGTCCAGTACAAGGCGCTATCCTCTGCTACCTCTCGGTTGAACCCGACATCCAGAAGCAAGTTTAAATCCGTTGAACCCAGTGCTTCAAGCAGTGAGGGATTTGTTCCTCCGACCTCATGGCCGTGAAAATAACCGAACGCGTTTTCGCGGATTTGCGCGAGCAACTGCTTGTCATACACGGTTCCTACAAATTTTATCCTTTTATCTCTGTCAAATCCTGTTCTATCTTTGAGCTTATCCAGGAAAGATTTTTCAACATTTGTGATAAGAACAAAATCTTTATTTGTTTTACTTTTCATAAATTCCCTGAGCATGGTTTCATAATTGTTCTCAGGAACAAAACGACCAACTACCAGGTAATAATTCTTTTGTTTGATTTCCTTTTCATTATACCAATCAGCGAGCTTTGAGCTATCTTGGATACTGTTGTCAGAAACCTCCGCGCCGTAGGATATATAACAAGTTTTCGGCGAATATTTGCTGTAAGTTTCTTTAATATACTTCTCTATATTCTTGCTGTCGCAAATCAGCATATCACAGCTTTTGGTCATGAGCTTTTCCGAGAATTTCCAGTACATACGAACAGGTTTGGGCCATTTTGCCCTCATCCATTCGTGACCGTCGGGATTAACATACAGTACTCCGCCCAGCTTTTGGATTTTTTTATAATATCGGCGCGCAAACGGACCTATCCTGCACGCGAGAATATACACGACGGGATTTTTTATATCCTTCTCTTTTATATAACGACACAGTTCTTTCAGCGCTTTTACATCATAATATATTGCCTGAGCCGGACCGATAGCTGGGACTTTGATTTCAAAGCACCTGGCGTTGTTATATATAAACTCGCCGTTTTTATCAGACTTGCACGCTACGTGATATTTAAGCTGTTCTTTTTGACTGTGGTATTCCGTCAGTTTGTCCGCAAAGGTTTCGTATCCGCCGTATTTCCCGGGGATACCTTTGCTTCCGATAATAAAAATATTGCGAATTTCCATTTACATTGAACCTTCACGTTTAAAAACAGATACAACCGTTTTGCATAGTATTTTTATGTCCAGAACAATTCTCCACTCACGAATATACTGAGTGTCCAGCTTGACCACTTCTTCAAAATCGGTTATTTCACTGCGTCCGCTGACTTGCCATAGCCCGGTAATTCCCGGCTTAAATGCCAGACGCGCGCGGTGATGAAGCTCATATTTTTCCCATTCGTCAAGTGTGGGAGGACGTGTTCCGACCAAACTCATATCGCCTTTAAGCACATTGAAAAACTGAGGGAACTCGTCAATCGACAACGCTCGAAGCCAACCGCCGAGACCTTTCTTTATTTTTCCGTTGGGCAGAACTTTACAGCCGATTACGCGCTCATCATGCTCAACCTTAAACATCATACCGTCTTTCACACGGTTCTTCTTCATAAGCTCTTTTTTGCGCTCCTCGGCATCTATATACATTGTTCTGAATTTATATAGCTTGAACTGTTTGCCGTTTCTTCCGACTCTGATTTGCTTAAACAAAACAGGTCCGGGGGATTTTATGTAAATCATCGGAGCGACAAAAACAAAGATAATTGCCGTAAACAGGCACCCGAAAATTCCACCGACAATGTCCGCTGCTCGTTTGACAACCAGCTGCCACGCGGAAGCGTAGTTGAGACTTGAGGTCAACACGGTATATCCGCCGATTGTTTCAACCATACGGCTTTTTTCGCTGATTTCATCAGCATCGAAAATACGCGTATGGATAGCAAGTCCCATCGTTTCAAATTCTTTGATAAGCTTCCTGGGATAATATTCATCGCCGCGGAAATCTATAAATACCTCGTCAACCCATCTTCTGCATACGTAGTCAGCCGCGGTCTTTTCGTCGGCAACCACTTCGATTCCGTCGATTACCTGACCTGTCATATCCTCGTCGGTTATAATCAGTCCCGCAATATTTATGCCTTCGGTATCAGCTTTGACGAGCTTTTGCAGAGTGATTTCGGCGTTTTTCTTTGTAGTGACAACAAGCAGAGATCGGGTTTTTCTACTCTTTATTCTGGATTTTATAACACGTTTTGAAATTATACGCGCAAAATAGCTGATAAACATAAATATCAACAGTGCGATTACAGAACGGTTTCTGATACCTTCTATAAAAGGCTCGCCCAGAACATAGTAGAAAAACAGCGCTACCAGAAAAGACAGCACAGAGGACGTAAAGACGCTGACAAGTTCCCGCCAATATCCGCGTTCAAGGATGTTTTTATATGCCTTTGAAAAAACAGACACCAGCAAAACAGTCACATTGAGGATAACTATTAACTTGTAGTAGTCCTTGTCGGGCATATTATAGGAGAGAAAAGTTGTCGCGACAAGATATGTCAGTACAAAAGATATGTTAATACACAGTAAGTCGAGGACTATGAAATACAGGTGCTGTAATAAACCTCTTGTCCCTCTTTGATACATAAAAGTTCCGCCTTAGTTGGGGCAAAGCCCCGATAAATTAATAGTAATTTGACCTGTAATAACTCGAGCGTCTCGCTCTGTACAGGTAGTAGCCGCCCTTAGAGGTTTCAAGTGTGGGAATCTGATTGATGATGATGCCGAGAATCTTAGCGTTATTTCTCTTTAAGGTATCAACCGCTTTGTTCAGCTCAGGATAGGTTGTATCCTTATGCTTTGTAACAATCACAATACCGTCGCTGAGGCTGATTAACGGAATAACGTCTATAACCATATTTACGGGAGGTGTATCGAACAGGATATAGTCATACTTTTCCTCAAACAACTCAACCATCTGCTTCATATTTTCGCTTGAGAGGAGCTCCGAGGGGTTGGGCGGAATAGCGCCGTAGCTTACAATGTCAAGGTTGGGATTAGCGGTATGTGTTACGGCTTCCTCAAGAGAGCATTCATCGCTGAGGAAATTCGCCAGACCATGTTCGTTTTTAATATCAAAAAATGTGTGGATAGTCGGACGGCGAAGATCGCAGTCAATAATCAAAACCTTCGCGTCAACCTGCTGAGAAAGAGCGATAGCTACATTAACCGCCGTGGTTGTTTTTCCTTCGCTTTTATACGGACTTGTGATAATTATTTTTCTGCAGCCTTTTTTGATAATTGAATACACAAGGTTGGTTCTTGCTTTTTTGTACGCTTCAGTAACCTGGAATTTCAAGGCACGACTGCGCTTATCGTTGGTTTTCTTAGCCATTTTCTTCCTCGCTTTCTTCCTTATCGCTATCGCTGTTGATGTCGAGAATTATTTTCTGTCCCGAGAAATTAGGAATAGCCGATAAGATAGGAATCGAATTTATCTCCGTAATATCGGGGTTGTATTTAATCTTGTTGTCAATTGCTTCTCTCGCGAACACATAAATAAGCGCCAGAACAAAACCGATCGCGGCAAAGATAAGGGTGTTCCTTGTAACGTTAGGCGAGGACGGGTATGTCGGGATAACCGCGTTATCAACTATACGCAGCTCCGTGTTATCCTTAAGCGAGGAGATTATTCCGGGAGCAACGTCCGCCACGCTGTCAGCTACAAGTTTGGCTTCTGTCGGCGATTTTGCCGATACTCTCGCCATAAAAACTTCAATTTCTTTGTCTTCATCACTTATAAACTCAACCATTGTCGCCAGCTGGCTCGCCGTATACTTTCCGTCGAGATTTTCGGAAAGCTTATCAGCAAAATTGTTGGTCTCCAGCATAGCAATATATGTTCCTACAAGCGATGTCGCAAGATTATGAGCGCTCAGATCACTGTACGAGTTATCTCCCTTTACCGAAGTTTCAACATAGAGCTTTACGGACGCTGTGTATGTCTTGGGTACAAACAGCTTTGAATAGCCGAACGCCGCCACACCAAAAACAACCGCGGTAATAATCATAATCCACAGACCCTGTTTAAATATCTCGAAAAGGTCTTTCAGCGATATTTCGTAACCTTCTCTTTTATCAACATTGTCCATAAAAGTATACACCTCTCTTTATAAAATTCCATACATATACAGATTAATTCTACTACAAAATAGGATTTATTGCAACATTTTTTATCATTTTATACAAGGAAAATGTTACATCCCCCGCATATACATTTTATAGTGGCTTTTTCTTTACTTTTATTTTTTACTATGATATAATTATAATGTTTTATTTAAGTAAAAAGGAGTTTTGGATTTTGAAAAAACTTTGTGCTGTATTACTTGCAGTTTTTATATTTTTAATTTCCTGTTGTTCGGCTTTTGCCGCGGGAATTAACGCGGCTGAGCAGAGCGTACTCAGCAATATGCGCAGCCCCGCTAATATGAACGGTCACAAAATTTTTGTTCCGACTGCATATATCAACCAGGCGGAAGCTCATTTTAATACTATTGATATGACTCAGCAGCAGGCTGACAAAATAAACGCTTTGATTAACGCAGGACGTTCGTTCCTTGAGGGCACAGGCAAAAGCAACATAAAAGAGTTGTCTCCCTCCGAGAGGAGAACTCTGCTGTCTTACGCCAGCCAGGCGGCAGCTGTTCTCAAACTTACGGCTGTGGCGGGTTCGGATGAAACAAGAATAAAAATCACAACAAAAGATGGCACGATTATTGTCGACGAAAGCAACAACATCATCAAAACCACCGGCTTTTCCTCTCTGGCTGTTCCTATTGCCGCAGCCTCCTTTATTTTTGTCGTTCTTATTCTTGCGGCGGCAGGTTTAATATCTCTAAAGAAAAGAGAACTTGAAAATGAAGAAATCTAAACCAAACACACGGGCTCAAAAACGAAGAAAGAAATTCCTTAAAGGGCTCAGACGCTTTCTGCTCATGCCTGTTTTGACCTGCTTGCTTCTCTTTGTAGTTGTTTTCGGAATAACGACGCCGTTTTTGTCGGATTTCTTCTCAATCGGAAGTATGTTCCTGCAGGATAATGAGTCCTCATACTCACGTACATACGAAAATATTTTTTCACCCAGTGATAATTCTGGCGATACCGTAGACGCCGAGGACGTGGATTATCCGTCAATTGACAAGCAGTTCGGAACTCTTGAAATCAAAAACCGCGGCGTGGACGCAAAGCTGTTCTTCGGCGACGGCTATGTTCCTCTGCGCAACGGCGTAGGCGTTTACGCGGGAAGCTTTATCCCGGGCTACGGTAAAACTATCCTTGTCTCAGGTCATAATAACACCTATTTCAACGGTCTTAAAAATGTAAAGACAGGCGATATAGTCAAAATCAGGACAAGCTACGGCAATTATGAATATCAGATAAACAAAACTCGGATTGCCGACGCCAATGACAAGTCCACCTACGACCTGGGCGCCAACGAGGAAAACCTCGTAATGTACACCTGTTATCCGTTCGACGAGCTGGGACTTACCGAGCAGCGTTTCTTTGTTTACGCCGATAAGATTTCCGGGCCTGAAATCGTAGGCATTTATGAATAAGGAGGCGCGGTATGAAAAAAATATTTAAAAAACTTTCCATAAAAAAAGTTTTATATGCCATACTTACATTCATTCTGGCGCTTTGCCTTGTTTTCGGTTCTCTTATAACCGTACTTCGTATAACATTTTTTAACGCTAACTTTCTTTCGGACACACTCAACTCCTCACAGTATTACAAAGATCTGTGCGTGGAAATAACCGATAATCTGACTGATTTGGGCGACGCCTCTGGTCTCGATAAGAGTTTCTTTGAGGGGTTTGTCAGCGAGGTTCTCGTTCGCGAGGATGTTCAAACCTACATCACAAACTTTTACGAAGGAAAGCCCTTGAAGATTAACACCTCAAAGTTCGACGAAAGCCTTCAGAACGCTCTCACGAAATATATAAAAACACATCATATCAAAAACGTAAACGAGGAAAATCTCGAATACTTTTCCGCTAAAGCCAGCAAGATTTACTCCAACAGTATCAAAATCAAATACTTCTCCGCCATTCAAGACCTTATCATCAATAACGCGGGATTACTGACGGTGCTGATAGTTATTCTGGCTTTGATCAGCGCGGCTATTTGCGTTATACTCATTGCTACAAACGAGTGGAAACACAAGGCTCTGCGCTATATCTACACGGCAATAAGCTCGGCGGGGCTGTTTCTGCTGATTTTGCCCATCTGTATTTTTGCGTCGGGTGTAATAGAACATATCGCAATTTTGTCACGTTCGCTGAGCGATATGTACACGTCAATTCTATCCACAGTTCTATCCGATATGATTGTAATTTCCATTGTGCTGATTGTAGTCGCCGTAGCTATTTGGGTAATTCACATCAGAGTACGCAAAAAATCCGCGGTCTAGGCTTTACAACAACATTTTAACCAATTATTTGTTTTTAGAATTGTGCAAAATGTCAATGGCTTTTCAATCAATAAAATGATATAATTTATAATGTATTGATATCAAATCCAAGGAGGATACACAAATGAAAACATCAAAGAAGATTATCAGCTCTTTTCTGGCGGTTGTAATAGTTGTTTCCGCTATGGCAATCGGCGGTTTATCCGCTTCTGCCGCTTCTTTAAAGAAGCCCACAGGTTTAACAGCCAGCAACACTACTCATTCCATCTATCTTAAGTGGAATAAAGTATCAGGCGCTAAGAAGTATGAGATTTACAAGAACGGCAAGTCTTTCAAGACAATTGACCATCCTTCCTATAACGACTACAGCTTAACCGGCGGTCAGACTTATACCTATAAAGTAAGAGCTGTCAACGGTTCCAAGAAGAGCTCTTTCTCCTCAACAGTAAAAATTACTCGTATTAACTTCACAGTTATCACATCAATTGAGAACGTGAAGAAGGGTATCGAGGTTAAATGGGTTGCAAGAACCAGCGTAACAAGCTACCTTGTTGAAAGAACAGTCAAAGGCCAGGGTAATTACGTTAAAGTAGGCGACGCGACAAAATTATCCATTATTGATACAGCAGCTGTTCCCGGTACAACTTACACATATCGTGTAACAGGCTACAACTCCTCCACAAAATCCTATTCGGTTACATCCGTAGGCGTTGACGCTACACGTGTTCTTCCTATAACAGGTTTCACTGCTAACGCCGCTTTTGACCGCAAGACAAGACAGGTTTCATTAAAGTGGACAGGCTCCACAGGCGCGTCCTCCTACAATGTTTATCGCCAGAAGATTACAGACGAAGATTTCGTAAGAATCGCTAATGTTACAGCTACACAGTTTATTGATACAGATATCATCAAGAACCCCTCCGCTTATCGCTACTATGTAACAGCTGTCGCGGAAGACAACGAGTCCGTAAGCAGCCCTGAGAGATTTGTTCAGACATACAGCTATGAGCCCGCTTTCTTCGACGTTCCCAACGAAGGCGTACGTAACTATCACGTTCCTCTCTTCTTCCAGGTTGGCGACGTATACGAGGAAGGCAAGTATCTTGCGGATTACTTCAGCTACAACGGCTTCTTCGATGTTAATATCACAGAAGGCAACGATGTTGTTTCCGTAGAAAATAATGTAATCACAGCTAAGAAAGCAGGCACAGCAAAGGTTGAACTCACTGTACCTGAGACTGTAAGAAACATCATTTTAGACGAAGAAGTTTTCGGAGATGATTTGGTAGCTCTCCTCACAAGCCGCAAGGTTGTTTTGGAGATATCAGTATTATAATTTAACTAACAACAGAATTTGCGGACGTTTCTCAACGTCCGCTCAGCTTGTCGAAAAAGTCCAGTATAGACTGGGCTTTTTCTTATATCTATGGTATAATAGATACGGTGATGAAAATGTTGGAAAAGAACGTAAAGAACA
>CACZYC010000006.1 GCA_902785365.1 uncultured Ruminococcus sp. | reverse complement strand
CTTCTTTCTACGGTAGTGTTTTGTTGCAAATTCATTATACCATATTTTGAAGTTACTTCTCTTTTTTATTGGTTCATATCATTTTAACACATACATATTGCTATAAAAAACCAAATTAATTCACACACATATTAGTAAATACACTTTACAAATCGGACAATTTCCTTTAGAATATATATTATACTTTTCCCCGGAGGTCTTTATGAAATTCGGAATACTATATAACAAGAGCAATATGAATATCGGCGACGATATCCAGGCTTACGCTACCGAAAGGTTTTTGCCTCAGATTGATTACTATATCGATCGTGAAAACATTGACAGCTTTGCTCCCGATAACAGCGAGCCTGTGGCTGTTATTATGAACGCGTGGTATATGTGGCGCAAGTGGAACTGGCCGCCCTCAAAAAATATATATCCGCTGATGGTTGGCTTTCACTATGCCGACCACCAGCTTGCCAACCAGTGGTACGGCTCACCGCTTAAGTACGAGTTCCTTGAGGGAGTCGGCGGCGACTATCTAAACGCTTACGGCCCCGTAGGATGCCGTGATATGTTTACACTGGAAAACCTCAAGGCAATTAACGTAAACTCGTATTTCAGCGGATGTATCACTATGACTATCCCGAAAATGCCCGAACGCGAGGATAAGGGACAGTACATCTGTGTAGTTGACGTCGTCAAAAAAGCCCGCGAAAAGCTCAAAGAACAGCTTGAGGGCAAAATAGAAGTTCGCGAGTTTTCCCACCTGAGGGAGCGCGACGAAACCATCCCATGGGAGGAACGCAGAAAAAGCGTTGAGGAAATTCTGACGACCTACCAGAACGCCCGCTGCGTTGTTACCCGCCGTCTGCACTGCGCTCTGCCGTGTCTGGCTATGGGAGTTCCCGTTCTGCTTCTCAGAGGCGACGAGGACGATACCCGCTTTGACCCCTACTATGACCTGCTGCACCGCATAACGGTTAAGGATTTTATGGACGACAAATGTGATTACGACTTCCTTAATCCTCCCGCGAACAAAGAGGACTTCAGGCAGTACAGCGACAAGCTCTCCGAAACCGTACAGGAATTTGTCGCTTCCGTAAAGGACGATAACCGCTCTGTTGAGGAAATATGCAAAACCACATTCACCGACCAGGACGTTAAAAACTGGCGCCACGATGTAATGAAAAAGGCTCTCGAAACCTGGCTGTTTGACGACCACAAAAAACACGAAAAGGATGTTGAGCAGCGCAAGGAGATTAACCGCCTCAAAAAGCAGGAAAAGCTTGCCGAAAAGCGTCAGGAACGCGTGCTTGAGCTCAAAGAAAAAGTCAACCAGAAGAACGAGCGAATTGACGAGCTGAAAGAGAAAAACAAAAAGCTTAACGAAGAGCTCAAAGCCTCCAAGAAAGCGTATAACGCTCTCAAGAACGAAGCGTTCTTTACCACATTCAAACGCAAGCTGAAAAACAAGCTTTGGAGAATCAAGAACAAAATCAAGAGAATATTTAAAAAGGATTAAAAAAACGGCCTCACTTTCTGTGAGGTCGTTAATTATTCTATCGGAATCATTAAGACAAAAAGCAGGCAGCCTCGTAAAAGGCTGCCTGTGACATCAGTTGAACTGAGAATTGTAGATTTCGCTGTAAAGTCCGCCGAGCTCCATAAGGGAGTCGTGGTTACCGGTTTCTACAATGTTACCGTCTTTCATAACAAAGATTAAATCGGCGTTCTTGATGGTAGAAAGTCTATGCGCGATGACAAAGCTTGTTCTGCCGCTCGTCAGAGAATCCATAGCTTTCTGAATCAGGATTTCTGTTCTTGTATCAACATTACTTGTCGCTTCGTCAAGAATCAGCATCGGCGCGTTTTCGGTCATAGCTCTGGCAATTGTAACGAGCTGTTTCTGACCGGCTGAGAGAGCGCTTTCCTTCTGAATCTCGGTATCAAGTCCCTGAGGCAACGTATCAACATAGTGGCTCAGGTTAGTTTCTTCGAGAATCTCCTGAAGTCTGTTTTCGTCAACATTCTTGAGGTTGTAGACGATGTTCTCTCTGAGTGTGCCGTTAATAACCCATGTCTCCTGCAAAATCATGCCGAAGATATCTCTGAGTTCCTGGCGGGACATATCCTTAATGGACACGCCGTCAACCAAAATATCACCGCTGGTGATTTCATAGAAACGCATCAGCAAGTTGACCAGCGTGGTCTTACCTGCGCCTGTAGGTCCGATAATCGCGACCTTCATACCGGGCTGAATCTTACCCGAGAAGTTCTTAATGGTGAGTTTCTTAGGATCGTAGCCGAAACATACATCTTTGAATTCAACTTCACCGCGAATATTGTTATGGTCAAGGAGTTGTTTCTTATCGCCCTCATCGGGAAGCTCTTCCTGCTCGAGGAATGTAAATACTCTGTTGCACGCGGCGGTACCGAGCTGGATAGTGGAGCTCGCCTGTCCGATCTGAGCCAGAGGCTCCTGGAACAGCGATACATAAATGATGAAGCCTGTGATAACGCCGATATCGGAAATAGCTCCGTTAGCAAACAACAGACCCGCAACAATCAGAACCGCGGCATAGGTCAGGTACGATACGAACTGCATAGCAGGCTCAATAAGAGTACCGATAGCCTGAGATTTGTACATAATCTTACCGAAGAGATCGTTTTTCTCTTTGAATTCCTCAACCTTTTTATTTTCAGCGTTGAACGCCTTGATAACGAGCTGACCTGAGTAGTTTTCTTCAACAGTTGCGTTTACTTCGCCTAAGAGCTGCTGGTTCTTATCAAACAGCGGTAGCGCAAACTTGAAGGTGAGACCGATGATGATCAGCATAATGGGAAGCGAGCATACAACGACAAGCGCCATCTGCCAGCAAGCGACAAACATCGCGATGAATACACCGATCAGCATTATACCTGACTGCACAAGCAAACTCACGGAGTTCTGCAGGGAGGTACTGAGAATATCGACATCATTGGCGATAACTGAAAGAATATCACCGGTTTGAGTTGTATCAAAGTAATCCAGAGGCATTCTGTTGATCTTATGGGAGATCTGTCTTCTCAAATCCTTAGAGAATTTCTGGATGATGGTATTGAGAATAAATCCGGAAACAAATCCCGAAATGAACGCGATTCCTATGTATGCCACAAGGGTCATCGCGTAATTGAGCACGTTCTCCATATTGATAACGAAATCACCGTTAACCGCCTCTTTACCGACCGGGGATATTTCATTCGTCAGATTACGAATCATTCCCGGGGTCAGTATCGTAAAGATAACGGAAGCGACCAACAGGAGAAGCGAAAGAATAAAAGGAGCGTAATATGGTTTGAACGCTTTTACAAGACTACCCAGCTTATTCTTTTCTTTAGCAGGAGCGTTTACTTTTGTACTCATAATCCTAACTCCTCCTTACTAAGCTGTGATAACGCAATCTCCTGATAAACAGGACAATTTCTGACAAGGTCATAGTGCTTGCCGATACCGACCATCTTACCGTTATCCAGTACAACGATCTGGTCCGCGTCCATAATGGTACCGACACGCTGCGCGATGATAACTCTGGTAGTATCGGGAAGCTGTTCCGCTATACGGGCTCTGACCGTTTTGTCGGTCTTATAGTCAAGCGCTGAGAATGTTATCATTTGATTCTCTAGATGATAGAAGCTTGGTAATTATTTGAGCTTCTGAGGGGGGTTGAAGATAAGGACCATTATAATCTATCCAGAACATAGAGGATACAGAGTCATTACATATAGAATTCATCAGCCCTATATCCTGACCTCTATAACCTAAAAACAATGTTAATCCTCTGGTTTTCTCGAATATATCCTCAGAAATGTTGTTTGGTAATTTCATTAAATCAGCAGGGGAAAACCTTAACTGGCCGGATTCTAAATCACCATGAACCTTCAGCAAATGAAAACCAGTTGAATTATGTCCAATTTTTTGATAAGTTCCCCCAGTGCTTTTATAATAAGTCATACCTTTACATACGTCTTCGATTAACATGTCAAAGTTTGTAGTAATAACGGTGGTAATATAACCTTCGCTTATTAGTGCTTTTAAATATTTATGTCCATCTGTCGGTTGTATGTCTGCTAATCTCTTGTTTAGTAATTCTCTTTGCTCTTCTTTGGATTTGCTTATCCAAACTATATCTATAAATTTTGAATAAATCTTGTCCCATTCTTCTTCAGCATCTATCGCTATACCGTGTTCTCGTAAAGAATCCTTCATGATTCCTATTGTTGATATATCTTTCTTAGTAGAAGAAAGGGAGCAACCAGCCCCCATAATCAGTGTTGCTCCTCCCTTTTCCTTGTATTCCTTTAGAGCATAGTATAAACTATGAAATCTTGCTACCATCTTGTCCAATCTTGTGCGCCTCCTAGAAATAAACATTTATACTGCTATAATTTATAGTTGACTATTTGTCGTTAACGTATAATTTGTAGTTATCCTTTATTTGTATTTTCCCTACTATATATATTATTTTACCACTTTATTCATCCTCTTTGAATGCACGGATATGTAGAAGTTTGTCAATTAATTTTATGTAAGGTGCAATAAAAAACACATACTTTTTTGTGAACATTTACAAAATTATGAATTATCAATAGACTTAACTCTCTAATCGTAGCATAATTAATCTATTACGATTAAGGAGAAACGCAACAATGATTAACACAAATTTTCATATCTATAAGAAAGATTATTTACATTTCTGCACTAATAGAAAAAACCTCAACAATAAAACTATCAAATCATATTCTATAGATCTTAAACAGTTTGAACAGTTCGTGTGTATTAATAGATTAGAATGGCAGGAGAAAAAATCTATTGAAAAATATATTGAATCTCTACACAGTATTTACATGCCCAAGAGCGTAAAACGAAAAATTGCTTCAATTAAAGCCTTTTTTCATTATTTGGAACTTGAAGAAATCCTCGAAATCAATCCATTTCATAAAATTCAAATTAAATATAAGGAGCCATTTATTCTCCCCAAAACTATTCCGCTTAAAAATATAGAATCAATAATAAATTTTTCTTACTCAAATTATAAAAATGCTCATACCAGTTATAGTCAAAAGGTAGCATTGAGGAATGTCTTAATACTAGAATTACTGTTTGCAACTGGTATGCGTATATCTGAACTATGCTCTTTAAAGATAGAACAAATCGATCTTACTGAATATATAATCAAAATCTATGGAAAAGGGTCTAAAGAAAGGCTTATTCAAATATGTAATCATAACATACAAGAACTGCTACAAAAATACATAAAAGAAAGGAACCAAGATATTAGCAATAATGATTATTTGCTCATAAACAGATTACATAATAGGTTATCCGAACAGTCTGTTCGTAACATGATAACTAATTATGCAAAACAGGCAGGCATACCTTTACATATAACCCCGCACATGTTCAGACACTCCTTCGCCACACTTTTATTGGAAGAAGATGTTGACATACGATACATACAGCAAATGCTAGGTCATAGTTCAATTACTACAACACAGATTTATACTCACACAAGCATAAATAAACAAAAAAGTATTCTTACTATTAAACATCCAAGAAACAATTTAAACATAGGAATATAAATCTTTTCTAACAAAAGCCAACATAAAAACATCCACAACACTAAGAGAATTAAATGCTGCTATTTGATATAATAACGGTAATTTTGTTGTAAGGTTGGTTTTTGATTTGAAAGAATTTACTTGCTGTTTTACCGGGCATAGAACATTACCAAAGGATAAACTATCGGATATTTCCGCTTGCTTAGAACACGTTATTATAAAATATATAAACGAAGGGTATCGATATTTTGGTACAGGTGGGGCATTGGGATTTGATACTCTTGCGGCTGAAACGATATTAAAGCTAAAGAACAAGTATCCTTACATTAAGTTAATTCTTGTTCTACCTTGCTTATCTCAAACCAAAGGTTGGAACAAGTTTGATGTTGATAGGTATAATTATATTAAAACACAAGCAGATAAGGTTGTTTATACTTCACAAGAGTATACAAGTGACTGTATGTTTAAAAGAAATCGTCATCTTGTAAATCATAGTAGTTTGTGTATCTGTTATTTATCAAATAATGCAGGCGGCACAGCATACACTGTTGATTATGCAATGAAAAACAAATTAAAAATAGAAAACATTGCAAATCAGCTTATTTGATAAAGGCACAACAGACAAGGATGTGCTTGCCTGTTGTGCGCTTTTACATATTATTGATTTAGTTTTCTTTTAAGATTAGCTCTTGCTCTATAAACAGAGCGCTGTATACATTGATAGTCACAGCCTTCCTCCTTTCCGATTTGTTTAAAAGTTTTAAATTCAAAATAGTATTTAATCAATCTGCGCTTTTGAGTTTCCGGTAATTCTTCTATTGCTTTATATAACAATTGAGAGTCCCAAAGTTTTTCAAAAGTGGTATCTACAGATTCAACTTGTTTAATGCTTCGTCTTTCAATTGTAGATTCAGATAGTTCAGAATGTTCAATGTGTCTATCATACTCATTCATTTCAGAAATATCTTCCAGCTCGAATGTATTAAAGCAGCTATAAACCTGTTCTGACACCTCAATCTTTTGCATTATAGAATTTGAATCAGTAAACAAAATATAAAACCTACCGTTTTCTTTATGTAATGTGTATGGATTATCCTTATACTTTCTTCTTTTAGGACGCTTGTCCATAATCGTTCCTCCAATCAATTTGAATTTTGATAATCCAGATTAATTGGGGGACTTCTGTTTCTACATAGCATTTTGCCCTTTCTGCTTTTAACGCGAAAAGGGCAAAAAATAGCGCCGACAGGATATAGCATTAAAAGCTATAACTTGTCGGCGTTTCGCAAGCTCGTTCCTACTGATTATAAAATCAGCGTTTCCGGCTGTAGGCTCGTACTAAGTCAAATGTCTATTTAAATATCTATCGCCACAAATGATTTGCATATGTGGCAGCGTGTTTCTGTAGTATGGCTTCCTGATTCAGAAGCGTTGAATAGGTTTACTTTTACCTCACAATCTTTTGAAATATTAAACACCATCAGTTTTCGTCTACAATTCGGGCATCTGACGTCATATTGATACGAGCGCCGTGTGCTCGTTTTTATCATACTCCATTTACCTTCTTAACTGTCAACAGTTTGTACACATTTGTCTCAAAAAGAAAATCCAAGTAAAACTCAGATTTTCTTCGCATTTATAAATTCTTTTCGACTAAAAAATCTGCAAACTTCTGCCAATCTTCATCTGTAGCGTTGTATCGTTTGGCTATCCTTAATGTTTTGTGTATTGTTGGATTTTTATTGATGTAAGCAATCAAATCAACAGCAATAGATGAATCTAATTTGGATTTAGCAGCAAGATCGAAAAAATCTTCTTTTTCGGTTTCGCTGAGAAGCAATTTTTCTGACATTCTCATTAAAATATCCGAACTTGGAGCAGGTCGCTCATCGTTTTCGATTTTAGAAAGATACTCAGGTGATATTTTAATTATATCAGCAAATTGCCTAAGCGAAATACTCTTTTCCAGCCTTTTTGAACTTATAAATGTACTAAAAGTGCTCTCCATTTTAGCGCATCCTAATTATACATTTATATTATTATATTATTATTGTAATACTTTTTAATCTCAATACTACTTCCATGTTTAATTAATCCATCTTTTACAATTGGAATAATTCGAGAATAATCATACGAATAGATAAAAACTTCAGTATGACATGTAGGTTGAATAATAATATTTGACTGTTGTAAAAAAAGATCGATACATGATAAATATCTAAAATTGTTTTCAACAATATAATCTATGTATTCTATATCATTAGGGAAATCCAACATATAACTCTTTTTTTTATGGAAACATGAAATTAAATTATTATATGAATCGTGTTTATCAATATCTTTCCATTTTTCAAACAATCTCTCATTCTCGGAACAAACGCTTGAGATAATAACCGGTTCTGAAAAAGAAATAAGTATATCTTTGATTATTTCTGAATACTGACTGGCTATACTATAAAATTTTGCTTTTTCGCTTAAGGTAGCATCTTTATCATATCCGCCATCCCAATAACAAGAACAAGACAAATAATATAATTCTTTCACATGGAACAAATCTCTATTAAAATTTATTTCATCCTTTCTAATCAACTTCATATTATACACCCTTCACTTTATTATTTACAATATTGTTCCATCTAAACTGATATTATAATAGTCCCCTGTTTTAGCATTGTCTGGAGCCGCATGCCAATGAGGTTCTCCATTAAAATGTCCATCTTTAGATTTCCCAAATTTCCATTTTGTTTTTTTATGAGTATATATGCCTTTTTTAGGTTTCCCAAATTCACTTTTGTCTGTAGACGGAGTTTTAACCTTTTTTCCTTTTTTTAGTTTGCTAGGTATTTTAGTCCTTTTACTTTTGGCTTTTTGTGGGATAGCTTTTCCATTCTGTATACCAATGGCTACACATGTAACAACTACTACGGCTGCTACAAAAATTCCTATAACCCATCCTACAGGATTCCAGCTATTTGCTAAAGCCACACCTGTAAGAGCCCCAGCAGCTGCTGCAAATTTACCATTTGAATCGTTCTTGTTTATTGCATTATTATCACAATAAGCAAATGTATTAGTACTTAACGGCGTTCCGGTGTTAGTATCAATATATATGTCTGCGTTTAAAAGCCTACCTGTTATTGGATCATAGTAACGACTTTGGAGATAGTATAGTCCCGTTTCATCATCATAGATATAGCCACGATAACGGAAAGGATTAAGTTCACCTATACCATAGACAGTATTATCGGTTTTACTAATCAGCTTACCCCAAGCATCATACTTATAGGTTACAGCAACGTTACCCTGATGAGTTACTATTTTCTCAACGTCACCCTGAATGTTCTTAATAAAGAAATACTTTGTGCCTTCAAAAGACATTGACGTTACATTACCTTCACTATCATAGTAGAAATACACCACAGCGGAATTGTTCCTGCGGAAAGCAATCATATTTCCGTTGGAGTCATAGTAGTAATGATGGGTATCGCCGTCAGTTACACACTTCTTTTCTGTGCGCAAGCCGTCCGCATTATCCTTAAAGGAATACGTTTTATTGGATTTTGTAATCTGGGAGAGCGATCTTCCCACCATCCATGACATTGTCATACCGTCACGGTATGAGAGAGGATTACCTATATTGTCATAGGTAATTGTAGTTCCATTATACGAAGTAAGCTTATCACCCCAGTTGTTATCGCCGTAGGTATAAGTCTTTGTATCCTGAAGCGTTCCTTTGGTAAGGCTTGATGTAAGGCTATAATTCTTCTTCTGCGTTATATTGCCTTTTGTGTCATAGGTGTATTCTACAAATTCATTAGCGTTTTTATCAGCTGAAGTTTTTAGCTGATTAAGGCTGTCGTAGGTGTACTTGGCAATAACGGTATCGTTTAATGTAACCTGAGTTATGTTCCCGTTAGCGTCATAGGTATAATCGTATTGAGCGATTTTGTGGTCAGGATAGTTGCTTGCTGTTTTTGTGTAATGTTTGACGCTGTTTACTATATTGGTCGTTGAATTTGTTGCGCTGCCGTTTTTGTAACCATAGGTTGTGTAGAAAGGAGAGTAATCCAAATCCCCTTCGTAATGAGTATCAGTCTTTGTGGTTCTGCCAAAATCATCTGTTTCGGTAGTAACTTTTATTCCGTCATAACTAACATACTCATTTTCTTCATCATCTGTGCCTCTGATAATATTTTGCAATCTGCCGTTGACATTAGTCTGTTCTACCGTATTACCGTCTGTATCAAAGGAAATATTAAAGGCTAAATCCTTGTCTTCTGATTCGGCATATTTAGCAATCATATTGCCATTGCAATCGTAGAAGAAGTATGTCGTTTGATTGAGCCAATGATCCTCGTACTTTGTTATTAATCCTTTTTTGTTATAAGAATAACGAGCCAAAGTACCGTTATGAACATCAATTCCGGTGATACGTCCGTAATCGTCATAAGTATAAATTAAGCTTTGACCATTACCGTAGGTTACTCTTGTCAGCTTGTCACAAAGGCTGTCGTATGTATTGGTTACCAGAGTCTGAGTACCGACTTTAACCTTTGTTACGTTGTCAAAATTATCGTATTCAAAAGAATAGGATGTTCCGCTGTTTGATATGGTTGAGAGCTGTCCTGTGCTGGTATATGTATTGTTATATGAAGAACTACCGCTTGCAACTGATAAAATATTACTGTAAGTGTCATAAGTGTATGATGTGGTGTTATTCTTTGGATCGGTAACCGAGGTTTTGTTTCCGTCACTGTCGTAAGAATATGAGGTTGTGTGACCTGCTTCGTTGCTTTCGCTTGTAATATAATTACCTGCTGAATTGTAAGCAGTATTTGTCTCCATATAAGTCTGCGCAGTGCTTACAGATTCGGAAATTATTTCTTCATTTATCGCATCAGCAGAATTTGTACCCGATGAGGAAGAATTGTTTTCTTCATTACCGCCAAATTGATAATCATACGCAAAATTGAGCATTGCGTTCTTAATTATCATTTCATTTTTATTATAACCGTAAACGAACGCAAATGCAACTTTTTCTACAACTCTGTCAGATTCATCAGGTGTAACAGAAAGTGTAATATTTTGTGTTGCGTCTGTATAGGCGTTAAACTCCTGATAATGATTCTCTGTATAGTCAGAATCTCCCTGATATTTTACTTTCAGTGCAATACCAAATGTACGATAATCTGAATTAAGCGGAACTGATTTTGCTGAAGCTGTACCTGAAATATTGAAAGTAACAGATTTCTTATTAACATCTAATATCTGATAAATGTAGTTGTTACATTCTCCAACAGAATCAACGTTTGAATTATTACCGGAACTGTTTGATGAAGAAGTTGTGGCTTCTGTCGCTTCGGTTACTTCATATGTTCTTCGATATGTACGAGTAACTTTTCCTTGCATTGTTTTGGTTACATTGCCATAGGCGTCTGTTTCTTCAACTGTATCGTTATCGACAGTTTCTGTCTCGGTTCTAACCTCTGTTGCGACTGTTGGTTCAGTTTCTTCCTCAATATTCTGTACTTGCGCGCTTTGAGGCTCGCAGCCTTTACCTGACAAATGGACATCGCCGTCGCTGTTGAGAGGGATTTGTTCTGTGTGGAAAGAGGTATCGCCTGTGTCTTTATATTTGTATGTCCAATCAGATGTAGTTGTGAAATCGCTGTTAGCAAGTGCGTTGTAATCATTCATTACATCGCCTTCTTCAAGCTGCATACAATCGAACCACGCTGTACCCTGCGCGTTACGCAAAGCGAAATATATTCTGTAAGTAGTTGAATTAGAGGGCACATCTACGGTTAAAGATATTCTTTCCCATTCCGAACCCGTTACTGTATCCTGAAGAGCAACGCTATTAGTATCTAACAAAGTAGTACTTCCATTTAACGCCTTGAATTTTACTATTGCACCTGCTGCACCGGAAAGAGAGCCTTCTGTTATATTTTTCGTTTTTACATACGCTGATAAAGTAACGGTTTTTCCTTTGATATCATCCGCATTGTTTTCGTGCATAGCGTAAGTATATATTTGAGATGCTCCCGAATGATTAACCTTAATTGATTTTGAGCCTAAATATGAGTTGTTCTCATCAATAGTTACAGTTCCACCGGAGCTTGTTTGATTTCCTATTGTTCCATTGACTTTTCTGTAATACTGGTTTGTTCCCAAAGCGGTAGGTTCATTGGAAACCTCTATATAGTTTTTAGTATATGAATCCGAGCCTGTAGCTATGCCGAGACTTCCGGAATCACTTCCGTTTGTTATCATGCCATTGGCATTGAGCGTAGATATAGTGTTACCATAATCGTCAAAGGTGTAAGTTTCTTTATTGCCGTTTAAATCAGTAAACTCTGTTGTGTTATTCGTATTGTATTTTATCGAAAGGCTTTTTCTTGAAGCGTCGTTTTTGCCGTATTCTGTAATTTTGGTAACTTTTCCGCTTGTGTAGGTAAATCCAAGCTTTTGACCATTCTGTGTGTCAGAGGTCGAATACTGCCTTACAGTTGACATATAGTTATTACTATACGCAAATGTTGAGCGTTTACCATCAGCAAATTTTATTCCACTTGTTAAGGAATAACCTGTGTAATAAATAAAAGAAATAAACGCAGTATTATCCTTTTTTATATTATTACAAATCTTAACTGATTCTCCATCAGACGTAACTGTAGAATAAGAAAATGTATATGTATGCTGTGCGGAAACGATATTTGACAAATAACCCGTTGAACCATAAGTATAAGTTATGCTATTGTTGCTGTTATTACTATCTTTTTCTGTTTGAATATACTTTGTTTCATTATTGGCAGGAATACTGAAAGATTCAATCGTTGAACCGTTATTTATTTCTATTGAGTTGCTTTTAATCTTTAATGTAAGACCTAAATCATCTTCATCTTCTAATTCTGTTTTCCCGGAAACTATTCTGAAATAATGCTCTACCGCATCACCGTCAAGATAAACATAATACGTCCCAGTATTTGTCAAACGCTTATCAAAGGACATATGCCATCCCTTACCAATATAACTACGCTGAGCTATATTAGTGCTGTGGTGAGTAGCATAAATATTAAGGGGAATTCTTAATCCTTTTTCTTCATAAATTTTCTGTTTAATAGTAAGCGCACCTGTGTAGTCTGATACATTAGCGTCAGCGTTTTGTCCACAGGGAACGGTATGAGATGTTAGATTGCTTTCAGAACCAGTGTATTCTTTATACTTGACTATAAATGTAGGCCTCTTATTTGGAAAATAACACTGGTATCCGCCAAAATCGGTAGCTGTATCAGTGCTTTTTAGATAAACACCGTTATTTGCAACTGTACCATTTGCCCATTTTTTAACATATTTAGTTAAATCTAAAGATACGCCATCAGAACTATTAGCTTTAGTTTTAACGTAATCTATTACTTCATAAGCGTAATTAACATTATTATATGTTGCAGTATTGTTTGTCCATGAAGAAGTAATTGGGTATGCTTTGATCTCCATTTCCGATGATGTACTCATTGGAAACAAATTTACTTTTGCGCTGACTATGTTTTTGTCAGAATAGTTTTCTTGTACATTTTTTAATTTAATAAGTCCACTATATACATCTCCAACATGGAAATGTGTCGACTGTCCTTGTACTGTATCAGCTTGCGAACTTTTCACTTCTGCGGTTTCGGTATGTGCATATCCGTTTAAACTTACTTCAGGATCGATAGTAACAGGGTATGAACGCCCCCAACTGTTGAGGAAACCTTTATCAGCGGTGAGCTTCACTTTTAGTACATTGGCTTTGTTGCTGATGATTTTAAAACTGAGATCGGAGCTTGTGTTACCATCAGCGTCATACATACAAGGCGCACTTATGCTGTAAACTTCTTTTTTGCCTTTGTACAGCTTAATGGTCTGTTTGTCAATCTGTTCAGCTTTTAAGCCTTTAATGTTGTATTCAATCTCAAACTCGTTTTGTGCATCGGCATTTTCTAAAACAATGTTTTCTTTTACGCCTGTTGTTGAAACAATGCAGTCCAAGTCAACATTTTTGTAAATGCTTTTATAATTAGCCTTAGACGTGAGTTTATCTATGGAAGTGAATTTCTCGTTTCCTTTATGTTTTTTGTTACTGTTTTTTACTTTTACAGAACTTTTATTCGCGCCTGTATATTTCCATGTGATGTTGCCTTTTTTAGAGCTTATTTTAACTAAATTATCTGTTTCGGTATCCGGGGCAAGTTCAATATCAATATTACTCTTTTTATTTGTGAAAGGCTCAGGTACAACCTCATCAGGTGTAGCTTCACCTTTTGCAATAAGGCTATTGTCGTATTCAACCCATTTGCCTTTATCGTTTTTGTAATGAACAGGACAATCGTATGTCACCGCCATAATAGTGCCGTCGTCCATACGAAAATGCTTTGTGTATTCATCTCTGCGTTCTTTAAGCTCAGAAACAATGTTGGCGTTATCTGTCGCTTCTCCCAAAGAATCAAATGTTACTGATTCTTCAGGCTTTGGTTCGGGTGTTGTTTCCGCAAATACTTGTATTGGCAATAAAAAAGCCATTAGAAATGCAAGTATCACAGATACAGTAAAATAAATTGGTCTTTTAGATTTGCTCATTTCCTTACGTCCTTTCAAAATAGAATTAGTCTAATAATATCAAGAAAACAAACAACACTATTAGTGAAAAGCGTAAGATGTATGAAAAAAGGCGTAAATAACAATTTCTACTTTTATTCTATTACATTCATCGCCAAAAGTCAATATATATAGTCGATAGTAAATCTATGAGTCGATAGTAAATCTATGAGTTAGTTTACTATCAATCTATAAATTGTACAATCTATTTAGGTGATAATTTATGATTGATTATGTTGCTATTGGTCGAAAAATCAAGATGTATAGAAACAAAGTGAACCTTACCCAATCGGATTTAGCAGAGAAACTAAATGTATCCGCTAAATATATAAGTTCAATTGAACGCGGTGTTTCAAAAATTTCGCTAGTAAGATTAGATGAAATAGCCACGTTATTAAATACCAGCGTATCAGAATTACTGAGTGACTGTGATGTTTCCAAAAACAATTACGCTGAATCTGAATTGTTAGAGCTAACAAAGAATTGGAAGCCTCACCAAAAAGATATTCTGATTAATGTTATTTCTACACTTAATAATGAGATTAATAAAAAATAAAAATGCCGATTGACAACAACCGGCAGATTTATATTTGCTTTAGCCAAAAAGTCTTTTGAATAAATTATAGAAAAACATACTCATTATTCTCACCTCCTTGACACAAAGTATCAAAAAGGAGGTGAATTATGTAAAAAGTGTTCGTAAGATGTTGTTTTTTTGACGTAAGAGAGAATATATATGAAAATAGCTATTTGTGATGATGAAAAAATCTTTTTATCTGAATTAAAGTCAAAAATATATGATTATTCTAACAAATACAATTGGGAATCAATTATTGATACATACGATACAGGCTTCGGTTTATTAAACAGCAATTTAAAATATGATATTATTATTCTCGATTTTCAGATGGATGATCTTGATGGACTGGAAACAGCTAAACTTCTACGTAAAGGTGTAAACAAGCTATCCTGTATTATTTTTTTAACCAGTTTCCCGGAAATTGCTATTTCAGCATACGATGTTGATACGTATAGATTTGTTGTAAAAAATACTCTATATAATGGTCTTTATAAAGCGTTGGATGATTTCAGAACAATGTATAGAGAAGATTATGAAATTATAATTAGATCTGAAAATGAATCATTTACAATTAATACCGAAGACATTGTTTTTATAGAGGTTCTCGATAAACACAGTTATATTCATTTATCTAATATGAAAGTGTTACAAACAAGAAAAACACTTAGAGAACTATATAAGGAAGTTCCACATACACATTTTTTAAAAATACATAAATCGTTTATTATTAATTTTAAATATATTTATCAAACAGGAAACTATTTTGTGAAATTAAGAACATATGAGAAAAGCATTCCAATAAGCAGAAATCATTTTGCAAAATTCAAAAATACATACTATAACTATTTACAAGGAAATAAGGTATAAAAATGTATTTACACTATATTAGTGAAATTATTTGTTTCCAGATAATCATATATTTATTTTTACGAAATGCGTTTAACGGCAGAATAAGTAAAAGAATCATTATATGCCCTATCATTTCACTTGTTTTAATATTTCTTTTAAAAACAACAAACTATAATGATGTATTATTCTTTGCCACGGATGTGATTCTGTATTTTGTGTTACCCCCTTTGATTGTTACAGACATAAAACGCAAAAGAATTATATACAGTTCGATTGTAATTGTTGGTTTTTTCTCGCTCGTAAATATAGTTCCATTTTTCCTAAGTACATTTTTTAGTAAAAATAGTGTACTTATAAGTACAATTAACATTTTATTAGATGTAGTGCTTTTAACAATTGCTGCCTTTTTATTTAAGCGCCAAAAGTTTAAAGTAAGTGTATTTTACATAACTTCTCTATCAAAGTGGATAAAGATTGTTTCCACCTTTTTTATTTGGGAGTTAGTTATTCTTTTTTCGTTACTAACCGTATGTTTATTACAGTACCCTAATTCACCGACAATTTCTTTTGTGTGTTTTCTTATAATCGTAGTAATGATTATCTCATTTGCTGCATTTTATATGTTGTTTACAAATAATCTAAGAAGTAAATACTACAAAACACTAAATAAGACATTAGAAGCCAATGCGAACTCTCAGGTGAAGTATTATGAACAATTGTTGAAATCTAACGATGACTTAAGAAAATTTCGTCACGATTTAAATAATATTAAAATAGGCTTAAATTCGTATTTATCTAATAATGATGTTGATGGTGCTACAGAGTATTTAAACAGTTTAAATATAATTATTACTGATAATCCTATCATATTTCATACCGGAAACAGCACTATTGATTCATTACTATCGGATAAAGCAAATTATGTAAAGAATAGCAATATTAATATTTTATTTGAAGGAATTATTCCAGAGTGTTCAATAAAGCCTGTCGAATTATGTATTATTATCGGAAATATACTTGATAATGCAATCGAATCCTGTCAAAAAATTAATAATTCTGATCTAAAAGTAATAAAAATCTCATCAATGCAAAAACAGAACTTTTTGTTTATCACTATAACAAATCCGGTTAACGAAAACGTTATAATAAATAACGATAATATCCCTACTACAAAAAGCGACACTGAAACGCACGGAATTGGTTTATATTCCGTAAAACAAGTCCTAAACAATTATAATGGACATTTACATCTTAGTTGTAAAGATAGAATTTTCACTGTTGAAATTGACTATCAAACATTATGATATGATATAATAAAAAGAGGTTTTTGAAATTCTTATTGTTTTTATAGAGATATCATGTTCACAAATATGTATGTGTAATTTAGTGAATTTTCAACAAAATTCTTGCTTGTTTTTTTATTGACGAAATATAGAATTATTCTTCATTTTGTGTTAAAATATACATAAATTCGTATATTAAGGTATTGTTCTCTGTTTGTGAGGTATGTATTACAAGAAAGGGGAAATAATATGAGTGACAAATTTTCAAAAAACGAAAATAGAAGTGTATTGCTTCTTATTCCAGAACTCGATAGTTATATTAATGATAAAAAAATCATGAAAGAAATAACGCTTTTGAGACGTGAAATAAATTATTGCGTAAATGATGTTATGGATATTTTAGATAACCAATTAATTAAAGAATTCGTTGGATTAGAAAATATACTTTGCGAGAGAGGAATTCCTCAAATTAAACTATCGACTATAGATAACAATCCACTTGATAATTGTAGTAATATTCGAATATGTTTAACAAAATTCAATCGGCAAGACTTTTACGACGGTTCAAAATATAATATTAAACCTGAAGAGAATAATATATCGCATTTAATTGAGTTACATATTTCAGAAAACTACAATAGAATTACTTGGAAAGCTTCTGAAAGAAAAGACGAAGACGGCGATCGGATTTTTGATGTTACTGTCATCACTCCGTTAAAACTTCTTAAACGAGTAATACTTTCAATTATGCTTGATATTTATTCATATTATATTATAGGACTATCTTCCGATTATAATCACAGAAGAGAATTCTCTATAAATAAAGTTAAATATCTTGACAATTCATTTGGAAAAACAGAATTAAGAGAAAAATATCACTTAAATACAACTACACATACAAAGAATATATATTATCTGCCTGTTTCCATTATTAATGAACCTTCCTATAATGGATTGAATTTAGATAAAACAGTAAGAGAAACTGTTAATGTTGTTAAAGAAACAATGATTATGGAATTACAAAAAAGTCATAAATCATATGATTTGATAGTAAATAAACTTGATAGTTTTGAAGAAACAGACTTTTTCTTTGCTGAAACAAAAAGTGATGACATTAATGATAAAGAATCATTATTGTTAAAACTAAAAAACTATACAGACAATCATAAAAATATAAAAATACATTACATAAAACAAGATAAGGAAATAAGTTTTTTATGCTGTGCGGGTATAAACGACATCCTTTTGTTTTATCCTTTCTTTAATTGGTATAAAATAAGTTACGAAAAAGATTTGGAGGATAAAACGTTATGAATATAAAATTTATGGCTTTCTTTGACTTGTTAGGAACAAAAAGCTTTTCTTCGGACGAAGATAATTATTTTGAAAGTATTAATATATTCAGATCAAGAATTATTGATAATGTTCCTTATTTACAAGAGAATAACAATTTATATAATATATCTTTTTTTAGCGACTGTTGTTATGTTGAATCTAAAAACTTAGCCAGTATACTATCTTATCTTGAAAATCTAAGAGATGATTTGATTTCAAAGCATTTATTTTTTAATGCTGCAGTAATTAAAGTAAATTATAATGATAACTTTTCGTCATTTGAAACAACTGAGAAAGGCGATAATGACAAAAAAGTTGTTGGGACTTTATTTAAAAGTAATATTATTTCCGAAGTATACAATGCACAGAAAAACTTTAAAGGCATAGGAATATGGATAGATCCTAAAATTCTTACAAGCGACTCATTAAAAGATAAAAACATTAAAGATAAAATAGTTACATCATTTTTTATTGATAACATAGAGAATACTATGCACATCTCAAGATATACCGATATAAAACTCATATTAAGAGGTTTAAATCTAGAAAAAGGATGCTTAAACTCTATAATAAAATCATATTTTTTTGCTTGTTGTGAAACACCTCGTGCAGGTCGATACTATTCCTCTATTTTGATTAATATTATCAATAGTGATTCAAGCGATATTCATTGGAGTATAAAGAGTGAACGTTTTGAAAACACGTCATATATTTATGAATTAATATTTGATATGTTACAAGATAAACAGCAATATAGTATTTTGACTGGGTTTGAATATGTTGCCTTCGCATTCATTAATCGAATATATAATAGTAATTTAGATAAAGTATCTAAGATTAAGATTACACAGATTTTCTTAAAGGAAGGTTCAATCGGCAATAAATACATTACTGATTTAGATCAAATTCCAGTAGAGTTATTAAGAAGCAATGATAAAGATAATGTTGATTTATTTAAAAATTTTTGTAGACAGTTCATTTTAACAAATAAAGTTGCAAAGTATACATCACATGATTGATAAATCCAATGAAACAGACGCTAAACTTTTTTTGCGTCTGTTTCATTTTTTACATCTCAATTAGTATATAATCATATTATTGCAACACTCCGTAGCCTAGGATATACGGGTATGAAATTGCATAATCATCCGTTGCAACTTTGTCGTTGTAGTTACCCTCAACGGTATAAACTCTGCCGTCCTTAACTTTCTCAACAATAGCCGTATGGTCGGGTGAGCCGTCTAAACCGTCGTCGGGATAGTCAAAGAAGATTATCATACCCGCCGATGGGGTTTCGCCGCCTTTGAGCCATTGACCGCGCTCCTTAAACCAATTAGAGCCGTCACTGCACAGGGCGTATTTCGGTATAATGCCGTCCTGAATATATCCGCATTCGTTAGCACACCACGAAACAAAGCAGGCGCACCAATCTACACGCGAGGAAAAGCCGTACCACGACCAGTAAGGCTGTCCGCCTACGTTTCCGACCTGTTCCAACGCTACGGCGACAATTCCGTCATCAGAAGAATAAGAAATACCGTAAAGCACAGCCGACCACATAGAGCTGTATTTATCGCTTAGTAGCTCCTTGAGGTATTTACGCTGCTCGTCTGTGAATTTGTACTTATCAGCCATTTCAGACGTACTCTTGTGGGTAACGGTTATGTATAGAATTTTCTTTTTCTTCTTCTTTTTCTTTACTACGATATTTCCGTGTCCGTCGTCCTTTTCCTCTCTGACGGTAACGGTCTTTGTTTTGATTTCGTGCGATATTGAGTTCATATCCCAAAAAATATCTTTGAGTATACCTTTCTTGTTTTCGTCCATTGTGCATACTTCCATAGATTCATCGCCGTTAAGATTAACCTTGACGGCGTAAACGGCAAGCACTTCTTTCCATACGGCTCGGCTTCCTTTCATTTCAAGCTCATCGTGCTTGTTATCGTCCTTAATCTTCTTGATTTTTGCTTCATAGTCGGAATTTATTTCAGAAACGGCGGTCTGCATAGTCATTCCCGTTCCTGAATCCTCACCCGAAAAGAAGATACCGAAAACCGACGCTAATATTGCGGCGATTAAAACAATAACGATAATGATTACTACCGCAACCCAACCTCCTGCGGCGATAGCGGCGATCAGAGCTTTTATACCTGCGATAATCGCTTTAACAGCGGCGGCTACAGCTTTAGCGGCCTGTGCCGACGCTTTCGCGGCAGCCTTCGCCGCTTGCGCTGTTTTCTTGGCGGCTTTAGCGGAAGCTTTTGCGCTTTCCTTTGCGGCTTTTGCCGCTTGTTTTGAGGTTTTGATTGTAATTTTTGTTCCGCGCTCGGCTGTTTTGATACCGCTTTTAGCTGTTTTGACCGTACTTCGCTGTGCGGTCTTTATTGTTTGTTTTCCTGCCGATTTAGCCGACTGTTTAATGGGTTGTGAGGTCTTTTGAGCTGTCCGTATGCTGTTCTTGGTATTTTGAGCTTTAGTACGGATATTTTGAGCCGCGCGTTCACGCTTGAGCTTTTTTACACCGTCTTTGGCTTTGCCGAGATTTTCCTTTGATTTTTGAATATTATCTTTAGCCTTGCCGAAATTGTCCTTTGCTTTCTGAACATTATGTCGTGTACGGTCAATGCTCTTTCTGCCTTGTTTGTCAAACTGTCTGACAGCTGTATCAGCCGCGCTTTTTGTCTTTTGAGATACTTTATCGGTAGCGTATTCTTCAGGGGAGTTTTCGGGAGTATCAACAGATTTTTCGGCGGTTTCCTTTGAATGAACGGTAGCGTTCTTAATACGCCTTGTTCCTGCTTTGGCTCGGTCAAGAGTCTTTATAGTGCCTGCGGCTTTCTCTCTTGTTTTAATATCGGGCATAAGCTACCTCCTTGTGAGTTGCTTAGCCACGACAACCATTCTGCCGTTGCTGTGAGTGTATTCACAGGTGGATAGAGTTATCAGCTTGTCGCCGAACTCTGCGCTTTTGCCTGTGTCATAATAAGATAGCTTTTTAACGCTTTTTATATAGCTGTCATAGTCCTCCGAACCGTAAGCGTTGACAAAATCAAAATACCGAAAGCCTTTACCTTCGTCTACCGAGGTAGAGAAAGCGGCAATAACCTCGTAATCGTGCTTTTGGGTTATGGTGTTAAAATGAATAATCTTGTGGCTGTTGTAAAAACTCTTACTCGTGTATTTTACAAGGTCGGAGAACATATAACCGTCGTTCATATGATGACCGTAGATTATGAAGTTATCGGAAGGACGGTTTAAATCGCAGTTATCCTGCAAATACGGACAGCCGTATATGGAATAGCTTTTGTCAAAAGCACGGTAAAGGTAAAAGTCGGGCTTGCTCGGCGTGTGCATTACGGGATAGTTAATGCGTGTACCGTCAATTTTTATCCAACCGACCATATCGCTGTTTTTGATTTTCAGCTTTGTATATCCTGAAACACTTAGTATTTTAGGATTTATCAGTCTTGAATTCCTGTTGCCGTTGTTATTGTCAGGAGATTTGTTATCCGTAGGTTCTGTTGTGTTTTCAGCTATATCAGCTATCTTCTTATACAAGTCAGTCGCTCTCTTAGCTTCAAAGTGATGTGATAATACAAAATAGGCACTTGTCGCAATAAGCGCGACAAGTACCATAGCAATTATGATAAATATTATTCGTTTCATATTTTCCTTTCAAATACAATGGGACAGCTACCAATTGATAGTTGTCCCAAATTCTTATAAATCATTGTTTAATAAAAAGTCTGCGATGTGCATAGTTTTTATACCCTCGTAGTTTCCTCCCGCAAAATCATTTGCCGTAAGTACATACTTTGGATAATTGTCGCGTATTTCAAGCAAGCGCTCATATTCGCGTTTTTCGGTTTTATCGGAGTTTATCTCCTGTGTAACCTGAACATAGATTTTCTCGTTTTGTCGTGTAGCTATAAAGTCGATTTCACCCGTTCCGAGTTTTCCAACATTTACTGTATAACCTCTGCGACACAATTCAAGATACACAACATTTTCAAGGCTTGAAGCGACAGTATCGGAGTTATATCCTAATACGCTGTATCTAAAAGCAGTATCGGCGAGATAAAACTTTTCCTGTGTTTTTAAAAGCTCTTTGCCCTGAATATCAAAACGCGAGCAGCGATGTAGAATATACGCTTTTTCGAGCTTTTCAAGATAGCTGTAAACCGTTTCGTTGTCAATCTTTCTTTTTTCGGCTTTCAGATAATCTGAAATAGACTTTGCGGAAAAGCTGTTGCCTACGTTGTTGAAAGTAAACTTAACAATACGCTCAAGCTGATCAACCTTTCTTACCTGATTGCGTTTGACAATATCGGAAAAGATAGTTGAATTGTAAATGTCCTTAACAATTGTATATATTTCGTCATCAGGAATATACTGTGTATGAGTAGCGGGAAAACCGCCAAGCCTTATATATCTTTGAAGCTCTGTTTTAGGATTCTCCAATTTACGATAGCTTGAGGTGAAATCCAAGTATTCCTCAAATGACAGAGTATAAATCCTGAAGCTGACATATCTTCCAGTTAGATAGGTAGAGATTTCCGATGACATCATTCGTGAATTTGAACCCGTAACAAAAATATCAACATCATAATCAGAAGCAAGGGAATTAACTACACGCTCCCAACCGTCAATCTCCTGAACTTCGTCAAGAAAAATATATGTCTTTGAATCAGAGGAAAGCTTGCCTGATATATCCTTGTACATATCTTTAGCCGTCATATCCTCATAAAGCATGGAATCAAAGCGATAGCTTAATATTCTCTCTTCCGGAATATTTCTCTCGGTTTTCAGCTTCTCGATTATCATTTTCAGTATTGTGGATTTACCGCAGCGACGAACTCCCGTGAGTATTTTTACAAAGGGCAAGTCAACATATGCCATTATCTTATCTACATATTTTGGTCTGTTAATCACATCAAACACCTCCATATGTATATAGTATATCGCAAAATTATATAAATATCAATAGTTTTGCGATTATAACCCGAAAAACTTTTCATTGACTTTCACCCGGTTTCGTGGACATAAGCTTGTACATCTTTGTATTGGTCGGGAATTTGTTTATGAACGGAACAAGCGAGCTGCCGATTTTCATTAAGCCTTGTCCCGCAGGAACGTCGGTAACGTATTGTATCTGCTCATTTGAAATGTTAAGAAGTTGAGCGAGTTGGTCGCGATCTTCTTTAGCCTGATTGAGCATAATTACAAATTCAGAGTTCGCGATCATAGTACGGGCGGTATGGCTCTGTAACAAATCGCCTACGTTCTGTGTGATACCGATAGCAAAAGCTCCGTACTTACGGACGCGCTTCCACAGCTTGTAGAGAAACTCCGCGGAATATTCGTGCAGGAACATAAGATAAATCTCATCAATAAAGATGTAGGTGGTGCGTCCTTTTGCTCTGTTGCGGGTAATTCTGTTGAGAATGTTATCAAGAACAACAAGCATACCGATTCTCGTAAGTTGAGTGCCGAGGTCAAGTATATCGTAGCATACAAGACGGTTATCTGTGTCAACATTTGTCTGCTTTGCGAAGGTGTCAAAGGAGCCGTTGGAGAACAGCTCAATAGCAAGGGCAATATCTCTTGCTTCGGGTTCAGGCTGACGAAGCAGCTCTGCCCGCAAATCGCTGAGTGTTGGTACTGTTCCTGTGTATCCTCTCTGCTGATAATCTCTGTACACAATCTTAACGCAACGGTCAATAAGGGAGCGTGTGGTGGCGTTAAGCTCGGTAAACTGTTCGCACAGCGACATAATAAAGTCGGCTTTCTCGATAACAGGATCAGCACCCTCGCCGTATTCCTTGTTAATATCCATAGCGTTAATGTGATTTTGAGAGTTTGCGGAAATGTTGATAACCTCTCCGCCGAGCGCTCGCGTCAGCGGGCCGTACTCTCGTTCAGGATCAATGATAAGAATATCAGCGTCCGAGGACAGAAACTGAAAGAAAATATCAAACTTAGCCGTAAAGGATTTACCGCCGCCGGATACACCGAGTACAACTTCGTTACCGTTGAGAAGCTCACGCCTGTTAGCGAGAATAAGGTTTTTGGATATAACATTAACTCCGAAATACTGTCCGTTGTCGTGGAATACGTCCTGTACTCTGAACGGAATAAAGACAGATAAGGATTCGGAAATAAGAGTACGCAGGCTATCAATCTTTCTAACGCCGAAAGGCATAGCGGTTTTTAAGCCGTCCATCTGCTGATAACGCAGAGTAGCAAACTGACACATGCTCGCGCGTGCTGTTGTAAGGATAGCTTCCGTATCGCTGTCGAGCTGTTCCTTTGTATCAGCCGTATGTACAAGAGTAATAACCGCAAACATCATTCTTTGGTCGCGTTCTGTCAGATCATCGAGCATTTCACGCATTTCCTTACGCTGCTGTTCCATTTCGTAGGGTACTTCCGCAGAGTAGTTGTTGTTTGTATTCTGACGTCTTTGCCAATTCGTTATATTTGTTTCAACGCCGAGTAATCTGTTCTCGGCTTCTCTGACAGCTTCATCTGTAGGTACGGGAATAACGTCAATAGACATCATAAGATTGCTGTTAAGCTCTGTGAGCTTTGCGACCATATCGTCCTTGACGTAGTTAGCGTATTCACGCAGGAATAAAACTCTGCCGTAGCGTTCTCCGATTTTGAAATAATCGCTCTCAAACTCAAAGGAATCGGGACAAATGCTGTCCTTAAAGCTGTGACCTTTCTTGCGTGAGGATTTAATGTCAAAGTGGAAGTCGCTTTCGTGTCCCGCGTTAAAGAAGTCATGAGCGATACGAAGTCGCTCAGACGCGTCAAGCTCTACGAATTTACTGCCGAGCTTCGCAAATTTAGCGGAAAGTTCCGCTCCGACGCGGGCAAAATATTTACGGGCTTCTTTGATATTGTTTTTACAGATAGTAATAGTGACGTACTTATCCTGAATCATAGAATTACTGCCCGTTATTTTGTCCGTAATCATATCGTTGTACTCCACGCGGTAAATATCGTGATAGTCGTTACGCAGAGGAATAAGTATACGCTTTTCAACGTCATCGCGGTTGATACGTCTGTTGTTGACGGTTATCTTTGTTGTAGCCGCGCTGTCAAAGGAGTTGAGAATACTTGAATATGAGAGGAACATAGTCCTTCTTTCTTCATCATCCGCTACGGCATAGTTAATATCGGTAAAGCTGAATGATTTTGAGTACATATCCTTACCGACCTTGAATACACCGTCGTCATAGACGGTATGAACAGGAATAACGTCCTGCGCGCATTTCGGGATTTTGAATCTCTCTTTATCTCTTTTGAAAAGCTCCCGCAGAGTTTTCATCTTTTGTATTCCTCCTTTATCTTTTTATCAATTTCAGGCTTCATCAGATTATAGTAGGTATTGTCAGCCTTGTAGACTAACTTTTTAGGAGTAAGTATTTCGGATTTGACAAAGGCTACGATAAACTTTTCCAAAGTCATACCGTTATATTTGATAAAGCCAAGAGCCGCAAAAGGAACGGCGCAGATAATGCAAAGCCAAGATACGACCTCTGTACCCAAAACAGGCTTTAGCAAAAAGAACACTCCGACGGCAACTCCAACGGCAAGTGCTGAAAATATACATTGCCGCAGGGTAAGTCCGAAAAATACCGCTTCGGAGTATTCCCGTATTTCTTTATTTATTTTTACTTCCATATAATCATCCTTTCTTTAAAGTCCCATCATTTCTCTGACGATACGTTCCGACATCTTTATTGTGCCGACTAATACAAGCATATTAAAGATAAGTTCTCCGATATATGCCCATACCTGAGTTACTGCCGCCGCGTCTGTATTCACCTGCGGAGGTGAGCCCGCGAACAGCGAGAAGATAACGCAAGCAAGTACAATAATCGCACCTTCAAGGCAAACGGCGCAGTAGCTTTTAATAAAGCTCTTTCCGACGTGCTGCGTAGGCTCGCCCGCGAAGGTCGATAACGGTATCGGCGCTATAGCTGTGTACATATAGAGCTTAAAGAATCGTCCGTAAACGGTCATTATCATAATCAAGGACAATACCGTTACAAACAGACCGCCTATAAGCGTAACTGCCCATAGTGGTATGCTCTCAAAAAAATTGCAGTCCTCAATTGTCTTTATCAGCGATTTAGGTAAAACAGTCTGGTCGGCTGTACCTAAACCTGATGAATTGATTATTGTACTGATTGCTCCCTGAATAATAGAAAACAATGTAGTCATAAGCTCCATACCGTTTGTAATGACAGCTTTAGCGAGAATAAACCGAACAAACAGCTTTACAGCGTGTTCGGGTTTCTTTATCTCCGCAAAGCTGCCGCAGGTCTTTACCATACCCGCCAAGAAAAACAGTACGAGTAAAGCAAGCCCGACAGCCTGCAAGCCGTCGTTTATGTTTACTATCGCTTTCCATATTCCTCCGCCCTTGAAGTTTTTAGGCGAGGTAGTGAGCAAGCTCCATATCGTTGTCAGAACATCGTTCCAAGTGTCGAGGGCATTTTGCAGATTTTGTACTACCCAATTGTCTGACATAGGTTTCCTCCTTTCAAGATTAGGGAGCGTATGCAAAAGCTACGCTCCCCGTAAAGTTTAAGAGCCTGTGACAAGGTTTAAGATTTCTTTAGCGAAGGTGATTACTACGCCGCCCGCGACGGTAAGAAAGCCGTTGGCTCTCTGCGACGGATCATGGCTCTTTAATGACAGACCGACCTGAACAATACCAAAGCCTAAAAGAATAAGTCCGATTGCTCTGATAAGTCCGAAAATAAATGTGGATAAATTGTTTACGGCAGTTAACGCCTGATTGTTTCCCGCGGCAAATGCCGTAACCGATAAACAGGCGGTAAGTATAACCGCTATGATGATCGAGCAGTAAATACTGAACGCCTTTTTAGCCTTTCTATTAACAGGAAGGCGCTTATTGTTTTTGTTATTAAATATCATAATAAATCTCTCCTTAATTAAGTTCAAAAATAGTTTGTAAATCTTCCTCCGACATTAGCTCGTAGGTGGTTTCGGGATATTCAACATCATCCTTTTTCTTTTCGTCCTCACTTATAAAGCGGTAAACGACAGAGGCTACGTCGTCACGGATACTGCCGTGTTCGTAGATTTCTCCCTTGCCGTCGGCTGAAAGAGCTACGTTAGGATGCTTCATAATATCGTACTTTAAATCCATAATCGGACGCTCGCCTCGGATAAAGAGGATAGCGTACTGATTATCAAGTAGCCGTACCTCATCGGGAAACATAAGCTCTCTGCCCGAAAGCTGATAGTTTGTTGAATAGTTACCGTTTCTGCCTGTGCTTTTGCCGTAGGTATTAAGGTCAATGGTAGCCTTTCCAAGCTCCTTTGAAACCGCCTCGTGCGTACTCTGTTCGTTACCGCCGAGATAAACGAATTGGTCGCAGTTACCCTTTATACTTTCCCATTGCTTTTCAAACAAGGCTTTAATCTGTGCCAAGTTTTGCAGAATTATACTGACGAATACTCCGCGGGAACGCATAGTCGCTAACTTATTCTCAAAATCGTCGGGTAAGGATACGTTGGCAAATTCATCCATAAGGAAATGAACGGGTACGGGCAGCTCACCCTTGTAAACATCGTCAGCCGTACCGAGCAGCTGTTGGAAAAGCTGAGTGTATAGCATTGATACAAGGAAATTAAAGCTCGTGTCTGTATCCGGGATGATAGCGAATAACGCTGTCTTGCGTTCGCCGAGTAGGTTCAGCTCAAGCTCGTCCGTATTAGTAAGAGCCGATACGCTGTCAAGCAGGAATTTGTCAAGGTGTGAAGCGAGCGTAATCTGAATTGACTGCAAGGTTTTAGCGGCTCCCTTGTGGTACATATCGTAATAGCGCACGGCTATATGGTTCGGCTCGTCGTAACGAAGTTGGTCAAAAAGAATATCGAGAGCCGACGGTATGCTTACGTCATCACCCTCTATGTTAGCGGCTCGGAGCATTTCCATTATCATAGAAAAATTCTGTTCCTCAACAGGTGCTTCGTGATAGAGGTAAAGCACCAATGCCATTAAAAGCATTTTTGCCGTATCCTCCCAAAAGGGATCATTGCTCTGAGCGTCCTTCGGCGTGGTAGCTTTAAACAGATTGGTAACGAGCTTCTGAGCTTCGTCATCGTTACGGATATATACGAAAGGATTGTAACAATGACTTTTTTCCATATGCAGAAGGTCAAGCACCTTTAGCTCATAGCCTTTGGATAACAGAAGATTACCCGTATCTCTGAGCATTTCGCCCTTCGGATCGAGAACGACAAAGGACGTATTCGCCTGCATAAGATTTGGCTTACAGTAAAAGCGTGTTTTACCCGCGCCTGAGCCGCCAACAACAATAGTGTTGAGATTACGGCGGTGTTTCTTTGTGTTCAGCCCTATACAAACATTCTGCGTCAGCAGCTTATTGTCAGAGGCGGGACGTTGTTTGTATTTACGGTTTACCTTTGATGCCGAGCCCCATTTAGCCGAGCCGTGTTCTTCGCCCTTGCGGTAGTTGCGGAGTGTGGAAAAGTAAATAGCAATACTAAAGCCATAACACAGAAGTAAAACGAGGACAGTTCTGAAACTGTCCCCGCATATCTGAATATTAAAAGGCTGTTCAAAGATTTTCGGCATTCCTTTCATTAAACCTTCCAAGCCTCCGCTAATGAACGGCGCGACCTTTAGGGCAAGCCATATCAAAGGTACAACTCCTACAGCAGAAAGTATCAGCGCGGATTTTTTACCGCTATCTTGCTGTGTCATCTCGTGTAATCACCTTCATACTCCGCGTCGGCGCTTTTCCTACCTTAACAATCAGCTCGTCGATTCCGTCGGTAGCTTTGCCTTTTTCAAGCTGAGCGTTCTTCTCGTCGCAAAGGGAGCGTAAGAGAATGCCTTGCTCATTGGAGTCAAAGACAAGATAAAAGCGTTCTTCCTTCATAGCTACCTCGCCATTTCCTGCGAGCGCGCCTGTTTCCGACGGTAAAGCTCGTCGGTAACTCTTGTAGCAATCTCGTTCATAGACTGACGAATGCCTGAAAGCTCACGTTTAATCTCTTTCGGCTCGGCGTTTCTGAGGTTATCGGGAATATCGCTGATGTTGAAAGCCTGTGCGTCTACACCGTACTTTTTACACAGCATATATCCGATACAGGTAGCGTTGAAGCCTAAATCTCTGCGGCTGTAAACGTCCGAGTTCATAGAGAGCTGCGCGTAACCGAGCTCCTGCGCTACGCTCTGGCACAGAGCAACAGTATCTTTATTGCCTTTCTTAATGAACAGCGTTTGCTTATCGTTATCGTAGTACGACGGTCTGTCCTCATAGGGCAGACTGTCAACATACTGAACGTCAACCTCCGTGGTATGTACCATAGCCTTAACAAGCTCTCTCGGATTACGGTTAGCTGTCGGCGCGGGATTTCGTCTGCCGCTTGTTTGCGAAATGTCAAACACCTTTTTGACGTTATAGGCGATACCTTGAGAGCCGTCCTTTTTGATATACTCGGTAGGCTCAAGCATAGAAATACTCTTTTCGCCGCGTTTTACTCTCACATTATCCTGCGCCCAGTCAGCGTAGGATTTAAGCTGTGAAGCTTCGGGCTTCTGAGCGTAAATCAAAAGCGTGTTTACGGCTGAATAACGGTCAAGCCGGCTTTGAGTATTTAAGTAGTCCTCAAAGTGTTCGGGGTTACTTACAACGTCAAGCGCGGTTTCATCAACACGCTTGTAAATATCGTCCTTTTCAGCCTGCTTGAGTTCTGCCCATTCTTCGGGTGAATACTTACGCTCGGTCTGATTGCCTGATTTGTGGGGTTTAAAGTTTTCGGTCATAAATTATCTCTCCTTGTCTTTAGGTTTTTGTTTTGGCTGTCGGTGTACGGTTTGGCGGTTTCCCGACGGTGTTCGTGAGCGTTCCTTTGCCGCTTCTTTCTGTTTCCGCTCCGAGATACGCTTTGCTTCGTTCAATTTCTTCTTTACGGAAGGACGTTTCTTCTCGGAACGAACAGTACCCTTGTCAGCATCGGTGTCCGTTAAGTCGTAATTGCGCCTTGACGGAGGGCTTTTTTCCGTTTTGGCGGCTGTGGGGTTTTCGTGAGTAGCTTTTTCTTTTCTCTGCGACTTTTCCGCCTGCTCCTTTTCAGCGATAACCTCCTTTGACTTTTCGGGAATATCACGCTCTTGTTCCTTGCGTTCCTCAATATCACGCTCGGCTTCGGTAACAATGGAAGTCTTATCAACATTACCAAGCTCAAAGCGGTCAAAGATACGCTGAACTTTCGCTGAATCTTCCTCTCGGCAAATGATGTCAACCTCATCATTTTCGCCTTTGGAATTTTTGTCTTTGAGTACGCAGTAAAGTACGCCGTATTTTTTTGCCTGCTCCGTAAACAGTTTAAGGTTTTTATTCGGAACAGCGAAAACCGTCAAAGGCTTACCCGATTTAATCATAGAGGTAAGTCGGGATTTGCCTTTTGTTTTTGTAGGCTGTTTCAGGGTAGAAGCGAGGAGCAGGGCGACGTTCTTCGCCGCCGAGCCTGTCAGCCTTGCGACTACCTCAAAGCCTTCAAGTGATAAGCGTACAATCTGTTCAGCCGCGTCACCTGAGTTGTTCATTTTTGTCCATCTCCTTTGCGTTTGTTTTTTCTTCGTCTGCTATGACTTGTTTTAAACTCCGCTCCATAACCTTTGAGCGCTCGGCAATGTCATCACAGAGCTTCAGCTCCTTGCGGAGCTTACGAATCTTCTCGGTAGTCCGAGATAGCTTTTCTCTTGCCGTTGACAGCGTAACATCATCAGTCTTTAATCTTACTTGCTTGCGGAGGTGTTCTCTGTCGGCAATGAGTTTGCTTAAATTCTCCTCAACGGAATGTTTGTAACTAAAGAGCTGCTCGTCGGTAGAAATATTATGACGGGCAAGCAGAGTGACCTGTGCTGTGAGTGTATTAAGCCGCGTCAGGTCATCGCGTATTAGGTAGTGGATTTGTGAAGGCTTCGGCTTTTGATACTTTGGCAGAGTTCCGAGCTTGTAGCAATAGTAAAGATACAAACGGTACAGTCCGCTTTGACGCAAAATCTTATGCTCTCGCGTCGGCAGGTTATACTGCCGTTTCTTAAACTCTCCGTTATGGAAACGTTTTATCTCCACTTTGGCACGGTTACGGTATATCCTTTCGCTGATAGCCTCGTTGGTATAATCGTCGCCGAACTTGTAGAGCCTTACGGCTTTCTTGTAGCCTTTGGGAATAACAGTCCAATACTTATGACTTCTGTTGAAATCAGGTATGTATCCCATTTGTTGCAGATTGTATTCAAGCTCAATCATACTTCGGCTCTGACTGATAGCCTTGTCCATAACCTCGCGGAGAATACTGTATCGGTTAGGCATACCCGCCTTGTCCAATTTGTTGTAGTAATTGTTATGCGGCTGTCCGCGCCGGGGATTTGAAATGTAATTTAGACCGTACTTCTCACATATTCTGTCGGCTATGTGTCTGAACTTGAACCAAGACGTATCCTGACAGCGTTTACCGTCCGTAAAGGAAACGGAGTTAATAACGAAGTGACAATGTAGGTGTTGAGTATTAAGGTGTGTAGTCACTAACACTTGAAATCTTTCGCCCCAAACTTCTTTAGCGAATTCCATTCCGATTTTGTGGGCGAGTTCGGGAGTGATGTTTTGCTCCTTAAACGAAAGGTATCCGTGATATGCCTGGATACCGTCGGTCTTACCGAAGCTCTGTTTTACCGTAATGAATTGAGTACGGGCAGTAGCGGGATTGCAGTTAATTCCGTCAACGTAAAACTCACGCTCGGTTTTTTCTTCATCCTTAGCATATGCGATTACATCGGATAGAGCCTGATACTGTTCCTCGGTGTAGTTTGGATTCTTAGTTTTAACGGGATTGCCCGCGTAATCGAGAACGTAGGACAGGTTATGCTTAACCGCCCATAATTTAGTTACTGCCATTTCAGATTACTCTTTTCGGGGCGTAAAAATTTTGATTCAACATCAGCCTGAAATATATGCCAACGCTCCGCTTCCTTTTGGAGCATAGGAGCGTCAACAAATCCGAGAGCGTTAGCTTTTGCCGCGAGCTGATTTATGTTGTTACCGATTGCGGACAGTTCACGCATATATTTGTAAAACTCCGCGTCGGGTTTTTCTCTCGGAACAAAACCGTTCATCAGAGTACGCATTAAAGCTGAAACGCTCATACAGGTCATATCGGCTTTTGCTTTCCATTGTTCCGCTTCCTCTTTAGTCAGGCGTATATGAAAATTAACTGTCTTTTTCATTTTTCTTATTCTTAACCTCATATTTCCTTATGCTGTTGATTTGCAGAAGGCACATCAAAAATATACCGATACCCGCGCCGATAATCAGGCTTAGTACAACAGTCAAGATATGGTTCATTGATTAACTCCTTTCAAAAATCGGGGTTTTAGGGGCGAAGCCCTTAACAAGCGTTTTGGTGTTTGTAGGCGTTTGTGACTACAAATACACTGCTTGCTAAGATTTTACATTGCTGTCTACCACCCGAAAATAAATGTTATCTTTCAATATCTTTAGGTTTAATTTCAATAGGATAAACCTTAATATCATTACCCTGACGATAGAATCTCTCAGGGGTTTTAAACATTTCGCTGTACTTTTCCAGCTGTTCCTCGGAAAGACTTTGATAGTTTTCAGAATCAACAGGAGCCGCGCAAATAAAGAACGAACCCGCGATTATTTCCTTGATTTGCTTCTCTCCGTTATTATCGCGAGCAGAGTATATTGCTCTGTTTAAACTCAAGCCGTTCAGCTTGCCTTCCTCGTTACAGATGATTACAGCGTTATCGTCAAAGGGATAGTATTCCTCGATATATCCGTCAACCAAGTTCTGCATAGCTTTTAATTCGTTAGGGATAGTTACAATTCTCGGCGGGCGCATTGGCTGGATATGTAGGACAGTCAGCCCGTCAAAATTTGTTCTATCCTGCGTCTTAGAGCTGTCAAAGTTAATCTTTTTAAAGCCAAATGAGTTGCAGTAGTAGAAGCCTTTTTTGACCTCGCTGTCCTCGACAACTTCTATTACATCAGATATAGAAATTGACCGTCCTCTGTAATCTGAGGGAATAGATATGTTAAACTTTGCGAATATATCTTCAAGACTTTTACAATCAATTTCACAGCCATATATCTTGTCATATATGCTGCTGTCAATCGCGGTATTGCCCTGATGTCGTCGGAGATATTGAGAGTCAACATATATAACACCGTTATTATCACGCTCAGGCGCGATTTGATAAATGTTAATTTTCATTAGCGTTCAAAGTTCCTTTCATAATTTCTGTTTCGTATGATTCCTGAATATATACACAGGTATACATTGAAATCCTTTCCGCAGGGAGCAGGAAAATCAATGACCTCGAACCGAGATTCAAGCAGTGTTTTCATCGCTCTTGTTGCGAGAGTTCCGGCGAGGTCATTGTCAAAATGAGTATATATTCTTTTTGTTTCAGGGTGTTCGTTAAGATAATTACGCAGTGTCGTCGGCAGCTTTGATTTCTCAATATTCTTCGCGGGAGAATATACTCCGGCGAGAGATACGAGGTTTGTCATAAAGGGATTTTTGCCTTTGTATTTAAGCAACGTAGCGTATGACAACAGGTCAATCGGGCATTCAAAAAGATGTACCGTAAAGCATTTACTGTCAGCTAATCTGAACGAGTACGCCTTATCACTACCCGAACATTCACCCATAATACGCACAGCTCCCGTTGAACGATAACCCGCGTATTGAGGTTTTTTATCTCCGTCAAGTCCTAAAAATACGAGGTTATGGTACGGCAGACTTTCGTACATCAGACCGTTATCTATGCAGTAGTTTACGATTTTATCATCAATCCCTCTGCCGCGAAGATAACGGATAATAACATCATTAGAGCTGCTGTGCTTGGGTAACTGCAACGGCTTTTTCTCGCGTTTCTTCTCGCTGTCATATACAGGAGGAGCTACGGCACATCGTCCTACTATGACCTCAACAGCTTCTACAAAGTTATATCCTTGTACCTTAATCAGATAATCGAGAGCCGTATATCCGCCGATACCGTGCGACCACCACATCCATTTTCCGTTTGAAATCTTTAGGCTGTCGTGTGATTTGGTGGCGTATGTGTCGCCCGAAATCTTTACAAGCTCCTGCGGCTCGTAGTTTTTCAGATATGTCAGCAAGTCCATTTTGCGTGCTTCAATTACCGCCTGCGGTTCTATGTAGGGCATACACTCACCTCCTTATCGGCATTGTTGCTCTACAAGTTTGTTTGATTGAGAGGGCATATCGTTCGTGTCAGGCTCGCCGCCGACAAACTCAGGCTCACGTTTATCTACGCTTAACAAAGCATTTAGCTCGTTAAGTCGGGCGTTTTTCTGCTTCAGCTCGTCCTCCTGAGCGAAAGGCTTTTCTACCTCAACCTTTGCGGTTTCAAGCTGTTTCTTTACGTCAGCGAGGTCATTTTCATAGCGTTTAACCGCGTCAGCTAAGTTATCAATACCGTTATCAATTCGGGTGATATTACCAATAGAGTCCGCTCCGAGAGTAATATCGTGGCTGTATTTACCTTTGGCTGTCACAACGTAATCGTTGTAATAGGTCTGATAAAATAGCTCCAACTCAAATCCTCTGTAAT
Organism: uncultured Ruminococcus sp.; assembly: GCA_902785365.1. Lineage (GTDB taxonomy): Bacteria > Bacillota > Clostridia > Oscillospirales > Acutalibacteraceae > Ruminococcoides. The sequence goes on along the minus strand of CACZYC010000006.1, from coordinate 38,215 downwards.
GTCCGATTGGTATTTTGTCGGGACTTGTCATCGCCTTGCAGCATAGAATAAGAGCGTTGCCCGCTTCTTCTTTATCGGTATAGGTAACTCCCTTAATCTCCATACCAACAAACTTGTCATCAACTTTTTTAGGGTGAGATTTTGCAAGCTCCATATCGTGTTTGTAGCCTTCAATCTTTGCCGTAAGTCTTGAAATCTCCTGCGGATAATACTTTACAACCTTGTCCTCTAACTCGTACTTTACCGAAAGATAATTAGCTTTAAGCAGGTTCAGCTTCTGCACCTGAATATCTAAATCCATCTTTTCCTTGATGTACGGATTGCCTGTGGCAAGCATTTTTACCTCGGCGTAAGACAAGGCTGTTTCGTCAATATCCTCTGCTGAACGGACGGGAGATTTAGAGGTCATAATCTGAGATGCAAATTTTTGCTTACCCTCAACGAGCTGATATAGGTACGCGTCAAAAGTCTGCTCGGTGACATAACGGTAGATATGTACATCGGAGTTTTCATTGCCCTGACGTACAATTCTGCCCGCGCGTTGCTGTAAATCAGAAGGTCGCCACGGACAATCTAAGTCGTGAGAAGCTACGAGCTTATCTTGCACATTTGTACCCGCGCCCATCTTCTGAGTAGAGCCCATAAGTATTCTGACTTCGCCTTTTCGGGTTTTCTGAAACAGCTCCCGTTTCTTAACCTCGGTGTTGGCTTCGTGTATAAAGCGTACTTCGCTTTCGGGGATACCGCGCTCAATCAGTTTTTTGCGAATGTCGGTATATACGGAAAACTCCGCGTCGGATTTAGGAGTAGACAGGTCGCAAAATACAAGCTGCGCCGACTTCTGTTCTTTAGTTTCAAGCCATATTCGGTAAATGTTATCAGCACAGGCGTTAACCTTACTGTTCTCAAAATCAGGGAGCATAGGGTTAATCATACGCTGGTCAAGAGCGAGCTTTCTGCCGTCGTTTGTGATTTTCAGCATATTATCTTCATCAGGCTGTACCATACGGTTCCTAACCTTCTCGGATCTGTCTGAAAGGCTTTTAACCATATCCTTCTGAACGTCGGACGGTTTAACCGCGATATTTTCGTAGTGTGCTTCGGGTACGGGAAGGTCAAGCATATCAGCCGTTTTAATATCTGCAACCTCTTTAAACATTGACATCAGTTCGGGGAGATTAAAGAATTTAGCGAAGCGGGTTTTCGGACGGTAGCCTGAGCCTTCGGGTGTAAGCTCAATCGCCGTTACGGTTTCACCAAAGGTCGAAGCCCAAGAATCGAAATGCTGTAAACCGTTACGCGCGAGAGTTTCGTACTGCAAATATCGCTGAATTGTATAAAGCTCTACCATTGAATTTGATATAGGAGTACCTGTCGCAAATATAGTTCCGCGACCTCCCGTAATTTCATCAAGGTAACGGCACTTCATAAAGAGGTCGGAAGATTTCTGAGCTTCGGTCTGAGCGATACCGCCTACGTTACGCATCTTTGTATAGAGATAAAGGTTCTTGTAGTAATGGCTTTCGTCAATGAAAATACGGTCTACGCCAAGCTCCTCAAAGGTAACAACGTCATCCTTGCGGCTTTGGTCGTTGAGCTTTTCGAGCTTAACCTTGATATTTTTCTTTGACTGTTCAAGCTGTTTTACGGAAAAATTATCGCCGCGTTTTTCTTTGAGTTCCTTAATACCGCTTACAATCTCATCGAGCTGCTGTTCGAGAATTGCCCTTTGCCTTTCGATTGACATAGGAATTTTCTCAAACTGAGAATGACCGATAATAATAGCGTCATAATCTCCTGTGGCTATGCGTCCGCAGAAGCGTTTGCGGTTTTTAGTCTGAAAATCTTTCTTTGTCGCGACAAGGATATTGGCTGACGGGTATAGCTGTAAAAACTCAGCCGCCCATTGTTCCGTAATATGATTAGGTACTACGAATAAAGACTTGGAGCATAGTCCAAGCCTTTTACTTTCCATAGCCGCGGCTACCATTTCAAATGTCTTACCCGCTCCGACTGCGTGCGCAAGCAGAGTGTTACCGCCGTAAATAATATGTGCTATGGCGTTGCGCTGATGTTCTCTAAGCTGTATTTCGGGATTCATACCGCTGAAAACAAGGTGACTTCCGTCATATTCTCGCGGGCGAAGGCTATTAAACTTCTCGTTATAGATTTTGCATAAACGCTCACGCCTTTGCTGGTCTTTCCATATCCAATCCTGAAAGCCTTGTTTTATAAGCTCCTGCTTTGACAGAGCGATAGCCGTTTCCTTCTTGTTGAGTACAGCGGTTTTCTTTCCGTCTGAATCCTCCAAGTAATCAATAACACGGACGTCTTTGAGGTTCAGAGTTTCCTCAATTATCTTATACGCGTTTATACGTCCCGTGCCGTAGGTCTTATTGGCTTTAACGCTCCCGCGGTCATAAGACTTACCTTCAACGTTCCATTGTCCCGTGTACGCCGCGAAATTGACCTTAATATTATGGCGCATATACACAGGTGTTCCTAAGAATTCATATATGAATTGCTCATATATTTCAGGCGGTATCCAAGTAGCGCCGAGCCTTACGGAAATCTCGCTCGCGGTTAAGTCCTTCGGCTGTACCTTTTCCAATGCCTGTACATTTATAGTGTATTCTTCAGGATGCAGTTCCGCGGATTTTTTAGCAATAGTCAGCTTTTCACGAACATTACCCGATAGATATTCGTCCGCCGTAAGATATTTAGATACGGTTTCATTTTCGCTTTCATAAAGCGGGTTTAGAAATATCACTCCTTTTAGTTCGTCAAATATTTCATTTTCGGATTTGCCTGTCAGCTCCCGCATATACTCCATATCAATACGGGCTTTTTCTCCGATTGATATAGCAAGCGCTTCTGAAGCTGAGTCAACAGACGTTACGGGGGTATGAGGCTTGATAGTCCGCTTGAAGAACATATCAGCCTTGCGCTCCAACTTACCGTCATCGTCTAATATTTCAAGAGCTGACAGTAAGCTAAATGAGCTGTCCTGTGAAAAGGCGGATCTGTTGGCTCTGCTGTTAATAAGTCCGTATTTCTTAGTGAAGCTGTCGTACAGCGTGTTCAGCTTATCCTGCTCCTGCTTAATAACCTCGTCGGGATAGTTTTCAGTCTGAATCTCAATTAGATTTCTCACGCTGTCGCGTATATTTATCAGACCTTTAATTCTGTTCTCGGCGGTAGCGGAAGCCTCAACAGGCTGCATACGGGAGTTCTCGCGGAAATAAATAACGCCCTCAACTTCTGTATAGGAAAAGTTGCGGACGCTCGGATCGGCGGGGATAGAATTATCTTCCTCCAAATAATCGTCTATTTCATAGGCAGTGATTTCTCCGTGTATATTTGATATAGCTTCATCAAGCAGAGCTTCAAGGTCAGCGTTCTCGTACGGCTCACAGGTCAGCTCGGGGCCGAAACGTCCCGATACCATTTTCAGTTCGCCGAGTACCATTTCGGGATGATCTACAAAGTAGCTGTTCATCTTAAACCCGTTTTCATCGGTATTAAGATGTACCCATTCAGGCTCAATATCAATAAGCCTGTCGCGCTTTTGCAAAATGAGGATATCTGATACAACTTCAGTTCCCGCGTTGCCTTTAAATGTGTTGTTGGGTAAGCGGATAGCTCCGAGCAAGTCGGCGCGTTGAGCTATGTATTTGCGGACAGCAGGATTCTCCTTATCCATAGTTCCGCTTGAGGTAACGAGAGCCATAACGCCGCCCGGGCGGAGCTTGTCGAGAGATTTAGCGAAAAAATAATCGTGGATTAAGAAATTGTGCTTATCATAGCGTTTATCAAGTACCTTGAAATCTCCGAAAGGAACATTACCCACAACCGCGTCAAAAAAGCTGTCGGGTATATTAGCTTCCTCAAAAGGTTGTGCCGCTATTGATGTGCGCTGGTACAACTGCTGCGCAATTCCCGCGGTTATTTTATCAATATCAACTCCGTAAACTCTGCTGTTTTCCATTGAATCAGGCAGCATACCGATGAAATTACCGATACCGCACGAAGGCTCCAATATGTTTCCTTCCTTAAAGCCTAACTGTTCCATTGATTTGTATATTGCCGAAATAACGACAGGCGGTGTGTAAAAGGCAGTAAGCGTACTTGCCCTTGCTGATTCATATTCTTCGGGAGAAAGCAAGCCGTTAAGCTCAAAGTATTCGTCTGTCCAAGAATTGTTGTTCTCGTCAAAAGCTTCGGGAATGCCGCCCCAACCGACATATTGCGCGAGCTTTTCCTGTTCTTCGGGTGTAGCGAAGCGATTGTCAAACTCACATTCTTTTAATATACGGATAGCTTCAACGTTTCTTTGAAAACGCGCCTTTTTGCCTACGGTTTCGAGTTCAAAGCTCTTTAGGTCAAAAGTATGACGTTCAGCCATAGGAATATCAGGGTGCAGGTCAAAGGTGCGTACACGTTCACGCGGCTTTTGCTCCCAAGCGGGTTTTAATACTTCAGCCTGCGTCTGTTCCTCTAAAGCTCTGCGTATGTAATCAACCTTTTCTACGCGGGCAATAGGAAATCCCGTTGAGCTTTTAAAACTCAAATCTCGTAAATGGACATCGCCGTACATAGTAACCTTTTCGACTTCAAAGTTACGTTCATCGAGCGTAAGGCGTTTGCCTATCAAATCCGCGTTGGCTCCGTCCTGTTCAGGCGGTGTAAAATCATAAACAACAGTTTTTAGTCCTGTTTCTTTTTCGGGTTGTTCCTGCTCTGACGGTGATGCCTGTTCTTCGTAGAACGGCGCAAGCTCCTCGTCGCTGACATATACAAGGTCATTAAAGGTTAATCCCTGCAATCCGTTTTCAACAATATCTTCCAAAGAATCATACTGTTCTGTGCGTACAGTTTTTCCGTCAACCGTTGTATAAATTTGATAATCTACAAGGTTGATACCGCCTTCAAGAATGTGCTTCTCGTCATCGGTAGTGGTATATGCAAGATTTATTTCGGATAAATCTTCAGGAAATTCAAAATCATCTCCGTTGAATTCGCTTTCCATATACTCGTCGATTAGTTTTTTAGCTTTATCAAGCAAAACATCATACTCAGATATATTCGGCTGATAATCAAGGATTTCAACACTTTGTACCGATTTAAGATTATCAAGAAAGTTGTGGTCAACAATTTCTCCGTCCTTGTTCTTGAAAAGGCTGATATTCATAGGACGGTCAAAAGAGGCTTCCTCCTGAACATCTTTCTTAAACGAATACTCGCTTGAATACTCTACAACCTCATCAACATCGCCGTTATCTTTGAAATACTCTACTCTCGCAATCATAGTTGACTGCCTCGGTTCTTCCTTTGAATCGGAATTTAGCGGTATGAGTTTTATTTCATCATTTTCGGTAGCGGCGAGAAGAATATCGTGTCCTCGGTCAAGCAGCATATCGGTATTGATTTGCAGTTTATCGGCAGGAAAACCGCACATAGCTATATGCTCGCCGTCGCTCAATAGCCGCCTCATAAGGCGAATATCAAGCTCCTTTGATACAGTCTGAGCGTCGTCGCCCATAACCTCATAGAAAGAACCCCGTTGATAAAGCACAATTCTGTCGGGGTTTTCAGCTTTGATTTGCTGATAATCGCGTATAGGCTCCTCGGTTTTCTTTAGCTTGCTTTCAGGCTCGCTTTTTTCATCGGCAGGATCAATGACAAATCTTAGATGATTATTCATCGGGTTTTCTTTGACCTTCTCGTCAAATTCAGCCCTTGTCATTTCCTTGTTAAAAAGCGGAAAGTTTCTGTCAAACAGCATTACCCGTTCATCATCAAAGGAGTTAATCTCATATTCGCTTGAACCGATATATACCCGAGCTCCGAGAGAGTAACGGTATTCGTACTGTACGGGAGGCATTTCTTCTTTGGGTGCGGTAGAGAGTATTTCTCTGTTTTTACGCTCCGCCGCGCGTTCTACACGCTTTTGCTCCTGCTCATCAAGCCAAGTCGGATAGTACGCCTTTTCCTTCGGATTGAGATAACGGTCAAGTTTAATCAGCTCGCGGATGCGCTTTTCAACGTAATTCCACTTTAACATCTGCTTCTGAGTTTTCTCTCCGAAGCCAATGTTCAGTTCAATTCCTTTACCGTTGTGCATTTCTCCAACGCCTGTGTACATCACAGCGCTTGAAGAACCGCCCCAGCCGTATTCATTTTTGAGAAAGGCGATGTTTTCTTTTTGAGATAAAGACTTTTGGAAGTGTTCGTAAATCCGCATTTTACTTTGATAAACGTTGCTCCCGCCTGCTAAAGCAGCGTCAATAATTTCTTGCGGAAACGAAAAAGCAGGAGCATTACGTCCCGCTTCTTCCGATATTATCTGTAGCTGCCCTTCAACAGACGGTAATGGCTTTGCTTTGCTTTGTAACATACGGAGCATACGCATAGCTTCAAAATGTCCCGCTACGGCATTCCAATGCAGAAAACTTTGACCTTCTCTACTCGGATATCTTCCTTTCCAAATAAGTACGCCGTTTTCGTAGGTTTTATAGCCGACGCGTGTATCGTCGGAAAGGATTAACTCGGTAAAGTCGTTGTTGAAAATATCCTTGATATATTCAATCCTTCTGTCCTCGTCGGTATACGCTTCGTAGAAACCGCGTATTTCTTCGAGGCTCGCTTTCAGGTGGGGTGTTGTGGCGAATATCTCATTTACAACTTCGTCAACACCAAAGAATGGATACTTGTAAAACTCACCTTTTTCATCAAATACATTGAAATTAGTATCTCCGCTTACAAAACGGTCATCGTCAATAACGGAAGGAGCAGGCTCGTTTGATTGAGCCTGCTCCTCTGAGTTTATGCGAATATTACTTCCGTCTGTACTATTTCCCGTACTGTCTGTCGGAGATTGTTCATCAAGCCTACCCACATCATCGGGTTCTCGGCTTTCAGCTTCTCGGTTATGTTCTGCTTCTGAGCCATCTCTGTTATCAGACGTTCCTCCATCTGTTCGGCTCTCTGCTGTGTATCCGCGAGATGCTGCGTCAGCGTTCCGCTCGTCAGATAGTTGTAGTAGATTACTCTGTGATTCTCCTTGAGGAATTTCTGCCTCATTCTCGCGTAGTGTCCGAGCTGTACCGTCGGCTGTTCGGGGATAGTCAGGTTCGGGAGTCTGTAATCGCCCTGCGTTGTGTATGTTACTTTCATTTTCAAAACTCCTTTCGGTTTCATTTTCAGCTACAGTATATTCCTTGGTTTCAGATTGTGCAAATGTGCGATTTTCTCTGTCAAGCGAATTTACTGTTCTCGCTACCTCCGACAACGCCATCTCGGATATATCGCTTGCGGCAAAACCTAAGAAATTCAGCGTTTCCTGGGTGTTGAAATTAACAATATCACGGAAATCGTCCTCGTCAAAAATGAGGTCAGGGTGACAGTCGAGCCTCTCCATTATCATATACGCGACGCTGTTTGTAACAAGCTGGCGGTATATAGCGGTGATGCTATCGTCGGGTAAGCCTTCGAGGAACGAGTTATCAACTGTATGAATTAAATCACCCGTATAATCGGGAAGGTTATCCTCAACAGCGTTCTCGGCGGCGCTTATAATCGCGTTTGTGATAGTCGAGGTATTTTCAAGCTCGCCGAAGGTGCTTTCGAGCGTGTCGATTACTTCATTTTCATAATCGGACTTCATTTTCCATAACGGCACAGGTCGCGACTTTTCTCCCGTATGAGTATCAGAAATATCAAAGTAGTGATTAAGGCGCTGGCTTTCGCCTGATAAATCCTCAAAAACAGCGATACCCGTTGCTCCTCGGTTTACCCAACGCCCAAATAGTCTGTTCCATCGGTTTATTTCAAGAACAGCCGTTGCTTCGGGCTTTTGAGCGAAAACAAGCACCTGTTCATCGAACCGGAGCTTGAAATTATTGGAGGCGGAGCGTAAAAAGCTCCGCCATAGATCAGGATTCGAGGATATTTCCTTTACCGTTTGATTGTAAAGCTCGGAAATTCTTTCGTATTTTCTCGCCATAAGGATACCTCCTTAACGGTCAGGATGATTAAGTATCAGGCATACGCCGATTTCATTGTAATTGGCAGGATTTGCTTCAGGCTTGTCCCAACCGTGAAAGGCTCCGTATTTCATTGCTTCCGTCTGTGCCGCGGTTATTTTGTCAATCTGGTTAAGCTCCTTAACCTTACGGTAATTATCAGCCATTTTGTTGCTTCCCGCGCTGTGAATATCATAATTAGGCTCGCCTTTATTTATTATGCCGATAACATTGTTAGCTTTGTCGTAGTAGTAGCATTTATCGGGGAGTGAGTTTCTCAGCGGTATAACCGTAGCGTTGTTCATCATAAGTTTTTCCGCATACTCGCAAATATGATAGATGTTGTCATTTACCTCAAGATGATATTCGTCGATAAATCGGCAATACTTATCCTCATATCTACCGTCCTCATAGGTTACTCGGATTTTATCACAGTCGTCAATTACAAACTTCTCTTTGTATTGGGGTGTTACAAAACGAATACCCTTTGAAGCGTTTTCAATATGAGCATCAAGCCATTCCTTACGATAGCAATAGCAATACAGATTATACTCGCCCTTGTTCGGGTTCAGACGCATAAGGTAAGCGCGCTCAGGAGTATCTATACGGATACCAAACTCTCTGCCGTTTTGGTAGGACGTTTCGATGTTCTGATAGCACAGCCTCATAAGAGTATCTCTGTCAGCGAGGAAATTGCCGTCCTTACGGAGCGTGTCAATTACCATATCAAGCTCGTCCTTAAACTCCTGAGTGTTTAAGTCCTTACGGTATTCGTTCCAAGTATGGAAAAACTCTGTACCGTTAGTACCCATATCGGCGCGTATGTATCCGATCAAACCTGTCTGCATATCGAGCTGTTGGCTCTGTCTGTATGTGTAAACCCTTTCATTCGCTTTTATTTCTCTCATTTCAAAGTTATTATCAAACGCGTTATCCAATATCATCACCTGTCTTTCTTTCGTCGAGAGAGCCCGCAAGGTATGAGTACAGCTTATGGCTCTTTACGTTTTTCTTGATTTCCGTAAAGGCTCTCAGCTCGCTTATGCTTGTATTGTCGCTATAAATCATATCCTCAATATCAAGCTCTGATAAATCCTTTTCTGTTGTTATTCCCAAGTTAATCAGCTTTTTTATGGCGTTAATCTTCTGCTGAAGCTCGTTGGGTGTTTTGTTTGCCATTACTTTTTCCTCCTACCGCGGATTTGCAGGAATACAAAACCGCCGATGATAAAGGCAACAAATATAACTGCTATAATTACCTTCATTCTTCTTTATCCTCCTTCTTCTTGCGTTTTCTCGTAATATATGCCGATAAGCCGAGCCCCGCGAGTACAACGGCGCAGGTAACGCCGAGACATATCCACTTATCAACGGAGTATTCTTCACCGGTTTTTGGGGTGGTGCGTTTCTTATTGTGCATTTTTACGATTGTTACAGCTTTATGCTTTATAACCGCCGTTTTATTTTCGGGGAGTATATATGATTTTGAAGCCTTGTTTTTAACCTCGGATACGATGTATTCGCCGATACGCAGGTTTTTAATAACAATTACGCCGTTTTTATCGGTTTTAAAGGTACGGTCATAATCATTACCTGTGATTCTGAATGAAAAGCCCTTTACATTCTTATCCGAAGAAGTCTTTACGATTTTCAGCGTACCTTTCATAGCCTTATTGATAAATCCTACACCCGCTTTGTTTTCAACATTGTATGTCTTTCCGTCTGTATCAATGAATACGGAATAAACACCCTTATCAAGCTCAAAGCCTTTGGGAGCCTTCTGCTCCTGCACAAAGTATCTGCCATATTCAAGGTCGTCTGTGGAATAAATACCTTTGCTCTGTTCTTTGATTTTGCCGAGCTGCTTATCATCCGTGTCAAGTTTGCCGTTGTCGTTACTGTCCTCGGTCAGAATAAAGGTAGCGCCGGAGAGTTTGTTTTCGGGATAGTCCTCGTCAACCTTTGTAAGCTCAATCTTACCGCGGATAATCTTGTTTTCGATTGTAATATCAATAACTTGCTCATTTTCGCTGATTGTGACGGGGTATGTATCTGAGTTAAGCACATATCCCGTCGGCTGTGCGATTTCTCGAATATACCAAGTGCCGTAAGGGATTTTCTCAAATTTGAAGCTGCCGTCCTCAGCTGAAATATCAGTCATAAGAGGTTCTGCCGCGTCCTCGGTTTTGAACAGCCCGATAGTCGCTCCGCCGAGAGCGATGCCCTTATCGTCCGTTTTCTTACCCGATACTGAGCCGTAAATCATCTCATTATTAATCGGCTCGCCGTCGTTTACCGCGATTTCAACTGTGGGGATTTCCTCGCCCTGATAAGAAAACTCGAACTCATACTTTTCGTCAGAGAGTATGTAATGCTCGTCTGTGGAAATTTCCTTGATGTAATACTTACCGAAGGGGAGGTCGGTATGAGCAGCAGCGTTGCCGTTCTCGTCAACGGAAATAATCTCAATCAGAGCGTCGGCGGGGATATATGGGGAGTTTACGGTTTTAATATCCTCGGCAGCATAAAGTCCGAACGTGATGTTTGCAATCTCCTTGTTGTTGCCGATTCCGAAAAGCTCGTTTTGTTCAAGAACTTTTTTAAGCGAAACGCTCGCTTTCTGACGTTCGTTGTAGAATGAGGTTTTGGTTTCGGTAACTTTGACCTCCTGTCCCGCGTATGTAAGCTCAACGGTATGTGGTTTTGTATCAAGTACCAAGCCGTAAGGCGCTTTAATTTCCGTTACCTCATATTTGCCGAGATATAGCTCGCGGCTTGTCGCTGTACCTTTGGAGTTGGTCTTAATCGTATCTACGATTTCGCCCTTCTTGTAGCGTACAGTACCGTCAGGGGTAATTACATCCTCAATTGCCTTAATCGCATAGGACGCATCCTCCGCGCCGAAGGTCTTGTAAACAGGCTGATAAATAACGGGATTTTCGCCGCTTGATGTTACATCGTAAAATCGTTCACCTGTTTTGTTTACGATGATTTTGCCTTTTTGAGCAATATTTGATTTATTTACCTTAATTACCGTAACCGCGTTTTCCGTTGTTGAGTTCTCCTTTGTGACATTGAATTTTACGGGTGTGCTGTCGAGAACATAGCCGTAAGGAGCCTGAACCTCCACAGCGGAGTATCCTTTGCCGTAAGGCAGCTTTTCGGGAGTAATAAGATAGCCCTCGGAATTAGTATAAAAGGTATCTATAGTTACTCTCTTTGGATATGTAACAGACATCTTTATCAGCTGACCGTCAGGATCATAAAGCTTAAATCCCGCGTTTTCATAAGGGATGACCTTATTAGTTTCGCTGTCGAGCTTCACAATCTTAATGAAAGATTCAAAATTGCGGTTATTGATTATGTAATTGTAGGTCTTTTCGTTTTCGGCGATATATACGTCAAAGTCGGCGACTAAATCTCTGCCGTCCCAGCTCTTTGTCTGATGAACGGTGTAGGTTCCGTAAGGCAGGAGCTTAGTCTGATCGTAACCGTTTTCATCGCAAACGAGCTTGTCCTTTTCAGTGTCTTTAGCTTTGGAATAGCTGCCCGCGCTTTTTAGATAGACCTCGAATTCCGCGTCCTTTTCAGGAGTTTCAATCTGAGTTTCGCCGTTATCAGTGTGCTTTATAATTGATATTCTGCCCTTGATGACCTGCTCGGTTACGCTTAGGGAAGTAGTATTGTGTTCAATGGTATATGTTTTCGGATCAGCTCCCACGGAATAAACCGTGCTGTTCAGTAAATATCCTTCGGATGCCTTAATTTCCTTTACAGTCCAATCGGTATCGCAAACATATTCTTTGGTAGTAAACTGACCTTTTTCGTCTGTAACATACTTATCAATCAGCTTGTCCGCCTTATATATACCGTAGGTAGCTCCTGCGAGAGTGGCGTCGCCCTGAGCCGAGGTTTTCTCCGCGTCCCTCTTAGTAACTGTCAGCTTAAACTTTTTCAGAACATTCTCAAAGCTCTTGTTCGTAACCTTGTTCCATTCGATAGCCGCCGTCTGAGATTTGGGTACAACGTACCTGACAGCTGTATCAACCTCCTCAAGAGTGTAGTTACTGCTGCCGCTTACCAAGATATTTTTGAAATTAGCAACACCAGAACTATCAGTAACAGCAAATTCATCTACTTTTGCCCCCGATAAAGAAGTGCCGTAAAGATGGAATTTAACGCCTGATACAAGGTTATCCTCAGATGTTTTAACTACCTTCAAGCTGCCGCGTTTGAGAACATTGTTGAATTTAACGCTTGCTGTCTTGCCGCTTTCAACAGTAACCTTCTGCGACTTCTGTGTTTCGTATCTGTCCGCGGTGGTTTCTGTAACCGTGTATGTACCGGGGGTTAAATCTTCAAGGAGGAATTCGCCCTTTGAATCGGTCTTTACGGTTTTACTGTAATTACCCGCTCCCGTGACCTTGAACGAAATCCCGCTGACTTTTCCGTCCTCGGAAGTTTTAATGAGCTTTAGATTTCCCGCGCTGCTCTCAACAGCAAAATATGCTGTGGGCGGGTTTGAAGCGGGCGAAACTCCCGTTACAACGTCCTGCAAATCAGAAGCTCCGCAGGCAATCAGAGTGGTACTTGCGTTTGGCATATCTCTGTCAGCACTAAAAACGACGGGAGATTTTATTGCTTTGCTTGAAGTCAGCGTTATTTTATTGCCCGAAATTGAAACGGAAACGCCGTCTGTCTTTTTGAAATCAAATTCAGAGAGCTCCTTGTTGCTGTCGGTCAGGGTTAATGTGTACTCTCCGTCCTTGTATTTCATATCGTAGACGTTGCTTTTCGCTTTTGCGCTTGTGCTGTAGGCAAAACTCGGAATTTTCTCGTAGGATTCAAACGCTTTTTCGATTTTGTTGTAGTTACTCTTTACGCCGGGGTTTTTATCACCCGAGCAGATACCGTCAAAGTATTTTGAGTTGGTGCATTTGTAATCGCCGCTTGTTTTTCGACAGCCTGTTGCAAATTCCCACACAAACATCTGCGTTGCTATCCATTTCTGACCGTCCGTTCCTGTCAGACCTGCCTTGTTTTTTGACTTCCCGAAAATAAGAGCGAGGTTTATCGCCTTATGTTCTGCGGAGCTTAAAGCCTTCCACGCAGCAGAAGCGTCCTCTGTTAATGTATTTCCCGACTTCAGCGTATGTCCGGGCTGAATACAGTACGCGTCCTTTCCGTCAGCCTTGATTCTGCACAGTTCTTCGCCAACCTCGCCGACAACATATCCGTCGTTTGTGGTTTTCTTTACGAATTTTATGATGTTATTGTTTGAATCGTAGCAATAATCGAATGTGATTGTGTAACTTTTCGCAGCCGCTGTTATCGGCAGCACGAAAAGACTTGTAAACGTCATAAGCAAGAGCAGCACTACCGAAACGGCTCTCTTGGCTGCTTTTTTGTTAAAAACTTTTGTCATCTTGGTTTTACCTCCGTAAAAATGAGGACAGTTGTTGAAAACTGTCCCTGTGTTAAATTGATTGTTGAATTGTCCGTCCTATCTTTAAAGAGATAGTTATTTATTAGAGAGATAGATTTCTTTTTCGGGTAGTAAAGATAGTAACGGGGGTTAGAGTGTGAGAAAGGGGGAATTTTTAGCGGCTGTCACGTTCAGCTATGCGTTTTTGATATTTCGCATAGTGTTCCAGCGCCTTGCAAACGTAGTCCTCGGTTTTATCGAGCGTTACGCTTTTCGGAATGAGCTTGCGTACTCTATCGCTGCTTAAAACAATCCGTTCCTTTTGATTTGGCTTTTCCTCGCACATAATCTCGCTGATAGTCTGTGTAGACAATGTGCCTTCGTCCTGCATTTTTCTCAGCCTGATAGCCTGCGCGTGTGAGGGCGTTGAGAGATTGAGTTCAATTTCTTCAAGCACAGCCTGTTGAAAATCCTCGTTCAGATACGACAGCTCAACGGCAGGGCGCATTTTGATACTGCCCTCGTCAACTAAATCAAGCAGCTTGGGTATGAGATAGGTAAGACGTATATACTTCCTTATCTGCTCGTGGCTTTCGCCGCTTTCCTCGGCAAGTATTTCTCGGCTTGTCTTTCCTGACTTCTGCAACGGTGTTGCAGAAGTTAAATCATTTCGCTTTCCTTGACGCTTCATAGCTTCCAACCGCATTTTATACGCAAAGGCTTTTTCGCTCGGCAGTATTTCGGGACGGTGATAATTGCTTTCTACCATAAGGATTGTAGCCTCATCGTCCGTTAAATCTCTGACCTCACATCGTATAGTGTCCATCTGAGCAAGCTCACAGGCTCTTTTGCGCCTGTGTCCCGATACCATTTCATATCTTCCGTTCTCTTTGGGGCGGAGGATAGCGGGAGTTAGTACGCCGTTTGTCTTTACGCTTTCAACGAGCTTGAACATTTCTTCGTCGTCCTTAACCTTAAACGGATGATTCGGAAAACCGTCTATCAATTCAAGCGGTATTTCTCTGATTACTCCGTTTTTCTTCGCGTCGCGTTCTTCCTGTGAGGAAAAGAGGTCATCGAGCGTCGGGAGTGAAAAGTCGCTCTTTCTGTTTGCCACTTGATAACACCTCCTTCGTAAAATGTTCGTAGGCTCGCGCTACTGCGCTGTTCGGTTCATACTTGTAAATGCTTTCGCCTTTTGAAGCAACCTCGGCTGCCTTTACAGCCGCGGGGATTTTTGTCCCGAAAATTTTAATGACGCTACCGAAATTCTTTCTGATAGCGTCCATTGTACTCTTAGCGAGGTTTGTTCTGTTGTCTACGATTGTAAGCAGAATACCCTCGATCTTCAAATCGGGGTTAATATGCTTTTTTACTTTAGAAACCGTCTGTAATAACTGCGTCATACCCTTCGCGGGCAGGTATTGAGCCTGAACGGGAATTATTACGCTGTCGGCGGCTGTCAGCGCGTTGAGCGTTATCATACCAAGCGAGGGCATACAGTCTATGATAATGTAGTCATAGTTATGTTTTACGGTATCTAAATACTTTCTCATAGCTGTTTCTCTGCTCATTGCCGTTACAAGCGACATCTCAAAAGCTGATAATTCAAGATTAGAGGGAAGAAGGTCTACATTCTCCTTGTGATGAAGAATACCGCTTGTCGCTTCTGAATTAACATCTCTTATAACATCCGACAGCTTATCCGAAATAGTAATATCCAAGCTGTCGGTATCCTGCCAACCGAGAGAAGCTGTTAAGTCTGCCTGCGGATCAGCGTCCACAAGCAACACGCGCTTACCCTGCATAGCTAAACCTACTCCGAGATTTACTGTGGTCGTAGTTTTGCCGACGCCGCCTTTCTGATTACAGACGGCCATCGTCTTGCACATACAATTTCCTCCTTTCAAAGTCTTATATTGTAAACACAATGCGTTGTTATCCGCTTATTTGTCCTCGACACCCCATACGGATTAAGTGTGGGATTTCGTTAAGTTACGGCTTGCTGAGCCGTACCACAGGAATTTCACCTCTCACTATGAGCCTTTACGGGAGTACCATCCTCTCAACTGTCATCGCCGTATCAGGAGCAGCCTGATACTTGTAACAGGGATTCTCGCTCGCCCCATACTAATATATATTATATATGGAGTGTCCTCGCGTACCTGAATACGTTGGCTCGCGCTTCTGCGCCTCGTTGAGACTCAAGTCTTAACGAAATGTATATTTAATTGTCAAGGTGCATAGAGAAAATACAGAATGGTTGAACGTATCTCTCTATACATTTGCACAAAGGGTATTATACTGCACACCCATTTTTATAGGGTTCAGAAATATTTTTTCAAAAAAATACCGCCTACCTCAAAAAAGAGATAGACGGTACGGAAAACTATATGACTTTTAGCTTCTTTCTGTGGGCTTTTGTTACTTTTATAATCAGCTCATCCACAGGATCAGCGTACTTTCCTTGAGCTAAAAGCTCGTTTTTTAGATTTACCAAAGCCTTTAGTAATTGGCTTTGTTCCTGATAACTGAAATACAAATGATACTTAACGTCCTTCATAATCAATTCCTCCTTATTATTTCAGATTGCTTAAATCTCCAAGCATAGAATTTTTCCATTATAGTTTCAGCATCTTTTTCCGTATCAGAGTTAATAAAAATATGGACACGTCGGAATGCCTGTTTTACTTTTTCTAAAAATGCAACCTCATTTCCTGAATTGTAAGGGATATTAATAAACCTAATATTTCGTTTTTCACAAAGATATTTTTTCAGCCTATCAACTGCCTCCGTCTTTTTATATGTTTCAATAACAAGTTTTTCTTCGGCAATATATGTTTCTAAAGGTATGCCGATAATTGAATCGCTGTCAATTTGAACTGATAGATTATTCATTCCCGCGTAATACATTACCGCTAATTTCGGAAGAACAGACAAATAGTCGCTTTCACATACTCTGCACTCTTTACCGCAAACGGCTCTTTCATATATCTTTGCTTTCCAAGAATGATTTAATGAACATTTCCACCAAACACTATACATTGAGCTTCTCGAAATACTCTCTGGCGAAATATCCTTATTTTTCTCATAGTCCCATTCAGAAAGCAAATGTGCGTCGGTTGTCGCCAAATCATTATAACCGCTTAATACAGCTCTGTCAGCGCAAACGGGACACATTGCACCCTTCACTCTCGAATTAATAACCGATCTCCATTCATAACCGCAAGTCCGGCATTTCCACCACACGTTTTTTCGTGATTTCTCATTTATCATATCAGGTGTCATCGGGGAATTACGTTCTGACCACTCTTTTGCGAGCTGTGGATGAACAGTAGCAAAATCATTGAAACCTTTTAAAAGTATCAACCCGCTACAATATGGGCATTTACTACCTCCCGAACGTGTTGAAATCAGCGTTTCCCATTCATTATCACACTCCTTGCATTTCCACCAAGCCTTACGGTTAGCAAAAACTGTTACCTGAGTGGGAAGTAACGGTTCATTCTTCTTCGACCATTCAGTCGCTATTTCAGGCTTTTGAGAGGCAAGGTCATTAAAGCCTTTTAATATCTCGTTGTGTGAACAGTACGGACAACCGCTATGACTTATTACTCTGTTCTTAACAGAAGCCTTCCATTCGTGTCCGCATTTACCTTTCCACCATACTTTTTTGTTCGAGCCGTATGTAATGCTCTCAGGTTTTAGAGGTGAGTTTTTCTGCGACCATTCTGAAATCAATTCAGGACATACTTCTGACAAAGCCTTCTTCATATTCATCTCCCCTTCTATCTGATATTATACAAAGAAACAGAGAATGTAATAGTTTGCGATTCGACAAAATAGTACAAAAGGCAACCTTAATTAAGGCTGCCTTTGGTTTTGTAAAATATGCGATTGTTTCAGCTCTGCACGATTTTCTGCATCGTTTGGTGTAAGTTTGGTGTAAATGGTGTAAATTCGGTACTTCGTGACGTTCAGAAACCGCATAGATAAGCCATTTTTGAGGGTGTTACTTGTCGAGGGACTTCATTGTCGGGAACAAAATCACGTCGCGGATAGCGGGGGAATTTGTCATAATCATAGCCAGTCGGTCGATGCCGTAACCTATACCGCCTGTGGGGGGCATACCGATTTCAAGGGCGTTCAAAAAGTCCTCGTCGGTTGTGTTGGCTTCCTCGTCACCCTGTGCGAG
The DNA here is from genome assembly GCA_902785365.1 of uncultured Ruminococcus sp. Taxonomy (GTDB): domain Bacteria; phylum Bacillota; class Clostridia; order Oscillospirales; family Acutalibacteraceae; genus Ruminococcoides. The sequence continues at coordinate 20,571 of CACZYC010000006.1, read as the reverse complement.
AGCTTCCTCCTGAGCCTTGAAGCGTTCGCGCTGGTCAATCGGGTCGTTGAGCTCGGAGTAGGCGTTCGCCATCTCCCAGCCGTTGATGAACATCTCGAAGCGCTCAACATAGTCGGGGTTATCGGGTTTCTTCTTGGTGAGCGGAGAGATTTCAATCGGGTGGTCCATTACAAATGTGGGCTGGATGAGGTGCTCCTCAACATATTCCTCAAAAATAAGGCTGAGAATTTCGCCCTTCTTGTGTCTGTCCTCGTACTCAACGTTGAGCTTGTCCGCAATCTTTCGGGCGGTTTCAACGTCCTCGACCTCGTTCCAGTCAACATCGGCGTACTTCTTAACGGCGTCAACCATTGTAATACGCTCAAACGGCTTTGAGAAGTCGATAGTGTGCTCGCCGTAAACAACCTGCTCGCTGCCTGTTACTTCCTTGGCAACATGGCGGTACATACGCTCGGTTAAGTCCATCATACCGTTGTAGTCGGTATACGCCTGATAGAGCTCCATAAGAGTAAACTCAGGGTTGTGGCGTGTGTCTACACCCTCGTTGCGGAATACTCGTCCGATTTCGTATACACGCTCAAGTCCGCCTACGATAAGACGTTTTAAATAGAGCTCAAGCGAGATTCTGAGCTTTAAGTCCTCGTCAAGAGCGTTAAAGTGCGTAAAGAAAGGTCTTGCCGCCGCGCCGCCCGCGTTGGAAACGAGCATGGGAGTCTCGACCTCGATAAAGTTCTCTTTGTCGAGAAAAGAGCGGATTGTGGAGATAATCTTGGAGCGCTTGAGGAAAGTGTCCTTAACGTCCGCGTTCATAATTAAATCCGTATATCTCTGGCGGTAACGCATGTCGGTGTTTGTAAGACCGTGATATTTCTCGGGAAGCGGCTGGAGCGACTTTGAGAGCAGCTTCACAGCCTCGGCGTGAACGCTCACCTCGCCCATCTGGGTTTTAAACACAAAACCCTTGACCTCGACGATATCGCCTATATCCCAGCGCTTGAGAATGGCGTACTCGTCCTCGCCCAAATCGTCGCGCTTTGCGAAAACCTGAACCTTACCGCTGAGGTCGTGAATATCAAGGAACGTAACCTTACCCTTGCCGCGCTTAGACATAACACGTCCCGCGATGATAACGGTCTTGCCCTCGAGCTCGTCGAACTTTTCAGCGATTTCAAGGCAGTTAGTGTCGCGGTCTGAGGTAGTAATCTCAAACGGGTCGCGTCCCATATCCTGTAAAATTTTCAGTTTATCAAAACGAGCCTTTACGGGATCGCTGGATATCTGAATCTGTTGTGGTTTGTCAGTCATTTTTAGACTCCCCTTTTCAAATTTTTCTTTGATTATTTGGAAATTTCAAGAATTTTAACAGCAACTGAGCCGCTGGGTGTTTCGGTCTCGATAACATCACCTTCGTTGTGGCCCATAAGCGCTCTGCCGATGGGGCTTTCGTCGGAGATTTTACCCTCGGCGGGGTTAATCTCGCTGGCGCCTACGATTTTGAACTCACGTGTTGAGCCTGTGGCAATCATCTCAACTTTAACCTTGGATGAAAGTCTTACGTGGCTTACGTTGTCGTCGGACTCGTCGATAAGCTCGTAGTTTTTGAGAGTAGCCTCGATGTCGCGGATACGAGCTTCCATAATAGCCTGCTCGTTCTTGGCGTCATCATATTCGCTGTTCTCGGAAAGGTCTCCGTAGGAGCGAGCGAGCTTGATTTTCTCAGCCATTTCGGCGCGCTTCTCGCCTTTGAGATATCTTAATTCTTCCTCAAGATTCGCGAGGCCCTGCTCTGTGAGCATTATCTTTTTTTCCATTTTTATCCATCCTTTCGGAATTTTCTTTTAAGTATAACAGGTAAAGCTTACATAAAGCTCTACACTCGGTTTACAACCATATTATTATAGTTTTTTTGGACGTTAATGTCAAGAGTTTTTGAGATACTTCACAAGTGACGCGGGAGTCTGACTTAACACTCTGTCGGAACACGACGTCGGCACAACCGAGCCGAGTTCATACCGGCGCGCCAAAGAATACAGCGCGCCCGAAAAATACTCGGCAGTAAACCGCGGCGGTTTAAAAACGGCGAAAGAATTCGGCGTTCTGATACTGTACTCATAATAGCAGACTCCTGACAGGCTGACCGAAGGTTTTTCGCCCGATAGAATTACCGTGTTGCCGAGCGTGCAAATCGGCTCGCGGACACGCTTTGGCGCAATAATAAGACGGCAGTCGGCAAGTCTCCGCCTGTTGTCAGTCACCGAAACTACCGCGCCGCTGTCGTACAGTATCTTTTCGGATATTTCATCGTACTGTTCCAAATTATCCGTCACCGCCGTGAGATTATTACAGCATCGTGACAATCGTATAATGTGTTCGCTGTACAATCCATCGGGGTCACAAAACCCGACGGGCAAATTCTCACCCGCTTTTTTGAGTTCCTCCAAAATATAAACGCCGAGGTTTATTGAAAGCAAAGACCTGAACTCACGATTTTCAAAACGAAAAAAACCCTCGGGCAGAGCTGCATCCCCGTTACAGATAATGCACTTGGTTTCTCCCAGCGCCGAAGCGAGTTTGTCAAGATTGATTTTGCCCCTTCTGTTTATGTACGTAATATCGCGCAGAGCGACCCCGCCGATGTTTTTTATCTCGGATATAATTTTATCTCCTCTCACCGTATTGATGAGCTTTTCCAAACGTGTTTTTGGCAGTTGATTTTCTATATTCAAGGCTACAAGCATAAAAATACCCCCGCATATATTCTATGCGGGGATAAAGGAATATATTAATTTAGTACAGTGACATCGGGTTGAAGGACGCGCCGTTCAAGCGTGTCTCAAAGTGGAGGTGAGCTCCCGTTGACCAGCCTGTGGAACCAACTGTTCCGATTGCCTGCCCTGCCGATACGCTCTGTCCTGTTGAAACATTAGCGGAAGTAAGATGTCCGTAAGTTGTGCTGTATCCGCCGCCGTGGTCGATAATGATATAGTTACCGAAGCCGCCGCCGCAACCGCAGGAACCGGACTTGCCGTAGTTGTGGGAACAGGAGTTGTTGCAGGTGATTACCGTGCCGCCCTTAGCAGCTACAACAGTAGCTCCCATCGGCGCGCCGATATCTATGCCCTGATGGCTGTAGCCTCTGTCCTCACCATACGGTGAAAGAACACTGTAGCAACCCGGAGTAGGCCATGTCCAACCGCCGCTGGACGGGTTGACCTGCTGGCCGCCGCCACCGCTTGAACCGCCGTTATTACCTCCGTTATTATCTCCTGAGTTGTTGTTATTGTTTTTAGCTGCGGCTTCTTCTGCCGCTTTCTTTCTCTGAGCCTCATAATAAGCGTCAAGCTGGCTCTGAATCTCCGCTTCCTGGGCGGCAGCCTGCTCAAGCTTTGACTGAGCGTTGTTCTTTGTCTCGTAAAGGCCCGCGAGAACTTCCTCGTTCTCGTCTAGGAGTGTGTTGAGCTTGTCTTCCTTTACCTGAAGCTGAGATTCAGCGTCCTCAAGTTCAACCTTCTCATTTTCCATGGCTTCCTTTTCGCCCGAAACCTTGTCGAGTCTGGTCTGGATTTTACCGATTAACTCCTTGTCATAGTCGGACAAAGTTTTTACAAGCTGAACCTTGTCGAGAAAGTCGGAGAAATCCTTGGCGCCCAGAATAATCTCAAGGTCGGAAGTTTCGCCCGCCATATAGATAGTTCTCAAACGCTTTTTGAGCGTATTCATCTGACCTTCAATGTCTTTATTAGCCTTATCGATAAGCGCCTGCTTCTCAGCTATCGAGTCATTGAGAGAAGAGATTTCGCTGTTGTAAGTTTCAATCTCCTCGTTCAGAGTATCAACCTGATTTACGAGAGTTTTGCTGTACGCTTCCTTATCCTTGATGTCGGATTTGGCGGCGTCAAGCTGTTCCTGGTATTCAGCTTCCTTGTCGGCAAGGTTGCTGAGCTGCTGTTTGTAGTCACCCTCGGTATCAGCGCTTGCGACAGGAATCACAAACGGAGAACATGCGAGAATAGCTATCAAAAACAGTGATAGTAATTTTTTCTTCATATAAATACCTTCTTTTTAGTTCGTAACTATTTCGTCTCTTTTTCATATAATTCGGTAGCGGTCGCCGCTGTCCCGTACAAAATATAGTCGTTGCTCGGACCGCTTGGAGCGCGGTCCTTCAACTCCTTATTTTGCACAGCGCTTTTGCTCCCTTCATCCGCCACAGGCGGCGGTCGCAACGCTACCAACCTAATATCTCGTTTCCTTCCTTTCTGAGGTACTTTCTGATCGAGATGATACCCGATACCATACCTATGAGCACGCCCGCAACCACAAACGCGCCTGCCATATAGAGGAACACCTCTGACAACGGAATAGCCGTAAACGGAATTACGCTTGTCACTATGTTCATTATTCCGTCATACAGGAATATCATTCCGCAGGTGGATATAACCGCGGCGATTAGTCCGATTGCCATACCCTCAACTACGAACGGCACACGCACAAAGTGGTTCGTGGCGCCGACAGATTTCATAATACTGATTTCGAAACGCCTGTTGTGCATAGTCGCCCTGATTGTATTTGAAATGATGAACAGTGAAATAATCATCAGTGCCAAAACAATCCAGAAACTGAGTGTCTTGACAAGACCGTCAATCTTGGCAAGCCTGTCAGCCGTCTCCTGACGGCTGGCTACCTGGCTGACGCCTTTGATTGCCATAATTTCCTTAACTGTTTCTTTATATTTTTTGATATCCTTCATTTTGACGATATAAGCGTCGGGCAAAGGATTGTCCTCGTTCATACGCTCAAAAATTTCCTCGCCGAGCATTTTTTTATAACGCTCAATTGCCTTGTCCTTTGAGCAGTACTCGGCTTCCTTAACGTTCTTAATCTTCCTGATGTCACGTCCTATATAAACTGACTCAACTCTCGAGAGATTGTCAGCGAGGTAGAACGTAGTCTCGTTGCTGCCCTCTACGGACTTTACAACCTTGTCCACATTCAATGTAAAAAGAACCGCGGAGCCTGTGAGTACAAGGCAGGATACAAGCACGCATATGGACGCGATACTCATAATACGGTTGTTCCATATATTTTTTAATCCCTCTTTAATGAGGTAACCTAAACCACGCATTATTCACCCTCCTTTAACGAGGGGCTGTCACTTTCGAAGCGGAGCTCCTGAGTGGAAAAGTTGAGGTCCATTTCCTCAACGTCCTCCTTGGTGTCGCTGATAACTCTGCCCTTTTCGATTTCTATAACGCGCTTGTTAAAATGGCGCACCAAATCGTGCTCGTGAGTAACTACCAGAATCGTAGTTCCCTGAGCGTTAATTTCGGAGAGCAGCTCGATAATCTCGAAGCTCATCTCAGGGTCGATATTACCCGTAGGCTCATCAGCGATAATAATTGCAGGGTTGTTCACAAGAGCACGGGCTAAGCTTACGCGCTGCTGCTCACCGCCCGACAGTTCGCTGGGGCGGCGGTTTGCCTTGTTCTTGAGCCCTACAAGCTCGAGAATATAGGGAACGCGCTTTTTAACCGCCGAGGGACGCGACCCGATAGCTCTCATAGCGAAAGCAACATTATCGTAAACCGTCATTTTGTCGATAAGACGGAAATCCTGGAATACTATTCCCATATTACGGCGCAGGTAAGGCACTTTGCCCCTCCTGAGCTTTGTAACATTGATACCATTAACCATAATAGTACCGCGCGAGGGAGTTTCCTCGTGCATAATAAGCTTCAAAAACGTACTTTTACCCGCTCCCGAAGCGCCCACAATAAATACAAATTCACCTTTTTCTATTTCAAGGCTCGCGTTGTTCAACGCGTGGGTGCCGCTGTCGTAGGTTTTGGACACGTTTCTGAATTCAATAATTTTATCCATAATTTCACCCAAAACAAATTGTTATTGCCCGCAATAACAGCGGGCAAAAAACGTATTAATACTTAGTAGGATTGGCGGTTAAATACTTTTTAACCATCAAGGCTACCTTAAAGACAATAGCGTCCTCAAATTCTCTCAGGTCAAGACCTGTGAGCTTCTTAATCTTTTCAAGACGGTAAACGAGTGTGTTGCGGTGTACGAACAGTTTACGTGATGTCTCGGAAACATTAAGGTTGTTCTCAAAGAACTTCTGAATTGTAAAGAGAGTTTCCTGGTCGAGAGTTTCGATGGAGCCGCGCTTGAAAACTTCCTTGAGGAACATATCGCAGAGGGTTGTGGGAAGCTGATAAATAAGACGGGCTATACCGAGGTTATCATAGCTGATAATGTTGCGCTCGGTGTCGAATACTTTGCCGACCTCTAAAGCTACCTGAGCTTCCTTGAACGAACGGGCAAGATCCTTTATGCCCGTAACAGCTGTACCTATACCGATAACACTGTGAGTATAGAACTCTGACGAGAGTGTGTCGGCAATAGAGCTCGCGAGGTTCTCAAGGTCTCTGCTGTCGGTCGACTCGGAAATTTCTTTAACCAGAGTGATTTCTGTTTCGTTAATATTAATAACAAAGTCTTTGGATTTATCGGGGAACAAATTCTGAATAACGTCGAGCGCGGAAACCTCGGTCTTGGAGGTAATCCTGATAAGCAGGCATACACGCATAACGTCGGAATTGAAATGGAGCTCTCTCGCCTTGAGATAGATATCTCCGGGCAGAATATTGTCCATAATAACATTTTTGATGAAGTTGGAACGGTCGTACTTTTCGTCATAATACTGCTTGATGTTGGTCAGTGAAACCGCGAGTAGCTGAGCGCACTTCTGCGCGTAATCGTCTGTTCCCGAAACAAAAACAGCGTATTCGGAACGGTTTGCCGAACCAAACGCTTTATATGACGTGCCGTTAGAGATGAACGGAGAGCCCGAAATCAGAGTCTCGCTGTTTACACTCTCATCAACCTCGCCAATTTTGCCTAAATCAGAACACGCGATTACAATTGAGGTTTCGTCAATAACGCCGATTGTTCTGTCAACCGCGTCTTTCATCTGATGAATTATTCCCTGAAATAATCTGTTAGACATAGTTTAATCCTCGCTTTACTAATTAACTATTAGCTTTACACGTAAAATTCACATAGTACATTCTATATCAAATACCATTTTACACAAATCTAACAAAAAAATCAACCTCTTTTACAAAATTTATGCCTCGTTTTTATTTAATTTGCCGAAAAACATTATCAGCGGACAGCGCTCAGCGGTCATCAGTCAGTTTTTGTCGGGGAAAAGCCTTTCATCTTCCGCTGCGCTCTGCCCTGATTTTATTAATATTGCCAAACACTATTTAGCCCAAAGGTTAATTTATAACCTTCGGGCTTTTTCATAGAATAATATGATAGTTCGAAAACTAAACTTTTCAGTCAGCAATTGTTTTGTTCGAGATATTTACTGTCTGCCGACAACTGATAACCAAACGCTAAATCAAAGGTCTGTAAGACAAGCGTCAAGTTCGCGGGTTATCTTTTCCTTGTCGAGGTTCTGTCCGATAAATACGAGTTTGTTCATTCTGTCGCCGTATTTTTCGTCCCATTCTTTTCTGAGTTCGGGGTCCTCGGCGAGAGCCTGCTTCTGGATTTTTTCGGGCGCAGCCGCTATCCACTCCGCATAGTCGGAAGCGGTAACCTGCTTACCTGCCTGCTCGAGCATATATGCCCAGTCCTTGTCCTCTTTAAACCAGAATATTCCCTTTGCTCTGATGATGTTTTTCGGGAAATTCTGGAACCATCGGTCAATCTTGTCGCGTTCAAACGGCTGGCGTCTGAAATACACAAACGTACCTATGCCGTACTCCTCGACCTCTCCCTCACCGTGGTGGTGATGGTGGTGATGGTGATGGTGTCCGTGGTGCTCGTGTTCGTCATGGTCATCGTGGTCATGATGATGCTCATGCTCATCGTGGTCATGATGGTCATCGTGGTCGTGATGGTGTTCCTCGTGCTCATCATCGTCGTCATCGTCCAAGTCAGCGTTAAGCTCCTGAACCCACGCGGGTGAGTTGCAAACTCTTTCAAAGTCAAAAGCGTTTGTATCGAGGATTTCACCTACATCCACCTTGCAGTAGTTGGTCTCAATGAGCTTTGCCTCAGGTTGGAGAGCTCTGATAACCTTCTTGACCTTGACCAGTTCCTCCTCTGTTACGGAGTCAACCTTATTGATAATAATGGTGTTGCAGAACTCTATCTGCTGAATAATAAGGTTTTCGATATCCTCGTCGTCAATATTTTCTGACAGCAGAGTGCCGCCGCAGCCGAATTCGGTAGAAAGGCGCGCAGCGTCCACAACTGAAACGATGTTGTCCAGTCGGCAAATCTTTGGAATTCCCGGCTGATTGGCTGATCCGTCAAGATAGGAAATTGTCTGAGCAATCGGAATAGGCTCGCAAATGCCCGAAGCCTCGATTAAAATATAGTCAAATTTATTAGCTTTGACCAAATCGCAAATCTGCTTTATCAAGTCGGTTTTTAATGTACAGCAGATACAGCCATTCTGGAGAGGAACAAGGTTCTCGTCTTTCTCTGCTACTATACCGCCCTTCTGAATAAGCTCAGCGTCTATATTAACCTCGCCGATATCGTTGACGATAACAGCTACCTTGTAACCTTGCTGATTGTTGAGAACATGGTTTAATAAGGTGGTTTTGCCCGCTCCGAGATAACCCGTAAGCAGCGTGATAGGCATAATTTTTCTCATATAAATCATTCCTTTTTGTTTGATATCCGTTATTATACCACCTTGTTACGAAAATAACAATACAAATTTTACTCGAATTGCGCATAGTTTTATTCAGCGGGTGTATAAATATTCGCCTAAAACGCAAAAAGTTGCACAAAAATGGAAATTAAGGCATTATTTTTTGAAATATCTATTGCATTTTCACTCAGAATATATTACATTATTCTTTGTCAGTAAAAACATATATTTACAAGAAAGAGGTAAATTACTATGAAAAAGATTATCGCGCTTTTACTCGTAGCAGTACTCGCTGCTTCATCAGCGCTCGTACTCGCTTCCTGCGGAGGTAACAGCGACACAGGCTCCGGCGACACCAAGACTGAGCTTCATATGGCTACAAACGCTTTCTTTGAGCCCTATGAATATTATGAAGGCAAAAAGGTTGTAGGCATCGACGCTGAAATCGCTGACGCTATCTGCAAAAAGCTCGGCTGCAAACTCGTTATTGACGATATGGAATTTGATTCCATTATCACAGCTGTATCATCAGGCAAAGCTGACTTCGGTATGGCGGGTATGACAGTTACGGACGAAAGAAAGAAAGCCGTTGACTTCACTGATTCTTACACAACAGCTACTCAGGTTATTATCGTTCCCGAGGAAGGCAACAAAGTAAACAACGGTGACGACCTCGCCAAGGCTTCCGTAGGCGTTCAGCTCGGCACAACAGGCGACATCTATGTTTCCGATATCAAGGGCGCTTCCGTTGAGCGTTTCAGCAAGGGCGCTGACGCTGTACTTGCTCTTACAAAGGGCAAGGTTGACGCGGTTGTAATCGACAACGAGCCCGCTAAGGCTTTTGTTGAGCAGAACGACGGCATCAAGATTCTTGATGAGCCTTTCGAGAAAGAGGACTACGCTATCTGTCTTAAAAAGGGCAGCGACCTCACAGCTAAAATCAACAAAGCTCTCAAGGAGCTCAAGGAAGACGGCACTATCAAAAAGATTGTTGACAAGTATATAGGCGACTAATCTGAATGCTTTTATACATTTGCAACCGTCAAACGGCGGTTGCAAATTTTTTGACAAAGGATTTTTATGGAACAGTTTTTTAAAGATTTTGGCGAAAGCTTTTACAACAACCTGATATACGAGGACAGATGGCTCCAATTACTTGAGGGCTTGGGTCTTACGCTTCTGATTGCTTTGCTCGCGACCGCGCTGGGACTGGCACTCGGTTTTATAGTCGCGATTATACGCTCCAGCTATGATATGAACATCAAAGGTAAGAAAAAAAAGGGCTTTGGTGTTTTTGTCATGAAAGTTCTCAACGTAATCTGCAACATCTATATCACCGTTATCCGCGGTACTCCCGTACTGATTCAGGTTATGATCATGTACTTCATTATTTTCGGCGAAGCGCAGAACGGAACCCTTGCGGCGATTTTGTCGTTCGGTATCAACTCAGGCGCTTATGTTGCCGAGATTGTACGTTCGGGCATTATGTCTATCGACAAGGGACAGTTCGAGGCGAGCCGCTCCATCGGCTTCAATTACAGAAGCACAATGATGCTTATAATTTTACCGCAGGCGCTGAAAAATGTTCTTCCCGCTCTGGGCAACGAATTCATCGTACTTCTGAAGGAAACATCTGTCGCGGGATACGCCGCTACTCACGAGCTTACTTATGTCGGTAACCTTATCCGCTCGCGTACATACGAGGCGTTCTTCCCTCTTGTTTCGGTAGCTGTAATTTATCTTGTTTTAGTTATTATATTAAGCTGGCTGCTTAAGATGCTCGAAAGGAGGCTGCGCAACAGTGACCACTGATAAAGAAGTTCTAATTAAGGTTGAAGGCCTCGAGAAAAAATTCGATAACCTCGAAGTTCTAAAAGGCATTGACCTTGAAATAGACAAGGGAGATGTAATCGTTATTATCGGAGCGTCCGGCTCGGGTAAGAGTACGTTTTTGCGCTGTCTTAACCTTCTCGAGGAACCCACGGGCGGTAAAATCCTCTTTGAGGGGACGGACATCACCGACCCGCAGGTTGACATAAACCTGCACCGTCAGAAGATGGGAATGGTTTTCCAGCAGTTTAATCTCTTCCCTCATATGACCGTTCTTCAGAATATGGTAATCGGTCCTATAAGGCTTTTGAAAAAGAGCAGAAAAGAAGCTGAAGAAAACGCCATGGCGCTGCTTGAGCAGGTAGGCCTCTCAGACCGATACGACGCCTATCCCTCACAGCTGTCGGGCGGACAGAAACAGCGTGTAGCTATCGTCAGAGCATTGTGTATGAATCCCGATATGCTCCTGTTTGACGAGCCTACATCCGCTCTCGACCCTGAGATGGTCGGCGAGGTACTGGACGTTATGAAAAAACTTGCTCGAAACGGAATGACTATGGCTGTAGTTACTCATGAGATGGGCTTCGCCCGCGAGGTGGGCACGCAGGTCATCTTCATTGACGAGGGTGTTATTGTAGAACAGAATAAACCCGACGAGTTTTTTGATAATCCGCAGAGTCCCAGACTCAGGGACTTCCTCTCGAAAGTATTATAAAAACACAGGACAGCCCGAACTGAGCTGTCCTTTCTTCTTATCTGTTAAGCATTTTGTTTCGGATTATATAAGCTTCCTTCTCGCTTACACCGCAGGAATAGAGGTAGTTTTCAACATTTACGTACTTTGAGTTAATGTACTTGAAAAGCTGATACATCGCGTCGCGCGGTGTGTATAAAAACGGGTGGTTGCTTATAAGTCTTCCCCTGTCGTCTTTCAGGTAATCGCCCCATTGGTGACTGAGCTCGGCGAAGCGCGGCTTGAGCATAGCGCGGCTTATACAGTAGTCAAAGGCGATATCGCTGATTTCAACACCGCTCAGAGCGAGCACAAAGGCTGAAACTATCCCTGTTCTGTCCTTGCCCGCGTTGCAGTTAAAGTGACAAATACCCTCGGTGGAGGCGAGTTCCTTGAAAACATCGCGCACCCATCCTTTGAAGCACTCAATCCACTGAATATAGCTTTTGCCCCATCCGGTAAAATTGACGGAGGGGTCATCGGCATTGTCGTCAAAACCCATAGCGTCCGCTCGCCCGAACATCGGCAGGCGTATGTATTCAATTCCGTCCGTATCAAGACTGCTCGGAAATAAAGAGAGGTCCGCGTCACCGCGAAAATCAAGCGACTTTGTGACACCGTAGCTCTTCAAAAAGTCAATTTCATACGCGTCCAGATTCACAGGAGCCTCGCTGCGCAGGAACACACCGAAGTTGGTAACCGAGCCGAATTTGCTCGGATAACCGCCGAGGTCGCGGCAGTTGCTCATATGCTGAAGCGGCAGCCTTTTGTAGTATTTCATATAATCACCGATAATAATTTACTACAAAGCCATTTTGTTGTCAACCGCCCTGTTATTCCCTTGACTTTTACAAACGCTTGCTATATAATTATTAGGCTGAAAAATTCAATACGAGGTGTAACTCAGTTTGGTAGAGTGCTTGGTTTGGGAGCGTGTACGGCTTTGGGTTCGGTAAGATTTTTAAAATCCCCGAACCGCGCATTTTACCTTGCTTTCGGGATATTTAGCTTCCCGGAAAAACCGGTCAAAAATCAGCCTTGACCACATAGCTGACCACAACGGCGACCACAATTTAATAACTCCGAGGTGTAACTCAGTTTGGTAGAGTGCTTGGTTTGGGACCAAGATGCCGCAGGTTCAAGTCCTGTCACCTCGACCAGTATGAGTGTTCATAACGGAATTAAGTTATGGACACTCTTTCTTTTTCGGTCTGTATTCCGGAATTTGCCGTACAAATTCCCTGCTCGCTATAACATAAGACAATTTAAGAAATTGACATTAAGGTATACTCTTGATATAATTTTTTTGAAAAAACTTCGAGGTGAATGCAGTGAAAAATAATAAAACATTCTTTTCAGTTTTAATTGCGATATTATTTATCTTTTTGTTTCCGATAACGGTGTCTGCAAATTCATCATGGCATTGGGTTTCTTCAAAACGTCCTCTGGATTTGTTGCCTATCGTAATAATCTTGACGCTGATAATAGAGATTGTTTTAATCAATTATTTGGCAAAAGTTAAAGACCTAAAACGTGTAATACCTGTCGTTTCGTTGGCAAATTTGGCTTCGTTTTTGGTGCCGTATATATGGCTTGGGATTTCCTCTGATAACGTATATTCTTATTATACTTCCGAAAAGGGTATATTTTATGCAATCAATTATACAGTAAGCGCTACACCAACGTTTACAGTTTCGCTTTTCTATTTATTGATAACACTGTTTGTTGAATTTCCTATTGTATATCTGTTTTTGCGAAAGAAGACTTCTAATAAAAAGGTTTTAATTGCGGTTATTATTGCTGCTAATGTTTTAACTACCGCAATGACCTTTGCTGTTGAACATATTTTTTGTCACGGAAAATGGTAAGTAAATAACAATCCGTTATGAACACTCGCACCAATAAAAAGAGCCCCATCGGGGCTTTTTTTATTGGCAGGTGACAGGACTTGAACAGGGCGTTATGAAAACATCCTGCGGACTGTTTTTAGTCCGCCCCGCTGTTAATCCTCTTTCCGTATCGGTAAATTATCAGGAAAAGCACAAACACAAACGCGACAGTTATAAATATATTTATCATCATATTTTCCCGCAACAGCAGCATAAGTGTTATAAACACCGCGCCGAGTACAGCTGTTGCAGATTATTTTCATACTGCAGGTTTGGCATTTCTCGCTGAAGTAGGGCTTGTAGTAATCTTTTTCGGCTATACTGAAACCATGCTTTCGGGTTAGCTTAAAGTAAATCGACTTGCACTGATTATCTTACAAACGGCGCGGTATATTCCGCGTTTATCTCGGCGATTTCCTTTTCACCATCGATATACGGCTGATACATCGTTTCAATTCTTCCGCCTCCGCGGTTGTCACAGCCTGAGCAGAATTCACATTCAGCTCCGCAATTTCCCCATAGGGCTTGCTTTACAATTTTTTCTCGTTCTTCACGAGTAGTGTCTTTAATCAAAATTGACTTCATATCGACATCTCCTTTAGTCAACTGTAGCTCTTGATTATATTCTCTATACTCTCGCCGTTTTTAAGACTTTCGAGCATGGCTTTTGCGGGATTAGTACGCTTTTCAATTCTTTCGTACAAAGGCTTTAGGAAAACCTCCTCACCAAGATTTCTCTCCACTAAGCCGTCGCGACATAAATCGAGAACACTGTGAGCGAGATTGTACAAACCGTCCTCATCAACAAATGCGGGTAGCTCTCTGCGGTTAAGAAGCTTTCTCAGCTCAAGGGCGGTATATCCGTTGTGATAAATCGCTGTGTCGTTATCAATCAGCGCTGACAACTCGTCTGTCTTGTTCATAAGACCGAGGTGGAAAGCCGCAACTGTCATAACGTCGCTTATCGGCTGACAGCAGGCGCTGCGAAACTCTATCGTTCCCCTGAATGTCAAATCCTCAAACTTAAACGTCCTGAGATAAGCTACATCCTCAGCCTCGGGCTTAAAACTCATAGATCGGCGTTCGCCGCGCTCCATATACTCACCTATAATACTATCTTTTGAAAAATACTCAACGATATTCACAGGCTCAAAATTAAGATACTTGCCTTCCCGCTCGACGCAGTAAATACTTGTCGTAGAGATATAACCGAGCAAGTCCTCAACCGAGTTTATCTCGCAGTCGTACATTCCTACGTTGTGCGGATTTATGCCATGGGTACTGTTTTCCCAGAGCATATCCCGGCAGCATAAAAGCTCCTCGTCCTCACCTAAAAGCACGGAGTTGGAAAATAACAATGCCTTAATCGGCTCGAGCGCATTGAATACTCGGATTGTCTCGGGAAGCTTGTCCCGAGTTACGTCGAGCTGAACCTGCGACGCGCTGGAGAACATCCCGAACTGCGGGTAACGATGGAAGAACATCGGGATGTAAAAATACTTGTGAAACGACGACAGATGATGAAAAAGCATTTTGTAGCGTCCGTTTTCAATCGGGATGTTTTGATTCAGCTTTCGGTTCGGGTTAATTCCCATACCCGTAAGGGTATAGTTATACGGCTCAAAAAATTCCTGAACATAGCTGTAGTATTTCAGGAAGCGCTCATAAACCGTATTGAGATTTTTCTCCCTGCCAAACGAGAACTCCATATTATTGTAGGAGCAGTCGTAGGAGAACACATCGCCGTTTTCTTTATTTAAGGCGGAGTAGATATGCCCTTCCTCGTCAAATCCCGCGGCGGTAAAATTGAATTCATTAAGAAACGCCGCTGTGAGCTTGTGGACGATTTCAAAATCCACAGCCTCGTTGTTTAGATTAATAATAGGCATTTCAATTTCAACGCCGATAAAGCTGTCCTTTTTGTCCTCGGTCGGCTTTATGTATCGGTCGTATAAGAGGTTTAATATTCTTTCTCTTGTCATATTATCACCTTAATCAGTTTACTGAACAAAAACTATTTGGAGCAGTTGGAGCAGGTAAAAACATTGGTTCCTATAAAGAAACAATTATTTGAAAGGACTACATTTACTTGCTCCACCTGCAACAATTAATCCTGTTACAGATTCGCGAAGATTTGATACAATAATTTCATTTCTTCTTCGCTCTCGATATAAACATGCTCGTGGTTGGTTCCTTCCCTTACAAGCTTGCCTTTATGATAGGCGAGCAGCTGTGTCTCGGGAGCCTGCTTCCAGTTCTCATCTGTAAAGGGCTTGGTAGCGAGAAGCGTGCAGTTATCCTTTTCAAGATAATGCAGGCAGTCGCGGTTGTTCGTATGGGCGTAGAGGTACTTGCCGTCTGTTAATATCAGGTTGAGCTTGTTCCCCTTTGACATTGAGCAGATAATCTCGTCAAGGAGCTTGAAGCGCTCCTCAAAACTGAGCCTTGAGCCTTTCTCGTTCTGAGCGGAATTAATCCTGTCAATTAGATAGAGGAAAATCCTCTCGCTGTCGGTCTCGCCGCGCTGTATTTTCACATACGCGTTGAGCGCGGGATAGTCAAAAATTGTACCGTTATGAATCAGAGTCCACGTTCTGCCCGAGTTGTCCTTGCCCGTGAACGGGTGGCTGTTTTGATAATCCACGTTGCCTATGGTAGCGTAGCGGATATGTGCGAGCAGGAGCTTTTCATTTATCGGTTGAGATAGGCGTTCTCTGAGATAGTTGCTCTTAATCGCCTGAACGCTCTCTTTTTCAACGAGTGAGAAACCGCGTGAAACGCAGGCGAGCCCCCAGCCGTGAGGATGAGCCTTGCTCCGCTTGTAAAATGCTTTTAAATAATCGTTGGCGTAAAAGTCGTCACGAGACGAAATGCCGAGTATTTCACACAATTTTCTCCACTCCTTTCTCATAGATTTCCGCGAGCTTCAAGCCCGCGAGCAGATAATCTCTGCCGAAGTTATTGCGCACCGCGTTAGCGTATCGGCGCGAGCCGTTATTCAGCTTTGAAAACTGAAAGTCAAGAGCCTCGCTGAATTTCGGAAAATAACGGTAACCGAACTCGCAGACCTTTTGCATAATCATCCTCGCTGCTTCAGCGGTCGGAAGCTGTTTGCCGTCAATGTTGAGGAACACCGAGCTATCGTCGTAGAGAGCGGCTTTCTTGATGTTCTTAACAGCGTTAATCTGCTCGCGCTCGGTAAAGTCTGAGCTTTCAAGCGAGCTGAGCCAGAGGATAAACAGGTGGATAAAGTCAATATCCTCCTTCAATATTCCCACCCTTGAAAACGGGTTCAAATCAAGCATACGAAGCTCAATATGATTTACTCCGTTTCCGAGAGCTTCAAGGCTGTTCTTACCCTTCGGCTTGAGACGGATAGGATAATAAAGCTCGGCTGATGATTTTAAAAGACCTGTATCTATATATGACTTAATGCTGTCTATATATTCGCCAAGCGACTTGTAGCTGAGCACAGGTATAAAGTCGTTCCAATATCCCGCTTGAGAACAGCGCACCGAGGAATAGCGGTAGTTGTCGGTTTCGCTGAGCGCCGTATGCTGAATATACGACTTGTCGAGAAGCGGACTCGCCGCCGTCAAATACACAATAAGCCAGCCATACTTCACGAGCTTCTGAGCGAGGTCAAGATAGAGCTTGTCTTTATCAGCGCCCGACTGCATTATAAACTCCTCGGAAAACGAAAAGTTATAATGTATTCCCGAGAACACCATCTTCATCTTGCCGTATTTATCCGCCAGATAGTTGCGGTAGAGCTCTCGGCTTTTGTTTTCTTCGCCGAATTTCGCAATCGGAATTTCATCCTCTCCCGAAACAAACGGCGGATTTGAAAAGCTCCAAAGCAATTCATCGTTTTCCCTAAGCTTCTGATACGCTTTATCGTGAAGCTCGTTTAAATGAGCAATCAGCTCGTCGGTATCGGTATAAATACCGCTGATAAATTCTATCTGATTTTCGCAGAAATCGCGGTCAATATGACTGTCTGTTTCAGGAAACGGGTGCTTTGTCTGTACGAGTCTGCCCTCGCGGGTAACGCGCAGGCACTCCTTTTCAATCCCGATTTCGTCAAGCGAAACTGCCTGACGCAATAGAATATTGTCAAAATGTATTGCCATAAAATCACCTAAATTACATAATCAAAGCGTTGCATCTCGCAGTCAACAATATCTTGAATCGAAATGCTGTGCCAAATCGACAAATAAGTTAATCGAGTATCGTCCTTTTGTTGAAAATTTCATATCATTACTTTTATAACCTAATAATACCATAGGTTTAGTAGGTTTTCAAGAATAAAATATTCACTTTTTTGAAAACGATTTCCACGCCATCAAGTTTTTTTACATTCAGACGATACAATTTCACCCCTCGCTTTATCGGCGAGGGGTGGGTTTTAGCTTTAATATATCAGATTCCTAAAAACCGTATTTGAGGAATAATATATCAAAAATCAACTTGCTAACAGACAAATAATGTGTTATAGTAATTGTAACGGGGGCTTAGCTCAGCTGGTTAGAGCGTTTGCTTGACATGCAAGAGGTCACTGGTTCGAGTCCAGCAGTCCCCACCATATATAAACAGGGAGTACCATTTTGTTACTCCCTGTTTATATTTATGCAAGCAAAGTGAGGACTGCTGGAGTCGAACAGGCTGTGCCTGTAATTTAAGCTGCGCGCAAATTACAGGTAAAAATGCTCTTGCAGAGCATTTTTAAGCCGCCGCGCAGATGATACTTTTAGCTATGAACACGCCGCAAAAAACGCGGCAGGTGTTCTCGCATTTAATAAACATAAGCAGTCCCCACCAAAGAAAAAGGCTCCACCGGAGCCTTTTTTCTTTGGCAGGACTGCGGACTCGAAAGGCGGGAACAAAAAACAGTCCAGTGGACTGTTTTTCCGCCGTTGGATTTAACCCGAGGCGTAGCTTTCCACCGCTCTCACAAGCGTGGCAGAACTTCTCGCACTAACCAAACGCAAGCAGTCCCCACACCCAAGCACATATAAACAGCCGCCGCGCAGATGATACTTTTAGCTATGAACACGCCGCAAAAAACGCGGCAGCTGTTCTCGCATTAAACAAACGTAAGCAGTCCCGACCAAAGAAAAAGTAACAGGACTTGAAAGCCCGTTAACAGTCCTGCGGACTGTTTTTAGGGCGTAGCGCTGATGATACTTTTAGCTCCGCTCACGCCGCAACAAGCGAAACGTAACGTATTGGACTGATGGAGCGTATGTCACCTCGACCACAAAAGAACGTCACCGTTGATACAATTCAACGGTGGCGTTTTGCTATTATTTTACTTTTATCTTAATTGTTTTGACAATCTTTTGTGATTTGTAATTGTTGTTGCCTTTTGCTGTTACGGTAATTTTGACCTTGTAGGTCTTGCCTTTCTTTAAGCCTTTTGCAACTGTCATTGTGCCGCTCTTGACTGTGACCTTTTTGTTGTCGGTCTTATATGATACCGTACCCTGCGCTTTTTTGACTGTTATCGCCTTTTTGATAGTAGTCTTTTTCTTTGAGCTGGCTGTAACTGTTGATTTTGCTGTAACCTTCATAGGATTTGATTTCTTCATTACGGTAATTATTACATCATCAGTTACATCATTATTCTTGACAGTAATTGTTGCAACTCCTGATTTAATCCCCTTAATTACACCATTTGATGTGACAGTTGCTATAGATTTATTGCTGGATTTATAAGTTGTAATACCGCTAACTCCTTCTCCTACAGCTTTAACAGTAGTTGTATCACCAACATATATTCTTGCTTTTCCAAGTTTAGCGCTAAATAATGGTGTGAAATTAAGTCTATACAAATCAGCGTAAAACTCTGCTTCTGTTTTTTTGTATCCGATAATTTCAAATCCATAGTCTATGCTGCTTATATCATCATCATCTTCATAATAACCAAACGCATATTCTTCTATATGCTCAACGCTTGGGGGGATTACAATGCTTTGTAATTTACAGCAATTATAAAAAGCACCTTTGCCTATATAAGAAACATTTTTACCAAGTGTAACATTTGAAAGATTTGAACAATTTCTAAAAGCAAATTCTCTTATTGTCTTAACACTGTTAGGTAAAACTACACTTTTAAGATTTGTGCAATCCATAAATGCACCACTATCTATATATGCTACACTATTACCAAGCGTTAATTCCGATAAACCCGTGCACCCAGCAAACGCAGATGATTGTATATAAGTAACACTATTAGGAATAATAATGGTTTTTATGTTTGTACAATTCATAAATGAATAGCCCCTTACCTCCGTAACACTATTACCAATAGTAACATCAGTTAGGTTAGGACAATAGGCAAACGTAGATTCATTGATACTTGTAACGCTGTTTCCAATTGTTATTTCACTTAGTTTAGAACATCCCCAAAAAGCACAGTTTCCTAAATTAATCACACTGTCAGGAATTACTACACTTTCAAGACTTGAACAATCACTAAATGCCCACCAACCTATATCTACAACATTCTTTCCGATGGTAATATTTTTAAGGTTTTCACACCCTTGAAATCCGCTAATTGATATACTATTAACACTATCAGGAATTATTACACTAGTAAGAGTTTGATGATGATTTTTAAACGGATCAACACCTATGCTAGTGACACTCAAACCGTCAAGATTATTAGGAATTGTAACTTCGTTTTCATTACCTTTATATTCTGTAATCTCAGCCGTACCATCATCAAGAATTCGATATTCATAATTTCCACATGATAATATGATTTCTTCATTATCTTTATTATCATAGTTTTTATCAAATTCACTTTGCTCATCATTTGCGCTTACGTTAACTGGTATAATAATAACTATACAAATAATCGTAATCATCGCCAAAACAACGCTTGAAATTTTTCTCGCTTTTTTCATTCTCAAAACCTCCTATAAATAAAAAGCGCACGACCCGCGAGCCGCACGCCAAAAAACACATAGCTCCGAATCGTCGCCAAACAATAACAAATGATCCTAATAATGACTACATATAAGGATAGTTGTAACAGAGCATAGCGTTTTTATATAAATAAAAACACTACCCTCACATATGTAGTCAGTGAAAGACACTAATTCATTTTATTCATTTGTTATTGTTGGCAACTTTATCGTAACATAAATAGAAACAATTTGCAATAGTTTTCTATTAGTTGACCGCACTCGTATCTCTCCCTCAAAAAACGTATCACTTCCTAAAAAAACGTATTTTTTGCTTTATTAGTTGACCGCAGTTGATTTTTGAGAATATCATTGTATCAAAATTGACGTGCAAAGCCAAAGAAAAAGGCTCCACCGGAGCCTTTCAGACTGTAGAAAAACTCGGAATTCGTGAGAGCGGATTCCGAGTTTGCTGTATTTGTAGATAAATTTTTTAAATATTGTTGAAAAATGAGAAGA
>CACZYC010000005.1 GCA_902785365.1 uncultured Ruminococcus sp. | reverse complement strand
GGGGTCCACCCGTTCCCATACCGAACACGGAAGTTAAGCCCTGTAGTGCCGAAAATAGTTGGCTGGAGACGGCCTGTGAAAATAGGAAGATGCCAACATCTATATTCCTCCATAGCTCAGTCGGTAGAGCGCATGACTGTTAATCATGATGTCACTGGTTCGAGCCCAGTTGGGGGAGCCAAAAGAAGAACGAGTAACCAAAAGGTTGCTCGTTTTTCTTTTGTGTTCATTATTTCAGCAGGGCTCGAAAGGCGGATTAAGGAAACGGTCCGGTGTGACCGTTTCCCCGCCGTAGGATTTAGTCCGAGGTGAAGCTTTCCACCGCTTTCACAAGCGACGCAGGAAGTTCTCGCGCTGATGAACAGAAGTTGGGGGAGCCAATTGTCCTGCAATTTGCCCAACTGATTTCAAATTATCTCACCAAAATATAGTCGTTATTCGGACAGCTTGGAGCGCTGTCCTTTAACTCCTTATTTTGGAGAGCACTTTTGCTCCCTTTATCCGCCACAGGCGGCGGTCGCAACGCTACGTTGGGATTGCAGAACGTAACCTCTTATGCACGCCGTACTGACCGCGGCAGAACATTATGCGCGCGGATACTTACAGTTGGGGGAGCCAAAGTAAAAGAGAGTAGCAAACGCTACTCTCTTTTACTTTGGTATCCATCTATATATACAAAACCGGGCTCGAAAGGCGGATTAAGGAAACGGTCCGGTGTGACCGTTTCCCCGCCGTTGGATTTAGCCCGAGGCAAAGCTGTGCGCCGCTCTAACAAGCGACGCAGGAACTTCTCGCACTGATGAACAGAAGTTGGTGGAGCAATTGCTTTGCAATTGATATTATTATTTCGTATGAAAAATTATACTAAAGCTGTTGCTTTTTCAGGCGCATGTGTTATGATAAAGTAAAGACTTTAGGAGATGTTTGTATGAAATATATTAATGTTAATGACGGTCCGCAAAACGCTTCCTCGGTTATATTGGGATGTATACTATGGATCGTTACTTTATCCCGGACAGCAAATGTGATTTGACTGACGAAATAGCCGAGGGGCTTCTCAGAACTGTTGTTAAAAACACTCCGCTTGTCAAAAATCCGTCCTCTCGACGCCGAGGATATTGAAGAAATATATTTAGGAACAATGGCTTAGTATTTTTGGAGGATATATGTCAAATAATACAGTGATTGAAAACGAAACACGCGATATTTCGCGCGATAAAAAGATTATACGTACCAGTGTTATAGGTATTCTTGCCAATGTTTTGCTTGCGGGGTTTAAAGCGGTTATGGGTTTGCTCTCAAATTCTATCGCAATCACCCTTGACGCGGTTAACAATATTTCCGACGCGGCTTCATCGGTTATAACGATTATCGGTACCAAGCTCGCCGGAAAAGCTCCCGACAAAAAGCATCCGTTCGGTTACGGCAGAATCGAGTACCTCAGCGCGATGATTATTGCAATAATTGTACTTTACGCCGGTGTAACGTCATTTGTGGAGTCTATCAAGAAAATTATAGAACCCGAAACACCCGATTACACTCCTGTTGTTTTGATAATTGTAGCAGTAGCCGTGCTCGTGAAGATTGTGCTTGGCAGATATGTAAAGTCTGTGGGGGAGAAAATCAACTCCGAATCTCTAGTGAACTCAGGCAAGGACGCTACTCTCGACTCGATTATTTCAGCTTCGACTTTAGCGGCGGCGGCTGTTTATCTCATTTGGGGAGTTTCTCTGGAAGCCTGGCTGGGCGCGATTATTTCGCTTGTGATTATCAAATCGGGTATTGAAATGCTCGGCAGTTCGCTTTCACAGATTCTCGGAGAAAGCGCGGACGCGAAGCTTGCTAACGAAATAAAGAAGACTGTCATGGAATTTCCCGAGGTTCAGGGTGTTTATGACCTTGTATTACACAACTACGGACCTGACAGATTTAACGGTTCTCTGCATATTGAGATTCCTGACACCTGCACTGTTACGCGCGCGGACGAACTGATTCAGGATATTACTTCGGCGGTATATCAAAAACACGGAATCATCCTGACTGCTGTCAGTATATATTCCGTAAATTCTTCAAATGATGAGTTTGTCGCGCTTAAAGAAGGAATCGAGGAAATAGTCGCAGCGTATCCCGCGATACTTGAAACACACGCGCTTTCACTTCGTCAGGACGAAAAAACCGTGCGTGTTGATTTCGTTGTCAGCCTTGATGTGAAAGACAGAGCAAGCGTCTTTGATGAGGCGGTTGGAAGAATTAAAGAACGGTTTCCGCAATACACTTTCTATGCAGTGATGGATACCGATTTTGCCGAGGAATAATACGTAAAACAGCCTATCAAAAAGCGGAAGATTTTTTGATTTAATTTTTTAATATTCTTATTGTGTAATATTTGCGTTTTAATATGTGATATAATAATAAAAAATTTTTGTGAAAGAATTGCGACTATATAGTGATATCGTTATTAGTATCGCTCGCTGTTCTGATTGTCGGTTATTTCGTTTACGGCATGGTTACAGAGAAGCTATTCGCTTTTGACTCGCGGGTTATATATTATTTCATATTTAGAGGTTACGAAATGAATCTGAATCAGTCAATTCCATTAACAAGTCTGCGTAACGCGCGTGAGATCGGCGGCTATTGTACAGCTGACGGAAGAAAGGTAAAGCGCGGCGTTTTGCTCAGAACAGCAAATTTGAGAGATATTTCAGACGATGATAAACGTAAACTCAGTGAGTCGTATAATTTACAGTATTTAATTGATTTTCGTTTGCCTATGGAGATAGCTGACGCAATCGATCCCGAAATTCACGGAGCTGAATACCACCACCTTGATGTGATTGATATGTCAGCTTTTGTTAGTGACGATATACCGGATATAGATTTTACCACGCTTGATCTTGTCGGAATGACAAATCTGACGCTCCAATGCGGTATGTATGAAGATGATATGTATATCGGTTTTCTTATGCCCGATTACGGTAAAAAAGCTTTTTCATCCTTTTTCCGCCTATTACTTTCCGCTGATTCCGACAGGGCTGTGCTGTGGCACTGTACAGGCGGCAAGGACAGAACGGGAGTTGCCGCGATGCTTCTTCTCTCGGCGCTCGGTGTGGACGAAAAAGTTATAATTGAAGATTATATGCTCACAAACAAATATAACGCAGAGCAAATCGAGAAAACAAGGCAGTATCTTAAGTCAAAGGGCTGTGATGATGAGTTCATAAGCAAGGGGATTCTTGTATTTGACGCGGTGGACGAAGTAATTATGCGTACAGCCATAGATTATCTTAAAGCGGAATATGGCTCCGTTGTCGGTTATATCCGAGATGAATTAAATATATCAAACGAAGAAATTAATTCGTTAAAAGAAAAATACTTATTATAAACTGAGATATGATGAATCAGATAAAAGGAAAAAATAACTCAACTAACGCGATGTGCCGAATTATGATATTACTTTTATAAATCTCAGTTATAGGGGAAAGAAAAATGATTCTGTTTATTAACGCTTGCGTTCGCGGTGATTCCAGGACAAAGAAGCTGGCGGATTATTTGTTGTCAAAAACGAGTGAGCCGATAGATGAGTTAAGATTAGAGGATATTGAATTCCCCGCGGTGGACGAAAGCTTTTTGAACAACCGCGACAGGCTTATATCAAAGCGGGAATTTGATAACCCCATGTTTTATCTTGCCCGACAGTTTGCGCAGGCTGACAAAATTATAATAGCGGCTCCGTATTGGGATTTGTCTTTCCCTGCCTCTCTCAAGCAGTATTTTGAACAAATCAATGTTAACGGAGTGACGTTCACCTATTCCGATGAGGGATTTCCCGTAGGACTGTGCAAGGCAGAAAAGCTTTATTATATTACTACGGCGGGCGGACACTATGTCCCCAAGGAATTCGGTTACGGCTATGTGAAAGCCTTGTCTGACAGCTTTTACGGAATAGAAGAAGTTGAGCTGATAAAGGCTGTCGGACTTGATATAGCCGGAGCTGATGAAGAAAAGATTATACAGGAATGTATAAATAAAACAAAACCAATATAGTTTAGAAAGGATTAAAATTATGGAAGCGATTCAATCTTTTGATTTCACAATTTTAAACGCTATACAGGATTCATTGCGCTGCGCTTTCCTGGACGGATTTGCGGTGTTCCTGAGTTACATCACAACCTCAGGTATAATCTGGATAGCGATAGCAGTAATACTGCTGTTTTTCCGCAAAACCCGCGCGGCAGGCATTTTACTTTTGGGCGCGCTAGCCCTGAGCTTTTTGACCAGTGAATTGCTGTTAAAACTTCTTATTCAGCGTCCGAGACCTTTTGTCGTTAACCCGAACATTACCTTGCTTATAACTCCGCCGACGGGAACGAGTTTTCCTTCCTCGCACAGCTGTCTCGCCGCGGCTTCGGCAACTGTTCTTCTGGTCAAGAAAAGATGGCTCGGCGTTATCGCTTTGATTATGACTCTTTGCATAGCGTTTTCAAGGCTTTATCTCTACTTCCATTTTCCGTCCGACGTTCTCTGCGGACTTTTGCTCGGCGTAATTTGCGCTTTGATTATGCTGTGGATTGGTAAGATTACACATCTTGATAACAGACTGAGTAAAAAGTCTTAATATTCTGTTGTACTTTTGTTGTAGTCAATGTGATACACTTGTATCAACGAAGAGGAGAGATATTCCTCTGAAATAAAGGAGATAATCAAATGAAGACAACAAAAATGAAGAGTAAAGTATTTATTTCAATTGTATCGTTATTATTAGTGGGAGTTTTTATGATTCCTCTCGCGGGCTGCACTGCAGACAATACCGCGAAAGAGTCAAAGGCGAATACTTCCGCCGCCGATAAGGCAAAGGCTGACGGCATTGATTATATGGTGCTTGTCAACAAGACAAACAAGCTTCCCGATGATTGGGAGAAAAAGCTTGAAACTGTTACTTTTACAAACTCTGTCAAGGACAGAGTTGAAGTTGAGAAGAAGGCTTATGACGCTTACCTCAAGCTCAAAGCTGACCTGGAAAAAGACGGCGTTAAGGTCGACCTCGACTCTGCTCGCAGAAGCGTTAAAGAACAGCAGAGAATTATGGATGATTTTACCAAGGAATACGGCGCTGACTACGCGGCAAAGACTGTCGCTAAGCCCGGCTACTCCGAGCACCACACCGGACTCGCGCTCGACCTTTATCTGATTGTCGACGGCAAGGATATCACAGAAAACGAGGATATGATTAAGTACACCGATATCTGGGATACTATCCACAGTAAGCTCGCCGACTACGGATTTATTCTCCGTTATCTCGACGGTAAAGAACACATCACAGGCTACGGCTATGAGCCTTGGCATATCCGCTATATCGACGATGTCAACAAAGCTAAGGTAATTACCGACAAGGGTATCACATTCGAGGAGTACCTCGGCAAAGCTAAGAGTGCTGACCTTAAAATCGATTACGGCAAATCAAAGATTTACAGCAAAGAGGATTTAGAGGACGCTGTTATTCAGCTTAAGTGCCAGTTCGCTAACTACGAGGGAAGCGTACTCAAGAATATACGCTACGCGGGCGATAAGGTATTTACAAATAAAAATCTCAAATGGATAAACAAAAAAGACCCCGAAGCAAAATATACTCAGGTAGTTGAATTTTTTACGGATTTCCATACACCCAAGGACACAAAGGGCACAACCCTTGAACCTGACCATGAGTACAAGGATTATCAGTGGTGGCTTGCCCGTACAGAAGACGACGGCTGGCAGGTAGTATCTTTCGGATACTGATAATTTAATATCTAAATAATACCGCTCTGGTATTCAGAGCGGTTTTGTTTATGTAATATTGATTATACCTGTACAATATGATATGATGTTTACAGCGTAACTTGTGTCATCATTTTGATTTAAAAAGTTTAGGGAGGCTTAATGTGAATAACTCTAAATCAAACATAACTATGAATCCCTCGGGCTTTGTTGTGCTCGCGGACTATGTCCCGAGTATTATTCAGGAAATTCGATATTATTCAACATATAATTTTATAGGCGAGCGTATAGACGGTTACGAGGAACCCTGCGCGCTGCTTACAAAAGAAGCGGCACGCGCCCTCAAATCCGTAAGCAACGAGCTTATGGTTCAGGGCTTACGGCTTAAGGTGTTTGACGCTTACCGCCCTGTATGCGCCGTAAAGCATTTTGCGCTGTGGGGGATAGAGGATACCGATATTCGTATGAAGCCGTATTTCTACCCCGATTTACAAAAGCAGGAGCTTTTCGAGAAAGGCTATATCGCCAAGCTCTCAAGTCACAGCCGCGGCAGTACAGTTGACGTAACTCTGTTTGAAATGGAAACGGGCAAGGAATTAGATATGGGAAGTCCGTTTGATTTGTTCAGCGAAGCTTCACACCCTGACTATAAGGGCATTACCGAGGAACAGTACACAAACAGAATGACTCTGAGAAACATTATGATTCGCAAGGGCTTCAAGCCTATCGACTGTGAGTGGTGGCACTTCATTCTGGATAACGAGCCGTATCCCGATACCTACTTTGAGTTCCCTGTTTCTTCCGAGTATTTAAAAAGATAACTCAAACATGAACGAATTTATTATTTTATAATTACAATACGCAATTTTTTTTGCGTAATATGTGATATAGTAAATCGTATAAATTAAAAGGAGAAATTATTATGAGAAAGTTAAAACAGTTTGTCAGCGTATTTCTTTGCGCGGTTCTCTGCCTTTCTGTATTTGCTGTAAATGTTCAGGCAAAGGCTAAAACCCCTAAGAAATATGTAAAATCAATCAGCATTACAAAGAAAGCGACTGTAACCATTCCCGCCAACAAAAGCAAGATTACAAAGTCTTTCAAAGTAACAGTCAAGGTTGAAGGTAAAGTATCAAAAAATTTCACGGTAAAATCAAGCAAAACCTCTGTTGCAACAGCCAAGGTTAGCGGAAGTAAGGTTAAAGTTACCGCCAAAAAAGCGGGAAAAGCCAAAATTACCGTAACAACAAAGGCTAAGGGCAAAAGCGGCAAGAAGCTGAGCAAGACACTCACGCTTACTGTCAAAAAAGCTCCTGTTCCCGCGTCGATTAATGCAGACTATAGATATTATAATTTGAGTTATAATTCATATTTTGACTCAAAGACTCTGAAAGCCGCTCACTTTAAGCTCAACGACGCCATAGAAAACAAAAAGAGCAACGCTGTATATTCAGCGGTCGTAGCCGACACAAATGTTGCTGTTACAGATAAAGCGGCTGACGGAAAGACTATCATCAAAGCCGTAGCCGCGGGCGTAACTAAGGTAACAGTTTATGAAAAAATCGGTTCCGCAGCTAAGCGTAAGTTAGGAACAATTACTCTTGAGATTACGGAAGATAATCTTGCGGAAATCGTGGACATTTCCTGCTTGGACGACAGCGTTACAGGCATTGATCAGATATGGCTCAAGATAGATTTCAACAAAAAAACTTACGACCTCAAATCCGCCTTTGTTACTAATCTTTTATCAAACGAGGCTACGGGTGTTGTAATTGCCCCCGAGGATTATAGCTTTAAATCAATTGAGACAAACGACGCTAAAGTAGCCACTGTAAACGAGGACGGCGTTGTCTATGCTGTCTCAAGCGGCGAAACAGAAATTGTTACAACATTTAAATTCGTAGACAATTCTGAAACCGAGTTTTACTCCTCAATACGAGTATCCGGTGACGCTATAAAAACCGTTGAAGGCTATACTATTGATAATATCCGCGACTATATCGTAGGTATTGACACACCCATTGAGCTTGCAAACGGCAAAAAACAGCCCCTCATCAACTTTGATAACGCTGCCACAACTCCCGCTTTCAAGGCGGTTCAGGACGCTATCAACGAGGAGCTCGAGATGTACGGCTCCATCGGCAGAGGATATTCCCAGAAATCCAACCATTCCACCGACGTATACAACAGTGTCAGAGATAAGGTTATTCAGTTCCTCGGCGCTGACCCCGAAACGTACACATGCTTCTATACGAACAGTACCACAGACGGACTCAACAAGCTCGCTTCGGCTCTTGTCGAGAACAAGAACGACATTGTACTCACCACACGAATCGAGCATCATGCCAACGACCTAAGCTGGCGTGAACGCTGCAAGGTTATCTACGCTGAGGTGGACGATCAGGGCAGAGTTATCTATGACGATATTGAAAGACTCCTGAAGAAAAATAAGGTTAAGATTGTTTCAATCTCAGCCGCTTCAAATGTAACAGGCTACGTAAACGACGTACACAGAGTTGCCAAAATGGCTCACAAATACGGAGCTAAACTCGTTGTAGACGGAGCTCAGATTGTAGCTCACAGAAAGGTTGAAATGCTCGGAGACATCAATGATCCCGACGATGATATCGACTTCATCGCTTTCTCGGCTCACAAGATGTATTCTCCCTACGGCGGCGGCGCTGTTGTAGGTCTCACATCCGAGCTCAACGAGCATATGCCTACATTCTACGGCGGAGGCACAATTATGGTTGTCGGCGATGACTGGCAGGTTTACAAGCAGGCTCCCGCTGTTTATGAGGCAGGTTCTCCGAACTATCCCGGCGTTGTAGGCTTGGGTAAAGCTATTGACGTTCTTTCCACAATCGGTATGGACAAGATTCAGGCGCACGAGAAGGTTCTCAACCGTAAGGTTATCGACGGTCTTAAAACTCTGCCGAATGTTATCATTTACGGCGACAGCGAGTATATCGACGATAGAGTAGGAGTTATTAGCTTTAACTTCCATGACATCAACACAATGTTCCTTGCTGAGCAGCTTTCACAGCTCGGTGGAGTTGCCACAAGACGCGGAGCGTTCTGCGCTCATCCTTACGTATGGCGTTTGATGGGTATTGACGACGAGACCGCGCGCGGTTTTGCTAACTGCAGTGACGCGAACACGGCAGGTATGGTAAGACTCAGCTTCGGTATCTATAATAACGAGGACGAGGTTGACCAGTTCTTTAGCATTTTGCCCGATGCTATGCAAAAGGCTAAGGAACTCAATCCCCACGAAGACGCAAATCCGGAATATTAATAAAAGAGGAGCCCTTTCATCAGGGCTCCTTTAGTCATTAATCTGTGAATGTCGGGAGCTATGAAACTTCTGACAAAAAAGTTTATTTCCCGAACTGTTTATATACTTTTTAATCGCAGGGGATACCGTCTCGGTATCCCTAAATATTTAATAAAACAAAAGTAAGGGAGGGCAAAACGCCCTCCCTTGATAATATAATTAGTTTCTATCCAAAACTGATTACTTCCTGTAAAATCTCTCTGTCTCGTACACAGGCTCGGTTGTGAGTCTGATGCCCAGCTTTTTGAGTGTGCGGGTGTCGATTTCCGACAGTATAACAGTGGCGTGCGCCTCGGTGTCTCTTAGTCTCGGTAGCTGAGCCATAGCAACTTTAGCCGAAGGGTTAGTAACAGCGGACATAGACAACGCTATGAGTATCTCGTCCGTGTGCAGACGGGGGTTAGTTGAGCCGAAGCTGTCGACCTTTAATTTCTGGATTGGCTCAATGACTGCGGCGTCAATAATATCTACGTTCTCGGGAATATCAGCCAGCGACTTGAGAGCGTTGAGGAGCATTGCCGAGCAAGCTCCGAGCAGGTTGGTTGTCTTGCCCGTGATAATCTTGCCGTCGTCAAGCTGAATTGCCGCCGCGGGAGCGCCTGTTTCCTTGGCTTTCTCAAGAGCGGGAGCGATAACCACTCTGTCGTCGGTGCTGAGCTTGTTCTGCTTAATGATCAAGCTAATCTTGTACGCCTCATCATTGTGGTCAATTCCCTTGGTCTGATTGCACATAGCTGTGTAGTATCGCCTAATAATCTCCTGATTAGCCGCGGCGCATACAACCTCGTCGTCAATAATGCAGTTGCCTGCCATATTAACTCCCATATCGGTGGGTGACTTGTACGGTGACTCTCCGAGAATAAGGTCGAACATTGTATTGAGAACAGGGAAAATCTCAATGTCCCTGTTATAGTTTACCGTGGTTTTGCCGTACGCCTCAAGGTGGAACGGGTCTATCATATTAACATCGTTGAGATCGGCTGTGGCAGCCTCATACGCAACGTTAACGGGGTGTTTGAGAGGCAGGTTCCAGATGGGGAAGGTCTCAAACTTAGCGTAGCCCGCCTGAATACCGCGCTTGTGTTCATGATAAAGCTGGGAAAGGCATACCGCCATCTTGCCTGAACCGGGACCCGGGGCGGTTATTACAACCAGCTTGCGGGTGGTTTCAACATAATCATTCTTTCCGTAACCGTCGTCGCTGACGATCAAATCAACATCGGTGGGGTAGTTGGGGATAGTGTAGTGGTGGTAGACATTGATGCCGTTCTCTTTGAGCTTCTTCTCAAACTTGAGAGCGCTGGGCTGGTCGGCAAAGCGTGTCAGTACAACAGAAGCTACATAAAGCCCTCTGTTGCGGAATACGTCGAGCAGTCTGAGAACATCGAGGTCGTATGTAATGCCGAGGTCGCCTCTGACTTTGTTTTTCTCAATATCGTCGGCGTTGATTACAATTACAATTTCGGCTTCGTCCTTGAGCTGCATAAGCATCTGGAGCTTGGAGTCGGGTTTGAACCCGGGAAGAACACGGGAAGCGTGATAGTCGTCAAAGAGCTTGCCGCCGAACTCGAGATAAAGCTTGTCACCGAACTTGGCGATTCTGTCGCGGATATGCTGTGACTGTGTTTCCAGATACTTGTTGTTGTCAAAACCGATTTTCATAAGCCTTTCTCCTTATACCCGTAATTAGGATTAAGGGTGTAGGATTTAGGGAACGGCGGATTCTGCCCGCACCCGAGTTATTTATGCTAAGACCCTTAAATCCTCAAATCCTTATACCTTAATTTTATAGCATAAATCCGTTTATCTATAAATATAATAAAGAAAATTTCAAAATTTTAACCAAATATTATGTGTGTTTGGCGTGTAATAATTTAAATTTTTAGATTTTTAACTTTCACTTTTAACGTTTTTACCATTAACTTCTGTGTCATAAATCAAAAATTATGCATTAATTTCCTTGCAAAACTGCATATTATAAGGTATAATATCTATCGTGTATGACTATACAATAATATTTTTAGGGGGCAAGTAATATGGATAGGAGTAAAGTAGACTTATCCCTGCTCGACGGTGTTCTCTCAGAGTACGCTCAGGTCAAGGGAAGTCTTATCACCATTTTACAGCACACACAGGATATTTACGGCTATCTGCCCAAGGAGGCTATTGAGCTGATTTCCGAGAAAACAGGCATAGCTACCTCCGAGATTATGGGCGTCGGAACATTCTACACCCAGTTCCGCTTTGAGCCTGTGGGCAAATACCTTATTATGCTTTGTCAGGGTACAGCGTGTCACGTTAATTCATCCGAGCTGATTTTGCAGACTATCAAGGATGAGCTCGGTATTGACGACGGACAAACCACCGAGGACGGGCTCTTCTCGCTCAAGTGCGTGGCGTGCCTCGGATGTTGTTCACTATCACCCGTTATGATGATTAACGAGGATACATACGGCAGCCTTACCCCCGACAAGACAAAGAAAATTTTAAAAGAGTTAAGGGAGGCGGCACAATGAGAATAGTTATCGGACAGGGCTCCTGCGGAATCGCGGCGGGCGCTGAAAAAGTAAGAAAAGCCCTTCTTAACACCAATATCAACAAGGATGATATTTCCATCACAGGCTGTATCGGTATGTGTTACCTTGAGCCTATCGTGGATATATATGACGACAATAACGAGGTTACAAGACTTGTTCAGGTCAGCGAGAATGACGCTGAGACTATTGCTCAGTATGCACAGAGCGGCGACAAATCCCTGCTTGACAAGCTTATCGTATCCGACGAGGACAGCGAGTTTTTGACAAAACAGACTCGTATCGCTCTCAGAAACTGCGGTATTATCAACCCCGAGAAGATTGACGAGTACGTAGGCGCGGGCGGCTATGAGGCTATCAAAAAGGCTCTCACCAAGATGACTCCCGAAGAGGTTATCGACGTTGTAAAAACTTCCGGTATCGGCGGCCGCGGCGGCGCGGGCTTCCCGACATGGTTCAAGTGGAACGCGGCAAGAAGCAGCGAGGGAGAGGAGAAGTATCTCATCTGTAACGCCGACGAGGGCGACCCAGGGGCGTTTATGGACAGAGCGGTCATCGAGAGTGACCCGCACAACCTCATCGAGGGTATGCTCATCGGCGCTTACGCCATCGGCGCGAAGCACGCTGTTGTGTATGTAAGAGCGGAGTATCCGCTTGCTATAAAGCGTCTTAAAAAAGCTATTGAACAGGCTAAGGAAAAGGGCCTGATCGGCAATAATATTTTCGGTACTGATTTCTCCTGTGACTTTATGATTAAGGCGGGCGCGGGCGCGTTCGTTTGCGGCGAGGAAACAGCGTTAATCGAGAGCTTAGAGGGACATCGCGGTATGCCAAGATTAAAACCTCCGTTCCCGGCTCAGTCCGGTTTCTGGAGAAAACCGTCTAATATCAATAATGTTGAGACCTTCGCGAATATCGCGTGGATTATAAACAACGGCGGCGAGGCGTTCGCTGCAATGGGCACTGAGGGCTCCAAGGGTACCAAGGTGTTCGCCGTAACAGGTAAGGTTAAGCGCTCGGGACTCGTTGAAATTCCTATGGGTAAAACCCTGCGCGATGTTATTTTTGACATCGGCGGCGGTATGAAGACCGACAAGGACTTCAAAGCCGTACAGATGGGCGGTCCCTCAGGCGGATGTATTCCCGCAAACCTGATTGACACCGTAATCGACTACAAGGCTCTCGGCGCGACAGGCGCTATTATGGGCTCAGGCGGTATGGTTGTTATGGACGAGAGCACCTGTATGGTAGGTATGGCTAAGTTCTTCCTCGACTTCACAGCCAAGGAGAGCTGCGGTAAGTGTATCCACTGCCGTATAGGTACAAAGCGTATGCTTGAAATGCTCGACCGAATTACAAAGGGCGAGGGCAAAGAGGGAGACATCGAACTCCTCGAGGAGCTCTGCTACTCCATCAAGGACGGCGCTCTGTGCGGTCTCGGTCAGACTGCTCCCAACCCTGTTCTTACCACAATCAAGTATTTCCGCGATGAGTACGAGGCTCACATCAAGGACAAGAAATGTCCCGCGGGTGAGTGCTCCGACCTCATTGAGTATAGAATTGACGCCGATAAGTGTAAGGGCTGTACGCTGTGCGCGCGCAATTGTCCCGTTAACGCTATTTCGGGTGAGGTTAAGAAGCCTCATATTATCGACACAGATAAATGTATCAAGTGCGGCAAATGTTACACAGTATGTAAGTTTGGCGCGGTAGTCAAAGAATAAGGAGGGCTGAAAATGATTAACTTAACAATTAACGGAAAAGCTATCACAGCCCCCGAGGGTTCAACAATTCTTGAGGCTGCGAGAGCCAACGGAATTGATATCCCCACACTTTGCTATGACAAGGCTGTAGAGGTTTACGGCGCTTGCGGACTTTGCGTTGTTGAGGCTGAGGGTATTCCCAAGCTTCTGCGTTCCTGTTCCGCAAAGGTCAGCGAGGGTATGGTAGTAAATACAGAGAGCGAGCGTGTTGTCCGTTCACGTAAAATCGCTATGGAGCTGCTTATGTCGGCTCACGACGGCGACTGTGTTGCTCCCTGTCAGCTCAACTGCCCCGCCAGAACAGACTGTCAGGGCTATGTCGGACTTATCGCCAACGGCGAGTACGACGCGGCTATCAAGCTGATTAAAAATAAAATATCTCTGCCCGCTTCAATCGGACGAGTTTGTCCTCATCCTTGTGAGAAAGCGTGCAGACGTCAGAATGTTGAAGAACCCATCAATATAGCTCAGTTAAAAGCCTTCGCGGCTGATATGGATCTCAAAGCTGACAGTTATATGCCTGATGTTCAGGAGAGCACAGGTAAGAAAGTTGCCATCATCGGCGGCGGTCCCGCCGGCTTGACAGCGGCGTATTACCTCACTATTATGGGGCACAGCGTAACTGTCTACGATATGATGGAAAAGATGGGCGGTATGCTCCGCTATGGTATTCCCCAGTACAGACTTCCCAAGGAAGTTCTCGACAAGGAAATTTCTTTAATAGAAAAAACAGGCGTTAAGTTTGTAAATAACTCCAAGCTTGGAAAGGACTTTACAATTGAGTCATTGAAAGCTGAAAACGACGCCGTAATCGTAGCTGTTGGCGCGTGGAAGAGCAGTTCTATGCGTACACCGGGCGAGGAGCTCGACGGAGTATACGGCGGTATCGATTTCCTCAGAGGTGTAATTCAGGGTAACGCTCCCGAAATCGGCGAGAAAGTTGCTATCTGCGGCGGCGGTAACACAGCTATGGACGCTTGTCGTACAGCGGTACGTCTGGGCGCCAAGGAAGTTTATGTAGTTTACAGAAGAACAAGGGCGGAAATGCCCGCCGACAAGCTTGAGATTGACGAGGCTGAGGAAGAGGGCGTAATCTATAAGTTCCTCACAAATCCGCTTTCATTCAACGGCGAGGACGGCAAGGTTAAATCAATTACCCTTCAGGTTATGGAACTCGGCGAACCCGACGCTTCGGGCAGACGCAGACCTGTTCCCGTTGAGGGCAAGACAGAGGAAATCGCTGTTGACAGCGTAATCCTCGCAATCGGTCAGAAGCTCGTTCAGGGCGACGTATCTGAGCTTGAGCTCAACGAGAGAGGAAATATCGTTGCTGACGCCGACTTCTTTACAACCAGCATTGACGGTGTGTTCGCTATCGGCGACGCCACTAACCGCGGCGCTTCGATCGCGATTGAGGCTATCGGTGAGGCTGACCGCTGCGCCAAGGCTGTTGACGCTTATCTGAACGGTCAGGAACTCGACACAAGAGTACCGTATATCTCTAAGCGTGACGAGGATACTATCGACTACTCCGACCGTGAGAAAAAGGACAGAGTTAACCCCAAGGTTCTTCCCGCGGATGTCCGCAACAAGAACTTTGACGAGGTTAGTTTAGGATTCACCGAGGATGAGGCTAAAGCGGAAGCCGACCGCTGTCTTGAGTGCGGTTGTCGTGAGTATTACAAGTGTAAGTTCCTCAATGTGGCTCAGCGTTATGATATCAACCCCGAGCGCTTTAAGGGTGAAATGCCCCAGAAGTACAGCCACGACGAGAACGCCTTTATCGAGCGCAACACTTCCAAGTGTATTCTCTGCGGACTGTGCGTAAGAAGCTGCCGCGAGGTTATGAAGCTCAGCTCTATCGGACTTATGGGACGCGGCTTTACAACAGACGTAAGCCCCGCGTTCTCACTCCCGCTTGACGAGACCAACTGTAATAACTGCGGACTTTGCGTTCAGCTTTGTCCCACAGGCTCGCTCACAGAGAAGTTTAACCTGCCCAAGCAGGTTCCGCTCAACGAGCAGTACAGCGAGGAGTTCGTTGAGATAGACGGCAAGAAGTCCAGCGTTGTTGTTTCGCGTTATAACGGCAAGATACTCAGAGTTATCCCCAACGATGAAGTAAGCCGTAACAGCGGACTCAGCCGTGAGCAGCTCAGAGCCCTGGTAGATTAAAATTTTAGGAGAAGTCGCTTCGGGCGTCCCCTAAAGGATTTTGTAAAAGTTAAGGCTCCGCTTCGCGGAGCCTGTTTTTTTAGCTTCCCCCAATAGGTGAAAGTTTATTGACACAACTTCTATAATATATTATAATTAATATCTATCAAGCAAAGGAGCGTCGGATATGAAAACCGTGTATTTAACTCCAAAACTTAACATTGAGCAAATAAAAAATTCTGATGTGCTTGCCGCTTCAAATGAAATCGAACAACGCGATAATAACTACACGGCGATTGATTCTTTTAGCGACTTTGACGCTCAAAGCTTTGATGTCAGCTCTTTCCTGTAAATAATTCAGTAAAAAATTCCACCTGCTAATCGTAAAGATTAACAGGTGGTTGTTTTTTTCTTATTTTGCGCAAGGGGCAAAGGGGAGAGTTTTGTCGAGCTTCAGGAAAACATCCTTATATGTTTTATACACTTCCTTATATTCGGGGAGATACTCTTTTATCTCATTACTGCTGAACGGAATAACCTTGTGTCCTCTCCATGTGTCCTGATTAAAATAGCAGTACAGAAGCTCGTTGTTCATATCCTCAAAGGTGATTTTAGCTTTGCCGTTGTCGTTTGACTTTTTAACGGTAAAAGTTGAAAGTATGCTTGTAACCTTGTTGTAGTTCTCGTCCTGATACTGCGAGCAAAGCAGGTTGCCCAGCGAGTAGTAGCACATCATATCTCCCACATATCTCGCGGGCTCAATAACGTGCGGATGAGTGCCTATCATAAGGTCTACGTCATTATCCGAAAGGAACTGAGCCATATCGTCCTGATAAGCGGATTCAAGCGGCTGATACTCAACGCCCGCGTGTATAGCGACAATCAGAAAGTCAACCTGATCTCTTACGGCGTCAATATCCTTTTTGACCTGCTTTTTGTATTCCTGATACTTTTTGTCCTTTTGAGGGTTGTTGATTGAAAGGTTTGTCGGCCATACGTTTACAAGGTAATCCTTGCCCTCGGGAACAGGTATGCCGTTGGTATCGTAGGTGTAGTTGAGCATTGTGTATGTAATGCCGTTACATTCCTTAATCTTTACGGTGTCACGGCTTTTTTGGCTGTTATATGTGCCCGCCATAAGAACATTCTTCTGTTTTTTCCAGTATTTGCAGGAGTTTAGAATACCCTGCTCGCCACCGTCCAATGCGTGGTTTGTGGCTGTAGATACAAGATTATAACCAAGTTTCATCATAGCGTCGCCCGCTTCGGGAGGACTGACAAACATCGGGTAATCAGAGGGTTCCATACCGTCGAAAGCGGCGAGTACGGTTTCCTGGTTGTAGTAGTTTACGTCGCAATCCTTTGTGAACTTCTTTAAGTTTTTAACCATTGGGTAGAAGTCATATCCGCTTCCGCCCGCAAGCTCCTTAGCGCCCGCGTAAATTGAGCTGTATATGATATAGTCGCCGGCTATTGACATTTTAAATGATGATTCCTTTACGGGCGTCGCAATATACGCGGGGTCGGTATTTGTGTTGCTGACAGTCTGAGTATCAGCGTTGTTCACGGAACAGGAAACTATACTTCCCACTGCGAGAACTACCACAATTCCGATAATAACGAGAACGGCAGAAAGGGTTTTAGGACTGCCGTTTTTTAAATTGTAGATAAAGTTTTTTATAGATTTCTGATTTCTGTTGTCCATAATCTCACTTCCTTATATAATGAACCGACTTATTAAGCGCAGTCGGCAAAGGGCAGAGTTTTGTCAAGCTTGAGGAATACGTTCTTGTATGTTTTGTAAACCTGTTTGTATTCGGGAAGATACTCTTTGATTTGCTTGTTGCTGAACGGGATGATTTTAAAATCATTTCGGGCTTTCTTTTCGTAGTAGCAGTACAGAAGCTGGTTGTCCATATCTTCCAGTTTGATTTTCACCTTACCGTTGCTCTTTGTTTTCTTAACCGTAAAGGTAGAGAGTATACTCGTTACCTTGTTGTAGTTCTCGTCCTGATACTGAGAGCAAAGCAGGTTGCCCATCGAGTAGTAGCACATCATATCGCCAACATATCTGGCAGGTTCAATAACATGAGGGTGAGTGCCTATCATAAGGTCAACGTCGTTTTCGGATAAAAATTCTGCCATATCATCCTGATACGCCGATTCGTCAGGCATATATTCTACCCCCGCGTGAATCGCGACAATAAGGAAATCCACCTTATCCCTTACGGCGTCAATATCCTTTTTGACCTGTTTTTTGTAAGCCTGATAGTTTTCGTCCGCTTCGGGGTTGTTGATGCTCAGATCCGTGGGCCAGATGTTTACCATATAATCCTTGCCCTCGGGAGTAGGAATTCCGTTTGTGTCGTATGTATAGTTGAGCATTGTATATGTAATGCCGTTACATTCTTTGATTTTAATCGCGTCACGGCTTTTTTGGCTGTCATATGTGCCCGCCATAAGAACATTCTTCTGTTTTTTCCAGTATTTACATTCGCTCAGAATACCCTGTTCTCCGCCGTCCATAGCGTGGTTTGTGGCAGTAGATACAAGGTTGTATCCTAAATTAACCATAGCGTCGCCCGCTTCGGTAGGGCTTACAAACATAGGATATGTGGAGGGTGATAAACCATCATAAGCCGCGAGAACAGTTTCCTGGCTGTAGTAGTTTACGTCGCAGTTTTTTGTGAATTGCTTTAAATTTTCAACCATAGGGGAGAAGTCGTATCCGTTTCCACCCGCCAGCTTCTCTGCGTCGTCATAAATCGCGCTGTAAATAATGTAGTCGCCCGCTACCGACATCCTAAAAGACTCCGTTTTCTCGACAGGTTTGGCGCTTGTTGACGAGGAAGCTGTCGGCGTCTCCTGTTTTTTTGAATTATTCACGGAGCACGATACTATGCCGAATACAATCAGAGCAACCAGCAAAACGGGGGTGAGCATAATCGCTATCGCCGCTTTTGAATACTTGTTCCTTTGACGTCGGCTTCTATCTCTTTCCTCGCGTGGATTTCTGTTTTCCATATCTTCACTTCCTGTTGCTTTTTAATCTGAAAATTATTGCTGCGTTGCGGCGTCAGCCTTGCTTTCCTCAATCGCTACCGTAACGATATCTCCCACAACGTTAATGATGTTTTGAATGGCTCCGAAAAATACTTCGGCAAATATAGCGATTGAAATCAGTTCATCCGCCTGCAGGAAGAAAGTAATAATCAGCATCCCGATTACAATTGAACCGGGTTGATTCGGCGCGCCGAGCGAAAGAAACAGAATAAGAACCGCGATTCCCACTATATGCAACCAAGAAACCTCGATTCCGAGCAGAAAGATGAAAATCATTGAAATCAACATTATAAGATAGCAGTTACCGTCCAGATTGGTTTCCGCGAGAATCGGCAGTTTTGTTGAAAGGTTTTTCCTGCTGAACTTGTATTTTCTGGCGCAGTATCTTATGTTGAAAGGAACAGCGTTGATTGCTGAATTAATTTTAAAGTTTTCCCAAATCAGCGGCGGCAGATGCTTAACAAAATTTCTTATTTTGACTCTGCCAATCAACAGTCGTACCATATAAAAAACAATCATGACAACCAGGCTGATTAATCCCAGCGCTACAAATTCGACAATTAAAAATAAGTTGGTGTAGCCATTTGCCATAAGCGCTGCCAGTATCGACAGAAAACAGAAGAACGGCAGGGTGAACATAATGACGTTCAACATCCTGGAAAACAGCGTATAGCAGACGTTAATTATTTTATGTACAACATCGAAATGCTTGCCGACAGAACACAGAGCGTATGTAATAAGCAGAGCAACTATAATAATCGGGAACGGCATATATGTGTCAAACGGCTCAAAAATACTGGAAGGTACAA
Organism: uncultured Ruminococcus sp.; assembly: GCA_902785365.1. GTDB lineage: Bacteria > Bacillota > Clostridia > Oscillospirales > Acutalibacteraceae > Ruminococcoides. The sequence continues at coordinate 54,494 of CACZYC010000005.1, read as the reverse complement.
TTGAGGACAGGAAATTCGAAAAAGACATCCCCTTTGAGAAAGTCCCTTTTGTTCCGAGATAGCCCTCTTGTGAGTTCAGGAAAACAACGAGGAACAGACTTGTTATAAATGCCAGAAGAATTGAAATAATGGAAGTAGCAAATGTTTTCATCTGCAATTTTCTTCCTGATGAGTTCTTTTCTGAGATAATATAAATGTCTGTAAGATTCTTAATTAATGAAAATAGCGTAACAGGTGTACCGACCATCAGCATCGCGTTAGCGAAAAGCTTTATCAGCGGGTTGATCATTCTGAGATCAAGCGTGATCTGTTGATCCGCGCTCAGATACATACTTATGGGAATATAAGCAAGAATTGCAAGAATAGTTCCGAGCGCGCAATACATCAGAGAACGTCTGTAGTTTCTTTTTACAATAATGCGGATGCTGTTATAACCTAATCTGTATCTGCAGCTGATTTTATCATTATACGCTTGAACAATTTTTATTTCAGGAGAAAATTCATCGGAACTTTCTTCGTTAGGAACATAGGCGTCGCCTTCGAAACCAATCTTGATACTGCTTTCGCCAAAGCTCCTCTGAGGTCTTATTGTCAGAATAGTTTTCTCGTCATAACCCTGCTCAACAAGGTGTTCCAACAGCGCTTCAACAAGCAGTAGGGCTTCCATTATGGTATTTTGATTTATGCGCCCGTGCAGCATCCATTGTTCAATAAACTCAATAGCTGTTTTAAAGTTTTCTTCCTTGAGAGGAATATCGATGGAACGTGTCTTCTTTTGTTTCATTACATTCTCCCGTTTGCTATTAGCAATGTGTGATTTGTCATTTAACAATCAAATCGTTTAAATTTTTTTCTTTGTTCAGCACATTGAGGTCAATGTATTTTTCTTCACCGCTGTATCCTTCCAGAGTACCTCTGTTAAGATACTGCCATATATACCAGTCGTCTGGAGCTTTCTCCGACAGTTTTGATAAAGTTCTCCGCCTGATCACTGCCCGGACTGTCATAAGAGCAGAAATGATACGCGCCGTTATGTATGCCTGCTTTCTTTGCGTTATCCCAATTTGCCGCGAACATTTCATCCTGATGGGAACTTCCTTCCGTGGCTTTAATATACACAAACTTGATATTTTGTTCCTTGAGCTTTTCCATATCGACATTTCCCTGGTAAGAGGAGATGTCAACGCCGATTGTACTGCTGTTTTTATCCACAAACCACTCGTTTATAAATATGACCTTTTGTTTCGCAAGTATGAACACCGTCAAAAAGACCAGAACCAGTACAACTATAACGGCGATAACTGGTATTAATACTTTTTTCATTATGATTCTCCCACTAAGATTTATCATACATAGTTATTATACATTATCATCCATAAAAAAACAATATTTTTACAGCAGGAGTTTATCAATATTATCAGTACTCTTATCTGACTGAAAGGAATTGAGGTTGAGATTAGCGGTTCTTGGATTTGGGTATCAAGTGTAATCCTAAAAAACGAACGAGAAAAATTAAAAAAGCACGTTCTTAATCCGAGTGGCAATCTGCAAAACTGCGGGCAAATTTAGAAAACATAGTTTATAAAGGAAAGAGCTAAGTAACTTCATAAAAATTTCAGCGTTATGCGCGAAATTATTTTCATTTTCCCGGATTGCAATTTGTGATAAGTACTGATATAATTAATATGTATTAGTGTATATGTTTATTTTTCAATCAGGAGGAAGCCTAATGAATCTTATTCGCAAATTCGTCAGCATAATGCTTTCGGTAATTATGGTAGTAAGTTTGTTTACGATTATCCCTTCGACAGCTTTTGCCGCGTCGGGGATAGAGTACATTGAACGCTCATGGGACAGCGCGAATCAAAGGGTTGTGTCTGAAACCAAAACCTGTTCAGACTACGAAACACTCAGCAGCCGTTCCGACCTGACTTTGGAGAACGGTAAATGGTATGTCGTCAACGGCGACGCTGCAATCAGCAACCGTGTTACTGTCAGCGGAAAGGCGCACCTTATTCTCTACAAAGGTACCCTGACCTGTAAAGACGGAATCAGACTGTCGAAAGGAAACTCGCTTTTTGTTTATCAGCGGAAATAAAAGCGATTCTCAGGGACTCGGCGGAATGACGAATATACTGTGAGTAATTATTTAGCCACATCGGATGAAAAATAAATTACACTAATTTTTTTAATTCATTTTACGAGGAGGAAAAAATGAAAAAATTATTTGCAATTACTTTGGCGGCAGCTATTTTGCTGTCGGCGACAGCCTGTTCTGCACAGCAGAAAACTGCCGAAAAAACAACCGAAAAAAAGGTTGAGGCAAATGCGCAGGAAAAGGACAGAGAAACTATATATCAGGTCGCTCTCCTACAATCCTTAACTCAGGGCTACTATGACGGTATCATCAAGGTAAACGAGCTCAAAAAGCACGGCGACATCGGTATCGGAACCTTTGAGGGCGTAAACGGAGAGATGATAGTCCTCGACGGCAAGGTCTATCAGGCTCTCGGCGACGGCTCGGTTAAGGAAGCGGCTGACGACGAAACAGTTCCTTTCTCAAACGTAACCTTTTTTGATAAGGACGGAAGCGTTAAAATGTCTGATATCAGCGACGTTAACGCTCTGAAGGAAAAGCTCGATTCTATGGTTGAGAAAAACGGAAGGAATCTGTTCTGTTTCGTTAAGATGAACGGTACATTCGAGAAAATGAATGTCCGCAGTGAAATAAAGCAGGAGAAGCCCTACAAGCCGCTCGACAAGGCTCTCGCCACAGACCAGCGCGAGTTTAATTATGACAACATAAAGGGTACTGTTGTAGCTCTCTACTGCCCCGATTATATGGACGGTCTCAATACCCCTGGCTGGCATTTTCACTTTGTTTCCGACGATAGAACCAAGGGCGGTCATGTCCTAGACATGAACATTAAGAATGCAACAGCGGAGTACGACGCTACGCCTGAATTTGATATGTGCCTGACAGATAATGACGATTTCCAAAAAATAGAGCTCGCAAAGGACGTCAGCAGCGCTATCAAGAAGGTTGAAACGAACGAGGAATAAACAGACGCTGACAATTATTGTGAAAAAGCCTTGAAACATAATAAGGCGAGTTCAGTTTTTCAGAATATAGCAAAACGGACAGTCAAATTACTGTCCGTTTTATTATGGTCCGAGTGACTGGAGTCGAACCAGCGGCCTTGTTCATCTTTGATAAATGTTTCATCTCGTATGTTGCGGCGTGTGGGGGAGATGAGGTTCATCATCGCTCCTCCCTAAAAATGTCCCACTGGGACATTTTCTTAACGGTCGGCTTCAAGAGTCCGCTTAGATTCAGTTATTCAAAATATAAAAACGAGGTACCCTGACGGATACCTCATTTTTATGGTCCGAGTGACTGGAGTCGAACCAGCGGCCTCTTGAACCCCATTCTATTAGCATTTATGCAATCAGCGTAAAGTGTAGAAATATAGTAAATATATGGGGTAAAGCCCATTCCATATTTTCTTATTCGTACATAATAATACGGTGTATTATACCCAAATTCTACTTATTATTCGACCTATTTCGTACTATTTCTCAATCAAAATATACAGATTAAGGAGAAAAAATTTTATTAGTGTGTAATCTAATTCTTATTAAAAAACTAAACCTCTTGACAAAACAAAATCGGTAATATATAATATGAGTTAGCGGCGGCTAACCGCTATTATTTTTAACTTATGAGTTAGCTTAGGCTAACCTAGGAGAAATTATGTCAGAGGAAGTAATAGTAAAGTATTGTTCGCCGACTTTGGCAGGACTTAAAACAGGTAGCTTGTTCAGCTGTTCTTATGATAATCAAAATGAGCTTCTCGATTTTTTGAGAGAGTTGAATCTCAGCTTAGGGTGTAAGGGTATCCGATTTTTACCTCTTCGTCTTAGAAATAAGAAAGCTTTGATTTATGCTTTTCGTCCTTCACGTCTTTTTGCTGAATTGAAGAATGAAGAAGCGGATAAGCTGCTCTCGGATAGGGGATATCTTACAGATAACCGCGGCAAATGTCTGGCTAGGCTGATAAAACGACTCGGCGAAAACGAGGAGTTTCCACACGAAATCGGACTCTTTCTCGGCTATCCTGTCGAGGATGTAAAGGGCTTTATTGATAACAACGCGTCATGCGCTAAGTGCGTAGGCTGTTGGAAGGTTTACGGCGATGAAGAAAAAGCCCGATTGCTGTTCAATAAATACAGAAAATGCACTGACATTTATAAAAAACAATGGCTTGCGGGAAAGCCTCTTAAAAAGCTGACTGTGGCAAGATAAGGGAGGTACTTATGTCAATAGTAGAATTTGAGAACGTAACAAGGATATACACGAGCGGAGAGCACGAGCAAAAGGCGCTGGATAATGTAAGCTTTACGCTTGATGAGGGAAAATTCGTAGTTATCCTCGGACCGTCAGGAGCGGGCAAAAGCACCCTGCTCAATATGCTTGGCGGTCTCGACAGTCCTAATGAGGGTACAATAACCGTAAACGACAGGGATATAAGCACGCTCTCGGACAACGAGCTTGCGGATTACCGCGCGGCGACCGTAGGATTTGTGTTTCAGTTTTATAACCTTATACCGACTCTCACTGTTTATGAAAACGTTGAGCTTGTATCTCAGATTGCGCCTGACGCTCTTGACGCTAAACAGATGATAGCCGAGGTTGGATTAACGGACCATCTCCATAACTTTCCCGCAGAGCTTTCGGGCGGCGAACAGCAGAGAATTTCAATAGCGAGAGCGCTCGCTAAAAATCCGAAAATCCTGCTCTGCGACGAGCCTACGGGCGCGCTTGACTCAGAAACGGGCGTTATGGTGCTAAAGCTCCTGCTCAGTATGGCGAAAAACTACGGAAAAACTATCGTAATCGTTACCCATAACCAGAGCATAGCGAAAATGGCGGACACTGTTATACGCGTTAAGAACGGCAAAATCCGTGAAATCATTGAGCAGGACAATCCATTGAGCGCTGACGAGGTGGAGTGGTAATGCTGACGCGTAAGTTATTCAGAACCGCGTGGAGCTACAAGGCGCAGTTTATCTCGATGATAATTATGATTACGCTCGGTATGGGAATGTTCCTCGGCTTCAATATGGAGTGGAAAACGATTGAGGTTGATACGGGCAATTTCTTTGAGCAGACGAACTACGCCGACTACCGCCTCTATTCAGAAAAAGGCTTCACGAAGGACGATATTAAGAAAATCTCGTCAATAAAAGGCATTGACGCGGCGACTCGTTATCTGTCCGTCAACCTTGATATAAAAGACGAGAAAAACAAAAGTCTCGCCCTTGACGTGAGCGAGAACTATAAGGTAAGCACCTTTACCGTAATGGACGGCGAAGCTTATGATAAAAAAGGCGACGGCTTCTGGCTGAGCGATAAATTCGCCGCGGCTAACAAGATGAAAATCGGCGACAAGCTCACACTCGAGTTTCAGGGAACGGAGATAAAGGGCAAAATCGTCGGCTTGATAAAAGCGGGCGAGCATATGATTTGTGTAGCCGACAAGAACCAGATGATGCCAGACTACAACACCTTCGGTTACGCATATATCTCACCCGAAAAGCTCAAAACGGTATTAAAGGATAAGATTAAAAACGACTTCAAAAAAGAGCTCAAAAAATCCCGAGTCCCCGAGGAGTTCATTGACGAAAAGCTGACCGAGCTTTTTATCACCGACGAAATGCTAACTGAGGCAGAGACGAAAGCCTACGCCCAGATAAATCTCATTTCCGATATGGAGAAAAAAGCTCTCGAAAAGGCTGTTAAGAAAAAGCTTGGCAGGACGATTATGGTGACCTCGAAGGACGACCACGTCGTCTATAAGGAGTCGAACGGCGAAGCTGAGGAAGGCAAGACGATGGGCTCGGTTCTTCCCGTGTTGTTCCTCGCGATCGCTATTCTCACAATGGTTACCACAATGCATCGCATAGCGACTAAGGAGAAAACGCAAATAGGCACGCTGAAAGCACTCGGCTTCAAAAATCGCAGGATCCTCAGGCACTACACCTCTTACGGCTTGTTTATCGGAATCGTCGGAACGGCGTTCGGAATCGCTCTCGGCTACGCCGTGTGCAAGGCGATAATGAGCGAAGGCGGAATGATGGGTACATATTTCGATATGCCCGACTGGTCGGCAGCGATTCCCGAGTTTTGTTATCCCGTTATGGCGGCGACTGTAGCTCTGCTGACTTTGATAAGCTATCTTTCCGTCCGTCAGCAGTTAAAGGGAACGGCGGCTGACGCTTTGCGCCCGTATTCGCCGAAGAAAATGCGGAAGATATTCCTTGAGCGCTTTCGCTTCTGGGATAAGCTTCACTTCGGGACTAAATGGAACATTCGTGACCTCAGCCGTCACAAGAGCCGTTCGGCTATGACGTTATTCGGTATAGTCGGCTGTATGGTGCTGATGGTCGGCGGCTTAGGTATGCGCGACACGATGGCGGGCTTTCTTGACTTGCTCGACCACGATATAAGCAACTACACCACAAAGGTAAACCTCGTTGACGACGCCGATTTAAAGAAATCAAAGGAGCTTTACGATGAGCTCGGCGGCGACTGGGAGAGCCTGTCAGGAATCAGTCTTGACGGCGACACCGTTACGCTCGATATCATTCACAATCCCGATAATATGCTCAATGTTATTGACGAGGACAACAACAGAATCAAGCTCAGCGATGAGGGCGTTTATCTCTGCCTGCGTCTGAGCGACAAGGCTGAAATCGGTGATAAAATAGAGTTCTCGCCCTACGGTTCCAAGAAAACATATAAGGCGAAGGTGCTCGGCTATAACCGCTCGATTATGACCGAAAGCGTCACAATGACCGACACGCTCGCCGAAAAGCTCGGGGTAGATTATAGCATAAGCTCAATTTATACCGATAAGAAAGCAAGTAATATTAAAAGCAACGATTTGATTTCAGGCAAGCAGGATAAGACTCAGTTTATGGAAACCTTCAACAGCTTTGTCGAGATTATGGACGGAATGGTAATCATACTCGTTATCGCCGCCGTAATCCTCGGAATCGTCGTGCTTTATAACCTCGGCATTATGAGCTATGTTGAGCGCTCGCGTGAGCTGGCGACTCTGAAAGTTCTGGGATTCAGAAACCGTACCATTGGAAAGCTTTTGATTTCTCAGAACATCTGGCTGACGTTTGTCGGTGTAATAATCGGTCTCCCCGCGGGAGTCGGCGTGCTTCAATGGCTACTGACGGCGCTTGCGGGCGAATACGAAATGAAGCTCATGTTAGGCGCGCTGACCTACAGCGTTTCTATCCTGTTGACCTTCGGTGTGTCGCTTTTGGTCGGCTTGATGGTGGCAAGGAAGAATAAAAAGATTGATATGGTAGAAGCGCTTAAGGGCGCGGAATAGAAAGGGGAAACATTTATGAAAACAGCAATTGTATTTTGGAGTGGTACAGGAAACACAGAAGCTATGGCTCAGGCTGTAGCAAATGGAGTAAAAGCCGCGGGAGCGGAGGTTGATTTATTGACCTGTGATAAGTTCAACGAAACTATGATAGATGATTACGACGCTATCGCCTTTGGTTGTCCCTCGATGGGAGCGGAACAGCTCGAGGAGGATGAATTTGAGCCGATGTTCAGCGCCTGTGCCGAAAAGCTCGGCGGAAAGAAAATCGCGCTTTTCGGTTCATACGGCTGGGGCGACGGAGAATGGATGCGCAACTGGCAGGATGAGTGCGAAAGTCTCGGAGCGGTACTGACATCCGAGCCCGTAATCTGTATGGATGCTCCCGATGACGAAGCGGTTGCCGCGTGTGAAGCGCTTGGCAAATCGCTGATTAAATAGCTTTCATTTTTCACCATTTACTTACCCCTTATTGAAAAACGCGGTCGTCATTATTTGGTGGTCGCGTTTTTCGCAAAACCCTTGTTTCGAAAGGATGATATGTTTTGAAAAAACAAAAACAACCCTCTCCGTTTTCGAGGCTGATGGAATACGCGGGCAGCTATAAAATACTGACGTATCTTTCGTGGGTGCTGTCGTTTATCAGCGCGCTGACGGCGCTTTTACCGCTTGTGTATATTTTCTTCATCATCAGAGAAGTACTCGAAGTCGCGCCTGATTTTTCAAGGGCAACCTCGATTGTTCACAACGGCATTATGGCAGTAGTGTTCTCGGCTACCGCGCTCTTAATCTATTTTGGCGCATTGATGTGTTCACACGTCAGCGCGTTTCGGATAGGCAGCAATATCAAGCGCAGATTGCTCAAACACATCACCAAGCTTCCGCTCGGTTTTTCGGATGAAATGGGCAGCGGTAAAATCCGCAAGATTATCAACGATTCATCCAACGCGGCGGAAACCTACCTCGCGCACAATCTGCCCGATATGGCGGGCGCTGTCGGTACTCCGCTCGGAATGGTAGTGATGATGTTCGTTGTTGACTGGCGATTCGGATTGGTATCTGTCCTGCCTGTGATTCTCGCGTTTTTATGTATGGGCAAGATGTTAGGCCCCGCGATGAAGGAGGATATGCGCCTGTATAACAACGCGCTTGAGGATATGAACAACGAGGCTGTCGAGTACGTGCGCGGAATTCCCGTTGTAAAAACCTTCGGTCAGACGATACACTCATTCTCACGCTTTAAGGCATCTATTCAGAACTATTATAAATTCTGTATCGCCTACACTAAGCGATGCCGTCAGCCCATGCTGTTCTTTCTGGTCTTTATCAACAGCGCGTTCGCCTTTCTGATAGCGCTGGCGCTGATACTCTCAAACGGCGGAGCGAATGTTACAAGCGGGATTATTCTCAACTTTCTTTTCTATGTGATTATAACCCCTGTGATTGCAACAACAATGCAAAAGGTTATGTTTATGAGCGAGGGCAGTATGACGGTCGCGGACGCGTTTGACAGGATCGATTCCCTGCTGGGCAGAAAGCCATTTGAAAACAGCGATAATAATTCAACTCCCGACGATTATTCCGTTAAGTTTGAAAACGTCAGCTTTTCCTATGACGGTGATAATCTCGCTTTGGATAATGTAAGCTTTGATGTAAAAAGCGGTACCTCGCTCGCGCTTGTCGGATCTTCGGGCGGCGGCAAAACAACCGTAGCGGGACTTATCGCACGCTTTTGGGACGTTAAAGACGGCGCGGTAAAAATCGGCGGCGTTAATGTTAAGGATATTCCGAAAGAAGAGCTGATGAACACGGTGTCGTATGTATTCCAGGACAGCAGACTCTTGAAGCGTTCTATTCTCGAAAATGTCAGATTGTCGCGTCCCGACGCTACTGTTCAGGAGGTAATGCTCGCGCTCGAAAAAGCGCAGTGTACGGACATCATCGAAAAGCTACCCGACGGCATAAATACCGTTATCGGAGCAAAGGGAGTGTATCTCTCGGGCGGAGAGCAGCAGCGAATTGCAATCGCCCGCGCAATTCTTAAGGACGCGCCGATCGTTGTACTCGACGAGGCGACAGCCTTTGCCGACCCCGAAAACGAATACCTTGTGCAAAAATCCTTCAAGGAGCTTTCAAAGAATAAAACCGTGATTATGATAGCCCACAGGCTCTCAACAATTCAAGGCTGCGACAATATCATCGTTCTTGAAAACGGCAGAATTTCCGAGCAGGGCGTTCACGACGAGCTGTTAAAGAAAAACGGTATTTATACAAAGATGTGGAAGGATTATCAGTCCTCTGTTTCGTGGAAGGTTGGTGAGAATAATGCTTGAGAAAATTATGCGCAGGTACGCTATGTCGCGTGAAGGAGCCAAGGGCTTTATCAACTCGGTTTGCGCCTGCACGGTATCGGATTTAGTGCTGATGTTCCCGGTGGGGCTGCTGTACTTTCTTACAGAGGATATGCTCAGCGGCGGCGTGAACGGCGGCAGGATACTCTTTTATATCATCGGCATTATTGTATCGCTGTTGCTGATTTACATAACTCAGTTCTGGCAGTATAACGCGACCTTTTTCTCAACCTACAAGGAGAGCGGCGTGCGCAGGATCGCCCTTGCCGAAACGCTCAGGAAGCTGCCGCTGTCATTTTTCGGAAAGAAGGATCTGAGCGATCTCACGACGACCATACTGAACGACTGTACTGTCATTGAGCATACCTTCTCGCATCAGGCGGCGCAGTATTACGGCTCGATTATCTCAACGATAATCATTGCTCTTTCTCTTTTCGTGTTCGATTGGAGGATGGCGCTTGCTTCCGTGTGGGTGCTTCCCGTATCGCTCCTCGCTGTAAGACTGTCAAAGAGAACGCAGAACGTCTTTAATAAGCGCAAGAACGATACAAGAGTAAGGCTTGAGGACGGCGTACAGGAAGCGATAGAAGCACTGCGCGACTTAAAGAGCAACAACGCCGAAAACGAATACATCGAGGGCTTGGATAATGTCATCAAGGACTATGAGAAAAAATCCATTGCGGCGGAATTGGGGGTAGCGGCGTTTATAGTACCCTCGCAGATGTTTTTGAAGTTCGGTATCGCTACGACCGCGCTTGTCGGCTCCGCGCTGCTCCTCGGCGGACAGATAACTGTCATCACCTTCTTTATGTTCCTGCTTGTCGTATCAAGACTGTACGAGCCGATGGCAGGTACGCTTATAAATCTCGGCGCTCTTAATGCCGCTCAGGTCAATATCGACCGCACAAACGATATGAACGAAATCAAAAAGCAGGAAGGCAAACAGGAATTCAAGCCCGATAACTTTGATATTCAGTTTGAAAACGTCGGCTTTGAATATAACGACGATGAAACTGTCCTCAGCGATGTCAGCTTTACGGCAAAGCAAGGCGAGGTCACGGCTCTGATCGGACCCTCGGGCGGAGGTAAGACTACTGTTTCACGTCTGGCGGCGCGATTCTGGGACGCGACTACGGGCAAAATCTTCTTCGGCGGCGAGGATATCTCCGATATAGATCCCGAAGCTCTATTGAATTATTATTCCATTGTGTTTCAGGATGTAACGCTTTTTAATAATACGATTATGGAAAATATCCGTATCGGTAAAAAGGACGCGACTGACGAGGAAGTTATGAACGCCGCGATGCTCGCAAACTGCAACGAATTCATCTCACGCTTGCCCGACGGTTATGATACCGTTATCGGCGAGAACGGTGCGAAGCTCAGCGGCGGCGAACGCCAGAGAATCTCAATCGCGCGAGCCTTTCTAAAGGATGCGCCCGTCATTTTGCTTGACGAAGCGACAGCCTCGCTTGACGCGGAAAACGAAACACTGATTCAGCAGTCGCTCTCACGTTTGATTAAAAACAAAACGGTTCTGATAATCGCTCACCGTATGAGGACTGTTCAGGCGGCAAATCAGATCATCGTATTGAAGGATGGCAAGGTTGCCGAATCCGGCAAGCCCGAAGATTTGCTGCAACAAAACGGCGAGTTCGCCAAGATGGTACGCCTCCAACAGCAAAGCTCCGGCTGGACGGTAGCGTGAGGGATCGGCAATGTCAAAGAAAGCGTCAAATTTTCAGAAAAAGGTAATGAGCCTCGGCTACAGGGGCAAAGAGATTTTCAAGCCGCTGAACACCGGCAGGATCGATGATAACGTCGCCTGTGTGCGCGAGTGGATCGCCAACATCTTCTTCTACACCAAGAACGGCACGACGATTATGATCGACGCGGGCTATAACTATGACAGACTGAAAGAAAAGATGTCATGGCTGGAAATCGAGCCGTCGTCGATCAGGCATATCCTGATCACCCATCAGGACACCGACCATGTAGGCGCAGTCGAAGCAGACAGCGACGGTCTTTTCAAAAACGCCACCCTGTATCTCAGCGAGATCGAGAACCGCTACCTGACGGGAGAAAAGCGCCGCAAGGTGATCTTCGGCTTATACAAGTTGCCGATGGTGAAAAGCGACAACAGGCGTGTACTCCTGCAGGACGGACAAATCCTCAATATAGGCAGCATCCGCGTGGAGTGTATCCTTGTGCCCGGACACACATGGGGGCATATGGTCTATCTGATCGACAACGAATACCTTTTCACCGGAGATACGATCTGGTTCGGCGCGAACGGCGGCTACAGCTTCATCAATTCGCTCGCAGAGGACAACGAGCTTGCCAAGAAATCTTTGGCTGAATTGGAGCAAAAGCTGAAACGTAAAGGACTTTCGCCGAAGGTCATCACCAGTCATACCGGATGGACGGATGATTTTGAATTCGTGTTCCGCCACAAGGACAAGGTCTGCAACTCGATGAAGAAACAGAAGCCCCACGATCCGAATGCTCCCTATGATGGCTATGTCGAGGACGACGATACAGAACAGAATGCAAGAATCGGTTTTCTGCACAAGGTGGTTCCTGTAGAATAAAAACGTGTTAACAGGTGCATGCCCTGGAAACTGTAAACCGCTCGTCAATGTTCTCTTGACAAATGCAGTTATCTGACAATCATTTAAGAAGGTGATTTTACGTCTATTAGAGCAGGATTTATCAGAATGATGATGCGCGCACAGAATATCAACCCAATCGCGCATCCCGAAATGCAGAAGAAAATGAAAGCGATGTCCGCAAAGTATTGTCATACCAAGCCGAAGAAGGGCTATACGCTTGAATGTCTGACGACCGAAAGTGGCACTAAATATCAGCGAATTAAAAAGGAAAACGCCGTATCATCGGGAAAGGTCATTTACTACACTCACGGCGGCTGCTATATCAGCGGTCTGACCTATAACTATCGTGATTTTTGCGCGCCGTTCTGCGATTTGGCTGAGGGTGTTGAAATCATATTGCTCGATTACACTCTGATGCCCGACAGCGGCTATCCTACGCAGCTCAATGAGGCGCTTGATTTGTGGGACGAACTGACGGTTAAACGGAAAATCGATCCGAAAAATATCATTATCGGCGGCGATTCCTCCGGCGGCAATCTGGCGCTGGCGATGATACTGAAATTGAAAGATACAGAAAGAGAGCAGCCGAACAGTATTTTCCTGCTGTCTCCGTGGACGGATATGACCGCTTCAGGTGAGAGCTATGTCAAAAACTATCAGCGAGATGTTGAAATCGGCGACAGGAATGGCGCGTTTGAAGGGCATACAAAGCGGAAGCTGTTGAACAGCTATCTTTATGATTATATCGGTATCAACGACAGGACAGACCCTTATATTTCACCTGCCTTTGCCGATTACAGCGGCTTTCCGCCAATGCTCCTGTTTGCAGGCGAGGACGAAATGCTCCTTGACGATACTCTCACAGTTTATGAAAAAGCCAAGAACGCGGGCGTCAATGTCAAATTGGAAACTCAGCCGAAAATGTTCCACTCCTATGTGCTATATACGAACTATGTGCCTGAGAGCCGACACTCGTATCAAACGCTGAAAAATTTCATCACTGATAGATTAAAATAAAAAACAAGCTATACCGCAAGGAGGAATAATATGAAACCGGATTATAAAAACTGGATGCCGAAAGGTATGATTTACGGCGGAGCAGTAATTACGATATTATTTTTGATCCTGTTCATCGTTTTCGGATGTACAGGTATCGTCAGCGGTACGCTGAAAACTGTATTATTCATTGTGCTGCTCATTCTGACTGTGATTGCCTGCGTGATCACGGTATGGATGATACTAATGTACCGCGCGTTTTCCTACGACGGTAAGCGGCAAATGTCAAAGCAGATCATTGAGGATATCGCGTCCTATGTTAGCGTTCCAGACGGCGGAAAAATACTTGACGTCGGCTGCGGCAGCGGAGCGCTTGCGATTGCCTGCGCCAAGCGCAATCCAAATGCCGAGGTCATAGGTATTGACCGCTGGGGCAAGGAGTACGCTTCTTTCAGCAGACAGCTTTGTGAGAGAAACGCGAGAGCGGAAAAGGTGAACAACACCAAATTCCATAAGGGTGACGCCGTGAAGCTCGATTTTGACGATGAGACCTTTGATGCGGTGACGAGCAATTATGTATATCACAACATACCAAGCAAAGACAGACAAACGATCCTGCTTGAAACCCTACGGGTGCTGAAAAAGGGCGGCACATTCGCCCTGCACGATATCTTTTCAAAGTCAAAGTACGGCGATATGCAAGCCTTTGTCAAAAAGCTGAAAGATATGGGCTATGAAAAGGTTGAGCTGATCGACACGACAGACAAATTTATGAAAAAGTGGGAACCTGTCTGGATGGAGCTTTCCGGCTCTGCACTATTGGTCGGCAAAAAATAAGAAAGAAGGCATATGATGGGACTGTTTAAAAAATTTGTAAATCAGACGAGGAAACCCGAGGGAGTCCTCGGCAAGATGATGATCAGCGGAATGAACAGCGGACATGCCAAGCTTGCCGATTGGGGAATGACGCACCTTAAAGGGATAGTTCCTTCAAATATCGCTGAGCTCGGATGCGGCGGCGGACGCAACACTGCCGAGCTCTTAAAACGCTATCCGCAGGCAAAGGTCACAGCGCTTGACTATTCCGCTCTGTCGGTTGAAAAAACAAAGGATTATAACAAGGATATGATCGCGACAGGCAGATGTACCGTCATACGAGGCAATGTTGCCGAGCTACCCTTTGAGGACGGTACGTTTGATCTTGCCACAGCGTTTGAGACGGTCTATTTCTGGCCGGGACTTAAACAGTGCTTTTCCGAGGTGTACAGAGTTTTGAAGCCTGAAGGTTCCTTTATGATCTGCAACGAATCCGACGGAGCCGATGAAACCGGTCTGAAATATGAAAAGATTATTGATGGAATGAAGTGCTATACTGTCGACGAGCTTTTTGCGGCGCTGACGGAAGCGGGGTTTACAGAGATGAAAGCCGACTGCTATGAAGGCAAACCATGGATCACGGTGACAGCAAGGAAGTGATTGTAAGCTATGTTTTGGGATAGAATTTCAGGCGTATATGACCTGTTTGGCAATGTTTATAACGGAAAGGTCAACAGGAAGCTTTGTCGCTTGGTTTCCGAAAGAATAAAACAAACGGACGTTGTGCTGGAATGCGCTTGCGGAACAGGAATGATCAGCGCAGCTATCGCTCCTGTCTGTAAGTCATTAACGGCAACAGATTTTTCGGAAGGTATGTTGAAACAGGCAAAAAAGAAGTGTAGAACATTTTCAAACATCACTTTTCAAAAAGCGGATATCACATCCCTTGATTATGAAAACGAATCCTTTGATGCAGTTGTTGCGGCTAACGTCATTCATTTATTGGATTATCCCTATCAGGCGCTTGCGGAACTGGACAGGGCTTGCAAAAAAGGCGGCAGACTGATCATTCCTACCTATGTCAACAGAGAAAAGACAGGAAAAACAGGCGGCGTAGTCAAGGCAATCGGGAAAGCCGGAGCCGATTTCAAGCAGCAGTTTACCTATTCTAATTACCGTACCTTCTTTGAAAAAGCGGGTTATCGGAAAATAGAAACCGAACTGGTTCGAGGCCACGTCCCCTGCGCGGTCGCAATCATCACAAAGTAATCGGAGACAAAATTGTGAATGTATCTGTAATGATCGGTGTTTTGATACCGTTTATCGGAACCTCTTTGGGCGCGGCTTTTGTGTTTTTTATGAAAAGACAGCTCGGACGGAATGTTCAGCGCGCCTTAACGGGATTTGCGGCAGGCGTGATGACGGCGGCTTCGGTATGGAGCCTGCTGATACCCGCCATTGAGCAGAGCAGCTCAATGGGAGTGTTTACGTTTGTTCCCGCTGTTGCCGGATTTTGGATAGGAACATTGTTTTTGCTTGTTCTTGATAAAACGGTACCGCACCTTCATATGTTTGCCGAAAATGCAGAAGGACATAAAAGTAAGCTGGCGAGGACGACGATGATGTTGCTTGCCGTCACGCTGCATAATATTCCCGAAGGAATGGCGGTGGGCGTGATGTACGCCGGCTTGTTAGCAGGTTCAACCGATATTTCTGTCGGCGGCGCATTGGCGCTTGCTCTCGGTATAGCGATACAAAATGTTCCCGAGGGAGCGATCATTTCTATGCCGCTCCACGCTGAGGGAAAAAGCAAACCTATTGCGTTCCTCGGCGGTGTTCTGTCCGGCGCGGTAGAGCCTATAGGAGCTTTGATTACTGTAGTTATATCTGGTCTGATGATTCCTGTTATGCCGTATTTGCTAAGCTTTGCGGCGGGTGCAATGATTTACGTTGTTGTGGAAGAGCTGGTTCCCGAAATGTCAGAAGGAGAGCATTCAAATGTCGGAGTAATTATGTTTGGCATCGGGTTTACGGTAATGATGGCCCTTGATGTATCTTTGGGATAAAATATTGGTACGACTATTTCAGAAGTTGAAGAGGCAGAAAAAACTGATGGCATTATTGAGCGCTATCCATAAACAAAAAACAACTGATATAATAAAACTCCGCTTAGATGATTCTGAGCGGAGTCATTTTATTTATAATTCAGCATGGTATTATAATCTATACTAAATACGTCGCAAAGTATTTTTAATTTAGGTTTTATTGAATTGTAGCTCTTCCTCCCCGAAAAACAATATTGACATTATGACGGTTAACCGTTATAATGGTATTGAAGAAGTGCGCCAGTTCGGTGCAGATAATACAGTTTGGTGAAAGTCCGAACCCGACAAAGCTTAGCAAGCAGTCGGTACACAGCCTTGGAGCCGAAGCCGTGAGGTGAGGTTTAAGCGTAGGCAGTGGAGTGCGAGAGCCGCAATGCGAAAGCGTGAAGCGATACAGCCCCGTAAGTTATACAGAGCGGAAGCCGATACTTTTTCTTTGGTCGCAGGCAGCAATACGGCAATCGATAAGCGAGAGTGCCGTAGGTTCCGTCGGGGTCCGAGAGCGTGGCGAGCGCACAAAGTAATATCTGCATACCTGGGAGGTCTGACAAGCTCCTGAAACGAGGTAAGGGTAATTGAAGTCTTGTAAACGGAGAGACCCCGAAGGCTTGTCAGAAGTCGGACTGACTCATAGTAGTGACGAAACCTGTGAAAGCAGGTGGAGCAAAGGGGTCAGCAAACAGCCGTTCCCAAAGCGGAAACAGAAACACACAAGAGGTAGAAAAAAAGCATGGCAACGAAAGCAGAGGGAATAAGAGAACAATCAGCGAAATATCCGCGAGTGGAGAATTTGATGCGCAATGTGAATGAGGAAACGCTGATGACAGAGCATCGGAAACAGAATCGAAAGAAAGCGGTAGGCGTAGACGGAGTAAGTAAAGACAAATACGATGAAAACGCCGAGGAAAACATCAGGGAACTTGTGAAACGAATGAAAAAGTTTCAGTACAAGCCATTGCCTGTAAAACGGGTGTATATCCCCAAAGCAAACGGCAAGAAACGTCCGTTGGGACTGCCGAGTTATGAGGATAAGCTGGTACAGGGAGTCATGGCAGGCATACTGAACGATGTATACGAGCCGAGATTTCTTGACTGCTCCTATGGATTTCGAGAAAACCGCAACTCCCACCAGGTAGTCAGGTATATCAACCAGTCGATAATGTGCAGGAAAGTGAACTACGTTCTCGAAGCGGATATAAAAGGCTTCTTTGACAACGTAGACCATGACTGGCTCATGAAGTTTCTGGAACACGATATAGCCGACAAGAACTTTTTAAGATATATCAAAAGGTTTTTGAGAGGCGGAATCATGGAGGGGACAGAGCTGAAAGAGAGCGACAGAGGAACGCCGCAGGGCGGACTGATATCTCCGGTTCTGGCAAATGTATATCTACATTATGTGCTTGACCTGTGGTTTGAAAAAGGCATAAAGCCGAGACTTAAAGGAGAAGCATATTACGTAAGATATGCAGATGACTTTCTGATAATGTTTCAATACGAAAACGAGGCAAGAAAAGTAATGCAGGTGCTGATACCCAGACTGGGAAAATTCGGGCTTGAGGTAGCGGAGGAAAAGACAAGAATACTTCCGATTGGCAGATTCAAGGGAACCAAAGAGGACTTTGATTTTCTCGGATTTACATTCTACAATACAAAGACTCGAACAGGAAAGTACCGTGTGGGAGTACGGACGAGCAAGAAAAAGCTGAAAGCGAAAAAGCAGGCAGCGAAAGCGTGGCTGAAAACAAGACTGACAAAGCCTGTGGCAGACACGATGAAAACGCTCGCGGCAGTCATCAGAGGGCATTGCAATTACTATGGAGTAAACGGAAACTACCACGCTATTCAAAACTTTTGGAAATACCTGAAATATGCAACATACAGAATGCTGAACAGGCGCGACCAAAAGGGAAAGTTCAGATATGAGAAATATCTTAGAGTATGGAACTACTACATCGCGGAGCCTCATCTGACTAAGGATATTTGGGATTGGTCTTAAATGACTGTTTGAAGAGCCGTATGCGGGAAAATCGCACGTACGGTTCCGTGAGGGGCAGTAGGCAAGCCTTTCACTTGAGAATAAATTGAAAGGAGTGTCGAGACTGTCTACTCGACGGTGAATAGTATGACACTTAATCAAATACTATCACAGAATAAAATGTCCAAATACCGTCTTGCAAAAAACAGCGGAATACCGTATATGACGATTAACGATATATGTAACGGTAAAGCTAATCTCGCTGAGTGTAACGCAAAGACGATATATAAGCTGTCGAAAGAGCTCGGCATTTCTATGGAAAAGCTCCTTGAGCCGTATATGCTTCCCCGCGCGGATTTTGAATTATTTAAAAGCAATGTTTGTCATAAACTAAAGGAGCTCGGTGATATAGAGTTTTTGATTGATACGATAGAGAATGGCGATATAATAACATATTATGACAGAAATTGGTATCCTGAGAGTCTGTATTTGCTCGCTATGGTTGATTATATCAGTCGAGAGAATGATGTTCCTTTGTGTGATGAATACAGCGAGTTGCGTCATATGAAGCTGAAAGACGTTCTCTATCCCGCAAGTATAATAACTGCGGCAGCGGTATCAAAAGACGAGAGCATTAAGCAACAAGCAGTAAAGAATTCTATTCCTGAGTTTATGCGATTTAATATTGTTGAGACAGATGTCAGAAGTGTTATTTGATATAGATGTTCTTGGATAGAATATACTGATATTTTCTTGACATATTTATAATATAACGTTATAATACTAATAACGATAAGGTAACTTATCATATGGAAACCAAGTTTCCGTAAAAAGCGGTGAGTCCTACCATATAAGTGGAAATTGTACAAGAGGTGAATCCTACCGTATAAGTGGAAGTTGTACAAGAGGTGAGTCCTACCGTATAAGTGGAAGATTTAAGTATTAAGGGAATCGCTTGCGGTTCCCTTAAATACATATTTAGGGGTGTTTGATTTGAAGCAAAAGAGATTAAAACTGTATACGATAGATATGAAATATGTCCGTAATCTCGCTAAGATTGATAATAATGTTATGTCTGTATCTCCGCAAATCAACAAAAAGACAAGACCGTTTGTAGGTATACTGATTCTACTGAATGACAAGAAATACTGCGTTCCGCTTTCTTCTCCGAAGGCGAAGTTCGAAAATAAGAAAAACAGCGTTGATTTTATGCGCATTACGCATCCTACAAAGAAAAATGAACACGGCGCGAATAAACTGATAGGTGTTCTGAATTTCAATAATATGCTTCCAATAAAGGACGAGCTTCTTTCGCCTATAGATTTGACAATACATAAAGGAGATGACTTAAAGAGAATCGCTTATAAGTCACTTATGAGAGATCAGCTTGATTTTTGTCAGCGGAATCAGAAAATGATTCTGAAAAGAGCTAATAAGCTCCATGACCTTGTCACTAAATACCCTGATAAGAATATCAACCTTGCAAAAAGATGTTGTAATTTTACAGAACTGGAAAAAGAGCTGGATAAATACATAAAGAGAAACTAATCGTTATTGGTTATGGACAAAACACAAGCCTTTGCCGAAAAATCAATGGAGCTGTTACTCAAAATCAAGAAGATTGAAAATAAAAGACTAAACGACTCAAACGATATGCTGTTTGACGCGTTAAAAGAAAGAGCGACTTTTCACACAATAAATATCAATAGAATAATCACCACCAAGATAGAAAAAGAAGCAGTTATCGCTCTCAGAGAAGCTTATATGAAAATTAACTCAACAAGATATTTTATCAAACTGCTGTTTGATACTGACGAAATCAATGAATCCGAGGCGGACGAGCTGTTCGATATTTGTGACGCTTTGGAGGATAACTTAAAACCATCAGTTGAATTGTGCAGCGGTTTGTATGACTCAATGCCCGATACGAAATGCTTCGAGGAAATTGAAAAGATCTGGGAGAAGTGTTACGGCGATTATAATACAGATAACAGTGATTTTTTTGAAGAGAGCTTTGACAATGATGACGGTGACGAGGAGTTGCCGTTTTAATCTTAAGCATATACAGACGAGATGTCCTAATGGGAACTCGTCTGTTTTTTGTTTCAATATTAAAAGCATAATAGAATGTGAAAAAGCATAATAGAATGTGAAAATGTTAATTGATTTTTAGTTCTTATGGTGGTAGAATATATAAGGATAAGTCTAAATTTGTCGAAATCCGTTGTGAGGTGAGAGTTGTGACGCCTGAAGAAAGAGCCAGACAAACTATTGATAAAAAGCTCGAACAATCGGGATGGGTTGTGCAGGATATGAACGTGCTTAATATTTCCACAAATGTCGGAGTAGCAGTGCGTGAATTTCCTACCGATACCGGTCCTGCCGATTACGCTTTGTTTGTTGACGGTGAACCCGTCGGAATAATAGAGGCTAAAAAATCAACTGCCGCTCAAAACATCACAACTGTTGAGGAGCAGTCATCTCGTTATGCTCACAGCAAGCTCAAATACATAAACGCAGATTATAACATCCGCTTTGTATATGAAGCGACGGATAAGCTCATTAGATTCACCGATTACAAGGATATAAACTACCGTTCCCGTAAAGTCTTCTCATTTCATCAACCCGAATCGCTAAGGCTGTTATTATCTCAACCCGATACAATTCGCAATAATATGAAGCATTTTCCAAAACTCGACGAAACGGGTTTCAGAAAGTGTCAGATCAACGCTATAAAGAATCTTGATAAATCTTTCTCGGAGAATCACCCCAAAGCTCTTGTACAGATGGCAACAGGCGCGGGAAAAACTTTTACCGCGATTACAGCCTCTTATCGACTGTTAAAATACGGGAAAATGAACCGCATTCTTTTTCTTGTGGATACAAAGAGCCTCGGCGAACAGGCGGAGCGTGAGTTTCTCGCTTATACTCCGAATGATGACGTCCGATCTTTCTCTCAGCTTTACGGAGTATGCAGACTTAAAAACTCCTATATTCCGAGTGACGTGCAAATCTGCATCAGCACAATTCAGAGAATGTATTCTATCCTCAAAGGCGAGGAACTCGACGAGAGTGCCGAGGAAGAAAGCCTCTTTGAGAACAAGTCCATAGACAAGCAAGCTCCCAAGGAGGTTGTCTATAACAAAAAGTATCCGCCTGAGTTTTTCGATTGCATTATCGTTGATGAATGTCACCGCTCAATTTACAACGTGTGGAGTCAGGTGCTTTCGTATTTCGATTCCTTCATAATCGGACTGACCGCAACTCCCGATAAGCGCACCTTTGCGTATTTTGACGAGAACGTTGTCAGCGAATATACTCGTGAACAGGCTATTATTGACGGCGTAAATGTCGGCGAAGATATTTTCCTTATTGAAACCGAAGTCACCAAAAACGGCGCGCACATTATGAAGCAGATGATAGAAAAGCGCAACCGTCTTTCCCGTGAGCAGCGTTGGGAGCAGCTCGACGAGGATGTGGATTATAAATCAACTCAGCTTGATAAGGATATCGTAAACCCAAGCCAGATCAGAAGTATAATAAAGACATTCAAAGAAAATCTATTTACATCACTGTTCCCGCGCAGAAAAGAAGTTCCCAAGACTTTGATTTTTGCTAAAACCGACAGCCACGCGGACGACATTATTCAAATAGTCCGTGACGTTTTCGGTCAGGGTAATGAATTTTGCAAAAAGATAACATACAACGCCGAGAATCCCGAGTCGGTTCTAAGCTCATTCCGCAACGACTATAACCCTCGAATCGCGGTCACTGTTGATATGATTGCGACGGGCACGGACGTAAAGCCTATCGAGTGCCTGATATTTATGCGCGATGTACGCAGCAAGAATTACTACGAGCAGATGAAAGGTCGCGGAACGCGTACGCTTACAAAGGACGACCTCCGGAAAGTCAGCCCGTCAGCCGCGGAGAACAAAGACCATTTTGTAATCGTTGACGCGGTCGGTGTAACTAAGTCGAAAAAGACAGAAACACGCACATTAGAGCGCAAACCCTCAGTATCTCTCAAGGAGCTTATGATGAACGTCGCTCTCGGCGCGAGAGACGAGGACACTCTGACCTCAATCGCAAACCGTATCATCCGCCTTAACAGCCGGATGACGAACTCCGAACGCAAAGAGTTCACCGAAGTTGTCGGCACAAACGCGGGCAAGGTCGCGGAGAATCTTCTCAACGCATTTGACCCCGACGTTATTCTCGAAAAGGCAAAGCAGGATAATAACGTGGATACCCCGACCGATGAACAGCTCGAAAAAACCAAAAAGGAGCTCGTCAAAGCTGCCGCGGCTCCGTTCCATAATCCTGACGTTCGCGACTTTATCGAGAACGTCCGCCGCAGTCATGACCAGATTATCGACAACATAAACCTCGATACCGTGACATTTGCGGGTTTCGATTCCAATCAGGAGGAAAATGCCGACAAGGTGATTTCCTCGTTCAGAACCTTTATTGAAGATAACAAGGACGAGATAATCGCACTCAGGATTATTTATAACGAAGAATACAAAAACCGTCCCATGATGATAGACGGTCTGAAAAAGCTCTATGAGAAGCTAAAACAAAAAGGCGTAACCATCGAGCGCCTTTGGGATTGCTACGCGATAAAACAGCCCGATAAGGTAAAGCGCGGAACGATGGCTCAGCTCACAGACCTCGTCTCAATCATCCGTTTTGAGATGGGTTATTCCGATAACCTTACGCCTTTTGCCGATAAGGTGAACTATAACTTTATGCAGTGGACGCTCAGGAGAAACGCGGGCGCGGTTCACTTTACCGATGAGCAGATGGAGTGGCTGCGAATGATAAAAGACCATATCGCCTCGTCCCTCAGCATAGAATCCGACGACCTCGAGCTCAGCCCCTTCGACCACAAAGGCGGTCTCGGCAGATTCTACGAGGTTTTCGGCGACAACTACGAAGCGATTTTACATGAACTCAATATAGAACTGGTGGCATAAAGGAGAAGAAATAATGAGTAAAAGCAATATTTCTATTTTAGAATTAAACGCATTAAATAAAGTGATTTCGTATGTAGGCAGGAATTGCAAGGAAGCAATCAGCGAAACAGAAACTGAACTCGCAAAAGAGTGCTTGAAAAAGTTTGCTGATAATGCGCCTAAGTGGAATGAGGAGCAGAAGAAGCAGTTTAAATCTCTTGTAGATTTGTTACAGAATCCTTCCAATCATCAAGGTGTACAATAATGAACCCAAATCATCTTCCCCAAGGATGGAAAATCAAGAAAATGCCTGATGTAGTGAAGTGGGGTTCCGGTGGCACTCCGAAAGCTACAGTAAGGGAATACTATGAAAACGGAACGATCCCTTGGCTGATTATCGGCGATCTTAATGACGGTATTATTACTGAAAGTGCGAGTAAAATTACGCGTGCAGGTCTGGATAATAGTAGCGCTAAAATAATACCGGCAGGTACTTTACTGGTTGCAATGTACGGTAGTATCGGAAAGCTCGGTATCACCGGAATAGAATGCTGCACTAATCAAGCAATTGCGTATGCAAAAGAATTGCATGGTGTTACGACGCAGTATATGTATTATTACATGATGCTTATGAAATCAAAGTTGATTTCTATGGGTAAAGGTGGAACACAGAAGAATATTAGCCAAACGGTTTTGAATTCGCTTGATGTCATTGTTCCTCCCATACCCGAGCAAGAGAGAATTGTATCTCAAATCGAAGAGCGGTTATCGCAGCTCGACAGCGCGGTTGAAACGCTGAAAAAGACAAAACAGCAGCTTGAAGTATATCGTCAGGCAGTCCTTTCTGATTCGTTTGCTTTAGTTGATGATTTACAACCCATTACTTATCATTTTGAAATATCAGGAGGGCTAACAAAGAATTCAAACAGAAAAAAATACAGTCTTAAAATGCCATATTTGCGAGTTGCAAATGTTTATTATAATTTCCTCGATTTATCGGAGATAAAAACAATCGGTGTAACCGAAAATGAAATATCGCAAACTTTATTAAAAAATGATGATTTATTATTTGTTGAAGGCAACGGAAGCAAATCGCAGATTGGAAGAGTAGCGATTTGGAATGGGAGTATTGATAATATCCTTCACCAAAACCATATAATAAAAGGTCGTCCTAAAGGAACGATGCAGTCAAAGTATGCTCTATATTATTTGATGTCTAATTATGGTAGAGAACAGATATTAAAAGTTGCATCTTCTACATCTGGCTTATATACATTAAGCACAAACAAAATTAGAAATCTTAGAATACCGTTTTGTAATCTAAAAATGCAGAAATCTATTGTAGAGACTGTAGAGATGAAAATGTCTGAATGCCTTAGTGTTGAATCTACAATTAATCAATCATTACAACAAGCCGAAGCATTACGACAGAGCATTTTAAAACAAGCATTTGAAGGGATGTTATAATGATAACTTTTCTTGATTTAATTCCAAAAAGTGAATTTCGTGATTTCGTAGCCAATCGAATAGCAAGCAGTATAGGAGAAACTTATAACTTTCCCATTGTATTTCCGAAACTATATAGGTATCGTTCTCTTTCAAAATACTCAATAGATGATATTATAAAATGTCAACTGACATTATCGTCTATTGGAGAATTTAACGATATATTTGATGGTGCAATTCATCAATATGGCTCAAAAGAAGAAATCGAAAAGAAAGCCGAAGCACATTGGAATGAATATGATGAGTTACTAAAAGGTTTTCCATCGGCACGCAGTATTCTAAAAAGAGATACTATTATAGAAAACAGTAAGAGACATTTTAAGACTGAATCAAGATTAAAATTTAGAGAGCTTGATTATTTAGGGACATATGTTTGCTGTTTTTCTGAAGAGAACACATCTACACTAATGTGGTCGCACTATGCAGATTCAAATAAGGGCATCTGCATAGAATATGATTTTAATACCTTAAACGATGATAATCTTATTCGTAATTCGGTTTTTCCGATTGCTTATACTGAATCACCGATTAAAGTAACAGATTTATTAGAAGATGAGAAAAACAAAATATTTCAATATCCGATAGACGCAGCTGTTTTGTGTTCTGCTCTGAATAAAGCGAAAGTTTGGTGTTATGAGAAGGAATGGAGAATGGTTAGTGTATTGACTTTTTTAGAGGAAGAAATTCAACGGATACCAATACAACTACCGATTAAACCTTCAAAAGTTTATTTAGGTTATCACTTTTTAAAGCCTTTTTTCTATTACAAAAGTGAAAATCAATCGGATAAAGATAAAAGAAAATCCAAAATTCAAGAGTTTATGAAATTGATAGATTATTTAAAGAATAATCAAATACCCGTTGCAGTTATGATTCCTTCTATAGGTAGTTATAATTTAAAACCATGTGATATAACGATAGATGCGTTGGAAAGTTTTATGAAGCAACACTTTGAGAATCGTCAACTTACGAGTATTCGTTTTTACTATACGTTGCATGATAGACTACTTGACCTTTTAGAAAAATAAAAACAACACTAATAAAGTCAGAGTGATAATGAGGTGGATAAATGCCTGACCAAACATCAACAATAGTATCAAAAGTATGGGGGATGTGTAATCCGCTTCGGGATGACGGCGTGTCTTACGGCGATTATCTCGAACAGCTTACATACCTCATATTCTTAAAAATGTCATATGAATATTCAAAACCGCCCTACAAGCGTGAGGTCGGTATTCCCGAGGGCTATACCTGGGCTGATATGAACACGCTCAAGGGCGCTGAGCTTGAGGAAAAGTACAAAGCTATCCTCGAAAAGCTCGGCGAGCAGGGCGGTATCCTTACCAAGATTTTCAAAGGCGCTGTCAACAAGATTAATAACGCCGCTATTCTTTACCGAATTGTACAGATGATTGATAAGGAAAAGTGGGTGTCGATGTCGTCCGACGTCAAGGGCGAAATCTACGAAGGCTTGCTCCAGAAAAACGCCGAGGATATCAAGAGCGGCGCCGGTCAGTACTTTACTCCGCGTCCGTTAATTAAAGCTATGGTTGAGTGCCTGCGCCCCGAGCCGATGAAAACTATCGCCGATCC
This sequence comes from uncultured Ruminococcus sp., assembly GCA_902785365.1. Lineage (GTDB taxonomy): Bacteria > Bacillota > Clostridia > Oscillospirales > Acutalibacteraceae > Ruminococcoides. Next base: position 28,173 of record CACZYC010000005.1, on the reverse strand, counting down.
CTGCTGCGGCAGCGGCGGTTTTTTCCTCGCGTCGCACAGCTTTATCGCTAATCCCGAAAACTATACTCTTGACCGTGAGCAGAAAGAGTTTTTGAAAAGCCAAACTTTCTACGGTAACGAGATTGTACCCGCGACTTATAAGACCTCGCTGATGAATCTCTATCTGCATAACATCGGCGACATCTACGGCGAAGTGCCGATTAATCTCGGCGACGCTCTCCTGATGGATCCGGGCTACAGAGTGGATTATGTCCTGACAAATCCGCCGTTTGGTAAAAAGTCTTCTATCACATTTACGAATGAAGAAGGCGAGCAGGAAGAGGACGACCTTGTATACAACCGTCAGGATTTCTGGACAACGAGCTCTAACAAACAACTCAACTTTGTGCAGCATATTAATACTATTCTGAAAGCTACGGGCAAAGCCGCAGTTGTTGTGCCTGACAATGTATTGTTTGAGGGCGGCGCCGGTGAGACTGTGCGCGATAAGCTGCTCAAAACAACCGATTTGCATACAATCCTGAGATTGCCGACGGGCATTTTCTATAAGCCCGGAGTAAAGGCGAATGTAATCTTTTTCGACAAATGTCCCGCAAGCGCTGAAACTCAGACCAAGGAAATCTGGATTTACGACCTTAGGACGAATATGCACTTTACCCTCAAAAAGAGTCCGATGACCGACGCGGACTTAGTGGATTTTGTGAAGTGCTATAACCCTCAGAATCGTCATGAACGCACAGAAACTTGGAGCGAGGATAACCCCGACGGACGTTGGAGAAAATACAGTATTGACGAGATTATGTCGAGGGATAAAAAGAGCCTAGATATCTTTTGGATAAAGGACAAGTCGTTAGCCGACCTTGATAACCTTCCGTCACCCGATGTGCTCGCCGAGGACATAATCGAAAACCTCCGCAGCGCCCTGGAAAGCTTCGAAGAACTTCAGGCACAGTTGATGAATAATGATGGGTAAAAATATGAATGATAAGCAGAAATAATATAAAATAACGTTTTCAGGAGCTGAACAATACGTCAGATAAAAATCGAAATATAGGTTGAAATTATGGTATAATTATGGTATTATAATTTCAAGGAGATGATTTTATGCCACAGATTATTCCGATTAAAGATTTAAAAAACACAAGCGATATCTCAGCGCTCTGCCATAGCACCGACGAGCCCGTTTATATTACAAAGAACGGTTACGGTGATATGGTTATAATGAGCATGGAAGCCTACGAGAAAGCGCTGCTCCTGCAAAAAATCAACAGCAAGGTTGCCAAAGCCGAGAAACAGATTGAAAATGGAGAAACCCTCGACGCGTTCTCCGCTCTTGAAAATCTGAGAGGCAAGTATGAAGTATAGTTTGATAGTCACCGAAGACGCGCAGTCTGAGCTTGAAAAGATTGCCAACTATATTTCTAAAAGCCTGTGCAATCCGATTGCAGCTGTAAACTTTTTGGATAAAGTAAAGAGCTACTATGTTACATTATCCGAGAATCCGTTAATCTATCAGGTTTGTGAGAATATCGGCAACGGCGATAAAGAATACAGAAAAGTAGTTATAAACAACTATCTGTTGATTTACCGTGTTGATGAGAGCACAAAGACAGTATATGTATTGCACTTCTTCTACGGAAGAAGAGATTATTTCGATATTGTTTAATGTTTATGCTTTTATGATATCGCCTCTATGACCATAGTTAAAAGAATAAAAAATCCTGTTTCTATTACGTCTTTAGAATAGAAACAGGATTACTTTTTTGTTATAAATGCCTACATATGATTGTTTTTATTGTCCATAAAAAAGCAATAATGTAAAAGTAAACCCGTGTTAGTTGACAAATTGTGCTTTTTGTAGTATAATATGTATGGTGGTAAAAATGATACATTTAATTGATAACGAAAACCTTATAAATTATAATTTCCCTATGGTTGATGAAGAAATTATTAATAGCAAGAAATATCAGGGGGCATTTCCTAATGATATAATTGACATACATAGTGTTGAACAAATAAATCTTAAGGTAAACAGAAGAAAAAAAGAAATATTAGAAATACGACAAATTGAAGAAATTTCTACATCTATAATGTTTAAACCGGATGTATTTGAATCTGGGGATGTTATCATAGTTTTTTCATTTATATCAATTTCTCAAAACTTAGTTGAAGTCCTTAAAACTATTTTAGACTTGATTGAAAATGGTGTTAGAGTTATTTCATTATATGAAAACTTTGACTCAATGGAAGATAGTTCCATAAACCTAATTAATTCTTTACCTTATTTATTAAGTTTTGAAGAAATCAATAATGAGTTTAACAAAAGAAAACAACTTGCAGGTTTTAAGAATGCAAAGAAAAGAGGAGTTCAAATAGGGAAAAAATCATATTCAACTGATGACTTCCCACTGTTTTATAAATACTACGAACAATGGAAATCAAAACAGATTACAAAAACAGAATTTGCATTATTATTAAATGTGAGCCGCCCAACATTAAATAGATTGATTGAAAAAGCTAAAAATGAATTAAAGCTTGAATAATTATATAAAATTACAATTAAATAATATTAAATAAATCATGGAACAGAAGTATATAGAATTAGAGTTAAAGAATGGTATGGTATTTATCGAACAGCTACAAGAATAGCACCTGATATATAGCCATACTATCGCAGCATGGTTATATATCAGGTGTTTTTTTACAATTTTTATTTAGTAATTAGAAAACAATAAAAGAAAGGGTGTTTTATGGTGTTTTATACGGTCATCCTTTTTGTGGCTCATTCATTGTGAAATGTATGTCCGCAAAAAAGAATTATAAACCCGAAGAAATAAAGCTCCTTGTCCACATTTTGCTTTCACACCACGGAAAATGTGAGTACGGTGCTGTAGTATCTCCCACTATCCCTGAAGCGTTTGCGGTACATCATATTGATAATATGGACGCGAAAATCGCTCAATGTGAAAAATACTATGAAGAGATGGATTCTGGCACTATTACGGATAGAAAACCATTCTCGCTTGGCAATAGATTATACAAACCAAAATATCTGTAAAAAATTTTAAGAGAGGTAATCATTATGAAAGATAATAAAGAACTGTTATTACATAATACAGACGATGATTTTGATGAATTTGAAAAAGCATTAGCGGTTATCGCTGAAGAAGCATATGAAGAATATGTCAAAGAGGGCAAAAAAAGCAGACCCATTTATGAATTGTTGAATGAAGATAATGACGATAAAGAAAATGATATGACAGAAAAAGAAAGATTGATAAAAATATTCATAAAAAAGAATTCTGCTGAGCGAAAAGAAAAAATAAGAGAAAAGGAACAAGCATATATAGTTTATAAAACAATTCCGCTTAATTATCGTTTGTTGGCGTTTGAGTTAACAAAACAAATATGCTCTGAGGATCATCAGGACCATGAATTTATTGATTATATTATTGAATATATGAGTCGTCACAGTTACAAAGCTGTATTGTTTTCTTTTATTTCACCGAGAGAATTCGGAAGCGGATGTTCTGATTTTGACGTTCAGTTAGTAAAACTTTGTCAAAAGCTATATATGAAAGAGTCTGAGAGATTCGAAAAGATATTTGATTTAGTTGAGAAAAAAGCTGAGAATTACAACACTATTGACAGTGATGAAAAAAAGAGTTTATTAGACGCTTACAAAAAGGCTCTAAAAGAGTACTGTTATATTGTAGAACACATTGGAATCCCTTTAACTCCCACGGAAGATGAAATGAAAAAAATGGCTCAGTGGTGTAAGGATAACAGCGAAACATAAAGGAGACATTATGTACGCATATAACAAGAACAATAAAAGAAAAATCGCGCACAGTACGGATTGTCGATTTATTCAAGGTGTAGACAAAAGGAATTTGGGATTTTTCAATACCAGATACGATGTAGTCAAATCAGGTTTTCGTCTTTGTAAATGCTGTACCCACACCGCCAGACTATACAGAAAACAACGTTATCAATTTCTGAAAGAATGTAAAAAGCGGGGCTACACAACGTCATTTGATAATGATGTAATTGAAGTAACCACACCGTTTAGTAAATACAAGCTATTCTCAAAAAAGAATAAAAAAACCTTTATTCTATATCATAAGAACTCAATATATTCAATTAAGAATGAGCCGAGTATTTTCCCGGGATATCATTATCAACATTTTCATTCAAGGGATTTGTTAACGATACTGGACTACATAAAACAACATGACAAGTACAGAATTGAGAACCCGTATGAGAACAGGTTTATCAAAACGAAAACACGCCGAGAGCATAATGAGGACAGAAGTAAAAATCCCAAAACTCGTAAAAGAGAAAAGAATCACAGAAGAAGAGAAAGAATCAAGCTTGTTCACACATTATTTGAGCAACTTGAAAAGGAAAAGAAATAAACATATAGGAGAAGCCCTAAATAAGAGCTTCTCCCTATGTTTTTAAATGAATAATCTATTAAAACTAATCATAAAAAGGTTAGAATAATAGGTCAATAAAGAAGGATTGGAAATAATGAAATTCTACTATAATTCTACTATTCAGCGGTCAGTATTAAGAATCATACAAAAAGAAAAAGTCCAGAACCCTGATGGATACTGGACTTTTCCGTGGTCCGAGTGACTGGAGTCGAACCAGCGGCCTCTTGAACCCCATTCAAGCGCGCTACCAAACTGCGCCACACCCGGATTTGATATTTTCAACTCTGCTATTATATCACAGTTTGTTTAGAATATCAAGTGTTATTTAAATTATTCCTCAAATTCTTCGTGAGTGTGCTCGTGAGCGCTCTCAATTTTTCCCATTATCGGCTCCGGATCAATTCCCTGACGCTTATAATAATCAGCCACAGCCGAGCGAATTGCTTCCTCGGCGAGCACTGAGCAGTGCACCTTTACGGGCGGAAGTCCGTCCAGAGCCTCCATAACGGCTTTGTTAGTGAGCTTGAGGGCTTCGTCTATAGTCTTACCCTTGATAAGCTCCGTAGCCATTGAGCTTGTGGCGATAGCTGCACCGCAACCGAAAGTTTTGAACTTAACGTCGGTGATTACACCGTCGTTAACCTCAATATACATTTTCATTATATCGCCGCATTTTGAGTTGCCGACCTCACCAATACCGTCAGCGTTTTCAATTTCGCCGACGTTTCTAGGGTTGGCAAAGTGGTCCATAACTTTTTCCGAATATGTGAATGCCATACTTTTTCTCCTTTATCCTACAAACTTTGCTCCGCTTTTCTCGCCTTTTATAATGCTTTCCCACAGCGGAGACATATCTCTGAGTGTTTTAACTATTTTGGGAACAGTCTCAAGAATATAGTCGATATCTTCCTCGGTTGTACTGTCGTCAAACGTCATCCTTGTACTGCCGTGAGCAATTTCGTGGGGGAGTCCTATCGCGAGAAGTACATGGCTCGGGTCAAGGCTTCCCGAAGTGCACGCGGAGCCTGATGAAGCGGAAATCCCCGCAAATTCCAGTCTGAGCAGAAGGCTTTCACCTTCAATGCCCTCAAAGCACATATTTACATTGTTCGGCAGTCGATTAACTCTGTCTCCGTTTACTCTGCTTCTCTCAATTTTGAGCAGACCGTCAATAAGTCTGTCCCTCAGTTTGCTGAGCTTCGAGTTACGTTCGTCCATTGTGTCAATAGCAATTTGCAGCGCGGCGTCAAGTCCTACAATGCCCGCGATATTCTCGGTGCCCGCGCGCTTTGAGCGCTCCTGAGCGCCGCCCTCAATAAGGTTGTCAATGAGTATTCCCTTGCGGATATACAGCAGTCCGCATCCCTTGGGACCGTGGATTTTGTGAGCAGTCATCGACATCAAATCAATGTTTTGTTCAACAACGTCTATTTTGCAGTAGCCCGCCGCCTGAACAGCGTCGGTGTGAAACAACACCTTGCGTTCCTTGCATATTTTACCTATTTCGGCGATAGGCTGTATTGTACCGATTTCGTTGTTTGCGTACATTATCGAAACAATAGCCGTGTCCTCACGGATAGCGTTCGCAACATCCTCGGGATGAACTATGCCGTTTTCGTAAACGTCTAGATATGTTACCTCAAAGCCTTCCTTCTCCAGCGCCTTACATGTGTGCAAGATTGCGTGGTGCTCGAACTTAGAGGTTATAATATGTTTTTTGCCTCTGGCTTTCAGTTTATGACATATACCTTTAAGAGCCCAGTTGTCAGATTCAGAGCCCCCAGAGGTAAAGTATATTTCGCTCGGGTGTTTAGCTCCGAGATTTTTTGCTATGTTTGCTCTGGCGTCCTCAACGGCTTTTTTAGCTTCCTGACCTATTCCGTACAGGCTTGAGGGGTTGCCGTAAACCTCGGTGAGATACGGCATCATTTTTTCAAGGACAACAGGGGAGAGCTTGGTCGTCGCAGCGTTGTCAGCGTATATCTGTCTCATATTACCATCCTTTTTTGGAATTTATTAAGTGTATTTTTCCGCCTGAGCGACAGCAAGACGGTCGCATCTTTCGTTTTCGGGATGTCCCGCGTGCCCTTTAACCCAGTGCACATCAACCTTGTGTGTGTCGCAAAGATTGAGCAGAACCTCCCAGAGTTCGGGGTTCAACGCTTTTTCTTTTTTGTTTCTCATCCAGTTGTTGGATTTCCACTTTTTTGCCCAGCCTTGCGTCAGAGCGTTGGCAATATACTGGCTGTCTGTGTAAAGCGCTACTTCGCACGGCTCTTTCAGGAGTTTCAGCGCTTCAATAACCGCGGTGAGCTCCATACGGTTATTGGTTGTGTCCGCTTCGCCGCCAGAGATTTCTTTCTCAACACCTTTATAGCGCAGAATGGATCCCCAGCCCCCGGGACCGGGATTACCCTTACACGCGCCGTCGGTATAAATTTCAACTCGCTTCAAAAAATCACCTTTTATAATTATTTACAAAGCCTATTATAATACTATGTTTAATTAAATGCAACTACTTTATAATCATTTTTGCCGTATTGTATATTTTTGATGTTTCGAAACCGCATATTTTCCGCATAAACAGCCCATATTTCAGTGTAGTGGATATAAATGAGAAAAGGCTTGACATACACAGTATAAATGAGGTAAAATATAATGAATATTTTATTATAGGAAAATAGGCAAATAGCGCAATTTGCCATAAGATAAAAATTTAACAGGAGGTAAAATTTTGTCAGCAGAAAACAACAAATTCAAGAAAAACTACAGTGGCAAGCGTAACTCGAAAGACGCGAAATCCAATTCTGCTAAAAGCTTTTCTAAGAAAAAGACAGTAAAAAGAACAAGTCCCAAACGGACTAAAAAGCCGCAAAAGAAGGCTAAACCGTCGATAAAGATATCATTCCTCGGCGGACTTAATGAAATAGGCAAGAACATAACTATGTTTGAATGTGAGGGCGATATTATACTGCTCGACTGCGGTATGGCTTTCCCTGACGGTGATATGCTCGGAGTTGACTTGGTAATCCCTGATTTCACCTATATTGAACAGAATATCGACAAGGTTAAGGGTTTGGTCGTTACGCACGGACACGAGGACCATATCGGCGGAATACCTTTCCTGCTCTCAAGGATGAACATTCCAATATTCGGTACGCCGCTCACAATCGGACTGATCGGCAACAAATTAAAGGAACATAATCTCTTTAATTCCGCGAAGCTTAATGTAATAAACGCGGGCAGCAAGGTGAAACTCGGATGTTTCGAAGCTGAGTTTATACGAGTTAATCATTCGATTCCCGATTCGGTAGCGATAGCTTTGCACACACCTGCGGGTACAGTTGTGCATTCGGGAGATTTCAAGATTGACTGTACGCCGTTTGTAGGCGATATGATAGATCTTCACGCGTTCGCGCGTCTCGGTCACGAGGGAGTTCTGGCTTTCCTTTGCGAGAGTACAAACGCCGACCGTCCGGGCTACACCGCAACGGAACAGACCGTTACTGCCAGCCTTGATACGCTGTTCAACGACGCTTCAAACGACAGAATAATCATAGCGACATTCGCGTCCAACGTAAACCGTGTTCAGCAGATTATCGACGTTGCTTACAAGTATAAACGCAAGGTAGCTTTTTCGGGACGTTCAATGGTCAACTATATGAACGTTGCCGAGGAACTCGGTTATCTGAAAGTTCCCAAGAATATAATTATAGATATAGATATGCTTGACCGCTATCCCCGTGAGCAGATTGTGTTAATCACAACAGGTTCGCAGGGCGAGCCGATGTCGGCGCTCTCACGTATGGCGTATTCCGACCACCGCAAGGTTATGGTAGGCGAGGGAGATTTTATCATAATCTCCGCCAATCCTATTCCGGGTAACGAAAAGAGCGTGGGCAATGTTATTGACGAACTCTTAAAGCGAGGCTGTAAGGTTGTTTACGAGGGCATGTACGACGTTCACGTATCGGGACACGCGTGCCAGGAAGAACTAAAAATTCTTCAAAAGCTTGTCAACGCCAAGTACTTTATACCTGTTCACGGCGAACAGAAGCATCTGCGTAAGAACGCTGAAATCGCTCAGTCGCTCGGCGTAGACAAGAAGAATATTTATATAGGCGATATCGGTTCGCAGATTGAACTCAATGAGGAACATATCAAAGAGCTTTCATCCGTTCCCGCGGGTAAAGTCTTTGTTGACGGTCTCGGAGTCGGAGACGTAGGTTCAATCGTTCTGCGTGACAGAAAGCATCTGGCTCAGGACGGTCTGATTATCATTGTAGCGTCTCTCGACGTATACGACGGACACGTAATAAGCGGTCCCGATATTGTTTCACGCGGATTTGTTTATGTCCGTGAGAGCGAGGAGCTTCTTGACGAAATACGTTCGTCTGCGCTCCGTATATTAGAGGATTGTGCCGACCGCAATATCCACGAGTGGGGCATAATCAAGAACAGAATCAAGGACGACATCTCCAAGCTTATCACCCAAAAAACACGTCGTTCACCGATGATTCTTCCGATTTTGCAAGAGGTTTAATTAGTTTATAACTTTATTTAAGGAAACGGTATGAAAAGAAGAGTCTGGACATCTGCTCCCTGGTTAATAATTTCAATATGTATTATTTTCGGTATGGCAATTGCGGTATACCGCTTTGAACCTTTGATTTCTTTTATCGGAGGCGGAGTGGCAATTGTTCTTTTAGTGCTGTCCATTATTTTTCGCTCGCGATACAGACGTTATGTAACAAGGACGCTTGATTCCGCGCTGAACAGTATCGGAAAGGTCGAAAAAAATTATCTTGACCGCTTTAAGGTTCCCGTCGCGCTGGCAGGAAAATACGGCGATATTGTATGGAGCAACTCCAGATTTAAAAAGCAGTTATGTTCGGGACGCGACCCGTCAAACGAGGATATAAGCCCGTATATCGGCGCAAAAGAAATCGGCAGCGTCGCGGACAGCGATGGCTTTGAGATTGATTTCAACGGCAAACATTTTCTGGTGCTGTGCACATCGGTCGATGAAGGCTATGCCTGTTTCTATATTGATAATACCGATTATTTCTTTATTTACAAAAAGTATCTCGAAACTCAAAAGTCCGTAGCTCTTATAAGCTTTGATAACCAGGACGAGTTCTCAAATGACAGCGAGGAAGAAAGCGCCAGAGTTCTGCTCGCGCTCGAAACCAAGCTGCTCCATTTTGCTGATGAAAACAAAGCGCTGTTCAAGACTTTGCCCTCAAACAAGTATATGATGATACTTGACAACTCAGCTCTTGATAAGCTTATAGCGGATAAATTTCCTATTCTCAAGGAAATCCGCACAATAAAGTTCAACAACCGTGAGGCTACCGTTTCAATCGGTATCGGCATGTACTGCGAAACCCTTGTGGAAAGCGAAACCAAGGCGCGTAAGGCGCTCGATATGGCGCTTGGCAGAGGCGGCGACCAGGTAGCCGTTATGAAAGATGATACTTACGAATTCTTCGGTGGAGTTTCCGCGGGCATTGAGAAAATGAGCAAGGTTCGTTCCCGTGTAATCGCAACGTCAATCGCTAGAGTTGTCTCCGAGGCTGACCGTGTCTATATTATGGGACACCGCTTCTCCGACCTTGACTGTGTCGGCGCTGCTGTCGGTCTTCAGCCTGTTATTGAAAATGTTTTGAAAAAGCAATGCCGTATTGTTCTCAACAGGGGTTCATCAATGGCAAAAAGACTTGTTTCTCTTGTTGAAAACAGCGGTTCAAGAATGTTCATCACTCCTGATGAAGCTCTCAAAAATATTTCCGGAAAAACTCTCATCATTGTTGTAGATACTCATATACGCGATATGGTAGAGAGCCCCGAGCTTCTCTCAAAATGTTCACACGTTGTCGTCATTGACCACCACAGGAAAATGGTTAATTATATTGATGACGCTGTAATTTTCTATCATGAGCCTACCGCTTCGTCAGCTTCCGAGATGGTAGCCGAGTTGATTACATATATTGGAGACGCCAAGATTTCAAAACTTCAGGCGGAGGCGCTTTTGTCGGGAATAATGCTCGATACAAAGAACTTTGTTGTTCGCACGGGTGTGCGTACATTTGAGGCTGCGGCATTTCTCAGAAAACACGGCGCGGACACGGTAGAGACAAAGGAACTCTTTGCCGGATCGCTTGAAAACTATAAACAGAAATACAAGCTTGTCAATAACGCTGAAATTTATCACGACTGCGCTATATCCATAGCTGACGGCGAAAGTGAAAATATTCGTGTAGTAGCCGCTCAGGCTGCCGATGAGCTGCTTTCGGTCGAAAACGTTGTCGCGAGCTTTGTTGTATTTGAAAACAACGGCGGAATAAACATTTCAGCGCGAAGCTACGGAAAGCTCAATGTTCAGCTTGTTATGGAAAATCTCGGCGGCGGTGGCCACCAGAATATGGCGGCGGCTCAGCTAAAGGGACTTTCACCCGAAGAAACAAAACAAAAACTGATTACCGCTATCGACAGCGTTATTCAGGAATAATACAGAAAGGAAGAACGAAATGAAAGTTATTCTTTTACATGAGGTTAAATCACTCGGCAAAAAGGGAGACCTTGTTAATGTATCCGACGGTTATGCCCGCAATTTTCTTTTTCCAAAGAAACTTGCTAAAGAGGCTAACGCTCAGGCTATGAACGAGTATAAAAACGCCGAGGACAGCAAGAACTATAAGATTGCTACTCAAAAAGCTCAGGCTAATCACTTTAAGAGCGAGCTCGACGGCAAGACAATAACAATGAAAGCCAAAGGCTCGGGCGAAAAGTTGTTTGGCAGTATCACAGCGAAGGATATTGCCGCTGTTATCAAGCAGGAATTTCAAATAAGCGTTGACAAGCGCAAGGTAGCGATTTCCAAAGATATCAAGTCTTTCGGTAAATACACAGCTGAGATTAAGTTATACACCGGTATTTCGGCAAAAATCAACATTGACGTCGTAGAGGAAGAATAAAAGGTTTCCTCCTTTTGGGAAGACTGAAATATCGACTTGCTTTCTACTTGAAAGGTACATATTATGGCAGAAAATAATGTGACAACAGGATATGACGGGCTCAACCTGCCTTACAGCCCTGAGGCTGAGCAGGCTGTTCTCGGCGCGATTATTATCGACAGTGAAATTATCAATGAAGTTGCCGAAATTCTTACAGACCCAAGATATTTCCATGTAAATACCCACCGAGATATTTACGCGGCTGTACTTGATTTGTACAACAACGGCAAGAACATTGACTTTGTGACTCTGCTTGACAGACTTACAAAGGAAAAGAACTTTGACGAAAGTACGGGCAAAACCTATCTTATGGATCTTGCCCAGAATTGTCCTGCTGTCTCAAACGCTCAGGAATACGCCAGGATTGTCCGTGAAAAGTATGATGTGCGAAGTCTCATAAACGCTTCGCGCGATACTATCCGAGACGCTTCCGACGGTGAGATTGAGTCCCAGACTCTTATCGACGCGGCTGAACAGAGAATTTTTGACATCAGACGCGATACTATTAACGGTCTTGAACCGCTTAATAAAGTACTTCTCAGAGAATTTGACAGACTTGACGCTCTGAACAGCAATACCGACGACGCTCTCAAACCTATACCGACAGGATTGAGCGACCTCGACAGGGTTATTACCGGGCTCAACCGATCAGACCTGTTGTTCTTAGCGGCACGCCCGGGTATGGGTAAAACTTCATTCGCGCTGAATATAGCAAAACATGTGGCTATGGTAAGCAAAAAGACTGTCGCGTTTTTCTCGCTTGAAATGAGCAAGGAACAGCTCGCGTCCCGACTTCTTTCTTCTGAGGCGCTTGTCGGTGGTACTAAACTGCGTACAGGACATCTTAACAACGATGAATGGGAGCGTATAGTCAAGGCGGGCGACGTTCTCGCCAAGTGTGATTTCTACCTCGACAGCACCCCCAGCATTACGGTGGGAGAGATGAAATCCAAGCTTCGCCGCCTTAAAAACATAGATTTTGTTGTAATTGACTACCTGCAGCTTATGACAAGCGGCAGACGTATAGACAACCGTGTACAGGAAGTTTCCGAAATCACCCGTAGTTTGAAGATTCTCGCCAAGGAAATTGACGTTCCCGTGCTTTGCCTTTCACAGCTCAACCGTTCGGCAGAGGCGAGAGCTGACCACAGACCTATGATTTCAGACCTTCGTGAATCCGGTTCAACCGAGCAGGACGCTGATATTGTACTCTTGCTCTATCGTGAGGGTTATTACGGCAGCCAGGGCGAAGAGCAAAACGACGCTCAGACCGACTACAACAGCGGCGAGTGTATCGTAGCCAAGAACCGTCATGGTGAAACCACCAGTGTAAAGCTTCACTGGCAGGGCGAGTTTATGCGTTTTACATCTGTGGAGCATAACCGTGAGTGATTTTATCTGTAAAGTCAACAAAGCTGTAAATGCTTTTGATATGCTTCAAAACGACGATAAAATAATCACAGCCCTTTCGGGGGGAGCTGATTCGGTTTCCCTTTTAAACGCGCTTATTGAACTGAAAGCTGAATACAATCTGACAATCTATGCCGCTCATCTTAATCATAATCTAAGAGGTGACGAGGCAAAACGTGATGAGGATTTTGTACGAAAGCTTTGTCAGACAAAGGATATTAAATTATTTGTAAAAAGTGAGGATATCCGTTCTCTGGCAAAACAGAGAAAACAGAGCGAGGAGCTCTGCGGACGAGACGAGCGATATAGATTTTTTGATGAACTCAGCGCTGAGCTCGGGGCAAAAGTTGCCACAGCTCACACGGCAAGCGATAACGCCGAAACGGTTATCTTTAACTTGACTCGCGGAGCCGGTATTAACGGATTGAGCGGAATAGCTCCCGTCCGTGATAATATTATTCGACCTCTGATTTACGTTACACGTGATGAGGTAGAGGATTACTGCGGAGCAAATAATCTCGCTTTTGTTACCGACAGTACTAATCTTCAGGATGAATATACTCGCAACAAAATCCGCCACTCGGTAATTCCTGTATTAAAAGAGCTCAACTCTGATTTTGAGAACACTATTGCTCGTGAGAGCGATATGTTAAGAATTGTTAATTCTTATATAGAAATAAAAACCGATGAAGCGATTGAACAAATAAAAACAGAAAACGGTTATGACAGCAAGCTTTTAATAAATCTCCCCAAGGCACTGAGATTGAGTGTTATCCATAAGCTCTGCAAGCTTAACAAAGGGGAAGTCGACTATAAAATCGTAAAGCTTATAGATAATTCTCTTGACGGCGGAGCGGTTACTCTCGAAAGCGGATTAACCGCCGTATGCAAGCAGGGAACACTCAGATTTGTAAAAGATTCCGAAAGAGATTATTTTTCCGAAATAGAATTAAAATCTAATTCAAATTTTATTTATAAAGATAAAGAATATTCTGTAAAAGAATTAAAACTCGAAAATGAAAACATTGTTTTTCGTACCCGCAGGGCAGGGGATACTTTTACTTTGCCCAAGCGCAACGTAACCAAAACAGTAAAAAAGTTATTGAATGAGTTAAAAATTCCCGAGGAAATCCGAGACAGCCTTATTCTTGCCGCTGTCGGCAGCGAGGTTCTTTGGATTGAAGGCGTTGGAACGTCAGACAGAGCGTCGGGAAAGCTTATAATAAATGTTAAGAAAAAATAAGGAAAGAGGTATTACTATGCATAAGGATATTCAAAGTGTATTGGTAAGCGAACAGGAGATCGACTCCATCGTTAAAAGATTAGCCGCTGAAATCGACAGTGATTACGCGGGCAAAGACTGGCTCATGGTTGGCGTGCTCAAGGGCAGCGTTCTGTTTATGGCTGACCTTATGAAAGCTATGAAAAACGACTTTAAAATTGACTTTGTTGTTGTGTCATCATACGCCGACGGCACAGAAAGCACAGGTCGTGTAAACGTCATCAAGGATATTTCCCAGTCAATTGCAGGAAAGGATATCCTTATTGTCGAGGACATCATCGACTCGGGCAATACGCTCCACTTCCTTGACCAGTACCTCAAAGCTAAAGGCGCTAAATCGGTGAAAATTGTCACTCTGTTTGACAAACCCGACCGCCGCCAGAAAGAGGTTCCCGTCAAATATGTGGGTAAAGTAATTCCCGACGCGTTTATCGTCGGTTACGGACTAGACTATGCTGAGAAATACCGCACTTTACCGTATGTAGGTATATTGAAACCCGAAGTGTATTCATAATTTCCAAGGAAATAAGAATACTAAATTAAGGAGTGAACAATTTGGATAATAAAAAGAAAACGCGTAACCTGCTTTTGTATATTGGTATACCGATAGCGGTTGTGTTGCTCGTAACGCTGTTATTCAGCACACAGCAGAAGGCTGAACAGACCGAAACTTCTGAGATAGTCAACTATTTCAAGACAGGAAAGGTTGCCGACTATCAGCTTAATTACGGCACAGGAGCTATAGAGGTTACTCTCAACGATGAAAAGAGTACTGTTGTCAACGGCACAATAGCCGATCCCGAGGAATTCAACGAGGACGTAGAACAGTATTTCAGTAAAAACAGAAACCCCGACAATAAGGAACATAATTACGAAATGACATATAATTATATCCGTCACACGGATAATTCGTTCCTTATGAATCTGCTTCCGACGGTAATTTTCTGCGGACTTCTTGTGCTTTTCTGGGTGTTTATTATGCGCCGTATGGGAGGCGGAGGTCTCGGCGGCCGTGAAATGAACTTCGGCAAAGCCAAGATAAAGAATACAAACGATGAAAAACGCAAAACCACATTTGACGACGTTGCGGGCGCTGACGAGGAGAAAGAGGAGCTTGAGGAAATTGTAGAGTTCCTGAAAACACCCGAAAAATTCAACACTCTCGGCGCGCGTATTCCAAAGGGCGTTCTGCTTGTAGGACCTCCGGGAACAGGTAAAACTCTGCTCGCCAGAGCCGTAGCGGGAGAAGCGGGAGTACCTTTCTTCTCAATTTCGGGTTCTGATTTTGTAGAGATGTTCGTCGGTGTCGGCGCTTCACGTGTTCGTGATTTGTTCGAACAGGCAAAGAAGAATTCACCCTGTATTATATTTATAGATGAGATTGACGCCGTAGGACGCCAGCGCGGAGCAGGCCTCGGCGGCGGTCACGATGAGCGTGAGCAGACTCTTAACCAGCTGCTTGTAGAGATGGACGGATTCGGAGCTAACGAAGGCGTAATTATGATTGCCGCCACAAACCGCCCCGATATCCTTGACCCCGCTCTTATGCGTCCGGGAAGATTTGACCGCCAGGTTATAGTAAGCTTCCCCGACATCAACGGTCGTGAGGCTATCTTAAAAGTCCACGCCCGCAAAAAACCTCTCGCTCCCGACGTTAATCTGCGTACTATCGCCAAGACTACTGCGGGATTCACGGGCGCTGACCTTGAAAATCTCCTCAACGAAGCGGCTCTGCTTGCCGCCCGTGCCGATAAAAAGGCAATTACAATGAAGGAAATTGAGGAAGCTACAATCAAGGTTGTAGCGGGAACTGAGAAGAAGAGTAAAGTGATGAGCGATAAGGAAAAACGCTTGACTGCCTACCACGAGGCGGGACACGCAATTCTTTTTCACGTTTGCGAAACTCAGGATCCTGTGCACGAAATTTCAATTATTCCCCGCGGTATGGCGGGCGGATATACGATGCCGCTTCCCACAGAGGATAAGAGTTATAACTCCCGCAACGAAATGTTTGAGGACATAGTAGTAGCTCTCGGCGGACGTGTAGCAGAAGCTCTCATACTCGACGATATCTCAACAGGCGCGTCCAACGATATTGAGCGCGCTACAAAGACCGCCCGCAATATGGTTACTAAGTACGGTATGACCGACGAGCTTGGACCTATTGCCTACGGTCAGGGCTCAGGCGAGGTTTTCCTTGCCCGCGATATGGGACACGTCAAGGATTATTCCGAGGAAACTGCCGCCAAGATAGACAAGCTTATTCTTGATATCGTTAAAAAGGCGTATAATCAGGCTGAAACTCTGCTCAGCGATAATATCGACAAGCTTCACGAGATTGCAAAGTATCTGATTAAGAATGAGAAAATGCACACAGAAGATTTTGTCGCTGTTATGGACGGTACTTTTGTTTGGGATGAAACAGAGGACGAAGAAGAAACAACAGAAGAATAAATGTATTTTCAAACAAAGAGTGAAGAATAAGTTTTTCACTCTTTGTTGATATATGGGGTAAATATGTCAAAAAGTATTATTGTTAAAGGCGCTCGCCAGCACAACTTAAAAAACATAGACGTAACTATTCCGCGTGACAAGCTTGTGGTTATTACAGGTCTGTCGGGGTCGGGTAAGAGTTCGCTCGCCTTTGACACTATTTACGCCGAAGGACAGCGCAGATATGTTGAGAGCCTGAGCTCATACGCCCGTATGTTTTTGGGACAGACAAACAAACCCGACGTTGATGAAATTCAGGGACTTTCTCCCGCTATTTCAATTGACCAGAAAACCACTTCTCACAATCCGCGTTCCACAGTCGGTACCGTTACCGAGATTTATGACTACCTGCGCCTTTTGTACGCGCGTATCGGTATCCCGCATTGTCCCGTTTGCGGGCGTGAAATTACCCAACAGTCAATTGACCAGATTGTTGACAGCGTTCTTTCACTTGATGAGGGTACGAAAATCCAGATCTTGGCGCCGATTGTCAGGGGCAGAAAAGGCACTCAGCAAAAGGAGTTTGAGAAAGCTCGTAAGGCAGGATTTGTACGAGTAAGAGCCGACGGCGATGTCTATGATTTGTCCGATAAAATTGAGTTAGAAAAGAACAAAAAGCATAATATTGATATAATCGTGGACCGTCTCGTTGTAAAGGACGGAATCCGTTCACGCCTCGCCGATTCAATCGAAACAGCTTCAAAGCTCACCTCAGGGTTAATTTCGGTCAATGTTATCGGCGGTGAGGATATGCTGTTCTCGCAGAACTACGCGTGTCCCGAACACGGTATCAGCGTTGACGAGCTTTCCCCGAGAATGTTTTCGTTTAATAACCCGTTCGGCGCTTGTCCCAAGTGTACAGGCTTGGGAGTTTTCCTCAAGGTGGACCCTCAGCTTGTAATTCCCGATCCTGAAAAAAGCATAGCTCAGGGCGGCTTGAAAGGCAGCGGCTGGGCAATGGAAGGAAATTCAATCGCTGAGATGTATTTTCAGGCTTTGTCTGAAAAGTACGGATTCTCGCTCGATACTCCGTTGGGCGAATTGCCTGAAAATATAATACAAATACTTCTTTACGGTACTAATGGAGAAACTCTGCGTCTGGTGCGCAATATGCCGTTCGGAGATACACGGGTAATGACAAGACCTTTCGAGGGAGTTGTGAATAACCTTGAAAGGCGTTTCCGCGAGACTACCAGTACATGGATTAAGGACGAAATCCAAGGTTATATGTCCGAAATACCTTGCGACGAGTGCGGCGGCAAAAGGCTTTCAAAGGTCAGCCTCGGTGTTACGGTAGGCGGAATGAATATATCCGAATTCTGTGATATGCAGGTGGTGGAATCGCTTGATTTCCTGGAAAAAACCGAGTTTACCGAGCGTGACAGGTTTATCGGAAAAGCGGTGTTCAAGGAAGTGAGGGAAAGGCTGAATTTCCTTAACAGCGTAGGTTTGGGATATCTGACGCTTTCACGTTCCAGCGGCACTCTCTCTGGCGGCGAAAGCCAGCGTATACGTCTCGCTACTCAAATAGGCTCATCGCTTATGGGCGTTATGTATGTGCTGGACGAGCCCAGTATCGGACTTCACCAGCGTGATAATCAAAAACTGCTCGGTACGCTCAAGCATCTGCGTGATGTCGGCAATACCGTTATAGTTGTCGAACACGATGAGGATACTATGTACGCCGCCGACCATATTATTGATATCGGTCCCGGCGCGGGTATACACGGCGGTGAGATAATCGCGACAGGTACCGTTGACGAAATCAAGGCTTGTAAAGATTCAATCACAGGTCAGTACCTTAGCGGAGCCAAAAAAATTCCCGTTCCCGATTCCCGCAGGAAGGGCAACGGAAAGTTTATGGAAGTCCGCGGAGCGGCTCAGAACAACTTAAAAAATATCAATGTTAAATTTCCTTTAGGGAAATTTATCTGTGTTACAGGTGTCTCGGGTTCAGGCAAAAGCTCGCTTGTAAACGAGATTGTATACAAACGTCTTGCCGCGGAGCTCAACCGTATGAAAATCCGCGCGGGCAAGCATAAAACGATTAAAGGGCTTGAGAATCTTGATAAGGTAATCAACATAAATCAAAGCCCTATCGGCAGAACTCCGCGAAGCAACCCCGCGACATACACGGGTGTCTTTACAGATATCCGCGCCTTATTCGCGTCTACAAGCGAGGCTAAAATGCGCGGTTATACCCAAAGCCGTTTCTCGTTCAATGTCAAAGGCGGGCGCTGTGAAGCTTGCCAGGGCGACGGTATAATCAAAATTGAAATGCACTTTTTGCCCGACGTATATGTTCCGTGCGATGTATGCAAGGGCAGAAGATACAACCACGAAACCCTGGAAGTTAAGTACAAGGGTAAATCAATTCATGACGTCCTCGAAATGACAGTAGAGGAGGGGCTTGAATTCTTCAGCTCTATTCCCAAGATTCAGCGAAAACTGAAAACCCTCTATGATGTCGGACTCGGTTATATCAAAATCGGACAACCCGCCACAACTCTTTCGGGTGGTGAGGCTCAGCGCGTCAAGCTCGCCACAGAGCTTGCTAAACGCAGTACGGGCAGGACTGTATACATCCTTGATGAGCCGACAACAGGTCTGCACATTGCCGACGTGCACAAGCTGATCGAGGTGCTTAACACCTTAGTCGAGAGCGGAAACACGGTTATTGTAATTGAACATAATCTTGACTTGATTAAAATATCAGACCACATCATCGACCTCGGTCCCGAGGGAGGAAACAACGGCGGAGAGATTATCGCCGAAGGTACTCCCGAACAGGTCGCTGAGAACGAAAACTCGTTTACAGGTCAGTATTTGAAGAAAGTATTGGAATAGAATAATGAAGCCCTCCCTTGGGGGAGGGTGGCACGCCGTAGGCGTGTCGGGAGAGGGTTCACTTGCTAATAGTTGTATTAATAACGTTTGGTGCAGCGAGTTTTAATGTTGGACCCTCTTCAGTCTCGCTATGCTCGACAGCTTCCCCCGAGGGAAGCCTTTTTTATTGCTGTAATATCGTTAAATTCTTTTAATTTTTAATATCGTTAAATTCTTTTAATTTTACTCTTGTCACAATACTTGTCTTATGTTATAATTTATTATGTATAAATTTATGCTTATAAGGGGGAATAGGATATGAAACCAAAGGTTACTTTATTAGCCCACACTCCCGCTCCCGAGGAAGTTGTGGCTATGGCGGCAAAGCTCTGCTATTCCGCATCAGATATTGAGAATATCCGCGAGGGACTTGACGAGGAAAACACAGCTCGTTTTATTGATATGCTTACAAGCCTGGGGCACGGAAGTCCCGTTGAACATGCTTCGTTTACATTCGGAATCGAGGGTATCAGCCGAGCTTGTTCGCACCAGCTGGTTCGCCACCGTATCGCTTCCTACAGCCAGCAGTCACAGCGCTATGTAGACGGTACAAAATTTGAGTTCGTAACTCCTCCTGAAATAGAGAATAATGAAAAGGCAAATTCAGCCTATAAGAAAGTTATAGATATGCAGTCCGAAGCGTACCGCGAAATCCGCGACGCTTTGGTAGTTGGCAGCATCCGCGAGCGTTTCGGCGATAAATACAGCGGTACAGACGCTGAGATTATGGAGTCTTTTAAAGCTGACGATAAGTCTATGTATACGGCATTTCTGAAAAAGGCTAACGAGGACGCGCGCTTTGTGCTTCCAAACGCTTGTACTACCAAGATTATCTGCACATTCAACACACGCAGCCTTGATAATTTCTTTGCTCATCGCTGCTGCAACAGAGCCCAGTGGGAGATTCGTGAGGTTGCCGAGCAAATGCTCCTAGAGTGCCTCAAAGTTGCTCCTCATCTTTTCAAGAACTGCGGACCTTCCTGTCTTTTCGGACCGTGTCCCGAGGGCAAGATGTCCTGCGGAAAAGCCAAGGAGATGAGGGAGAAGTATGGCAGGTAAGTTTATAGTAATTGAAGGGCTTGACGGTTCAGGCAAAGCTACCCAGACCGAAATACTCCGAAAGTATTATGAACAAAACGGCGAAACCGTAAAAAAACTCACTTTTCCCGATTACGATAACGAAAGTTCCGCTCTGGTCAAGATGTATCTCGGCGGTGAGTTCGGCGATAATCCCGACGACGTAAACGCTTACGCCGCGGCGGCTTTCTACACGGTTGACCGTATTGCCAGTTACCTCAAATTCTGGAAAGAAGATTACGAAAACGGTTCGGTTATCCTTGCTGACCGCTACGCGACTTCAAATATTATTTATCAGATGTCCAAGCTCCCCGAGAGTGAATGGGACAGCTATATTGACTTTCAGCAGGATTTTGAGTATTCAAAAATCAAAGTGCCCGAACCCGACCTTATTATCTACCTTGACGTTGAACCCGAGGTCAGTCAGAAACTTCTGAGCTCTCGTTATTCGGGCGATGAAAGCAAAAAAGATTTACATGAAAAGAACCTGAACTTTTTGCTAAGCTGCAGGAAATCCGCGCTTTACGCCGCCGAAAGACTCGGCTGGGTCAGAATTTCCTGCACAAAAGACGGCGAAATGCGTTCAATTGATGACATAAGCGCCGATATATTAAAGGTTATAAATAGCTAAGGAAATAGATTATGCTGGATTTTAAAAGACCGGCTAAAGATGATTTGGCGTTCCTGCGAAAAATCTGCGAGAACCACGGCACTATGGGCTGTGATTTCAACGCCTCAAATATCTTTATCTGGAGGAACAAGTACAATATAAAAATCTGCTTCTACGATGGTTTTCTTCTCCTTGCTTATTTCAAAGATAACGACCCTTGGGGATATTGTTTCCCTGTGGGAGAAGGAGATCCGACGAGCGCGATTGCCGCTATCTACCGCGACGCGAACCAGCGCGGGATAGAGGCTGTGTTTGTTATGCTTACTGACGCTCAAAAAGAAAAGCTTGTTGAGATTACCGAATATGAATTTTCTTTTAAAGAATTAAAAGATGATGAAGACTACATATACACCAACTTTGACCTCAGTGTTTTACCCGGGAAAAAATATCATTCAAAACGAAACCACATTTCCAGATTTGAGCGCGAGTATCCTAAGTGGAGGTTTACAATAATTTCCGAGAAAAACTTTGTCGACGCTATGACTGTATTTAAGAAGTGGTGTGAGAATAATAACATAGAGCCCGCTGAATACGAGGAGTATCAGGCTGTAACCGAGATGTTCGAGAACTACTCGCTGCTTCAGATGCACGGCGGAATCCTCTATGTAGAGGAGACGCCTGTCGCTATGACCGCTGGTTCAAGAATTAACAAGACAACTTTTGACGTCAGCTTTGAAAAGGCGTTGACCGAGTATGAAGGCGTATACGCAAAGATTAACAACGAGTTTGTAAAGACATTAATCGGATTTGAGTTTATTAACCGTGAGGA
The DNA here is from genome assembly GCA_902785365.1 of uncultured Ruminococcus sp. Lineage (GTDB taxonomy): Bacteria > Bacillota > Clostridia > Oscillospirales > Acutalibacteraceae > Ruminococcoides. The sequence goes on along the minus strand of CACZYC010000005.1, from coordinate 6,131 downwards.
AGATATGGGCATAGAGTCGCTCAGAAAATCCAAGCTGTCCTATCATCCCGTCGCAATACTCAAGCGTTACAGCGCTAAGAAGATTGAAAGTTAGCCCTCCCTTGGGGGAGGGTGCCGAGCAAAGCGAGGCGGGAGAGGGTCCATTTTTATTAAACACCTCTCTATCAAATGTTTGATAAACAGACTGGAACAAGGTTTGAACAAAGTCGGATTAATATAAAAGTCGGTGCTCTAAACTATCAATATTGTTATAGTACTAAATAACGCCGACCCTCTTCCGATTTTTGTATCAACAAGTTGACACAAAAACCACCTTCCCCCCGGGGGAAGGCATAAGGTGGAGAAACCATAAATGATTGAAATGCGATATGCGTCAAAGGAAGATATTGATTCCTTAAAAGAATTATATCTTTCGTCTTTTGACGAAAAACCAGAAGCGGTAGAATTATTCTTTAAAAGAATTTTTGCTCCTGAAAACTGTTATATTGCTATCGACAGGGACGAGCTTATCGCTATGGTCCATATGCTTCCGACAACAGTAAACGGCAAGCAGGCGCGTTATCTTTACGCCGCCGCCACCAAAGCGGAGTTCAGAGGCTTCGGAATAATGGACGGACTTGTCAAAGCAGCGTTGTCCGTATATGCTCCCGAGATATGCGTTACGCTTCCCGCCGATGACGGTTTGTATGATTACTACAAACGCTTCAGGTTCAAACCGCTTGAAATAAATATCGCTGAATTAAGCCGTGACGAAGTTTCCTCTCTGTCGGAATCCTTTGATGAGCAGGAGCTTGTTGTCGAGAATTATTGCGGCATACGCAACAGAGTATTAAAGAATAATTTTCTTTTTTGGAATAATAATCATATCAATTACGCTTTTGATTATAACGAAATATATGGCGCTAAAATCATAAAAAGCAATTTCGGTTACGCGATAGCTTATGAGGAAAACGGAGTTTGCGATGTTGTCGAGTTTATATGCGCCGACGAACATTCTCCTCAGATGTTGTCGCTGCTTGTCAGTGAATTTAATTGTGAAAAGTTCAGAATAAGACTCTCGCCTAATCAGAAATTTTTTAATAACATTAAAAGCGAAAAATTCGCTATGGCGCGTTACGCTACACGCTACGAGCCTGAGTTTATCTACTCGGGATTGACTTTAGAATAGATATAATCAAAAAAGTTTGATAGAGGCACTATGATAAGTGGGATATCAAATATAAGATAGGAACTACATTGTTTGATGAGGAGAAAATAAAATATGATATATTTAATGCTTGCCGACGGATTTGAAATCACCGAGGCGTTGACCACTGTTGATGTACTTCGCAGAGCTAAGCTCGACGTACTGACGGTAGGTGTATATAACAAGCAGGTAACAGCTTCCTGCAATATTACCGTTACGGCCGACATCACAGCGGATGAAGTTGAAATTGATAAGCTCGACGCTGTTATTCTGCCGGGCGGTATTCCGGGAACTCCCAACCTCGAAAAATCCGATTTTATTCAGAATGTTCTGGATTTTGCTGTTGAGAACGACAAGTGGATTTGCGCTATTTGCGCTGCGCCCTCAATTCTCGGGCACAAAGGTATTCTAGACGGCAAGAACGCAACCTGCTATCCTGGATGCGAAGTCAGCGAGGATAAGGTTAATTACACAGGTGAGCCCGCTGTTTGTGACGGCAAGGTTATTACCGGTAAAGGCGCGGGATGCACAATTAACTTCGGCTTGTTGATTGCCGAGAAGCTCGCTTCAAAGAGCGTTGCCGATGGCGTCAGCTCCTCAATGCAGTGTCCGTGAAGACTAAGTCTCAACTCCGCTCGTTTTATAAGGAAATAAGAGCGAAGTTTTCTCCTGAGTATAAATGTAAACTTGACATTGAAATCGCCGAAAAGCTTTTTAGCCTTGACGAGTACAAAAAATGCAAAACAATTTTAGCTTTTGTTTCCAAGGATATAGAAGTCAGTACCGAAGCTATAATCACCAAGGCTTTTTCGGACGGTAAAACTGTCGCTGTGCCGAGGTGCGATGCTCAACGGAACACAATGACATTCTGTATTATAAAATCCCGCGATGACCTCAGGGCAGGATATTACGGTATTCCTGAACCAAAAGACACTTGTGATGAACTTAAAAGTTTTAACAGCTCAATCTGTCTCGTTCCCGCTCTCGCGTATGACAAAAAGCTATTTCGCGTAGGTTTCGGAAAAGGGTTTTACGACAGGTTTTTAAATGATTATTCGGGCGTCAGCGTCGGAGTATGTTATTCGGATTGTATCACCGAACAACTGCCCTGTGACGAATTTGACCGCCCTGTGGATATACTTATTACAGACAACATAATTTATCGGAAGGATAATTAAGGGTATGGATATTAATTCTTATGAAGAACGATCAGCCAGAAAAGCCAGAGAAGAAAAGGTAAAGAATTTCCATGTTCACATTGACCAGGATGATCTTGCCGTAGGCGAGCGTTACAGACAGCTGGAGAATCTCGACGAGCCTCAGCCCGAGCCTATCAGTTCATTCTCTGACGATGATGTGCGTAAGCAAATGAAAAAGAGCTCCAGAAACCAGGCAAAGGTGGAACTCAAGGCAGCCAAAAAGCAACAGAAATACATCGACAGACAGAACAGACGAACTTTCCGCTTTATTTGGTGGACGTCTGTTGCCATTATCGGCGCGATGATTGCGGTGTTTGTACTTGTGGGTGTAAATGATATGCTTGCTGTCAGCCGTCCCGCTGACAAAAAGGTCAGCATCTCTATTCCTGAGAATCCCACACTCCATGACGTCAGCACTGAACTCAAAAAGAAAGGTGTTATCACCGAACAGAGCTTCTTTGAAACATACGCAAAACTCACAAAGAACGAGGAATTCAGCCAGGGCGAATACAAGATTAATACTAATTTGGACTATGAAGCGATTATAAACTACCTCGCTTTGATGACCAACCGTACCGATACTATAAATATAACTATCCCCGAAGGTCTGAATGTTCAGGAGACCGCGGCTTTACTTGTCAAAAAAGGTGTTTTGTCCGGCGAGGATCGTTTCCTTGAGCTTTGTAACTCAACTTACTTCGATGAGGACTACAAGTTTTTAGTACACAAGAATGACAACAAACGTTACTACAAGCTTGAGGGTTATCTTTTCCCCGATACATATGTATGTTATACTAACGAGCGCCCCGAGCTTACTATAACGCGAATGCTCGACAACTATGAGAATCGTATAACAACATCTCAGTATGTTGAAGGCTACAAAAAGCCTGTCAATATCAAGAAGATTGCCAAGAAAAAGAAAATCAGTATGGACAAACTGCTGACCATCGCTTCTGTCATACAGGCTGAGGCCGCGTCTACCGAGGATATGTACAACGTAAGTTCCGTAATCTACAATCGTCTCAGCAGAGGCGCGCAGAGCGATGTTTACCGTCTTGAGCTCGATTCTACCAGATACTATCCATATAGGAAGAAATCTAAAATCCCCGCCGATGAACGCAAATCTTTCAAGAGCTCATATAATACTTACAAGAAAAAAGGTTTGCCCCCGGGACCCATCTGTAATCCCGGTATGCAGGCGATTATGGCGGCGCTTTATCCGAATGATACAAGTTATCTCTACTTCTGCCACGACAAGGACGGAACTCCGTACTATTCCGATAACTTCGAGAGTCACCGCTACAACCTTCAGCTTGCGGGATTACTGTAATGTTTAAACCTGAAGTATTATCACCCGCGGGAGATTTCGAGTGTCTTGAGTCTGCCGTAAGATTCGGCGCGGACGCTGTTTTCCTCGCGGGTAAGCAATTCGGTATGCGTACAGCCAGCGCGAATTTTGACCTTGATGAGCTCAAAAAAGCCTGTGACTACGCGCATAAAAATAACGTAAAGGTACACCTTACCTGTAACACTCTGCCTCGCAACTATGAGCTTGCTGGGCTTCCCGTATTTTTGGAAAATGCCGCGGAGGCGGGTGTGGACGCTTTTATAATCGCCGATGTAGGCGTTATGGAGCTTGCCAAAAAGCACGCCCCGAATGTAGCCTTGCATGTTTCAACTCAGGCGGGTGTTACTAACCATTTAACAGCCAATACTCTGTATAATATGGGAGCTTCCAGGGTGGTTCTCGCAAGGGAATTATCGCTAGACGAGATTGCGGGCATACGCGCGAAGGTTCCTCAGGAGCTTGAGATTGAGTGTTTCGTGCACGGCGCGATGTGCGTGTCATTCTCGGGCAGGTGTCTTATATCAAGCTATATGACAGGCCGCGACGCCAACCGTGGCGACTGCGCTCAGCCGTGCAGGTGGAAGTATCACTTGTTTGAGGAGAACCGCGAGGGTCAGTTTTTCCCTGTTGAGGAGAACGAACAGGGCACGTTCCTTTATAACTCCCGTGACCTCTGTATGATTGAGCATATTCCCGAGCTTGTCAAAGCGGGCATATCAAGTTTTAAGATAGAGGGCAGAGCCAAGTCAAGTTACTATGTAGCGGTTATTACAAACGCCTACCGTCACGCTGTTGACGAGTTTATGAAGAACCCCGACAGCTTTAAGCTCCCCGACTGGATTAAGGAAGAAACTGAGAAAATCAGCCACCGCGAGTACAACACGGGCTTTTACTTCGGCACTGAGCCGGGACAAGTCACCGACAACGGCGGCTATATCCGCCATTATGACGTTGTCGCGTTCTGTGAGAGTTCAGACGGAGAAAATGCGAATATCACACAGCGCAACAAATTCCTTGTCGGCAATACACTCGATATACTCCCGCCGAGCGGAATACCGTTTAATGCGAAATGCCTAAAACTCATTAACGAAAATGGGGAAGAGGTTGAGTCCGCGCCCCACGCTATGGAGAAGCTCACAATGCTCACGGACAAACCCATCCCAGCGGGCTCCGTAATACGTAAAAAGAGATAATAAGGCGGTGTTGCTATGAAACGCGGGTGTATCGCGACTGTTATAACCGTGATGAGCGTTATTGCGATAATCATAGCTGTAATAGCTATTGGCTTCGCTATCAGATGTAATGTTGTTCCAACTGGAAAATTTACGGTTGACGAGCAAATTTCCGACAACTCGTATAACAACGCTAATCTATCATCAGGCGAGCTCGTTATGCTGAACGACAAGCTTTATTATAACTTTTTTGGCGGCGATTCTGAATACCAGTACGGTACTTATGAAATTGACAGTTCAGGGAGTCGGCGTGTTCAGTGGAACGGTCCGTCAATAAATAACCCTCATCTTAACAGCTTCGAGCCTTATAAAGGTAATCTTTTAATGGATGAGATTACGGTGACTGGTTCTATTCACCGATTCAATCCCGATACTGGTTCACAGGAAGGCTTTATTAACCTGAAAGACGCTGAACAGAACAAATATCGGACGTTTGTTATTATTGACGGCAGAATGTATATTTTTTCTGACGAAAAAATCTTTGTGTCCGACGACGCTGTTATTACAAAGCTTGTGTTTGATAATCTCGAAGATATAGCCGAGCGTGATGAAAAGCTGCTCTATATCAAGGACAACTATATAACTTACGTCAGTAAGGATGAGCATATTAAGAAGTACAATTTCAAAACCAAAAAATATGTTCTTAACAAAAAACTTACTCTTGACTATGGAGATGCTGAGAGCTTGCTTGATTACATCAACAATGTATTCATTGTCGAGGATAAAATAATGCTTAACTGCGGCGATGAAGAAAAACAGATTATTTATAATATAACGGATAATTGTAAGGTTGTTTACTCGTGCGATTATAAAAGCAGCGGAAGAAACCCCAATGATTACGTGAACGTATATAAGAATAAGATTTATCTTCTTAACACTGATAATGGCTTAGATGTTGTTGATGTTGATACAGGCAAAGTTTGTAACGTTGTTAAAAGCGGGGTAGAGGAAGTCTATATCTTCGGGGACAAGTGGATTTACTATAATGCTGATTATTTAGCTTATTCTGGCGGAACTCTTTACCGTACGACTATGGACGGCAGAACCACCGAAAAGATTTTTGGTTGATTGTATGTGTTAAAATGATATGAACCAATAAAAAAGAGAAGTAACTTCAAAATATGGTATAATGAATTTGCAACAAAACACTACCGTAGAAAGAAGTA